>CAZJVB010000016.1:0-50484 GCA_964549435.1 uncultured Ruminococcus sp.
TTGAACAGCCCCGCTTTGACGGAAAGGGGAGGCATTTCCATGAATGAAAATGGATTGTCACAAGCCGAAAATCAGGGTTTGAAGAATAACGATTTCCAGCGGGCAAATCACCGTGGCTTTTCACTTGTGGAACTCATTGTGGTGATTGCGATTCTTGCGATTTTGGTCGGCGTCGCGGTACCGGTTTACAGCCGGTACATTGACCGCGCGCAAACGGCTTGCGATGAGGAGTACCTTGAGACTGTTGCGCATGCTGCACAGGTTTACGCGGCGGAGCATGGGCTTTCTCTCGCTTCTATCCATGTCGCTCCGGTCGTGAGTGAGTCGCAGGGCATTGATCTGGTGCTTGCAGATGAAACGGTTCTCCATGACGATCTCTCCGATCTTTATTCTATTGTCGGCACCTATACGTTCCTTACTTCGGATCATACACAAACAGTCGAGTATTACGATCCGGATAAAAATAAGGAGTCGGGGAGTTCGAGTACGACAGATGCTGATCATGAGCATCTGTATGAAATAGTGCTTGAAGCAACCTGCCTGAATCAGGGATATAAGAAATGTGCGTGCGGCGCTATAGAGGTCATATCGGCTTTAGGGCATGATTTTCCGGCATCTCCTGATAAAACTGTTGGAAATCTTCGTATTTATACCTGTACAAGGTGCGGCTATCAAAAAATCGAATTCGACGGATTCTTGATTGGTGAGTGAAAGTGAAACGGTTGTTTTGGTGTCTTGCAGCATTGGTTTTTCTAACTGCCTGTGCTGCTTCCTCGGAGGAGACATCGTCTTTGGAATCTTTTTCCTCTGTGCCGCAGGGATCTGTTCAGGGGGCAATGCCATCCTCGGGCGTTTCTTTGGCGGAATCGTCTGCGGACACCTCTTTCCCGGAGACGGATTCCGAAGAACCGGTTAGTGACGTCTCTGTGGCAGCTTCCTTGGATTCCTCCTATACTGAGAGCGAAGGAAGCACGGCTTCCTGTGAAGAACATATCTATGGCGAAACACCGGTGGAAACCGTAGGGAATCTGGACATTTACGAATGTACGATCTGCGGCTATCGGAACGTTGTACCCAACGGGATTTTGATTGGCGAAACCGGAGATGACGGGTAAGAAAGCAAAAGGAAGGTTTGAATATGAAAAGAAAAAGAGATGACTGGATTTCTATTTTGGCGCTCCTTTTGGCGGTTGGTTTTCTTCTTTCCGCGACGGCCATACCTGTTGCTGCGGAAAATACCGGTGTGCTTGATCCCTTTGACGACGACGATCCGCAGCGCGGCGATGTGAATGGGGACGGTAAAGTGGACGCACGCGATTACATGATGACGAAACGCGCCGTACTTGGTACCTATACGCTTTCCGCTGTGCAGAATCTTGCTGCTGATGTCGATGGAAACGGTACCGTGAATGCGCGGGATTATATGATGTTGAAACGTGCGGTTCTCGGAACGTATACGCTTTGAGCGTGATGAACAACCAATAAACACGGTGCAGCTCCTTTTGGGGCTGCACCGTTTCATTTCATGGAAGACCGACATCTACAGCAATGTCCATCCGGCAAGTAAAAGAATAGAAGGGCGATAAGTGCCCGTATATGATGTTTCGCTTGCTCAAAGCATGCAGGGCTTCGGCTTTTATTTGTGCCGTTTTTATCTGTCCGTAAATTGGTTGTAAAAAGGACTTATCAGAAGAAATACGGTAAAAAACGCCTACCGCGCAGGTCCCATCGACAACCTGCGCGGTAGGCTAGCGTGAAATGAGGAAATTGCAGCATATGGAATACTGCCGTTCACTTATTATACACATGAAAATTGAAAAGTCAAGAGGAAAATGAAAAAAAGTTTAAATTTTATTTTTTTATTGCGGAATACAATATCTTTTGTTCAATTCGGTCAGTTCATGGGCTGCATAAGCCGTTTTCCGTCTTTTTTGTGATTCTGTCCAGTTGAACGAATAATAAATTGTGCAAAACAGACTCTTGACAGATCGTATGGTTTATGTTATAGTATATCCGCATACAACATTTAGCGATCGAATTGCTCGGTATGCCCAAAATATAGTGATCAGGAGAGCGGAAGATGAGGATTATTAAGCGTAACGGTTCGGAGGAACGGTTTGATCGTACCAAGATCAGGAATGCCATTGAAAAGGCCAATAATGCGACGGAGGGAAGAAAAGAATTGACCGATCGCCAGATTGATTATATATCGCTGGTGATTGAGGATTTCTGCGCTGCGGCCGGTCGTGCACTTTCCGTGGAAGAGATACAGGAGCTTGTAGAAACACATATCATTCTGCAGGGTGCTCCGGAAACTGCCAAGCGGTATATTCGGTACCGGTTTACCAGAGGGCTTGCGCGTGTTGCTAATACAACGGATGAACAGATTCTTTCACTGATCGAATGCAATAATGAGGAAGTCTACGAGGAAAATTCCAATAAAAACCCGACGGTCAACAGTGTACAACGTGATTATATGGCGGGTGAAGTCAGCAAGGATCTGACCAAGCGTGTTTTGCTTCCGCAGGATATTGTGGAGGCGCACGAAGCGGGGATCATTCATTTTCATGATGCGGATTATTTTGCTCAGCACATGCATAACTGTGATCTGGTCAATCTGGAGGATATGCTGCAAAACGGAACCGTGATTTCCGGCACGATGATTGAAAAGCCGCACAGCTTTTCTACCGCCTGTAACATTGCAACGCAGATCATTGCGCAGGTGGCTTCCAATCAGTATGGCGGACAAAGCATCAGCCTGACGCACCTTGCACCCTTTGTGGATATCTCGCGTAAAAAAATCAGGAAGGAAGTTCATTTGGAAATGAGCGAATTGGGAATGACGCCTTCCGAAGAAAAATTAAATGAGATTGTGGAGCGCCGTTTGCGGGATGAAATCAAGCGCGGGGTGCAGACTATTCAGTATCAGGTTGTGACGCTTCTGACTACCAATGGGCAGGCGCCGTTCGTCACAGTATTCATGTACTTGAACGAGGCAAAGGAACCGCAGTTAAAGCATGATTTGTCTATCATCATCGAAGAGGTTCTAAAGCAGAGAATTCAGGGAGTAAAAAATGAATCCGGTGTATTCATTACGCCTGCTTTCCCGAAACTAATCTATGTTTTGGAGGAGGATAATATTGCGGAGGATCGCCCGTATTGGTATCTGACAGTGCTGGCAGCTCAATGCACTGCGAAGCGAATGGTACCCGATTATATCTCGGAAAAGATTATGCTGCAATTGAAGATCGATGACAACGGCAATGGCAATTGTTATACTTGCATGGGCTGTCGCAGCTTCCTGACTCCCTATGTAGATGAAAATGGAAAGCCGAAGTATTATGGTCGTTTCAATCAAGGTGTCGTCACCATCAATCTCGTTGACGTTGCCTGCTCCGCCTGCCGCGACGGACGGAACGAAGCGCGTTTTTGGGAAATACTGGAGGAGCGTTTGGAGCTTTGCCATCGTGCTTTACAGTGCCGTCATGAGCGTTTGGAGGGGACGCTTTCCGATGCAGCGCCGATCCTTTGGCAGTACGGTGCTCTTGCCCGCCTGAAAAAGGGAGAGCCGATCACAAAGCTGCTGCACGGCGGTTACTCCACCATTTCATTGGGGTATGCCGGGCTATGGGAATGTGTATTTGAATTGACAGGAAAGCGTCTTACCGATCCTGAGGGAGAGAAGATCGGATTGGAAATTATGCAGCATCTCAACGACGCTTGTATGAAGTGGCGCAATGCTGAGAATATTCATTATTCTCTCTATGGAACGCCTTTGGAATCTACTACCTATAAGTTTGCCAAATGTCTGCAGAAACGGTTTGGGAAGATTCCCGGCGTTACCGACCGGAACTATATCACGAATTCCTACCATATCCATGTGACTGAGCCGATCGATGCATTTGAAAAGTTGGAACGTGAGGCGCGGTTCCAGAAATTGTCTCCCGGCGGTGCAATCAGTTATGTTGAAGTTCCGAATATGCAGAACAATCTTGAGGCGGTTTTGCAGGTCATCAAGTTTATCTATGACCATATCATGTACGCGGAATTGAATACCAAGAGTGATTATTGTCAGGTTTGCGGCTATGACGGGGAGATCAGGATCGTAGAGGATGACTGTAAATTGATTTGGGAATGCCCGAACTGTCATAATCGCGATCAGACAAAAATGAATGTCGCCCGTCGTACCTGCGGATATATCGGTTCCCAGTTTTGGAATCAGGGACGGACGCAGGAAATCAAGGAAAGGGTGCTGCATCTGTAATGTATTACGGTGCAATTAAAAATTGCGATATCGCCAACGGAAACGGAGTGCGTGTTTCGCTCTTCGTTTCCGGCTGTACGCATCATTGCAAAAACTGCTTCAACCCGGAAACTTGGGCGTTTGACTACGGAAAGCCCTTTGATTCTGAGACAGAGGGCACCTTGCTGAAATGGCTGGAGCCGTCTTATATTAACGGGCTGTCATTGCTGGGAGGGGAGCCGTTTGAGCCTGCGAATCAACGTGCACTGCTTCCATTCCTGCAAAAGGTGAAGGAGCGATTTCCAATGAAGGATATCTGGTGCTATACCGGTTATACGCTGGAAACGGATCTGCTTGCACCGAGCCGAACCCGTACGGAAGTGACGGATGCGCTGCTGTCGTTGATCGATGTTTTGGTAGATGGTGAGTTTATCGAAGAGTTGAAAAATATACGATTGCGTTTCCGCGGATCGGAAAATCAGCGCCTGCTTGCGCTGCAGGAAACGCTTGCTTCGGGAACCCCTGTATTTTGGGAGGATGCACATTTTGAAGAACACGACCTACACGACTGATCCCTATCTTCAGCTTACCGAGTATACTCTGTATCTTCCCGGTCTGCAAAGGGAAGTGACGGTGCTGCAGATGTCCGACCTGCACGTTGCGGTTGCGGATGAAACAAGCAGCGAATCGTATCGTCGGCATGTCGCCGAACAGAAGCAGGCGTGGGAACCGATCCGTATTGATTTTGCCAGACGTTATGGGGATGATTATGCAGAAGAGCATCTCCTTCCTCCAGAGGAGGGTATGGATCATTTCGTTCGTTTGGTGAACCAAAAACGTCCGGATGCATTTTTAATGACAGGCGATATGATGAATGCGTACAGCGAGGAAAATTTGCGTTTTCTTCAGGCGGCTTTTCAACGGCTGGAGGTTCCGTGGATGTGGGTCTGCGGCAATCATGAGAGCGGACATGAAGCCGCATACGCACCGTTGATGCAGGGAGGACGTCTTGCGCAGACACTATCTATCGGAAACTTCAGGCTAATCGGATTGGACAACTCCCGCAAAACAGTTAGCAGTGCGCAGGCTGAAGCTGCGTTGGCGGAAGCAGCGGGATGTGTTCCGGTGTTAGTGATGCATATTCCGGTGATGACAGACTGTAATCGTAAAGACGTTTCCTGTTTTGATTCGTATTTTTTGCTTGGCGGCGGAGAAACTGATGCGGAAAGTGCCGCCTTCCTTTCAGATCTGCAACGGGACGAAAATCCGTTCGCGGCGATCCTTTGCGGTCATGTGCACGGACATCATGTGTCCTTTTATCGTCCCGGTCATCCACAGATCTGCACCTCCAGTGCGATGGTTGGCGCCTGTTCGCTGCTTCGCTTTTTGCCGGCGGAGGGAGATGCGGTGCGGTTGGTATACTGACAGGCAGAGGAGATCTCCGGCAGGTTGCCTTTGGTATATACAGTAAAAACAGCGGCAGAGCGTTTGTTTTGCCGCTGTTTGTTTGAATTTTGATGTTTTTCAGGAATCAGATATATTCCAGTGCAACGCGTTTTTTCAGGAGACAAATCACTTCATAATTGATGGTGTTCAATTTCCGTGCGATCTCCTCAATTTTTTCGGGGGAATCAAAGATGACCGCTTCGTCCCCCGGTTTGCAGGGGATATCCCCAAGATCCGCCATGCAAAGGTCCATGCAAATGCGTCCGATCAGCCGCGCTGATCTACCATTGATGGTTACGGCAAGGTTGCCAGAAAGAGCGCGCGGCAAGCCGTCTGCGTAACCGATGGAGAGCACGGCGACCCGCATATCCTGCGGGGCGACAAACGTGCAGCCATAGGATACCGCGTCGCCCTTACGGATGGTATTGACCGCAGAGATCCGTGCAATCAGCTTCATGGCAGGCTGGAATGCATCATCATGTATGTATTCGGAGGGCATTAGTCCGTAAAGAATGATCCCTGCGCGCACCATATCCAGATGCATTTGTGGGAAGCGAAGGATGCCGGCGCTGTTGCAGCAATGTCGCAGCCCGACAGCAATGTGCTGCGCTTGCAGCTGATTCAGCAGGGCGAGAAAGGCGTGATATTGCCGTAGGGTAAAGGCTTCCTGCTCGCCGTCGCTATCCGCAAAATGTGTAAAGATGCCTTCGATACGAAGGGAATCCATCGCGGCAATTTTGGTAATCTGTTCCGCCGCCGACGGTACGTCTGCTTCGCTGTGACAGTAAAAGCCGAGACGGGACATACCGGTGTCCACTTTGATGTGGATCTTAGCGCCGCCGTTTTCAGACAGTGCACAGGCATAGTCAAAATGATCCACGGTTTGTATCAGATCCAGCTCCCGCAGCAGAGCGGCATAGGAAGGATCCGTATTTCCCAGAATCAGAATGTTTCCAGAAATACCGTTTTTCCGCAGATGGACCGCTTCTTCAATGCAGGCGACGGCAAAGTAGTCGCAGCCCGCGTGGCGCAGCATCCGACAGATGTGCACCGCACCGTGTCCGTAAGCATCCGCTTTCACGACTGCGAGAACTTTACAGTCCGTAGGGACAATTGATTGGATATGACGATAATTTTCCAGAATTCTTTCGGGTGCAATCTGTACGCGAACTCTTTGCGTTGTCATCTCTTGTGCCTATTCCTTGCTTTGTTCATTCTGGCGGGAGACAGGACAGGACGTCAAACCCTTTGCTGCCGTCTGCGCCTTGCGCTTCCAAGCGGGTGATGGTACTGCCGCCGGAATCATAATACAACAAAAATGTGGTTCCGTCAAGAGAAACAGAAAGGATATTTTCATTTCCGATTCGTTTTGCCTCTTCTTTACGGAAAGCCTGTACGGCTTGGTAGATCGGAAAAATACCGGCGAAGAAGGCGGTATCAATCTGGGTTTCCAGTTCGCAATAGGTTGCCGTTACGGTTTCTCCTGCAACGGTTATTGTGAGATCTTCCAGAAGTTCCGGTGCGGAAAAGCGAAAGTTTCCTCCGTAGTCCGTTAGCTCCAGTGTAAAAAGCAGTTCGCCGTTTGTTGCGGTAATGGTCGCGGCATTTTTCAGGAGCTCCTGAGGATTGCGGGAGGAACTGCGCATACAGCCGGTACTGCAAACAAGCGGGAAAAGCAGCAGAAAACATGAAAAGAAAGCGATACTTCTGAAACCCTTCAATTCGGCACTTCCTAAAAACAGGATACCGACTTTTCACTGAGAATGCGTCCGATCTCCTCCGGCAGGTCGCTTGGCAGAACGCCTCGTTCCCCATAGCGAGCTGTCAGTTGATCGCCCGCTAAACCGTGCGCATAAACACCGAGCTGTGCTGCATCAAAGCAGGAGTGCCCCTGTGCCAGCAGGGACGCAATGACTCCTGCGAGAACGTCGCCACTGCCGCCCTTTGCAAGTGCATCAGAGCCAGTGGTGTTGATTCGTACGTCCCCTTCCGGCGAGGCGATTACCGTCCGGTTCCCCTTGAGTACTAAGACGCAGCGGTGCGTTTTGGCAAAGCGGGCGGCAGTTTCTGCCCGGTTGTTTTGTATTTCCTCTGTAGTAAGGCCGCTCAGACGAGAGAACTCGGCAGGATGCGGGGTCAGTATGTATTCGTGAAAAAGTCGATTCATCCTATCCTTATGCAGGGAAAGAAAATTTATGCAGTCGGCGTCATAGACGGCAGGAACGGTGATCTGTGGAAGCAGCTGCTCCAGGAGCTGATCCTGTTCCCGTCCAAGTCCGCAGCCACATAGAAACGCGGTGGCTTTAGAATCCGGCAGCGATAGAGGATCTGTCCAGACTGGCTCCGCAAGCCTTGTTTGCAGAACCCGTGCGACGGATGGGACAGCAGCAATTTTCAACAGTCCGACGCCACTACGCAGAGCTCCGCAAGCAGAGAGATAGGCAGCGCCCGGCATCTGCGGAGAGCCGCATAGAGCAAGTAGTGTGCCGAAGGTTCCCTTGTGGGAATCCTTCGGGCGCGGACGAAGCTTTTTCAGAACAGTTCCGTCAAGCTGTGCATATGCAGACATCATAATCATCTCCTGCATACACTTTATCACGAAACTCTAAAAATTGCAACTGCTTTTTAAGGGCAGGAACGGATATTTTGCAGAATGTGCTCCATCTCACCGGTAACGGGAAGCACAAAACTGCTGTTCAGGTAGATGGGGATCAGGTAATTATAAAGATAGCGGTAGCCGAACAGACCGTACAGATCATGGAAGCCGGAGGGAAGAAAGCCACGCAGAACCATCGAGTTCGGGACCACGCCGAGATAGACAGCGCCCATTTCTGCAATATTGACAAACTCTGTCTGGTTCCTACGAAAGTGCAATGCGCGCACGGGTCCGGAGATCGCGTAATGGAGATTGGTGCGTCCATCCTCCGGAGGGATCGCTATGCCGAGCTGTTGACCGTTATAATCGAAGATGCGGACACTTTGACGGAATGCGGCGTGAATTCTTGCTGCGTCTCCTTCGGAGGTGGGGGAGGCATCTACCAGTTCACCGATATCCGCACAGCCGGAATCAGAGGACGGATGCAAATCAATACTGCCGACTTCTTCAAAGCGGCAGTTCAGCAAAAAAACTCTACGGCCGCAGTTGCATTGGCCGGTAGCAAGATAGGTGCCGGCGGTCGGTCCCGTTACGCTGCGCTGCAGCTTTTCATACGGGCGTATAGTTTCAAAGGATTCCAGAAAAACACCTGTCGCTGAAAATAGATAGATTGCTTTTTCCTGAGCGTCTGTTGCGGCAAAGGTATCTGTTTCTGCCGGCGTCACGGAGACGGCCGGAAATCCGCTCGGTAATCGGAAGGCAATGGTTTTTTGCTCCAACATGGTAAACACCTCTCATCGGCAGAATATGCACCGTTTCCTTCTTTGGTGCCGGAAATCAAAAGGGAATTTTCACTTGCTTTTTCTGTCAATAAACGATATAATGGAAACGAAAGTTCGGAAAGGGAAGGGATAGAATGAAACGAAACTTCTGTTTGATATGTTGGATTGCAGTTGGTCTTTTTCTGCCGCTTTGTGCGTCTGCCGCAGTTGCACAAAATGGCAGAGACGAAAACCTTGTGCTTGGGATGGCATATACGATAGAAACAAGCGTACCTACTGCGCATTCCTATTCAAATTATTCTGAAAACGGTGTGCAGTATGATATTGACAGCGGTCAGCTTACTGACGGCGTTTATGCGCAGACGGGCTCAAATGATGCCGCATGGTACCGTGCGTTTCGCTCCCGTTCCCGTTATGTCACTTTCTCTTTTGAGGAACCGGTTGCTGTCAGCGGTTTTTCCGCCGGATTCTATCATGGGGACGGTTATTGTGCGCCGCGATACGTAAATCTGTATCTTTCGGATAATGGTGCCGATTGGTTTTTGGCAGGCACTGCGAAACCGACTTTTTCGCTGGACGCATCGGCGCGCCGGTATCAGGCGGAGCTTTCCGTCGAACGTTATGCTGCGCAGTATGTTCGTGTGGAATTTTGCTGCGATATTTTCGTTTGCTGCGATGAAATTGAAGTGTATGGAAGCAGGGAACTTTCCGGAGCGGAACAGACTTTTACGCCGGATCCTGCAATTGAGGAGGCATACTGTACTTCGATTGCAGGGGATTCATACAATATCAGTGAGATCGTCAAGATCTATAACGGGTATTATCCTTCTAATCAGGATTATGTCTGCAATACGACGCAGGAGCTTTTACCGTATATCGCTTATCTTGGAGAGGACGGAGAGATTCTAGATACCATGTTTGATGCCGTCGCGTTCGTTCCTTGCGTTTCCACTGATTTTGCGTACCCCTCCGGCGGAACCTTGGTAAAGACTTCTAAATTTCCTTCCGCTGTACAATCCGATTGGATCTATTATACGGAATATTTGTTTGCAGAAGGGTATGAGCTTTCTGCGCTGAACGCAGCTGTGCAGCAAGTATATAAAGCGCTGGGGAAGGATCCCGAAACGGATGGAAAGTTTCCGGTTTTTCTGACTATGCCTTATCCCGGCTCTATGGAGGTGCCATTCGGCGATCTGGATGGTGACGGCGTCGCAGAGTCCTGTCGGACTGCAGACGAGCGGATGGAGGTTATCGCATGGTACGACGGGTACCTGACAGGACGGTTTGCAGAGGCTGATTATGCTTATCTGGATTTTATCGGTTACTATTGGTATGAGGAGGAGATAAATGCTTCCTGGTCATCGGACGAATTGGAATTTACTACCGGTGCGCTGGCGTTGCTGGAGGCTGCGGGGAAAGTGGTTCTGTTTGATCCGTTCTATCTGTCCGCTGGTTTTGATCAATGGGAAGAACTGGGCTTTGAGGGTGCTGTGATGCAGCCGAATGTCGCCTTTACGGACAGCCGCGCCTATTTTGATACGGAGATGCTTTGGGAGTTCGCTGAAGCAATTGCAGCATACCATCTTGGCGTGGAGATTGAGACTAATGAACCCTCCTTCTTTCTTTCGTCGGCTACCGTTGCGGAGGCAGGTCGGAACTATGAGCGATATCTCTATGTAGGGTGGAAAACGGGCTATATGGATGCGATTCATACTTTCTATCAAGGTGCAGGTCCGGGGACGTTGTATCAGTTTTGCTATGCGGATACCGGATCTGCGGAAGGGCTTCGCCTGCGGCGTTTATATGATATCACGTATGCGTTTCTAAAAGGAACATATGTAAACCAACCGCCTGTCGTTTCCTATCCGGAGCATATAGAAGCAGTTGCCGGAGAAAAATGTACTGTCGCATTGTCCGTGGCGGATACGGACTCCTTTGCCGGCGATTTGATTGTGGAAGCGTCCGGTTGTAAACATGGGCGCGTGCAGGTGACGGCAAATCGTGGTTCGCTGCTCTATCTTCCGGAGGAAGGCTATGTCGGAGAGGATACCATTCTCCTGACGGTCAGCGATGGGCAGAATTCGCCTGCTGAATACGAAATTTCGGTCTCTGTTTCTATGCCAACGGCAGAATCCGGTTTGGAACCCGAGGATTCGAAGCCGAACATCCGGTTTTGGTTGTTTGCCGGTTTGGGAGCAGGCTTACTGCTGCTTGCTGTTTTTGTGCTGGTGTTGGTTCTGAAACGGAAGAAAAACGCATAAAGAAGGAAAGACCGTGTGCTGCGAATGCACAATCGGTCTTTCCTGTTTTTCGCATGGCTTTTTCAGCCGCGCTGTTTATGCCGTTGTTGCGCCGTCGCCCAGCCCGAAGCTGACCGAAATGGCACTGTCTACCATCTGCATGGTCTGTTCATCCAGCCGCCCCATTTTTTCTTTGAGTCTGCGCTTGTCGATGGTGCGAATCTGCTCCAGCAGAATGATGGAATTCTTTGCAAGCCCGTTGCGTGTTCCGCCTGCAGGCGGCTCGCTCTGTACTTCGATGTGCGTCGGCAATTTCGTTTTCCCTGTCTGGCTGGTGATTGCGGCGGCAATCACGGTCGGACTGTATCGGTTTCCGATGTCGTTCTGTACGATCAGTACCGGTCGGATTCCTCCTTGCTCCGAGCCGACGACGGGGCTTAGGTCGGCGTAATAGATGTCGCCGCGGCGGACGCCGCTGCCGATTTGTCCCTTCAAAATAAACACTCCTCTTTGTCCCTTAACAGAATATGTTGCGGATCCGTTTCTGGCTCATCTGGAAGCGCATCCGTTTCCTTGGTTTTCTAAACATAGTTTTGCCATAACCCCGTTCTTTATTCTGTGTGGAAACGAAAAGTTTTGAAAGGAAAAAGGTGCGATTTCAATGTTGCTGTCGCTTTCTGCCCTTTCAGTAGGAAAACCCGCTGTAATCCGCAGGGTAAGCGGTGAACCGGCGCTTCGTCGGCGCTTGCTGGAGCTTGGTCTGATTCCGGGCACTGTGCTTCTCGTGCGGAAAAGAGCGCCGTTCGGAGATCCTTTGCAGTTACATCTGCGCGGCTTTGAGTTGACGATTCGCGGCGCGGATGCCGAAAATATACAGGTTGAGGTGATTTCCTCTTGATTGTCGCTTTGGTTGGCTTTCCCAACTGCGGAAAAAGTACGCTGTTTAATCGCCTGACCGGTGCGAACCAGCATGTCGGTAATTTCCCCGGTGTAACGGTAGAGCAAAAGCGAGGTCATATGCGAAGTTTTCCGGATATTGAGATCGTGGATCTTCCGGGGCTTTATTCGCTCTGTCCGTATACGGCTGAAGAAGCGGTCGCGAGAGATTTTTTGTTGGATACACCACCGGATGCAGTGATCCATATTTTAGATGCCACCAATCCGGAGCGGCATCTGTATTTGACGCTGCAACTTCTGGATTTGGAAATTCCCGTCATAGCGGCGCTGAATCTGATAGATGAGGCGCAGGAAACCGGTCGTACGTACGATCTCCCGTTGTTAGAGAAACGGTTGGGCATCCCGTTTGTACCGATCTGTGCTTCGCGGGGGGAGGGGATCGGGAGACTGGAAGAATTGCTGCCGCAGTTGCACTGTCCGCAGCCGAGAGCATGCATAGTCGGAGCGGACAACGCTATTTTTCAAGCCTTGCAGGAGGTACTTGCCCCTCATGCGGCGGAAGCAGGGATTCCGCTGCCGTTTGCCGTTTCCTGTGCGGTGATGGGGGAAGAAACGGTGCTGTCACGCTTATCCTTGCGTAGAGAAGAGCAGGAACGGTTGCAGGACCTGCTTGCTCATTGGAATCGGGATCCAGTTGCCGCATTGGCAGAGAAACGCTACGATGCGGTAGAGCGCCTTTGCAAGGGGGTGACGGTTCCGCCGATCCGGGATTCGATTCTTTCCCGTTCCCTGAACGCGGATCGTCTACTGACACACCGTCTATTGTCTGTTCCGCTATTTTTCGGAATCATGTTTCTGATTTTCTTTCTGACCTTTCGTGTTTTCGGCGCGTTCTTTCAGGGGCTATTGGAACTGACGTTTGAATCGTTATCGGAGCTGCTTCGCCAAGCGTTGACAGCAAGCGATGTTGCTGAACCGCTTGTCCTGTTGCTGACCGACGGCATGTTCGCCGGTATCAGCAGCATATTGACCTTTCTGCCGACTATTCTGATTTTGTTCTTTTTTCTATCCCTAATGGAGGATAGCGGATATCTTGCGCGTGTTGCGTTCGTTCTGGATCGTCCATTGCGCAGACTGGGACTGTCCGGACGTGCACTGGTACCGATTTTAATCGGATTCGGCTGCTCGGTTCCGGCGGCGTTGTCAGCACGGACCCTGTCTTCCCGGCGGGAGCAGATTTTGGTCATCCTTCTGCTTCCCTTTGTTACCTGTTCTGCGAAAATTCCGTTGCTGTCCTTGCTTTGTGCCGCTTTTTTTTCGCAGGAGGCACCGTATGTCATGTTTGCATTGTATCTTTTTGGGCTGGTGGCTGGATTGCTTTCTACCGGATTGCTTTCCCGTTTTGTTTTGCAGGGAAAGCCGTGTGGTTTCCTGTTGGAGCTGCCGCCTTATCGTTTTCCCTCTCCGCTGACCGTGGCGCTGCATATGTGGGAAAAAGCAAAGGAATTCCTGAAAAAGGCATTTACCGTCATTCTTCTTTCCGGCATGGTTATCTGGTTTCTCCGTTCCTTTAATTCCTCGCTGCAACTCGTTCCGCAGGAGGATAGTCTGCTTGCAATGTGCGCAAGGAGCGTAGCCGCTTTCCTGACGCCCCTGGGAATCGGAGATTGGCGTCTTGCCGCCTCTCTTTTGTCGGGGCTGAGTGCGAAAGAAGCAGTGGTCAGCACGCTTGCTGTTCTCTTTTCCGCGCGAGAAAGCAGCCTGACCGACACCTTATGCAGGTCCGGTGCTTTGCCGGGGGGACCGGCAGCCCTGTCCTTTCTGGTATTCTTTCTGCTGTATTTGCCCTGTTTTGCTTCTCTCGCTACGTTTTCCCGTGAGCTGGGGAAGCGGCGGTATGCGTTTGCGGCGTTTGCCTATCAGCTTTTGGTCGCATGGCTGCTTGCTTTTCTGGTATACCGCATCGCACTGATTTTGACGATATGGTAAAGAACGGGCGTCTTTCCGCTTTGAGGAAAAACGCCCGTTTTCAGGATTGAACGGTTCGATCAATGAACGCCAACAGCCCGTTTTGTTCCAGAAACAAATACTGCTCCGGATGGCGCAGAACATAAACACCGGAAGTAAAGGATTCATAATACCGGCCGCTCAAATTGGAAGGGGTGACAGATAAGCGATAAAGGGTTCCCACACTGCTGGTAAAGGTGAGGTCCCCATAGGAAAGACCGGAATCTGTCAGGACATCCAAATATTTTTTTGCGGCCGTGATCAATTTTTCATAATTTGGTTTTCCGGATAGTTGAATGCAGTAACTGATTTGACTGCTGTAGTCTGTTGTGTCGTGGGCGCTCAGCTTCTGCCCGTTCGTCGGATATTTGCTGATACCGAGGCAAACCACCGTAAAGGAATCACTTGGAAACGCCTCCCGTAAAATATTCGTCAGCTCTGTCGCCGGCTCCTGCATCTGCTGTTTCTCTAAAAGTTCACGGTAGTGGTCTACAACGTATCCGCCGCAAAGGAAGATCTCTCCGGTTTCCGTCGGATAGATGTCATTGTAAGCGGTTAACGTATAAAGTTTTGAATCGGTATCAAAGCGGACGTTTCCGAACGTATGTCCGCCGTTTTCCATATCGTACTGCTGCCGGATGTACTCCGTGAGTTGCTTTTGCGCATGGAATGCGGAGAACGGGTCGCCAAACAACAGAGCATTAGCGCAAAGGCATCCCGCGATCAGTACCACGCCGCAGAGACAGATCGCGATCTTTTTCTTTCGCATGGACCAGACGGCAAGCTCTATGAAAAGAAAGGTCAACAGAGCCATTCCTACGATACGCAGTATTTCTATCTGCCGTTCATTTTCTACCAAGTTGAGTATGGCGATCAGTGCGAGAAAAAAGACGCCGCGCTGCCAGCGCTTGACGGAGAGAAAGGATGCGGCGGCGACGCAAAGCGGATAGACCGGTATCATCATCCAAATCCCGGCGCTTTTACGGAAAGAAAGCGCCGCGACACAGGACAGCAGTGCAAGAATGAGCAGGTGCAGTGTGCTATGTTTTTTTCTGACGGTCGCTATGGGTTGGTTCAAGGTTTTGGTTTCCTTTCATGAGAGGATTCTCTGTGATAGGGGTTGGTCAGCCAAATCAGCAGATTGATATCGTCGTCCTGTTGGGAGCGGTTGTTTTTTTCCGCGCCGCAAATCGTGCATTTATGTGTGATGACGAACCCTTTTTTGGAATGTGCATACACGTCGTTAGGCCTCATTAACCCGCCGCAGGTACAGGCACGGTCTCCCGGTAGCTTGTCAACATGCTTTGACCACAGACAAAACGGGCAATGGTTGCGTGAGCTGTATCGCAGCGGAGGAACTTCTCTGTGGCAATGACCGCAGAGAAAGCCGCTGTCGTTTTTTGTGAATCGTTTTGTTTCCACGAAAAAAATCCTTGCAAAAATTTACAAATAGTCTTTACTTTTGGATCTCGATAATAGTATAATACAGAAATATAAAAAATGCAAGAATGGAAGGTGAAATTTTGAGCTCAAAAGAAGAAAAATCCTGTTCGGTCAATCCCCGTTTGGGAAAGGTCGGCGGGCAGGCGGTCATGGAAGGCGTTATGATGCGCAGCCCAAAGACGACGGCAATTGCCGTTCGCCGTACAGATGATGGGACGATCGTTGTGCGCTCCAAGCCGTCCAAAACCGTTCGGGAACGGTATAAATTTTTGAATCTGCCGATCATCCGCGGTGTGGTAAATCTGGTGGAAATGTTTCTTCTTTCTTTCTCTACGCTGACTGCTTCTACGGAAATGATGGGGCTGGAAGAGGAATTGCAGACAGAGGAACCCTCTAAGGTGGATCAGTGGCTGGATCGTCATTTTGGAAAAAATATGCTGACTGTCATATCAGTTATTTCCGTTGTGCTGGGTGTTTTGCTGGCGGTCGGACTGTTTGTTGCGTTGCCTGCTGGCGCGACAAATCTGTTGTTTCCGAGCGGCATTCGGGGTACTTGGGAAGCAACTGATGGAGATGCGACGGCGCAGCTTGTCTTCGACAAGGATACCGTTACGTTTTCGTCATACGGAGAAACAATTTTAGAACTTCATTATGAATACCATAAAGGTGTGCTGCAGCTTGCCGAAACAGGGACAGAAGTCGAAGTGGAAGTGAGCGGCAATACTTTGAAATGCAGCTCTCTGTTCGGTTCGGTTGAATTCACCCGTATGGAAAATTTTTGGATGAACCGCCTGAAATGCTTGGTTGAGGGGATCATCAAAATCGTGATTTTTATCGCGTACCTGTATCTGACCTCTTTGATGAAGGAGATTCGCCGCGTCTATCAGTATCATGGCGCGGAGCATAAAAGTATTTTTTGCTATGAAGCTGGTCTGGAGCTGACGGTGGAAAATGTCAAAAAACAAAGTCGCTTCCACCCTCGCTGCGGCACGTCCTTTATGTTTGTGATGGTACTTCTTTCGATCTTCATATCCATTGTATTCATTCCCGATATATGGGGATGGCTGCGGATTTTGCTGAAGATCTGTCTTCTGCCGGTCTGTGTCGGTTTAGGTTATGAATTTATCCGTTACGCAGGAAAGCATGACAACACTTTAACCCGGATCCTCTCAGCGCCCGGTCTTTGGATGCAGCGGATCACCACGCGGGAGCCGGACGATACTATGATGGAGGTTGCGATTGTTTCGATCAAATCCGCTTTGCGAGAGGAATTCCCGGATTTTGAGGTTCCGTACGAGGAGGACTATCTGAAAAAGAAAGAAGAAAACAAAAAACAGGAGGAACCTGCAGATGCTTCTGAGGGAGTACAGAACCAGAATCCGTGATCTTTTGGGCGAGATGAATCCGGAAGACGCGGAATCCATTTCGGATCTTCTGCTTTGTGCTGCATTGGAAAAGGATCGCGGTACGCTTTTGGCTGTGCTGGACGAAGAGGTGCCGGAGGAGGCGGAGGAGTTTTGTGGGAAGGCAATCTATGAGCTTTCTTACGGGAAGCCGATTCAGTATGTGCTCGGCTCTTGCTGCTTTTTCGGGCAGGAGATTGCAGTGGGAGAGGGCTGCTTTATTCCGCGTAGCGATACGGAGCTTTGCGTGGAGACTGCGCTGAAGCTGTTAAAGCCCGGTGATCTTTTTGCAGACCTTTGCAGCGGCAGCGGCTGTATTGCAAAAGCGATTGCCGCTAACCGTCTGGATTGCAGCGGTTATGCGCTGGAGCTTTCCCGCAGAGCGCTGCCCTATACCGTTCGCAATCTGCACGAACAGGAAAACGTACAGGTTCTTCGCTTTGACGTGCTGGATGAGGAGGATTACGCAGCGCTTTCGATTCGGGCAGGGCGGCAGTTCGATTTGCTGATCTCCAATCCGCCGTATATTCCGACGCAGGAGATCGATCTGCTTTCCACAGAGGTGCGTTATGAGCCGGAAACCGCATTAGACGGTGGCGAGGACGGTCTGCGCTATTATCGCGCGATTGTTGCCTATGCGCCGCTGTTGCTCAGACCGGATGGCTGCCTGTTGTTTGAAATCGGCTACAATCAGGCGGATGAGGTCTCCGAGATTCTGGAAAAAGCCGGCTACAGTGTCGCGGTTTTTAAGGATTATTCCAAAAACGATCGTGTTGTTTTAGCAAAAAGAGGTTGACAATCCAAAAAATCTGTACTATTATTGTATATAATTGGGTACGGGTTTTTTGTTTTTTCTTGACAGGTGTGTACTATGAAACGAATTTCATCCAGAAGCAACCCTCTTGTGGTGAGCGTCGGTAAGCTTTCCGCTAGAAAGTATCGGGAAGATTCCAAACAGTTTTTTTTTGAAGGTGCGCATCTATTGGAGGAATACCTACGCTTCGGTTATCAGCCTCGCATGGTTTTTGTCTGCGACGGTGCGGAAACAAAATATGCGGCTTTGCTTCGAAAGGTTCCGGACGAGCTGCTGTATTCTGTGCCGGAATCTGTTTATGCGAAGCTGTCAACGGAGCAGGCTCCGCAGGGCTTGCTGACGGTTTCTGCGTTTCTTCCCTGCGTGCGGCAGGTTTCAATCGCAGAGGAAATGCCGGGGCGTGTTTTGCTGTTGCAGTCTGTGCGGGATAATGGGAATGTCGGTACGGTGATTCGCACCGCCGCTGCACTTGGCTGGTCCGTAGTGCTTTCGGATGACTGCGCGGACCTTTATGCTGCGAAAACCGTTCGGGCATCCATGGGGACGCTGTTCTCCGGAATGGTTTCTGTCTGTGGCGATCCTGTCGCTTTCGCACGATCCTTTGCCTCTGTCGGAAGGCGCATGTTTGCCGCCGCGCTTGATGAGCAGGAATGCCGTCTTGGCAGCTTTCCGCTGAGAAATGACGACGGATTTGTAATCGGGAACGAAGGGCAGGGCATTACGCCGGAACTGCTTGCTGCTTGCAACAATGCGGTTGTCATTCCGATGACCGGAAACGCTGAAAGTCTGAACGCCGCTGTGGCAGCGGCGATCATCATGTGGGAGGGGGCGCGAAGCAATGGATGAGCTGTACGCATTTTGGCTGCAATTGGCGTGTGGAATCTGCAATTCCGTTTATCTAAAGCTCTTCACTCGGTTTCCTTCTTTCCGCGAAATTTACGAATGTGAGGATTTCTCCTTTCTGAATGGGAAATATAGTTGTGAGCGTTCTTTGCGGAAAAAAGATCTGGATGAAGCTTACGAATTGCAGAAGCGATGCCGCAGCCAGAATATTCAGGTCATTACGTATTACGATCCCCGGTATCCGAATCTGCTGAAATGGATTCAGGCGCCGCCGGCTATCCTTTATTGCATCGGTGATCTGCGGGACTTGAATCAGCTGGTAGGCGTTGCGGTTGTCGGCACCCGTTCTATGACATCTTACGGTGCTAAAGTTGCGGAGGATTTCGCTTTTTATCTGACTTTGTGCGGAGCGACGGTAATCAGCGGTCTTGCCAAAGGGATCGATACCTGTGCACATCGCGGCGCTGTTCGCGCGGACGGATATACCATCGGGGTTCTCGGGACGCCGATTGATGAAATTTATCCGAAGGAAAACGCCCGGGCATTTCAAACGCTCTACCGGCGCGGTCTGGTCATCAGCGAGATGTATCCCGGCTGCAGGCGCAGCCGGGGAGACTTTCCCAACAGAAATCGGATTATCAGTGGGCTTTCGGAGGCAACTTTGATAGTCGAGGCAGGAGAACACAGCGGTGCCTTGATTACAGCGCGTCATGCGATATACCAGAATAAGCTGGTATATGCCGTTCCGGGCGCACTTGGCGACGCGCACGCGGGAACCAATCTTTTGATTAAGCAAGGTGTCCGCGCAGCGACCTCCGCTGAGGATATCCTGAAGGAATTAGCACTTTCGCATCCGACAAAGATCTATCCGGAACATATACTGTCTACTCCGCGTATCTATGCTTATGGAAACGCTATGACGCAGACAAGGGAGTCCTTCGGTGATATTCCGGAGAGGGAAGACGTATATACCGGAACGGTCGGGAAGACGAAGACTGTAAAGAAGGCAGATTTGCCATCGTCCGAAATACGGAATATCGCCGCTGCACAAGATGCAGGGAAGCCCGTTTCTGGTATGTCGGAGACGGTTGCGGATAAGATCCGGCATGCGCTTAGCCGAAAGCCGTTGACTGCTGACGAATTAGCGGAAGAAACCGGTATCGGCGTGACTGCGTTGCTTGCGGAGTTGACAATTCTGGAGATAGAAGGCGTCGTGCAGGCTTCTGCCGGTAATCGTTTTCTCTATAAAAAATGAGAGCAAGGAGACAGAGATTATCCTATGAGTACACTGGTGATTGTAGAATCCCCCTCGAAAGTCAATACAATCAAAAGCTTTCTGGGCAAGGGATATAAGGTGAAGGCTTCTAAGGGACATGTGCGAGATTTGCCGAAGAGCAAGCTCGGCATTGATATTGAACATGATTTCGAACCGCAATATATCAATATCCGGGGCAAAGGAGATCTGATCAACGAACTTCGGAAGGAAGCAAAGGCTGCCGACCGGGTGCTGCTGGCAGCTGACCCTGACCGCGAAGGGGAGGCGATCAGCTGGCATCTCGCCGCAGTTTTGAAGCTGGATCCGGAAAAAGTTAAGCGTATTACGTTCAATGAGATTACCAAATCAGTGGTGAAAGAAGCGATTAAATCCCCGCGGGAAATCGACATGAATATGGTGAATTCCCAGCAGACACGCCGTATTCTTGATCGTTTGGTTGGTTATCAGATCAGCCCGTTTCTTTGGAAGAAGATCAAAAACGGACTCTCCGCCGGTCGTGTGCAGTCTGTGGCGACACGGATCATTGTGGAACGGGAGGAGGAGATACGCGCCTTTGTTTCCGAGGAATACTGGCTCATTACGGCGAAGGTGCAGACAGAGACGGGAGAGACTTTTGCCGCGAAATATTACGGCGATCGGGAAGGAAAACGGGAACTGCATACGGAAGAAGAGGTTCATCAGGTATTGGATTCCATGACGGATACCTTCTGTGTGCAAAGCGTTAGAAAGGCTGTCAAGCATCGGAAGCCGCAGCCTCCGTTTGTCACCTCTACTCTTCAGCAGGAGGCAAACCGGCGCCTTGGTTTCCCGTCTTCGCGTACTATGATGATTGCACAGGAATTGTATGAGGGTATCAATATCGGGGAAAAGGGAACGCACGGTCTGATCACCTATATGCGTACTGATTCTCTGCGGATTTCCGAGGATGCGCGCGCTGCCGCGAAAGCGGTGATCCTGTCCCGTTTCGGGGACGCATATTATCCTTCCACGCCCAATTCATATAAGCTGCGAAAGAATGCACAGGATGCGCACGAGGCGATCCGTCCTGCGGATCCGTCCATTTTGCCGGAAGAAATCAAAGGAAAATTAACCGCAGATCAGTATAAATTGTATAAACTGATCTGGGAGAGATTTATGGCAAGTCAGATGGCATCTGCCGCTTTCGATACCGTATCCGCCGATTTGATTTCCGGAGACGCGGTATTCCGTGCGAACGGGAACACGATCCGTTTTCGAGGATATATGGCGCTTTATGACGATGCGGAAGAGGAAGAAGCGGACGGTCGCCTTCCGGAATTGCGTGAGGGAAAAAGCCTGACAGCACTTTCCGTCACGCCGGATCAAAAATTTACGCAGCCGCCCGCCCGCTATACGGAAGGCTCTCTGGTCAAGGTGCTTGAGGAGAAGGGAATCGGACGTCCTTCCACATACGCCACGACAATCACCACAATCGTTACACGTGGATATGTTAAACGGGAGGGAAAGACGCTTGTTCCGACAGAACTTGGATTTGTGACGACAGATCTGATGAAGAAATCGTTTGCTAATATTGTGGATTACAATTTTACTGCGGAAATGGAACAGGACCTTGACCGGATTGAAAGCGGAAGTGAAGATTATCTGGTCGTTCTGCATCGCTTTTACAAGGATTTTGAAGTGCAGCTCAAGCGTGCCGTTGAGACGCTCGGTGAAGAACGAATTTCTCTGCCGAAGGTTGAGCTGGATATGGTTTGTGAAAAATGCGGTGCACGTATGATTGAGCGGGAGGGGAGGTTCGGTAAGTTCGCAGCCTGCCCGAATTATCCGAAATGCCGGAACACCAAACGGATAGAGGGACTTGAGAAGGAACCCGCCGGGGATCTTTCCAAGCAGACGGAAATTCTTGCCGATGTGCCCTGTCCGGTCTGCGGCGGGGAGATGGTCGCGCGAAAGGGAGCGTACGGTACGTTTTTCGCTTGCCGGAAGTATCCGACCTGTAAGGGAACCATGCCTTTTTACCGTGACAGTGGCGTTGCTTGCCCGGAATGCGGCGGCCGTGTATTGATTAAGCAAACCCGTAAGCATAAAACGTACTACTGCTGTGAAAAATATCCGACCTGCTCTTTTTCCTCTTGGGATATTCCCACGGGGGAAAAATGCCCACAATGCGGGGCGCCTTTGCTTCGTAAGAAAGGGAAAGAAACGGTTTACTGTAAAGCAAATTGCGGCTGGAGTGATGACAAATAATGCTTTTGTTCAGAAAGGAAAGGAGCAACTCTTGCAAGAAAATGTAAAACCGATGTCCCTTTTGCAGGAACGAATCGGGTATCAATTTAAAAATCAGGCGCTTTTGACAGAGGCGCTGACGCATTCCTCTTATTGCAATGAAAACAAACATCAAAAAATGGTATGCAATGAGCGTTTGGAATTCCTAGGAGATTCTGTTCTCTCGGTCGTTACGGCAGAATATCTTTTTTCTGCATTTCCGCGGGAGGATGAGGGATTTCTGACCAGGACGCGTGCCGCTTTGGTTTGCGAATCGACACTTGCGGTTCTGGCGACGGAAATCGGTTTGGGAGACTTCATGCTTTTCGGTCATGGAGAGATTGTATCCGGCGGCGGGAAAATGCGAAAAAGCATTGTTGCCGATGCGTTTGAGGCACTGCTTGCCGCCGTTTACCTGGACAGCGATATGAAACAGGTGCGGGAGTTTCTGCTGCCTCGCCTGACCAGGATGCTGGAAACGGTCTCCCGGAAAGGGATGGAGGATTATAAATCCATGCTGCAGCGGATCGTACAGCAGACGCCGGAGGAAAAGCTGTATTATGAAGAGCAGGGGGAGGAAGGTCCGCCGCATGATCGTGTCTTTCACTTTGCGGTCTATCTGAATTCCAATCTCCTCGGTTCCGGAACCGGTCGTACGAAACGGGAGGCGGAACAGGAAGCTGCTAAGCAGGCTCTGATTTTGCTTGGTGAATTGAATGAAGAAGCACCGTAATCTACCGTTTTTCGTGCCGTTTGCCGGTTGTCCTTTTCGGTGTGCATTCTGTTCGCAGGAAAAGATCACCGGGAAGCGGGAGACAGATCCTGAGCCGGAAGTGGAGCTTGCCGCATTTGATCGGATGATGGAGACCTGCGGGGATATCTCGGATACCGAAAATCAAATTGCTTTTTTTGGCGGAAGCTTTACCAATCTGCCGCGGCAGAGGATGATCGCCCTGCTTGAGCGGGCGAACGATTGGATCGATCGCGGATTGGCGGAAAGCATTAGGATTTCTACCCGTCCGGATTGCATCGATCGGGAAACCTTATCCGTTTTAAAGGCGTACCGCGTAAAGGATGTAGAATTGGGCATTCAAAGTATGGATGATGATGTGCTGCGTGTATCCGGACGTGGGCATACCGCCGAGGCTTCCCGTCAAGCGGCGGCGCTGCTTTCCGAAAACGACTTTCGATTTGCCGGTCAGATGATGATCGGTTTGCCGGGCTCCGATGCGGAAAAAGAGTTGGAAACCGCTGCGGCTATTTGCGGTATGGGCGCTTCAGAGGCACGCATCTATCCGACCGTTGTCTTTACCGGCACGCAGTTGTATGAGCAGACAGTTTCCGGTGCGTATTGCCCGTTGGATGATAGGACGGCAGCGCTCCGGATCGCGCCTTGTCTGGAGGTATTTCTGCAACATGGTGTGCGCGTTCTGAAGGTCGGTCTGCAGGCGGGCATAGAGCTTTCTACTGCGCCTTTCGGCCCACGAAGCGGTTCCATCGGGGAACTGGCGGCAGGGATGCTCTATGCACGGCGGATTGTCAGCGCTATTGCGGCGGATACTGTGGGCAGGGAACTGCTGATTACGGTAGCGCCAAGCGAACGTTCTAAGCTGACCGGCCATGGGGCTGCAGCGCTGGAGCAGGTTCGCAGGGAACTGCCTTGGGCATCTGTTCGTGTTCTGACCGATCCTGCCATCCTTCCGTACCAGCCTAGAGTAGAAGTAGTCAAGTGAGAAACAAACCGAAAAGGAAACAGAAAGATGCGATTAAAAGCCGTGGAAATGCAGGGGTTCAAATCGTTCCCCGATAAAACTAAAATCACGTTTGAAAAAGGCGTTACTGCCATCATTGGTCCGAATGGCAGCGGCAAGTCCAATATTTCGGATGCCGTTCGCTGGGTGCTCGGGGAAATGAGTATGAAAAGTCTGCGCGGTTCCAAGATGGATGACGTGATCTTCAACGGGACTCCGACGCGGCCTGCGTCCAATTGTGCCAGCGTATCGCTTTATATCGATTCTGAGGAAGAGTACCGCTCCGTACATCAATTTTCAATGGAGGCTTTCGAGGAAGCTTCCGCCGAGGACAAGCCACGTCTCTCGGATGCGCAGGAAACAGTGATCACAAGGAAGTACTATCGCAGCGGGGAAAGCGAGTACTATATCAATCGCAAGCTCTCCCGTCTGCGGGATATTTATGAGTTGTTTTATGATACCGGCATTGGTCGGGAAGGTTACTCGGTTATCAGTCAAGGGAAGATTTCGGAAGTTCTTTCCCAGAAAGGTGACGAGCGTCGAAGCATTTTTGAAGAGGCGGCAGGGATTTCCCGTTACCGCTACCGCAAAACAGAGGCGGAACGTAAGCTGGAGGATACTGAGCAGAATCTGCTGCGTGTCAGCGATATTCTTGCGGAGGTTTCCTCCCGTGTTAAGCCGTTGGAGAGGGAAGCGGAGAATGCAAAACAGTATTTGGTGCTCAGCGAGGAAAAAAAGGGGCTGGAGATTACATTATGGCTCAACCGTCTGGATGATCTTCGTGAGAAACGAAATCTCGGAGAGGATGGGCTGAATGCTGCCAGGGTGGCGCTGCAACAGGCAGAGACAACAGAATCTGCCAAGGAAAAGGAATTAGATGCGCAGCTTAATGAGAACTATGAGGTTTCCCGGCAGATTTCTCTGACTGAACAGGAAAAATCTGTTTCCGAGCGAATTAAGGCGGAAGCGGAAGGGGAAAAGGCGGTCTGCCTGAATGATCTGCAGCATTACGAGCAGATTTGTACGGAAAGCGGCTCAGCGATCGAGGAAGCGGAGCAGCAGTCTGCTCTCTCGGCACAATTGATTTCCGCTACCGAGCAATCTCTTGCAGAAGCAAAGCGAGAGGTTTCCTGCGCGGAGGCAGCATGCGCGGAAAAAGAAGCGCTTTGGCAGACCGCACATGAAGCGGTTGCCGTTGCTACTTCGGAGGCGGAAGTTGCTGAGCGGGCTTTGTTGAAAGCGCGTGCGGATGAAGCGGAATGGAACAAAACGGAAGCCGCCCTCAATGCCGAATGGGATGCGGTCAGACGTTCCGCTTGCGAAAGCGAGGAACGTATCGCTGCAGGTAGGGAGCGGATTGCGCTATTGGAATCCGCTCTTATAAAAATGGAGCAGGAGCAAGCGGAAACGCAAGACGCATATTTGAATATGTTACGCCGGGGACAGGAAATTCGGGAGCAGATTCGAAAAGATACTGCAGAAGAAGCGTCTTTACGGGAGGAGACGGTTGCTCTTCGACTGAAACTGACCGCTGCTGAGCAGAGACGTGAAAGTCTGAACCGTATGGAACAATTGCTGGAGGGCTATTCGGAAAGTGTGCGTGCGGTTCTGAAAGACGGAACGGCGGGAAAAATTCACCGTCCGGATGGTTCGCGGGTGGTTTTGCACGGTTCAGTCTCCAATATTCTGTCCAGTGAAAATGATTATGTTGTCGCACTGGAAACGGCACTTGCCGCTTCTGTGCAGTTTGTTGTGGTGGAATGCGCGGAGGATGCCAAGTCCTGTATCCGGTACCTGAAGGAGCACAGAATTGGGCGTGCGACGTTTCTGCCGCTGGATACCGTTCGCGGTTCCCTTTGCGATGTCCGGCAGATCAGCAGAATGGAGGGCTATGTAGGCATCGCTTCGGAATTGGCGAGATTTGAACCGAAATTTCGCGGTGTGGTCAACGATCTTCTCGGTCGTACCGTAGTTGCAGATCAGATCGACCATGCTTCGAAAATCGCCGCTGCGACCGGATATAAGCTGAAGATTGTAACATTGGATGGTCAGGTCATTCATCCGGGCGGCAGCTTTACCGGCGGCTCCTCCGCCAAAAAAGTGGGTGTGTTTACCCGTGCAATGGATATAGAGCGTCTAAGTGCGGATATCCGTGAATGGAACGCACAATTATTGGAAAAGGAACGGCTGCTTACCCGGAAACGGCAGGCGATCGCTTCGGGTGAGGAGGAAGCTGCCGGTCAGGAAGCACTTGCTGCCGAAAAAAAGGAACGCTTTGATGAGGCGGAGCAGGAGATCAACGGGTATCGCGTGCGGATAGAAGAAGAGCGAAGCCATATCCATGCTGTGGAACAGGGAAGAGACGCCGGTTCGGATGGACTTCGCGCATTGGAGGAACGATTGGAGTCCGTTCGAAAAGGAAAGGAAAGCAGCGCAGAGGCTACTGCTGAAGCGGAGTGTCAGAACCGTACGCTTCGTGAACATGTGGAGCATGTGCGTGATGCGGAATCGTCTTCTTATGAGGCGTTGAGCCAATCCCGTATTGTACTGGTATCTAAACGATCCCATACGGATACTCTGTCTGCACAACTTTCACAACAGACCGCAGCTTTAACCGGAGTCATGGAGCGGATCAAGAGCCTGCGCATATCGGTTTCTTCTGCGCAGAACAGCATCAAAGAGCGCGGCAATCGGATCGCCGTTGTAGAGGAGAAAATTGCCGCTGCCTGTAAGGGGATCGCGGCAAGTGAGGAAAAGCTTGCGGAATTGATCGGCGGCAGGGAGACACAGGAAGCCCGACTGACTGAGATCCGCAGACAGCATAAAGAAGCGCAGCAGCGGCGCGAGGATGCGTTTGTTCGTGTTACCAATGAAGAGAATAACTTCCGTCGCATCAATGAAGAGTTTGATCTGGTTACCTCCAAACTGTGGGATGAGTATGAACTGACTTATTCTGATGCGGAGAAGCATCGCCTGCCGCCGGAAAAGATGGAAAAGGCATCCTCACGCTTGTCATCTCTGAAAACAAAGATTCGCTCTATGGGCGTCATCAATGTCAATGCGGTGGAGGAATATCGTCAGATCAAGGAACGTTTCGATTTTCTTACAGCGCAGGTTGAGGACCTGCAAAAGACGCGCCGCAGTCTGGACAGTACGATTTCTAAGCTGGAAACCGAGATGAAGGAGAGCTTTGTAATTACCTTTCAGCGCATCAATGCCAGCTTTTCAGAGGTATTTGTAGAGCTGTTTGGCGGCGGTTCTGCGCGTATCGAACTGCAGGATCCGGAAAATCCGTTGGAATGCGGGATCGATATCATTCTGAAGCCGCCGGGAAAGAGCGTCCGCAGCATTTCCCTGCTTTCCGGCGGTGAGCAGTCCTTTGCGGCGATTGCGCTTTACCTTGCGCTGCAAAGCGTCAACCCTGCGCCTTTTTGTATCTTTGATGAGATCGAAAGCGCATTGGACGATATCAATTTAAATAAGTTTGCGGACTATATCCGTTCGCACAGCGAGAAGACGCAGTATATCGTGATTACACACCGCCGTGGCACTATGGAACGTGCGGATACGCTGTACGGCGTTACCATGCACCAAAAGGGGGTATCCGACTATATCAAGCTGAACCTTTCCAAGTTGGAAGAAAATATCAAGGAGTATACGAACTGATGGGATTTTTCGATAAGCTCAAAATGGGGCTGAAAAAGACAAAGGATGCATTGCTGAAGCCGGTGGAGCAGCTGTTTTCCTCCAGCGATAAGGTGGATGAGGATTTTTTTGAGGAGTTGTCCGATTTGCTGATTATGGCGGATGTAGGTGTGGAGACCTCTTCCTATATCACGGAAACACTCCGCGAGCGTTTGAGGGAAAAGAAAATCAAGGAACCGGCACTTGCTCGCGAAGAATTCTGTGGAATCCTTCGAGAGCTGGTCGGAGATGGCGAGCCGATTCACCTTGGGGACAGCGGTCTTTCGGTGATTTTAGTGATTGGCGTTAACGGCGTTGGAAAAACCACTTCAATCGGAAAGATTGCCAATTGCCTGAAGCAGCAGGGAAAGAAAGTGATGCTCTGCGCGGCGGACACCTTTCGCGCAGCTGCCATCGAACAGCTGGAGGTTTGGGCAGATCGCAGCGGTGTTCCGTTGATCAAGCAAAAGGAGGGGGCTGATCCTGCCGCGGTCGTCTTTGATGCTGCAGGCGCTGCAAGAAAGCAGGGCGTTGATGTTCTGATTGTGGATACTGCCGGACGCTTGCACAATAAAAAGAATCTGATCGATGAGCTTGCAAAGATCAACCGAATTATTGACCGCGAGTTGCCTGGTGCTGCACGGGAAACATTGCTGGTTTTGGATGCTTCTACAGGACAGAATGCATTGATGCAGGCGAAGGAATTCCGTAAAGCGGCGGAGATAACCGGTTTGGTTCTAACTAAGTTGGATGGAACTGCTAAGGGTGGGATTGTACTGGCAATCAAGCGTGAACTGGGCATCCCCGTCAAGTTCATCGGTGTCGGTGAAGGGATTGACGATCTTCAGCCCTTTGATGCCTCAGAATTTGTGAATGCTTTTTTTGAGGGGTAGAAGTATGACGGATAGAAGACGGATCGTACTAGCTTCTGATAATGCGCACAAACTGGAGGAAATCCGCCGGTATTTTTCGGATGCCGGACTCGCCTTCGAAGTGCTTTCGATGCGAGAGGCAGGGTATGTCGGTAAGATCAAAGAGGATGCAGGGACCTTTGAAGGAAACGCATTTTTGAAAGCCACGGCAGTGGCAGAGGCTACCGGGCTGCTTTGCATTGCGGATGACAGCGGTTTGGAGGTAGATGCGCTTGGCGGTGCGCCCGGCGTTTATTCCGCCCGTTATGCAGGAATCCATGGAGACGACGAGGCAAATATACGCAAGCTGCTGACGGCATTGCGGGAGGTGCCGGATGAGCGTCGTACTGCCCGCTTTGTCTGTGCGATCTGCGCGTTGCGTCCGGATCAAAGAAGACTGTTAGTCCGCGGAACGGTAGAAGGAAGAATTCTGCGGGAAAAGCGCGGCGCGGGGTGCTTTGGATATGATCCGGTCTTTTTCTATGCGCCGTTTGGCAAAACCTTTGCAGAACTGGATAGCGGCATCAAAAATGGGATCAGCCATCGCGGCAAGGCGCTTGAGCAGTTGCTTCAGCATCGGGATTTTTTTATGCCATGAGCAGATTTTCCACGAAATTTCCTCGGAAGTTTCTTGACAAGCAAATTGGTATATGGTATTATGACAAACGGGTAAATTTGTAATAAGGCGGGGACGATTGTGTCGGCTATCTTGGATTATTTTCAATACGTCTGGAATCAGCTGCAGTCGATTCGTGCAGTTGATGTTCTGGATATCCTGCTGGTTGCGTTCATTTTCTACTATATTTTTCAATTTATGCGGAAACGGCGTGCCGGCAAGCTGTTAGCGGGCATCGTTCTTCTGATTGTTATCCTGCTGATTAGCGACGTCGCGCAGATGAAAGCGCTAAACTTTATATTGACGAATGTGTTCTCGGTCGGCATTCTTTCGCTGATTGTTGTTTTTCAGCCGGAGCTTCGCAGTTTTCTGGAAAAGGTGGGTGGGACTACTTTTCACAACTTCCGCGGGAAATTGGACACGACGCAGGAAGCAGCTATGAAATCCGTCATCAAAGAGGTCTGTATTGCCGCGGAAAATCTCTCCCAGACCAAGACCGGCGCACTGGTCGTCTTTGAGCGTAATACCAAACTGGAGGATCATGTTCGCACCGGAACCGTATTGGACGCGAGCGTTTCCTCTTACCTGCTGGAAAATGTCTTTTTCAATAAAGCACCGATGCATGACGGAGCCGTTATCATTAGCAAAGCACGTCTGCACGCAGCAGGATGTTTTCTGCCACTTTCTTCTAATGCGGATATTATCAAGGAGCTCGGCACTCGCCATCGTGCCGGCATCGGAATGAGTGAGAACAGCGATGCGGTCGTTTTGATTGTATCCGAGGAAAACGGGATCATTTCGGTTGCTGTGGAAGGCGAATTAAAGCGCGGTTTCAACCGCAATACGCTGGAAGAATATCTCAGTACCCTTCTTTTAACAGACGATGCGATTGCGGATAAAGTGGTAAGCCGTGTCAAGGGAACCTTCTTTCGGTCTGGAAAGAAAGGAAAAAATAAAAAAAGCTGATTGCGTCTCGTCGACTTTTGGAAAGGAAGGACCGCGAAGATGGAAACAGAAGTCACCGGCCGTAAAGGAAAAATTCTGATCTTTGTCATTGCGCTTTTCGGTGCACTGATACTTTGGATGTACGCCATCGGATATGATACGGAAATTGACGAGCGTGTGTTCAGCGGTATTCAGGTGGAAATCACCGGTTTGAATGTTAATGGATATACCGTTGCTGACGGTGAAAATTTTTCGCTGAATGTGGACGCACGGGCGTCAGGCACACGTTCTGTTTTGAATAATTCGGACGTGAGTGATTTTCGCGCGTATGTAGATATTTCCTCTGTCGGTGGGCCGGGCTATGCAACCCTGCCGGTAACCGTAGTGGCGCCGACAGGTTTGACAGTGGAAAGCCTCTCTGTCTCAAATGTCACTCTGTATGTGGATACCTTTACTTCGAAAACCATCAATATACAGATTGAAAAGACCTACTCCTCGGAATATGAAATTGGGGAAGTGGTGCAAAGTTTATATGCAGTCAGTGTATACGGACCGGAAAGCATTGTCGGAACGGCAGAGGCATACAGCAGCTTTGAATTGGGAACCATTACAGGGAATGATATTCATGTCAGTGGAGAAATCCATCTTCGTGATTCCGCTACCAAGGCGATGATTTCCAATCCGTATATTACTATGAGCAGCAGTACTGTGGATGTGACATTTATCATGTATGGCAGCAAAACCGTTCCAGTGGAATTGGCACTGGAGGGAGGAACGTATTCTGCTGAAGATGTGCAGTTTCTTTCCTCTGTTTCTGGCGTGAAGCTGCGGGGACCGATGTCCGAGCTTGCACAGGTTTCCGCCTTAGCTATTGTCTGCGATGAAACGGAAATAGAAGATGGGAAACTAGTGTCGACCATAACGGCAGGCGAACTGCTTGCCAATCGGTTTCCGGAAAGTTCGCTTTCTGCAGAGGAACCGGAGGCGGAGATAACCTATACGGTGATTTTACCGGAGATTCGTTCCAAGACCGTCAGTGTTCCGATTTCGAGAATGACGGTGTACGGGTTACCGGATAGCGGCAAGGTTCATGCGGTTGCCAATGCATCATTGGAGGTCACGGTATTCGGATCTGCGGCGGCCGTCAAAGCATATGACGGAGAGCAAATGACTGTTCGCATCAACTATCAGACTTTGGTTTTGCAAGCGGCAACTGGCGAATATCTGGGAGAAGCGGAAATCAGTACGGGCAGCAGCGCTGTTTGCGTAGACGGCAGTGTCTATACCGTCCCGGTTCGGGTGATTATCACCGAATAATTTTTCGGTATTTCATGAGTTAAAGAAGAAAAAGCAGAAAGGAGGCGGAGTCAATGACAGAGAGAAAATGGATCCTGCGCGATGTAGATGAAGCAGTCTGCAAGCGGCTGCAGGAACAACTCGGTGTCCTTCCCCTGACGGCAAAACTGCTGTCTAACAGAGGGCTTGACTCAGCCGAAAAAGTAAAGGCATTCTTAAGAAAGGACGATCTCCCCTTGCATGATCCGTACCTTTTGAAGGATATGGATAAAGCGGTTGCGAGAATTCGTCAGGCAATTGATCGGAAAGAGCGTGTTTGTATTTACGGGGATTATGATGTGGATGGCGTGACCTCCACCATGATGCTGTTCAGCTATCTTACCGAGCGCGGTGTGCAGTGCGAATATTTTATTCCGGACCGTATTTCTGAGGGGTATGGTCTGAGTCTGCCGGTGATCAAAAGGATGGTCGGTTGTGTAGATATGATCATTACAGTGGATACCGGAATCACGGCAATTGAAGAGGCACGTTATGCCAAGGAACAGCATATTGACATGGTCATTACGGATCATCATAGCTGCCGGGAAATCTTGCCGGATGCGGTTGCAGTCGTAAATCCGCATCGTGAGGATTGTTCTTATCCGTTTAAGAATCTTGCCGGAGTCGGTGTCGTATTTAAGCTGCTATGCGCAGTTGACGGGGATACGCAGGGAATTTGTGACCGCTATGCCGACATCGTTGCGATCGGTACAATTGCGGATGTCATGCCTATTGTGGATGAGAACCGTCGGATTGCTACCATGGGTTTGAAAAAGTTGGAAACAGTGCGTTCTCCCGGCATCTTGGCATTGATGCGGCATTCCGGAATGATTAAGCATGGGCAACAGGTCAAGAAAATCACCTCTTCAACGGTCGGGTATGTGTTGGCTCCCCGCATCAATGCGGCAGGCAGAATCGCTTCTGCATCCCGCGCAGTAGAGCTTCTGGCAACAGAAGATGAGCTGAAAGCGGATCGGATCGCAGAGGAGCTTTGTGAAACGAATAAGCTGCGTCAGATGATGGAACAGGAGATTTATGAGCAGGCGCTGGAGCAGATCCGGAAGTCGTGCTCGGATGATTGTTTTTTTGTGCTTGGTTCAGATGGCTGGCATCAGGGAGTTATCGGTGTAGTAGCTTCTAAGATTGCAGAAAAATATTCGTTGCCCTGCATTCTGTTTTCTTTTGATGGAGAGATCGCAAAAGGCTCCGGCAGAAGCATCAAGGGGTTCTCTTTAATGGACGCGCTTGCGTCCTGCGGAGATTTGCTGACCGAGTATGGCGGACATGAGTTGGCTGCCGGACTTTCTATCAGGCGGGATAAAATTGATGAGTTCCGCAGCCGGATCAATGCGTATGCGTCTCAGTATCTGACCAAAACAGACGCTTCCCTTCCGTTGGAAATTGAATGTAAAGTCGATTTTTCGGATATTACTATGAAGGGGATCGAGGAAATGCAGACTTTGGAACCGTTTGGTCTGCAGAATCCGCAGCCGGTTCTGATGATGAAGCGCGTTGCGATTTCCGATCTTGTGCCGCTTTCCGGCGGGAAGCATTACAAATTTAAGCTGCGTCCGGGCAATAAAAAATACGGAAGCGGGGAAGAAATCAGCGCAATTTGGTTTTCTGTTCCTGCCGATATGAAGCTAAGCGAGGGGAATATCTGCGACGCTGTATTTACAGCGGATATCAATGAATACATGGGACAGCGTTTTCCGCAAGTGACCATCAAAGCACTTCGGCTGAGCGATATCGACGGAGAAAACACGGCGGAGGGAGAGAAGATTTACCGCCTTTTGACTGATCCGGAGGATCATTCTGAAATATCTGCCACAGATGTTCCTGTACTTGCGGATTTTCGCGGTGTATATAAGTTCCTGAAGCGTGATGTGCTGGAAAGCAGCAAACATATGGCGATTTCCGCTACCTGCCGTTATCTTGAGCAGGAGGGAATCTCGGTTTCCTACTGTAAATTCAAGGTGATTCTTGATGTTCTGAAAGATGAAGGCTTGATCGGCTGTGTATATAGCGACGGTGGAAAGGTTGCCGAGGTCAGGATTCTTCCGGTCGGTAAAAAGGTGAATTTGGACCAATCGCCTATTCTGGCCATGATACGTAAGAACCATCGAATTGTTTGAAGGGGAATAGCTGACGGATTCGGAAAGCAATGGCGTGATCTATGGAATATGAAGTAAATGAGCTGTTTGCCCGCTGTGATGCGAGCGGCTGCTATGACATGGAAAAGATAAAACGCGCATATTTTCTGGCTGAAGCACTGCATCGCGGTCAGAAGCGGATCTCCGGGGAGGACTATATTGTTCATCCGGTTGCAGTTGCGCAGATCGTTTATGAGTGCCAGCTGGATACGGATTCCATTTGTGCTGCTTTTTTGCACGATACTGTTGAGGATTGCTCCGACCGGATCACTCTGGAGGATATCCGTAAACAGTTCGGTGTGGATGTTGCAGATATTGTTGACGGTGTGACCAAACTAAATATTCCTTTTGAAACCAAACAGGAAGCGAGTATCCGCAATTTAAGAAAGATGTTCTTGGCAATGTCTAAGGATCTTCGTGTCATTTTTGTGAAGCTTGCGGATCGGCTGCACAATATGCGCACGCTTTCAGTACGAACGCCGGAGAAGCAGCGTTCTATTGCACTGGAAACCATGTATGTATACGCTCCGATTGCACACCGTTTGGGAATCCAGAAAATCAAGCAGGAACTGGAAACACTGGCGCTCTCCTATTTGGATCCAATTGGATTTCAGGAAATCCAGAAGGATACGGAGAAACGTTACGGGGAAAGCAAGGATTTTTTGGCAGAAGCGACGCGCAAGGTGGCGGAGAGTCTGGATTCTTACGGGATTCGTTATAAGCTGGAAGGGCGTGTCAAAAGCATCTACAGCATCTATAAAAAGATGTATAACCAAAATAAATCCTTCGATGAAATCTATGATTTTTACGCGCTGCGGATCATTGTGGATACCGAATTGGATTGCTATACCGTTCTGGGAATTATCCATGAAAAGTTCAATTCCATGCCGGGGCGCTTTAAGGACTATATTTCAACGCCTAAACAGAATCTTTACCGTTCGCTTCATACGACGGTCATCGGTTCCGAAGGGATTCCGTTTGAGGTGCAGATCCGCACATGGGAGATGCATGAAATAGCTGAATACGGTCTTGCAGCGCATTGGAAATATAAATCAGGCGAGCAGGTTAATCGCGGACTGGATGAAAAACTGCGCTGGATCCGTTCTTTGATTGAGACAGAAACGGAGAGCGGCGATCCGGACGAATTCCTTCATTCCTTGAAAATTGATCTGTTTGAGGATGAAATTTTCGTATTCACTCCGAAAGGGGATGTTGTAAATCTTCCTGCCGGCAGTACGCCGATTGACTTTGCCTATGCTATTCATTCTGCGGTAGGCAATAAAATGGTCGGTGCGAAGGTGAACGGAAATATTGTACCGATCGATACTACGCTCCAAACCGGACAGATTGTCGAAGTGCTTACTAATCCGAATTCAAAAGGTCCCAGCCGCGATTGGCTGACCTGCGTTCGTTCCAGTGAGGCGAGGAATAAGATCCGGATGTTTTTCAAGCGTGAAATGCGGGCGGAAAACATCGAACTCGGCAAACAGGAAATCGACCGTGAATTCCGCCGTTACGGTCACCGTTATACGGAACAGCAACGGGACAAGGTGATAGATATGCTCGCAGGTCGTATGGGCTTTGCTGAAGGCGACGATCTGTATAACAGCATCGGCTTTGGCGGTATGGATGTCGCGAGACTGGGAACTAAGCTTCGGGAAGAGTTTCATCGTTTGGTAGCTCCGGAACCTGAGGCGATGCCTGTTAAGCCGGAGATTACAGATCGCGGTGCGCGGGAGGATCGAAAAAATAAGAAATCCTCTGAGAGCGTGATTGTAGACAATGTGGAGGGATGCGCAGTTAAGTTTGCCAAATGCTGTTCTCCCTTGCCGGGAGACCGCATCATTGGATTCATTACCAAAGGATACGGGATCTCGATTCATAAATATGATTGTATCAATGTGCAGAATGGTCTAAAGAAGCCGGAGGACCGCGATCGGTGGGTGACCGCTTCTTGGACGAACCGCGCGGAAAAGCGTGCTTTGGGTGGTTTTGAAATATATCTGAATGTGTATGCCGATTATACGCCCAGTATCATCGCTGAGGTTTCCGTTGCGCTGCGGGATTTAAAGGTGGAGATTACCTCGGTTTCTACAAAAGAAAACTCGGATACCATTGTGATGACTTTCGGTGTGCGCTGCAATAATACCGAGCATATGGAAACCATTATCCATGCATTGCGGAATATCCGGAATGTGCACGATGTCAATAGAGGGAGTGCCTGACAATGAAACTTGTTATTCAACGTGTCAAGCGCGCTGCTTGTGCCGTGGAGGGAAGGATTGTTTCCGAGATTGGAAACGGTATGCTTGTATTCGTAGGCGTAGCGGAAGGGGATAATGAGGCTGATCTTCGGAAGGGTAGTACGAAGCTTGTCGGTCTTCGCATTTTTGAAAACGAGGATGGTAAGCTGTCGCTTTCGACCTCCGATGTCGGCGGTGCTGTGATGCTGATATCCAATTTTACTCTGCTGGGACGTGTACAGCATGGTTTTCGTCCGGATTGTACGCGCGCTGCCCGTCCGGAAGCGGCGAAGCCGATATATGACGCTTTTTGCGATGCAGTTGCAGAGAGTCTGCCGGTCGCTAAAGGAATTTTTGGTGCAGAGATGCAGATCAGCGCTGAGCTGGACGGTCCTGTCAATTTGGTGATTGATACGGCGGAGCTATTGAAGAAATGAAGCTGCAAATTGAGAACAAGACTGCATATCTGAACGATTACTATTTTCAAACACTTTGCTTGCTTTATTTTCCCGGTGAGAAATTTCACGAGGGATTCGAAAGCGAAAACGGAGCCTCTTTTTTTCTGGAGCAGCGGCGGGATGGAATTTTCTGCCGCACGATTCTGTCTGTCGGTGAAAAGGAAGAAGCCGGTACGTTTGATACTGCGGGATATCGGCCGAATGTGGAGATGGACGGCGCTGCTTTTGCTGCACTGGCTTTGGGAAAAGCATATCTGGAAGCGGGTAGAAAGCTGTTCGGTTTCTCTCTGCCATGGGGATACTTGCTGGGACTCCGACCGGTTAAACGCGCAAAATATTATCTTGACCGCGGTTATACGGCAGAAACGGTGGAAAGACTGTTTGTAGAGGATTATGATGTGCTTCCGCAGAAAGCAAAGCTGGCTGTGGAAACCGCGCTGACGGAGCAGAGAATGCTGCTGCAAACAGAGGTAAAGGACTGCGGGCTGTATCTTTCCATTCCTTTTTGCCCGACCAAATGCGATTATTGCTCATTCGTTTCCTGCGCTACGCCTCGTCTGTTTGCGCTGCTTCCGGCGTATCTTGAGCGGTTGAAGCAGGACATTGCAGATACCTGCCGGTTGATTCGGGAATTGGGGTTGCGGCTGACAACAGTATATATCGGTGGGGGCACTCCGTCCATCCTGAACGAAACGCAGCTGCGGGATTTATTTTCCTGTATAGAACGTCATCTTCCGGCAGAGCATTTGCAGGAATTTTCTTTTGAAGCAGGTCGGCCGGATACGATTACGGAGGAAAAGTTGCATATCCTGAAAGCAAGCGGCGTCCGCCGGATCAGCGTAAATCCGCAGACCACCAATGAAGAGGTATTACGCCGGATCGGCAGAAAGCATAGCGTATCAGATTTTTTTGCCGTTTCAGAGATCGCTATGCGAATCGGTTTCGATTCGGTCAATGCGGATTTGATTGCGGGCTTGCCGGGCGACACGCACCAAAGTTTCGAGCAAAGTCTTAACGATGTGATGGCGATTGGGTTTGATAACATTACGGTCCATACGCTGAGTGTCAAAAAGTCCGCAGTTATGCGCTTTTCCGAACAGGGAATCTATGATCCTGCCGGCGTTTTGGCCCGTGATTGTGTGCAATATGCTTGGCAGACGCTTGGACAGGCGGGGTGGCATCCTTACTACCTGTATCGACAGAAGAATATTGTCGGCAATGCAGAGAATGTCGGGTATTCTCGATTGGGCAGAGAAAATTTGTACAATGTTTTGATGATGGAGGAGTATGCAACCGTCTTCTCTTGTGGTGCGGGTGCGATTACCAAGCTTGTCTCACCGGATCGAAATGAAATATGCCGCCTTGCTTTTCCGAAGTATCCGTATGAATACATGGATTCCGTTGACGGTATCCGAGAAGAGGAAATCCGTCGCTTTTTTGCGCCGCTGCATCACAGAAAGGACTGATTTGATTGAAAGAGGAAGTGTATGAAAGCCGTTTGTCCGAATGCGCCGAGAAAATCTGTCGTGACTCTGCGCTGAAGCTGGTTCTGGTTGCAGGTGGCTCCTGCTCCGGGAAAACAACGACCACTAAAAAGCTGGCGAAACGGATCCGCGAGGGCGGCAGACCGGTAGATACCATTTCTCTCGATGATTATTACCGCAATCCCGAAAATGCTGTTTTCCTGCCAAACGGAGCGCAGGATATTGAAGGCATCAACAGCTTGCGGCTGGATCTGCTTCAGGATACGATGCGCCTGATTGCTGAGGGGAAACCTGCGCCGATCCCGTTTTTCGATTTTACGGTACGGCGAAGGATAGATCATTACCGTATTCTGCAGCCGGAACCCGACGGCATCACCATTGTAGAAGGGCTGCACGCGCTGAATCCTTCGATCTGTGCGGAAGGGACTCCGCAGGAGGCACTCTTTCGTATTTATTTATATGTAGAGTCCGAGGATAAGGTTGACAATCGACTGCTTCGTCGTTTGGTTCGTGATTCCCGTTATCGGGCTTCAGACGCTGCGGTAACCTTTGCCCATTGGGAAACGGTTCGCGAAGCAGAGAAAGAGACGATCGAGCCGTTTGCGGCTTTGGCGGATCGATCTATCAATACGTTTTTTGATTATGAACGCAGTGTGCTGGCAAATCATGCCGTCACAGTGCTGAAAGGACTTCCTTCCGAAAATCCGCATTTTGAACAGGTGCAGAGCCTGCTTGCCTTGCTGGAAACGGTGTCGCCGCTTCCGGATGACGCGGTGCCGGAGGACTCGCTTTTGCGAGAATTCATATAACGGAATGGCAGAAACAGAGACAAATAAAAAGAATAAAAGCTTTCTTGTGGAGGCGGGCATTATTTCTGTCTCCAGCTTTGTGGTTAAAATTATCGGCGTTCTCTTTAAAATCCCGCTTGCCAATATTCTCGGCAGTGATATGGGGATTTTCAGCGCGGCATATTCGTTATATGCCATGCTTTACATGGTTTCCACAAGCGGCTTGCCGGTTGCGATCAGCCGGATGATTTCCGCTTCTGCCAAGCGCGGCAGAGAGCGGGAAGTGCAGCGTATTTTTCGTGTCGCGCTGTCAGTCTTTACGCTGATCGGGATGATTGCGACAGCTGCTATGCTGCTGTTGGCAGGTCCCTTTTTCCGTGCAACCGGGCATGCCGATAGTGTGCTTGCTGCCTATTTCATAGCGCCGACCCTGCTTTTTGTCTGCGTTTGCTCTGCATTTCGCGGATATTATCAGGGATTGCATAACATGTACCCCACTGCTATCGGGCAATTGATCGAAGCTGTTTTTAAAATGGGGCTTGGACTCGGCGCGACTATTTGGGCACGCTATATGGGGTTTGAACCGTATGTGCAGGCGGCTTTTGCGATCAGCGGGATTACGGTCGGCATGCTGGTGGAAATGGTTATGCTGTTCTTATATCGCGCTTTCTCGCATTCTCTTCGACCTGTCGGAACGGATGGACGTTCCAAATCGACGTCTGTACTGACGAAAAAAATTTTGCTGATCGCCCTTCCTGCTACAATTACATCATCGGCGCTTTATCTTTCCAATTTTATCGATACGGTTCTGATCAAAAAATGTCTGATGCTCGGAGGTATTGCGGAGGAGTTTGCAGAGGATCTTTATACCGCATATACCTCCTATTCTACCGCGCTTGCCGATTTGCTTCCCTCGACGCTGATTTATCCGATTGCAATCAGTGTGCTGCCGGCAGTTTCCGCAGCATTATCTGTGCGCGATGTTCGCGGTGCAAACCGCAACATCGTACAGTCGATCCGACTGAGTGCCATCATTGGGTTGCCAAGTGCGGCGTTTCTGCTTGCGACGGCACCCTCCTGTCTTTCTCTTCTTTACAGCGGTGCATTTGCCAAATATACTCGGATTGATGCTCTGCAGGTATCCTCCGGTGCTTTGCGCATCCTTGCAATCGGGATTGTCTTTATGGCGATCGTTTCGACAACCAACGCACTTCTTCAGGCTGTAGGTAGGATTTGGCTGCCAATGCTTTCCGTTGGAATCGGCGTGCTTTGTATGGCGCTGATTGAATATTTCGGAGTTTCCGGGATTCTCGGGATCTACGGTGCGCCGGTCAGTTCTGTATGCTGTTATCTGATTGCGGCGGCGTTGAATATGTATTTTCTGCGTACGCATACGACTGCTTCGCTGTCTCCATGGCGGCTGTTCGGAAAGCCGGCGGCCTGTGCTTTTGTGACCGGTGGTATTACCTTGGGAATTTACCGTTTGCTTCGTTTATTGCTTGCCGGGGGCGGAAGGCTGGAAGCGTTGCTGCTGCTTTGTATCTGCGGTGCTGCGACCGTATCTGTCTATGTATTTACTATGCTTTTATGCAAAGGAATCGCTGCGGAAGAGGTACGGCTGCTTCCTATGGGCAGTCGAATTGCCCGCTTCCTGATCAGAAAGGGATGGCTCCATGAATCCAATCGTAAACCAGCTCAAAAAAAATAGGTATACTTTCGAAGATCTTCGCAGGGTGATGGAAATTCTGCGATCGCCGGACGGCTGTCCATGGGATCGGGAACAAACGCATGAAAGCATCCGGAAAAATTTTTTGGAAGAGGTCTATGAGGTCGTGGATACCATTGATCGCGGAGATTTTGTTGGGATGCGGGAGGAATTAGGGGATGTTTTGTTCCAAGTGGTGTTCCATGCGCGTGTTGCAGAGGAGGAAGGTTGGTTTGATCTGGATGATGTCTGCGACGAAATCTGCCGAAAGATGATCATCCGTCATCCGCATGTGTTCGGAGAACAGCTCACTGACGAGAGAGGAAATGCGCTTCGTGACTGGGAAGCGATCAAGGATCGGACGCATGAGTGGAAATCGGCAGAGGAGGCTCTTCGTGCCATCCCGAGTACGCTGCCCGCACTGATGCGTGCGGATAAATTGGGCGCAAAATCACGGAAGGTAGGCTTCGATTGGGTAGATGCGACGGAGGCTCTGAAAAAAGTAGATGAGGAATTTGCGGAGGTAAGAAGCGCCGTTGCCCAAGGGGCAGAAACTGCTATAGAGGAAGAATTTGGAGATTTGCTGTTTGCAACAGTTCAGGCTGCGCGGCTGGCAGGTGTGAATGCGGAAGAAGCATTGACTCGCGCTTGTAAAAAGTATTTGAATCGGTTTTCTGAGGTAGAAAAGCGGTGTGTTGCAGTCGGAAAATCGATTGCGGGCTCTACACGTCAAGAATTGCTCGGATATTGGGAGGAAGCGAAGAAAAAGCTTCCGTCAGACGAATAAAGCGGACACATAGACAAAAAAATTTCTGATACGGGTTCTTTCGAAAAAAATCAAAAAACCTATTGCAAAATAAACATTCGTGTGGTATACTATATGCAGTATTATTTTATAAATAGAAGGAGTATCTGAAAATGACGAAATCCACTCTTGCCGAAATGGTTGCGGAAAGCGCAGGTATTAAGAAAAAGGAGGCAGAAGCTGCCGTAAACGCTGTTTTCAGCGCGATTGAAAACGAATTGGCTACCGGCGGAAAGGTGCAAATCGCCGGCTTCGGTACCTTCAAGGTAAAAGAGCGCGCGGAGAGAACCGGCCGCAATCCCAGAACCAATGAGGCTATCACGATTAAGGCTACAAAGTTACCGTCTTTCTCTGCCGGCAAGGCACTCAAGGACGCGGTCAATAAGGAGTAAGTTGTCGGTCAAGCGGTTCCGGGTGATTTTTCGCCCGGAATTGCCGCCTAACAAATGAGATGCGTTTAGATAAATTTTTAAAGGTTTCCCGGATTATCAAGCGTCGAACCGTTGCGAATGACGCCTGCGATGGTTCGTTGGTTCTTGCGAACGGTCGGCGCGCCAAGGCATCCTACGATGTGAAGGTGGGCGATGTATTGGAAATTACGTTTGGTAATCGTACGACCCGCTTGCGTGTTCTTTCCGTAGAAGAGCATGTCGGAAAAGCTGAGGCGTCGGAAATGTACGAAATCCTGTCATAAAAAACGGCCGCATTTCATAAGGTATCATCAGAAGACGAAAGGGAAGAATGGCTTTATCGCCGACTGCGCAAGAAATTGCGTTTCCTGCCGGGTTGAAAGGAATGGTCAACTGTATGAATACCGTAGCACCCAAGCATTCTTTGATTTTGACTGATCGTGAGGTTTTGAAAATCACATCGGTCACCGAGGTGCTAAATTTTGATGAGACGATGGTCAGTATGTCTGTCGGAGACGTTATTTTGAATGTCAGCGGAAGTGCGCTCTCTGTCAGCAGCCTTTCTTTGGAAAACGGGGAAGTTACTGTCTGCGGAACAATTGATGCGATTGTGTATCTTGATGGGGGTAAGCGGAAAAAAGGTTTTAGCCGCTTCTTTGGCGCATGAGCGTTTCTTATTCGCTTCATTTTCTGCTTGCCGGCTGGTCTGTATTAGCAGGTGTACTGCTTGGCTTTCTCTATGAGTTTTTCAAGCTGCTGCATCGGCTGCATCCGCAGGTTAAATGGCTGATTTTTTTGGAGGATCTTTTTTTCAGTCTGCTTTGTACATGTGCGATGCTTTTGCTGTTTTTCAATCTGTCGTATGGTCGTATGAGACTGTATGCGTTCGCCGGGGTTGCTGCCGGCTTTGCTGGGTGGTATTTCACGTTGGGCAAGCTATTTGGCAGAGCGGTTTCGAGACTGCATAGATGGCTGCGACCGCGTTGGCAGAGAATAGGCGAGCTTTGTTATACGATACGTGAAAAAAAACGTTTTTGTCATAGAGCACGATCTGGGTTCGGTGCGGGAAAACAAATTCGGAGGAAAACAGATGCTGCGCAGTCATAAAACCAATCTTGCCGTGAAAGCGGCTCTTGGCGGAATCCTTGTGGTTCTGTTTATTTCCGTTGTCAATATGCAGATTCATTTAAAGACACTTCGTGAGGATCGGGAGAAATTAGAATCTCAGATTGCGGATCTTAAGGATGATATTGCGGAAACGAACTACAGGCTTTCCGAAGAAGTAAATGCGGAATATATTGAGCGGTATGCGCGTGAAAAACTGGGGTATCGTTTCCCTAACGAAATCCTCTTTTATAACGATATTGCTGATTAAAAGCCGATTCAGGCAGCGGCGCATTCATCAAAAAAACGATGGAAATCCGGAAAGGCATGGTCATACGAATGCAAGCGGAAGCGGGTAAGAAGGTCAAGGGAAAAGTAACGGGGATCACAAATTATGGAGCTTTTGTCAAATTGGAGAATGGCTCGACCGGCATGATCCATATTTCACAGGTGTCGGATGAGTATGTTTCCGATATCAATACCTTTCTTTCAGTTGGTCAGGATGTAGAACCGACAGTTCTTGCTGTAGATGAGAAAGGGCGTATCTCTCTGACACTGAAGACCGGTCGGAAAAACCGTCCATCTAGCGGCGTACAGCCTATGGTATATGAGGCGGCTCCTCAGCCCACTGATTTTGAAGATATGCTGAGCCATTATAAATCTGCCAGTGAAGAAAAAATAAGCGATCTGCGTAAGTTTCAGAACGGCGGCAGATCTTCGCACAGACGTAAAAAATAGAATTGCAAAGGGAAGCGGGTGCGATGCGCCCGTTTTTTGAGTGGAGTGACTATGAGAACTGTACAAGCCTTTGAAATTACAAAAACTGTGCGCGAGCTTTTTATTCGCGCAAATTATGAACTGCCCGAACGAATCTGCGGCCGTCTTGCGGCGTGCTGTCTGGAGGAAACGGATGAGACTGTCCGCACAATGTTAGGCATCATATGTGATAATGCGACGACAGCTAGGAATGAACGAATTCCCATCTGTCAGGATACCGGAATGGCAGTACTTTTTGCCGAAATTGGACAGGAGGTACATATTGATGGCGGTTTGTTCCGTGATGCGGTCAACGAGGGAGTTCGGCAGGCGTATCGTGACGGGTATCTTCGGAAATCTGTCGTCGGTGATCCGTTGACACGTATCAATACAACTGATAATACGCCGGCAGTTTTGTATACGGAACTGATTGCCGGCGACCAAGTGCGTTTGTATGCGTTGCCGAAAGGCTTTGGAAGCGAGAATATGAGCCGGCAGAAAATGTTTAATCCGACGGTTAGTGTGGAGGAAATCCTCTCTTTTGTTGTGGAAACGGTTCTCCTTGCCGGCGGTAACCCCTGTCCACCGTTGGTGATCGGGGTCGGCATCGGAGGAACCTTCGATTATTCGACAGTTCTCTCCAAAAAGGCATTGCTGCGTGAGGTGGGAGACTATCATCCGGTTCATGGAGAACTGGAAAAACAGATTCTGGAAGCTGTCAATCGCTCGGGGGTAGGTGTTCAGGGGCTCGGAAAAGGTGTGACAGCACTTTGGGCAGCGGTGGAAACTTATGCGACGCATATTGCCGGGTTACCGGTAGCAGTCAATATTTCCTGCCATGTGACGCGTCATGCATCGGCAGTGCTTTGAAGGCTGTTTGCCGGTACGGCTGGTAAACTGGAAGAGGAATGATCATTATGATACAGTTGGTTGCAACCTGTCTGTTTGGATTGGAAAAATTGCTCGGAGAGGAGATCGATGCACTCGGGTATCACCGCCTTTCCACAATAGACGGTAGGATTGTATTTGAAGCGCCGGAGCGGGGGATAGCGACCTGTAATATACGGCTGCGTTATGCAGAACGGGTTATGATCTTGCTGTCGAGGTTTCCTGCAAGATCGTTTGAGGATCTATTCCAAGGAACGAAGGCAGTTCCTTGGGAGGATTGGGTCGGACGGGAGGGTGCCTTTCCGGTGAAGGGACATGCTATTAAATCCGCACTCTTTTCCGTTCCGGATTGTCAGCGAGTTGTTAAGAAGGCAATCGCAGATCGACTGTCTTCCGTGTACCACATTTCAAGATTACCGGAAAGCGGGGTCCTGTATCAGATTGAATTTCTGATTCTTCGGGATGAAGCGTTTCTGATGATCGATACTACCGGTATCACTCTGCACAAACGCGGTTATCGTACGCAAGCGGGGGTTGCTCCCTTGCGGGAAACACTTGCTGCCGCTATGGTCAAGCTGTCGCGACCTCGTGAAGGCGTCCTTATTGTGGATCCGCTCTGCGGTTCCGGTACGATAGCAATTGAGGCGGCACTGCTGACCGGACGGATTGCGCCCGGCCTATCCCGCGGCTTTTCGGCAGAACGGTTTGGTATTCTTTCGAAGGAAGTCTGGACAGAGGAACGGGAAGCGGCACGCGGGGAAATCTGTCCGTACCCTACACGAATTTATGCTTCTGATTTGGACGAGCAGTGTATTGCGTTGGCAAGAGAAAATGCCAAACGAGCCGGTGTAGCAGACCGAATCGTATTCCGTGTAGCAGACGTGCGTTCGTTCTGTTCTCCGGTTTTCGGCGCACGCGGCACGATCGTAACCAATCCCCCTTATGGAGAACGTCTTGGAGATCTGAAGGAGGCGCGCGCCCTTGCCGCCGATATGGGAGCTGTATTTCGTACTGAAATACCGGCGTGGCAGTTGTATATTATTAGTTCTGATGAGCAATTTGAGCAATTTTTCGGCAGACGTGCAAATAAGGTACGGAAACTTTATAACGGGATGATTCGCTGTGGCTTTTATCAATTTTTTCGACAGGAATCATCTTGGCAGAAGGAAAATTCAAGTGCCAAATGATTTGAGGATATGTCGGCTGTGTAAGCGGGAAATGAAATCCGCTTTCGGTATTAAAAACGCCTTTTTGGTTAGCACTTGCGATCAAAGAGTGCCAGTAATTTACAATTAAGACATAATTATAGCTTTTTTTATTCATGAAACTGGGCTAAAATAGAGCATGTAAAAAGGAAGAAAAAGGTAGGCAATAGTTGGTTCCTTTTTCTCATTGATTAGGAGGTTATGATTCTATGAAATTGAAGCCATTGGCAGACCGCGTTGTCATCAAAATGCTTGAGGCGGAAGAGACCACCAAAGGCGGTATTATCCTGACCGGTGCAGCAAAGGAAAAGCCTCAGGTTGCACAGGTACTGGAGGTAGGTCCCGGCGGAAATGTAGACGGCAAAGAAGTCACCATGCTCGTGAAAAAAGGTGATAAGGTTATTTGCAGCAAGTATTCCGGTACGGAAATCAAAATTGACGGCGAAGAAGTGATCGTTGTCAGACAGAACGATATCCTTGCGATTGTAGAATAATGCATTAGGAGGCAGTTATTATGGCAAAAGAGATTAAAATCGGTAACGAAGCACGCGAATCGCTGATGCGCGGTATTGATAAGCTTGCGAATACCGTTAAGATTACGCTTGGTCCGAAAGGAAGAAATGTTGTTCTTGATAAGAAGTATGGTTCTCCGTTGATTACCAATGACGGTGTGACCATTGCTAAGGAGATTGAACTGGAGGACGCGTTTGAAAATATGGGCGCCGCTCTTGTTCGTGAAGTTGCCAGCAAAACGAATGATGCGGCAGGGGACGGAACGACAACCGCTACGCTGCTTGCACAGGCGTTTATCCGCGAGGGCATGAAGAATGTTGCGGCAGGCGCTAATCCGATGATCATCAAGAAGGGAATTTCAAAAGCGGTGGATGCTGCGGTGGAGTCACTGGTTTCGGCTTCCAAGCCTGTCAACGGTTCTGATGATATCGCCCGTGTTGGAACTGTCTCGTCTGCTGACGAAACGGTCGGCAAGCTGATTGCTGATGCAATGGAAAAGGTCACTGCTGACGGTGTTATTACGGTAGAGGAATCTAAAACTGCGGAAACGTATTGCGAGGTTGTCGAGGGAATGCAGTTCGACCGCGGATATATTACCCCCTACATGGTTACGGATACCGATAAGATGGAAGCTGTTATTGATGACGCCTCTATTCTGATTACCGACAAAAAGATTTCTAACATCCAGGAATTGCTTCCGCTGTTGGAGCAGGTTGTCCAGAGCGGCAAAAAGCTGATCATTATCGCAGAGGATGTGGAAGGGGAAGCTCTTTCCACGCTGATTGTCAATAAGCTGCGCGGCACTTTCACCTGCGTTGCGGTTAAGGCGCCCGGTTTTGGTGACAGACGCAAGGATATGCTGAAGGATATTGCTATTCTGACCGGCGGTCAGGTTATTTCCAGCGAACTTGGCTTAGAACTTAAGGAAGCGACGTTGGATATGCTCGGTTCTGCAAGGCAGGTGAAGGTGACCAAAGAGAATACCATCATCGTTGGCGGCGCCGGAGATTCTGCAGAAATTAAGTCCCGCATCGGTCAGATCAGATCTGCGATTGAGGTATCTACTTCAGACTTTGACAAGGAAAAATTGCATGAACGTCTTGCCAAACTGTCTGGCGGCGTAGCGGTGATTAAAGTCGGTGCTGCTACGGAGACGGAAATGAAGGAGAAGAAGCTTCGTATTGAAGATGCGCTGAACGCTACCCGTGCAGCCGTTGAGGAAGGGATTGTTGCCGGCGGCGGCACTGCGCTTGTGGATTGCATTCCTGCTGTGAAGAAGTTGGTCAACACGGTTTCCGGTGATGAGCAGACCGGCGTCAAAATTGTTCTGCGTGCCTTGGAGGAGCCGGTGCGTCAGATTGCAGAAAACGCTGGCTTTGAGGGCAGTGTAGTTGTAGACGGCGTTAAGAATCGGAAATCAGGAATTGGATTCGACGCTTATAATGAAAAGTATGTCGATATGATCGAAGCTGGGATCGTAGATCCGACCAAGGTGACCAGATGTGCTCTGCAGAATGCGGCTTCTGTCGCTTCCATGGTGCTTACGACCGAATCACTTGTTGCGGATAAGAAAGATCCTGCTGCAGATGCTGCGGCGAATGCAGCTATGAATGCGCAGGGAATGGGCGGCGGCATGTATTGATCGCCCCCGATGCTAAAAAAGGATGCTGTTTTGACAGCATCCTTTTTTAGATAATTTTTAACAACTCCCAAAGACTGCGGATTTCATAATCGATACGAATTTCTTTTTTGCAGGAAGTGGCTTCCGGATGGTACCAGCAGCAAAGGATGCCGGCATTATTTCCTCCCTGCATGTCACTGGTCAGCGAATCGCCGATGATCAAGGTTTCTTCTTGCAGATAACCGGTTTGTGCCTGTACTGCTGCAAAAAATGCTGCAGAGGGCTTTTGATATCCGATCGATTCGGAAATAAAGATGCCATCTGCCAATTGATTGATGCCACTCTTCTGCAGCTTTTTTTCCTGTGCTTGTTTGCTTCCGTTTGTAACAATATACTGCCGGAAGCGTGGTCGTAATTCTTGTAGAAGCCGGACAGAGTCCTCCAACGGAAACACTGCTTCACCCAGTGCTTCCTGATACCGCATGTTGAAATGGTCGTACTCTGTGTACGAAATGCAGTATTTTGCAAAGAAATCGTGCAGACGACCTCTTCGGAGTACCTCCTGTGTGACCTCTCCACGTTCATATTTTTCCCACCAGGAACGGTTGATCGCGGAGTAAGATGCCAGCATTTCTGCATTTAGTTGTACGCCAATTTCTTGCAGGCAGATTTTCATTCCATATGCTTCTGCTGCCTTAAAATCTAACAGGGTTCCGTCTACATCCCAAAGCAAATTTTTAATCATATCATCCGTCCAATCTGATGATGACTTTTGCCGTCCAATCATAGGTATGCAGAAGTCCTTTGCACTGCAGCCGGTAACCGAGGTTGTTCAACAATGCGCCTAACGTATTGGCTTTGCGAATTCCGTTAAAATCGTACCGGTCAGAAATAAGGAAAGTCACGATATTTCCGGATTCAGCTACTTTGAGCTGCAAGCTGTATGTTGCTAATCCCACTGCATAGGCAAGGTCACTGTCTGTACCGTAGAAAGATACGGTTCCGGTTTGTTCGGATTGATTGGCTTGGTAGGCTTGTTCTGCGATGGTTTTTAAGGGCTCTGAAGCGGAGAGTTGGCGTGAAAATGCGCTTTTTTCTCCGAAGTATACACTGCCGGCATCCTGCACGGCATATGTTAGTAAGCGAATGGAGGCGTTGTAATAACCGGTCAGGCGACAAAGAAAAATTGCCTCAACGGTGACGGCACGAGGAATCGAATAGTTGTCCTCCGCAACAGCGCCCGTTCCTGTGCCAAAGGATAAAAGCAGGGAAAAGGTAAGAAAAAGAATGAAAAATCGTTTCATAGACATGTCATCGCCCGTTCCTGTTATGACTATTGTTATCATAATTATAAAAGAAAGCGGTTGGATTGTCAAGTACGGGATACATATATATCATTCTGTACGGCAGGGAACGAGTTTTTCAATTTGCTGCGTATCTCGCGGAATTCCTCTGGAAGCTCTTCCTTAGACATGCGGTTGGGGACGGCGGTCGTTCCGTTCGCCTTTGCCGTTTCATAATACCAGATTTTGTATTCGAGAATCTGAAGAGTTTCTGTCAACATTGCGATTTGCGACCGGACGTTTTCCCATTGTTTGAGGATCAGTTGAAGGCGATCGTCGATGGTGTTATCACCTTGCATTGCCATCGTAATAAACCTTTTGATGTCGGTCAGATGCATACCTGTCTTTTTTAAACATTCGATGATTTTCAGCCATTCGAAATCTGTATCCTGAAACATGCGGATACCGCCGCTCGACCTTTCCACAAACGGCAGCAGGCCTTCCTTATCATAATATCTGAGTGTGGATGCATTGATACCTAATTGTTTTGCCATTTCTCCAATTGTATAGAACATAAAATTTTCTCCTTTTTTTCAAATACCTCTTGACTTAAAGTTGACTTTAACTGCTATCATATAGTAGAATCATTATACAGGAAAAGCATACAATCGTCAAGGAGGAGTCAAAATGAAATATGCAACTCTACAAAACGGTGTGAAAATGCCGATGCTTGGCTACGGTGTGTACCAGGTGACTAAAGAGGAGTGTACCAGATGTGTTCTCAATGCGCTGCAGGTAGGATACCGCGCCATCGATACCGCACAGAGTTACTTTAATGAGGAGGAGGTAGGCGCTGCTGTTTCCGAAAGCGGTATTCCGAGGGATGAAATTTTTCTGACAAGTAAGGTTTGGTTGGAACATTACGGTTATGAGGAATGTCGTAAATCGGTCGAAGCTTCCATGAAAAGGTTAAAAACGGAGTACATAGATCTCATGCTTCTGCATCAACCTTTTTCCGATTATTACGGTGCATGGAGAGCGCTTGAGGAATTATACGAGGAGGGGCGGCTTCGTGCTATTGGAATTTCTAATTTTTATCCTGACAGAATGGTTGATCTCGCGTCCTTTTCGAAACTTTGTCCGATGGTAAATCAGGTAGAAATTCATCCGCATCATCAGCAGAAGCTTATGAAAGACTGGTGCGAAAAGTATAGGATCCAATTAGAAGCGTGGGCACCTTTCGGTGAGGGACGCGGAGGTCTTTTTGAAGAGGAAACATTGTGCGCCATCGGTCGGAAATACGAAAAGACGGCTGCACAGGTGATGCTTCGCTGGCATTTGCAGAGAGGTATTGTTGCAGTTCCGAAAAGCACGCATACAGAACGTATGAAAGAAAATTTTGATATTTTTGATTTTGAGTTGACTGCAGAAGATATGATGAAAATTTCCGGACTCGATAAAAAAGAAAGTTCGTTTTTCTCTCATACAGATCCTAATATAGTGGAGTGGTTTGTCAAAATGGTGGACGAACGGAGGATGAGGCAGGACAGTGTCGGAGAAAAGAAAAAATGGTAGATCTTGCCGAAAATATA
>CAZJVB010000017.1:0-29980 GCA_964549435.1 uncultured Ruminococcus sp.
TACGGTTGCAAGTGTTTTTCTCATTTGTTTTACTCCCTTTGAAAATTTTGCTTTTTCTATTATGGTATTTCTTTCTGCATACTACTATAGCACAAGAAAACCGATTTGTCAACAAAACTTTTCTAAAATTATAAAAAATTATAAAAGTTTTATTCCGAAACGGCTGTTCTCCACTCTCATTCCGTATGCTCCCTTTCCGCCAAATGAAGCACTTCTCCCGCCCGTTCCTCAAAAGCGGCAAGACGGCGGTTCACAAGAACCCAAAACGCTGCGGCAAAAAGCAATCGGGGAGCAGTTAAAACCCGACTCGTCAGCGGCAAAATAAAAACAATCGACTGCAAAAGCGCATAGAGAATCAACAATCCATACGGCATTCCCATAAACTGCAGCCTTCCGCAGCCCAAGGAACCGGACAGCGCATCTATCTCTCCGGCAAAAAGCAGCCAGAAGCAAAAGAGCACCGTCATGCATACCAGCATCCAAAGCGACGAAAAGAGTTCGGTTTCCACACCTTGCTCCGCATAAACCAGCATATCCCAAACCGTAAAAAATCGTCGGTAAAGCTCAGCAAGTAAAAGAATCACCGCGGCGATCAGCCCCCAAATGACAGGCAAACGGAAACACGGCTTATCAGCAAACCTTTTCAGAAAAAGACACCCCACGGCAAACAACGCCGGAAACACACAGAGCGGCACAATTCGCATGCCATCAATCTGAAGATCCAGCGTAAAGAAAAGACCGAGCGCAAAGCAGAGCCTCGCCATATGCAGTGCGGAAAACCTCCGTTTCCGATGCGTTTCGGGATCCTCCGAACGAAACAAAACGGATAGGAATCCGCTTAGTACAGAATCAGAGGAAAGCCGCCTCAAAAACGGCAGAAAAGATACCAGCCAGATGACCGCGACAATCAACTCCAAAACCGTACAGATCACGGTCAGGATTTCTCCGGAAGCCGCCAATTCCTGCAGCAGACTCCGCAGGCCATCATCGGACACATCCACATTCTGTATATACAGCTCAGGAATCGCCGTCAACTCCGGCAGCAGTGTACAGATGTTTCGCACCAATACAAACAGCACACACAAAAAGCGCATGTCTTCCGTTTTCCGATACAGACTGTCACAGTCCGCCTTGCGGGCAAGTTCTTCCGTTCCGTTCAGGAAGGAACGAAAGAATAGCACCATGCAAACTGCTTCACCGATACAGAACACCAACGCCGCCAGCATTTTGTCAGAACTAACCGAAGAGCTTCGCAGCGGAAACCAAAGCAGCAGCTTCAGAAATTCCAGCGCAAGCAGATACAGTGACTGTCTCCTTGCCGCAGTAAAATTGTCATTCAGATCGGAAAACGTCCGCAGAACAAACCAAATCAACAGCCATGCAAACAAATCCGGAAGCAGATCCGTGAGACACCAAACCGGATTGGAAAGCAAAAGCGCAGCGATCATCAGCAGAATAACCGCACCGGACAATCTCCTATTTTTTATTTTTCCGGGTTCTCCCATAGCGTTCCCTCTCCAGATCTCTGGCACGGCGCTCGGCAGCTTGGCGATCCTGCTCCGCAACTGCCTGCTTATCCTTTTCATACTGCTTTTCACTGGTAATCAGCACCAAACAGGTATGTGTAAAAAACAGGTTCAAAATCAAAATCACATAATAGAAAATATAGGCGACCAACAAAATTCTCGCATCATCAATCAGATGCTGACAAACCACCATGGAAATAGCAAACAAAATAAACACCGAGGAGAGGTAGAATTGCCGGCTCGCCGTCCGCTGCAGCTTCACATGCCCGCAATCCGCCGCAATCCGGCGAACTGCCAGACAGTGCCAAAAAATCAGGAAGAACCAAGCGACAAAGAACAGCAGATATGTACCCAGATCCAGCCAAGGAAAACGGGAGGATAGATCAAGCTCCGAGCCCGTTGCCGGCAAAAATACACTAAACAGCACGAAAACGCTGCGCGGCAGGAGAAACATCGAAGAAACAGAAGCGGCATAAAAGTGGGAATCCAGCCGCGCCGCCAAAAAGAAGCCATATGCCAGCAGCGGAGCGCCAATCACACCAAGACCTGCAGAATGAAGCAGGAGAAAGCAATAGCCGAGGAATGCGATTCCGAAGCCCATCGCTCATTCCGCCTTTTTTCCGCTGCCCGCGCTTCCGACAGAGCCGCAGCATTTCTTGTATTTTTTCCCGGAGCCGCAGGGGCAAGGATCGTTCGGTCCTACTTTTTTATCCCGCCGGGCGGTTACCGTCGGCTTCCTGACCTCCGGCGTACCGCCGCCGGACGCAGAGGTTTCCGCCATCTGTTTCCGCACCGCCTGCTCCCGTTTGACGACAGAGAGCACCATGCGAACCGTCCCTGCGCGTATATCTCCTACCATTTCCTCGAACATCTCGCTGCTGGCAAGCTTGAATTCCACGACCGGATTCCGCTGCGCATAAGCGTTCAGTCCGACACTGCCCTTCAAATCATCCGCTTCATCGATATATTCCGTCCAGTTGCGATCCACATTGCGAAGCAGAAGCGCACGTTCCACCTCGCGGAATACCTCCGGCGTAAAGGCCTCCTCCTGCCGGCGGTATTTTTCATCTGCCAACGCGCCGATTGTCTCACAGAGAGACTCGCGTGTGACATCGCTCAGTTTTTTCTGATCAAAATTCAGTTCCTCAGTCAAACCGACCAACGGCCCAAATTCCGCTTTCAGGGAAGCAAAATCCCACTCATCCGGCACATCCGATTGCGTCGCGCGCGAAACGGTCTCCTCCACATATCGGGAAATCATGCCCTTTACCGTCTCGCTGACGTCACCGTTTTCCAATACCTCGCGGCGCTGCTTATAGATCAACTCACGCTGCTGATTCATCACATCGTCATAAGCGATCACGTTTTTGCGGCGCTCAAAGTTCATGCCTTCAATCTTTCGCTGCGCGGATTCAATGGAGCCGGAGAGAATCTTCGCATCGATCGGCTGATTCTCCGGCATTTTCAGTGCTTCAATCACGCCGATGATGCGATCCGCACCGAACAGGCGCATCAGATCGTCCTCCATGGCGATGAAAAAGCGGCTTTCACCGGGATCTCCCTGCCGTCCGGCACGTCCCCGAAGCTGGTTATCGATCCGTCGGCTTTCATGCCGCTCGGTACCGAGAATAAACAGTCCGCCCGCCGCACGAACCTTCTCCGCTTCCTCCTCAATCGCAGGAAGGAAGGACTCCTTCAGCTCCGCAAACCGCTTTCTCGCTGCAAGAATTTCCGGATCCTCGGTATGCCCGTAGCTGTCTGCCTCCGAAAGCAGTTCTTCGGAAAAATCCTCCCTGCGCATCTGCTGTTTGGAAAGGAAATCGGCATTACCGCCGAGCATGATATCCGTGCCGCGCCCCGCCATGTTGGTGGCGATGGTCACTGCGCCGAGCTTACCCGCCTGTGCAATAATTTCAGCTTCCTTTTCATGATACTTTGCGTTCAGAACCTGATGCGGTATGCCACTTCGCTTTAAAATATCGGAAAGAACCTCACTCTTTTCCACAGATACGGTACCGACCAGCACCGGCTGCCCTTTTTCATGGCACTGCTGAATCTGTTCGACAATCGCTGCATATTTTGCCTTCATGCTTTTATATACAACGTCATTGTGATCGGTGCGGATCATTGGCTTGTTGGTCGGAACCTCCACCACATCCAGCGTATAGATCTCTCGGAACTCGTCCTCTTCAGTCATTGCCGTACCGGTCATTCCGGAGAGCTTATCATACATCCGGAAGTAGTTCTGGAACGTGATGGTCGCAAGCGTTTTGTTTTCCTTGGCAACCTCCACCCCTTCCTTGGCTTCGATCGCCTGATGCAGGCCGTTGGAATACCTCCTACCCGGCATGATTCTTCCGGTAAAAGCGTCTACGATCAGCACCTTGCCGTCCTTAATGACGTAATCGACGTCCAGCTGCATCACGCCTCTTGCACGCAGCGCATTATTGATGTAATGCATCAGTTCATTGTTTTCCGCGTCACCGAGGTTCTCCACATGGAAAAACGATTCCGCCTTGCGGACACCGTTTGCAGACAGGACGGCGGTCTTGGCTTTCTCATCGACGATATAATCCTCTTCGACCTCCTCGTCGCTCTGCTTCTTATCAAATTCCTTGATCCGGAAGCACTTCAGCCGGCGCACAAAATCGTCCGCTTTTCTATACATTTCACTGGATTCCTCGCCGGGACCGGAGATAATCAGCGGCGTGCGCGCCTCGTCTATCAAAATGCTGTCCACCTCATCAACGATAGCGAAACGATGCCCACGCTGCACCACGCGTTCCTTGAACACCGCCATGTTATCCCGCAGATAATCGAACCCGAATTCATTATTTGTTCCGTATGTAATATCCGCCTCGTATGCCGCTTTCTTCTGCTCCGGCGGAACCTCATGTGTGACCAGTCCGACGGTCATTCCCAGAAAACGGAAAATATTGCCATTCCATTCACTGTCACGCTTGGCGAGGTAATCGTTGACAGTGACGATATGTACGCCTTTTCCCTCCAGCGCATTCAGATATGCCGGCATAGTCTCGGTCAGCGTCTTTCCTTCCCCAGTACGCATCTCCGCGATACGTCCTTGATGAATCAGAATACCGCCCAACACCTGCACATGGTACGGACGCTTTCCCAGCACGCGCCACGCAGCCTCCCGTGCAACGGCAAACGCATCCGGAAGAAGGTCATCCAGCGTCTTTCCTTCCTGCAATTGCTCACGAAAGCGCAAGGTCATGCCGCCTAACTCTCCATCGCTCATTGCAGCGTAACGATCGGCAAGTGCCTCCACCCGCGCAGCAAGCGGCTCAATTTTACGAATCTGCTTTTCACTATAGGACTTGAACAGTTTGGATAAAATAGCCATCTTGTAAACTCCTACTCTATCAGGAAGGAATCCTGTTATCATATTTACCTATTGGATTTCTATTATACTATACTTTTCAAAAAAAGTATAGCGGTTTTTGTAAAAATAATTGCATTTTGTGAAAGAAAGTTATATAATCAGAAGAAATCCAAAGTTCCATGATGAGCGGAGAACCTTTCTATGTATGATATCAACATCGTTCTGCATGAACCGGAAATTCCTCAGAACACCGGCAATATTTCCCGTACCTGCGCGGCGACGCACTGCTCGCTGCATTTGATCAGACCGCTCGGCTATTCGCTGGACGACCGTTATCTGAAACGGGCAGGACTGGATTACTGGCAGTATCTCGACCTATATCTTTATGACAATCTGGAGGATTTTTACCGTAAAAATCCGAACGCCTGCTGCTATTACTTCACCACCAAGGCGGCGCACTGCTATACCGAGCCTGCCTATCCGCAGAAGGTATACCTGCTGTTCGGCAAGGAAACCAAGGGGCTGCCGGAGGATTTGCTTCGTCAGCACCGGGAGCACTGTGTTCGCATCCCGATGTGGCAGGAGCTACGCAGTCTGAATCTGTCCAACTCGGTGGCGGTCGCCGTTTACGAGGTGCTTCGACAGCGAGGCTTCGGAAACTTGAACCGTCAGGGAAAGCTTGCAAAAGAGGAAGGAACCGTTACATGAGAACCATTGCTGCCGTTTCCACGCCTTACGGCAAGGGGGGCGTCGCGTTGATCCGCGTCTCCGGTGACGAAGCGATCGCCGTAGCGGCAAAAGTTGCCGACCGCACCAACGGAGTACCGCTTACAGATACGCCTTCCGCCAAAGCGGTGCGCGTCACCTTTAATGAAAACGGCACTGCCTTTGACGACGGACTTGCTACGCTGTTCCGTGCACCGCATTCTTTTACCGGCGAGGACACGGCGGAGCTTTACTGTCACGGCGGGATTCTGGTCACGCAGAAGTTGCTTACTGCGGTTCTCGCCGCAGGCGCATCTCCGGCAGGTCCCGGTGAGTTCACCCGCCGCGCCTTTATGAACGGAAAACTCTCCCTATCGCAGGCAGAAGCCGTCGGCGGTCTGATCGACGCCAAAAGCGATCGATTTCTGACCGTTTCTCTGCTGCAATGCCGCGGCGCCCTCTCCGAAAAGCTGCGTTCTCTCTGTGGTCGGCTGAAACATATGATCGCCTCCGTCTATGCGTTTATCGACTATCCGGATGAGGACATGACGGATCTACCGGTTCCGGAATTGAAAGAACAGCTGCAGATGCTTTGCGCAGAGATACAAACGCTCTGCGACAGTCATGCTTACGGAAAAGCGATCAGTGAGGGTATCCGCACCGTCATTATCGGGAAACCGAATACCGGAAAGAGCACCCTGCTGAACGCACTTGCCGGGGAGGAACGTGCTATTGTCACCGACATCGCCGGCACCACGCGGGACGTTGTACGGGAACAGGTCCGGCTGGGTGACCTGCTGCTGAACCTTTCGGATACCGCCGGTCTGCGTGAAGGCCGCGATCCGGTGGAAAGGCTCGGAATCGAGCGCAGCCTTGCCGCCCTGCAGGAGGCCGAGTTGGTGCTTGCGGTTTTCGACGGTTCCTCGCCTCCGGACGAACAGGATCGGGAGGTTCTGCGACAGATCCATGCAAACGGAAAAGAAACCGCCACCGTTTACCTGCTCAACAAAACAGATCTCTTCCCGTCAGGCAACAGAGATCTGCGTTCCCTGCTGCCGTCCGAACCGGTTTGCCTTTCGGCACTGCAAAAAAACGGGTTGGGATATTTGGAGCGGGCTGTACGCGAGCGATACGGTGCCGTCGAGCCAAACTCCCTCGGAGAAATCGTGATAGGTGCACGGCAGTTTTCGGCGCTGAGCAAAGCAAAAGAGCAGCTCACCGATGCGCTGCACGCTTTAGACCGGTTCACACAGGATCTCGCAGGGCTGGATATGGAACGCGCACTGGCTTCACTGGAGGAAATTGACGGCAAGACTGCATCCGATGAAATTGTAGAGGAAATCTTCTCTCACTTCTGCGTCGGCAAATAATAGCAATACGGATGAAGGAACTATATGACAACATACAAAGCGGAAACACTGGATATCGCGGTTATCGGCGCGGGACACGCCGGAATCGAAGCGGCGCTCGCCGGTGCGAGGATGGGGTTAAAGACCGCATTGTTCACCCTAACGCTGGATCTCGTCGGAAACATGCCCTGCAACCCCTCTATCGGCGGCACCGGCAAGGGACATCTGGTCTTTGAATTGGATGCGCTGGGCGGTGAAATGGGAAAAGCGGCAAACGCCGTCATGCTGCAGAGCCGCATGCTGAATGCTTCCAAAGGACCGGCGGTTCATTCACTGCGGATGCAAGCGGATCGTGTTGCCTACCGAAATTATATGAAGCAGGTGCTGGAAAAAACGGAGCACCTCTCACTGATTCAAGCGGAAATCACAGGCATCCGCGTGGAAGACGGCGTTCTGACTGGTGTGGAAACCGCATTCGGCGCTTTCTATCCCGCACGTGCCGCCGTGATCTGCACCGGCACCTCTTTGAGGGGACGCATTTTCGTGGGAGAAGCATCCTGCGATGCAGGTCCGGATAACACTGTACCTGCCAACCGCCTTTCCGACAGCCTGCGGAACGCGGGTATCCGCCTGGTTCGCTTCAAAACCGGCACTCCGCCGCGAGTTCACGCGGACAGCGTGGATTTTTCCGTCATGGACTTGCAGGAGGGCGATCCGGAGCCGATACTGTTCGGCTCGGACGAGCCGGCAAGCAATAAACTCCCCTGCTACATCACTTACACCAATGCGGAAACCCATCGGATCATCCGAAACAATCTGCACCGTTCTCCTCTCTATTCAGGGGAAATTGTCGGAACAGGACCGCGCTATTGTCCAAGCATCGAGACCAAGATCATGCGTTTTCCGGATAAGGAACGCCACCAAATTTTTGTAGAGCCGATGGGACTGGACACCAAAGAGGTCTATCTGCAGGGTCTTTCGTCCTCCCTACCGGAAGAAGTGCAGAAACAGTTCGTACACACGATCCGAGGACTGGAGCATTGCGTATTTATGCGCACCGCCTATGCGATTGAATACGATTGCTGTGATCCGACGCAGCTGAATACCGGTTTACAATTCCGTTCCATATCCGGACTGTTCGGTGCCGGACAATTCAACGGTACCTCCGGTTATGAGGAGGCCGCAGCGCAGGGACTGGTCGCCGGCATCAACGCCGCTCTGTACTGTAAACAGGAACCGCCGCTCCTCCTGTCCCGCAGTGAAAGCTATATCGGTACCCTAATTGACGATATTACGGTCAAGGGAACAGATGAGCCCTACCGTGTCATGACCTCGCGCAGCGAATACCGCCTGCTGCTGCGGCAGGATAATGCCAAGGAACGGCTGATCGGTTACGGAAGACGCGTCGGACTGGTATCCGATGCGGCATACAATGCGTACACTGCCGAGGACATGCAGAAGAGAAAAGAGATCAGCCGTCTGCTGCAGGAACACTTCCGCCCCTCGGAATCGCTGGACAGGCTATTGGCTGCACGCGGATACGCACCCGCCCCTTCCGGAATCAACAAGGCAGAGCTTCTGCGCCGTCCGTTTCTTACGTTGGAGGATCTTTACACGCTGGAGGAACAGCCTCCTTTATTGCCGCCGTCAGTACGACGCCGGGTGGAAACCGAATTAAAATACGAAGGATATATCAAGCGACAGCTGGAGGAGGTGCGGCGATTTGCCCGGATGGAGGAAAAGCGTATCCCACCGGGGCTGGATTTCTCTACCATCGGCGGTCTACGGCTGGAGGCGAGGCAGAAGCTGTCGGAGCTGCGACCGGAAACGGTAGGAAAAGCCTCCCGCATTCCCGGCGTCTCCCCTGCGGATATCTCCGTTTTGTTGGTCGCTCTGTCCCAGCCGGAAAAATATCCCCCACGTCCGGAACTGCGAAAGGAGATTTCCGAAAATGAAACCCGTTGATGAATGGACTCGAACCTACCTTCCCTGCCTCCCGAAGGAAACGTATGACCGGCTTTCTGTGATTGCCTCCTGCCTATTGGAGGCCAACCGTTCGCTGAATCTCACCTCTCTGACCGCCCCGGAAGAGATCGCGCTGCTGCACTTTTATGATTCCCTGACCCTGCTGCAGACCGGTTTGTTCAGCGGCAGCCAGAGCGTGCTGGACGTCGGCTGCGGAGGCGGCTTCCCGTCCCTGCCGCTTGCTGCTTGCACCGCATGCAGAATCACCGCCAATGACGCGACGGCCAAGAAGCTGCATTTTGTGGAAGAAACAGCGATCGCCGCCGATATTCGAAATCTCCGCACCCTTTGCGGACGGGCGGAGGAGCTGGGGCGCAACAGCGCCTATCGAGAGCGCTTCGATCTTGCGGTTTCCCGCGGCGTGGCGCGCATGAACATTCTGTGTGAATGGTGTCTGCCGTTCGTTGCCGTCGGCGGTACCTTCGTTGCTATGAAGGGGAACCGTGGCCGGGAGGAACTGAAGGAAGCGGAAAACGCCATTCGTACACTCGGCGGAGAGATTGCGCAGGTTTTGGACGCACCGATTCCCGTCTTCGAGCGCTCACATACGTTGTTGATTGTCAAAAAAATCACAGCTACGGATGCCAAGTATCCCAGAGGCAACGGAAAAATCATGAAAAAGCCGTTGTAAAACAGTATAAAAGGAAAATTTTACGCTTTCTGCAAATTTCGCTTGACAAATACGCCCTGACCGGATATAATGTTAAAGTCTGCTTCGATAGGGGTGTCGCCAAGCGGTAAGGCAAAGGACTTTGACTCCTTTATGCGATGGTTCGATTCCATCTACCCCTGCCACGTTGCGGCAAGCTCTTGTTGCTTGCCGCAATTTTCTTTTGCTGACATAAATTTATAATGATCTCTGTTGCAATGCTCATATGCGGGTACTGTCAAGAGTTATGCGCAAATTGTTTTTTGATCTGGTAGAAATCTATTACAGGGGGCGGCTTGACCGCCTTTTGACACCACTTTACTTTGCACTAAAGAAAAGGTAATAAAACGGTGGAGCACACAGTCTCTAAAACAAGTGAGACTTCTCCCTGCAAATGAAGAGGTCTTACCCTTTTCCTTGAAATCATGAAAGCATCAGCATCATTTCGTTAACAAATCGGGGAAACATATATGACTTATCTAAAAAAGTTATCTGAATACGATGGAATTGAAATCTATCATATGCTGCAAGAAATTGGTGCAAATGAGAACGGATTTCATAATAAAGTATATAAGGCTTCCTTTGATGATTATAAAAAATGGCTCAAGAGAGAGTACGCTGTGGAACATGGCAAATTAGAAAATTGGATGGTTCCGCAAACCTCCTTTTGGATGTTTGAAAACGATGAACCGATAGGCTACGGAAGAATTCGTCATTCTCTCAATGAAACCCTTGAAAAAACGGGCGGTCATATAGGGTATGCCATCAGAAAATCCAGACGAGGACAAGGATACGGCAACAAGCTATTACAGTTGCTGATATCTGAATGCAAGGGGTTAGGAATCACTCAAATACAGATAAGTGCCAATGCAGATAACGTTGCATCAAATAAAGTGATCCTGCGAAACGGCGGCGTTTTATTCCGAAAAAGCGACGGAAAAAATTTCTATTATGTATTTCCCCGGAAGGGCCCTATATAAAAGTTGATGTCCTTTGCCTTTGCAGAAGTTTTTACCGGGCTCAGATTAATTCTAAAGAATACAGGAAGCGCTACGGCGGAAAAGCCGAAGCGCTTCCTGTTTTTTGCGTTTCCTATCCCTACTTCCGCCGAAACTCCTGCAAAAATGGATTCGTAGCGATCTCATCGGACAAGGTGGTTTTTTCATCGTGACCGGGATAAACAGTATAATCTCCCGGCAAGCTGCAAAGCATTTTCAAGGTTGAGCGCATGTCGTCGCGATCTCCCCCGAAATCCAACGTTCCGATCCCTCCACGGAATAAAGTGTCTCCGGTAAAAAGGTTATCTTCAAATAAATAGCAGACGCCGCCCTTCGTATGTCCCGGCGCAGGAATCACATAAAACGAAAAGCCGGAAACCGTATAACTGCCCTCTTTTTCAAACACATAATCCGCCGGTGCAAAAGGGCGGGGATCAAACGGTATCAGCGGAGAAAACAAGTCCCGCTCTGTCAGGGAATGCGCATCCGCCTGATGAATGCAAACCGGAATACGATCCGAACGCAGATCGCCAACGGCAAGGATGTGATCGAAATGTCCGTGTGTCAGCAAAATCAGACGACAGCGTGCATTCATGCGGTGCAAACCGTCCTGAATCAACGTCAGATTATCACCGGGATCGATGACACAGGCGTCGCCGGTCTTTTTATCCTTTACAATATAGCAATTGGTACTCAACGTACCGACGATGACGCGTTCAATTTGATAAGCGCTCATGCATTGCACCCGTTCCTTTCCATTGTCACCGAACACAAATGTTTTTGGCAGTATCTGCATAAAACCGGACACCGACGGCAATCATAAAAACAGCCGGTCGTTCTTTTCTTATGAACTAACTACATATCCCTGCTGCAGGCATGCCTTTTGTTCGGCATTTTCATTTTACCATAAAAACAGCGGGGATGTAAAGACTTTTTTATTCTTTTTTTCGGAGGTACCAAACATGAGCGAAAAAGAACTTCTCTATCTGGAGGATGCACTGCAGCATGAGCAATTCCTTAAAACGCAATGCACGGAATGCGCATCGAAGCTGACCGATCCCGATCTGAAGAACTTCGTCAGCGGGCTTGCCGCCGCGCATCAGGAGCTCTTCAAAACCCTCTATAATGCACTGTAAAAAGGAGATAACAGCATGGATGACAAAAATTTAATGGAGAGCATTCTCCTGACTACCAAAGGCGTCGGAGATCTTTACCTGCACGGTACGATCGAATCCTCAACTGAGCGCGTTCGCTGCGCATTTGACAGCTCCCTCACCCGCTGTCTGCAGATGCAGAAGCAGATTTACGACAAAATGAGTGCCAAGGGATGGTATTCTACAACCAACGTTGAACAGCAGAAAATCACGCAGACACAGCAAAAATTCGCAAACGGTTAAAAACAACAGGGCTCTGCTATCCCCCACCGGAAGCAGAGCCCTCCTTTTTTCGTCTCTTTTCCGTTGACAAAAGCGCGATATCGCGGTATAATAAAATTGATATCAGATTTCTGCGTCAAATAAGGTTTCTTTCCCCGATTGGTTTGCCGGCAGCCGATTTTTACATATAAGACATCCTTGTCCGGCACAGGAAGCTCTAAACATGGATACTTCCTGAAGAAATCGTATCAGACTGTTCAAGGGATTCGGTGATCCAAATGAAAAAACAGACATACATCCCCCTCTTTCTTCTGCTGGCAGCGATCCTAACAGGATTGCTTTGCAGTTGCAGCGAAGTAACGTTTTCTCCGATTCATGAAGGAGAAACCTACTTGGACGGCAGCTGGTATTTTTCCGAAGGAGGACTGAATGTCGGATACAATCTTTTTTCTGACGGAGGCGGATATCAATTCATCGGCGAAACGGTCAATCCGATCCGCTACGGCATTTACGAGGGAGAACTCTATATTGCAGTCAACGGCGGAAACGCAGTTTCCTTTCCATTTTCTGCCTCGGAGGAGGGCATTACCATCGGAGGGCTGCTCTACCTGCCGGTCGAGGAGGATCCCGTCGTTGCCGCCTCCATAGCAGCCACGCTTTCGACGCCGGAACCGGAAGAAAAGGAAACGCACTCGCAGCTTTTTTTCCTTTTCTGCTGCGCACTTGCCGTCGGCATTGTCGTTGCTGTTGCCCTGCTCCTGCTTCGTCTGCGTCGTTCCCCCAATAGAACAAAGAGGAAATAAGTTTAAAACAAACAAAAAGCCGGAAGAAAAAGGGTAGAAAATAAATAATGTCAAGAAGGCGGTCGAAAAATATGAGAAGCGCCACTACAATGAAAGAACAGGAGATAAAGACGGGGCAAGAACATAAACCATATTTGCGAGAATTGAGATAGCTTGATCTTGTGTTATAGTTCCCCATAAAATAGTTCTAACTCAAATATAACAAAATCTATGAAAAGCGAACGTGTATCGACGGTTATAATCCTTGTTGGTGGCTTTCGCAGAAAGGTATGGTTATAAATGAAAAAGTGGCTGCCCGCCTCATTGACGGTTCTCGCTCTGCTTTTCGGTCTTCTCTCCGGATGTGCCGCGCATCAGCATGTCTACACGCGGACAGTCATTCCGCCTACCTGCAACAGCATCGGCTACACCATCAATGCCTGTTCCTGCGGGGACACCTTTTATTCCGACTATCAGGCGATGACCGCGCACTCGTTCGGCAGCTGGATCGCCGGTCAGGAAGCGACGCTGACAGAGGGCGGAGAAGAGTATTGCATCTGTTCCGTCTGCGGCATCCTGCAAACACGGGATACGGAGAACCGCTCCTCTCTGCCCAAGCTATACTTGACCGACTTCAGCAAAACGGACAGCGTGCAGGTCGTTTCCCTGTTATACTCTGCCGGCGAATCCCTGCGTTTTTCCTGTCAGGCTGTCCTGACCGTACAAAACAGCGAGGCACTCAAAACCGAATATGTTCTGCAATTAGTTACCGATGAAAGCGGCGGCACAGAATATCCGGTAGACCTTGGTTGGGGGGAGCAGAACACCTATTGCCTGCGCACCCAATATCCGGATCCTACCTTAACACGGGCAGCAGCAGCGGAAGCGCTCTGGAACGCCCGCGACGAAGAGCAAGACACCACCGCCAGCTATCTGCCGATTCAGGTCTATCAGAACGGCACCTACGCGGGGCTTTATACGTTGGCTCCTACGGAGGCCTACCGATTTTCTTCCCTTGCAGAAGGACAGAACAGCCCAACCGCTGCGCTGCGCGCCGAGGAGGAAAACGGGGGCTGCCTGTTTCAGGAAATCCCAACTTATACAGATGCGCGTACGAACTCTGCAACCGGCGGCTTTGCTTTCATCTACTGCTCTACGGAGGACACGGCTTGGGCGACCGGCAGTTTTTCGGGATTTTCGGAATTTGTCCGGAAATCCAAAGATGCGGTATTCCGGGAACAGCTTTCCCAATATACAGACACAACAGTTTTGATCGATTATTTCCTGTTCCTGCACTTTTTCGGTGTCGCGCAGGGTGACACCGTCGGCACCGTCTGGTACACTGCAGACGGGATTCACTGGCTGCCGACTTTCTCCAATCTGCAAACCAGCTACGGACTGTTATCTGATGGTTCCCTGTATGACGGTGAGGACGGTATTCCGCTCCCGGATGCATCGGGAACAATCACTTACAGCGGCAATAACCTGCTCTGGAAGCGACTGACAGAGGTCTTTGCAAATGAACTGACCGCCCGCTATCAGGTATTACGCGATACAGTGCTGAAACCGGAAACGATCTATTTGTCATTCTTGGAGCCATATAAACAAATAGAACCGGAGCTGTTCGTGGCAGAAGCCACAGCATATCCGCTGCTCTCCAAGGACGGCGGAGATACTGCGCGGATCCTAACCTTCCTTCGCAGACGCCTCGACGCAATGGATCGTTGGCTGAAATCTACTGAGAAATCCTAAAAAAAGATAAAACACGTGCAAAAAATCGTTTTTTTACACAAACGCGTCTTGACAAATTAAAAAGAATATGTTATAATAAATTGTATTGATAAATGCTATGATAAGGACAGGAATATTCATTCTCCGGTTTCCAGAGATCTGTCGGCAGGTGCGAGACAGAGTCCGGCATGAATATTTATCACCTTTGAGCTGCGGAGCCGAACCGCCTTTGCGGTCAGGTTTCGACGGAGTTTCTGCCGTATAAAGGGAAAGGCGTTGCTGGACGCGTCAAATGAGTGGTTTATAAAGTTTCCAAAAGGACTTTATCTCGTTGCAGATAAAGCCCTTCTTTCATTGCCGGCAATGAAAACCGATCATGAAAAACAGATAAGGAGAAAGCACATGGAACAACAGACAAAACTGATCGCAGAACGGCTCAAGTGGGCACGGACGAACGCTGAACTTTCCCCGGACACTCTGGCAAACGCATGCGGCATTACAACAGAGGAATACTTAGAACTGGAAAAAGGGGAGCAGGATTTCTACTTCAATTTTCTTTACAAATGCGCCTTAGCGCTCGGACTGGATATCTCCGAACTGGTTTCCGGAACCAACCCTACGCTCGATTTCTTTACGCTGACGCGCGCGGGAGGCGGCATGCCGATCCGCCGTCACGAAGGCTTTGAGTACCGCCATGTTGCGCCGTTTCTGAAAAACCGTCTCAGTGAACCGTTTGTAGTTACCGCTCTTTACGACCCGGAAAAAGAAAACGCACCCGCTGCACTCGCTACCCATCCGGGACAGGAGTTCGACTTTGTACTGGAAGGGCAGCTGCGCGTACAGCTGGACGACCATATGTTCATTCTAAACGAAGGAGATAGTATCTTCTACGACTCCGCACACCCGCACGGACTGGTCGCAGTCGGCGGGCGAAACTGCAAGTTTCTTGCAATCGTCCACAAAGCGGAAGAGGATCGGAAAGAGAATGAGCCGGTACTGGTGGAGCACCCGGTTCCCGTCCATGCAGCGGATTCTTTCACCGATCCGGTCGCTTATAATAAGCGGTACGAGCACTGCATCTACCACAAGTTTGTCAGGGAAGTTGTTGGAGAGGACGGCAGACTGAAGGAAATGCAATTCCAACCGCCGGCTCATTTCAATTTCGCTTACGATGTGATGGACGCATTGGCGGCAAAAGCGCCCGACAAACGCGCGCTGGTTTGGGTAGGAGACGATTTTTCTCACCGTGACTTTACCTTCCGGCAACTCAAAGAGGAAACCAACCGGACCGCCAATTACTTCGCTTCACTCGGCATCCGCAAAGGTGACCGCGTGATGCTGGTGCTCAAACGGCATTATCAGTTTTGGTTCTGCATATTGGCGTTGCATAAGCTCGGCGCGATTGCAATCCCAGCCACACATCAGTTGGTAGAAAAAGATTTTATCTACCGGTTTGATGCGGCAGGTGTCAGCGCCATCTGCTGCACGGCGGACGGAGAGGTTTCTGCGGAAGCGGACAAGGCCGCCGAACGCTGTCCCTCCCTCCGCACCAAAATTCTGGTCGGCGGAGAGCGCGAGGGCTGGCACAACTACAATGCCGAAGTACACCGCTTCTCCACCAAATTGGAGCGGCAGGATACCAAGCGAGAGGAACCGATGCTGATGCTGTTCACCTCTGGAACAACCGGCTATCCACGCATTGCGACACATGACTACGGCTATGCGCTGGGGCATTTGATTACCGCGCGCTGGTGGCATTGTGTCGATCCGGAAGGGCTGCACCTGACCGTATCGGATACCGGATGGGGAAAAGCGCTTTGGGGAAAGCTGTACGGCTGCTGGTTCTGCGAATGCGCAGTTTTTGTCTATGATTACGATCGGTTTGATCCGGAAAAGATGCTGCCGCTGTTTGCCCAGTACGGCGTCACTACCTTCTGTGCTCCGCCAACCATCTACCGCTTTCTGATCAAATGCGATCTTTCCCGGTTCGATCTGTCCGGCATCCGCTATGCCTGCACGGCAGGAGAAGCACTCAATCCGGAGGTTTGGCACAAATTCCGCGAAGCTACCGGTCTCTCCATCATGGAAGCCTTCGGACAGACGGAAACCACACTGACGATCGGGAATCTGTTTGGAGAAACACCGCGCCCCGGCTCCATGGGAGTTCCCTCCCCCGCCTATGATGTGGACATCGTACAGGAGGATGGCACGCCCTGCGCAGTCGGCGAGGTCGGAGAAATCTGTATCCATACCGACAGACAGGTTCCTTACGGACTGTTCATGGGATACTATCGGGATCCCGAACATACTGCTGAAGTGCATCACGACGGTCTTTACCACACGGGCGACACCGCATGGAAGGATGAAGACGGCTTTTACTGGTACGTGGGACGTACAGACGATGTGATTAAATCCTCCGGTTATCGCATCGGTCCATTTGAAATTGAGAGCGTCCTGATGGAGTTGCCATACATACTGGAATGCGCCATTACCGGTGTTCCGGATCCGGTACGCGGGCAAATCGTCAAAGCGACCATTGTGCTGACTGAAGGGACCGAACCAAGCGAGCCTCTGAAAAAAGAGATTCAGACCTATGTCAAAACGCACACGGCACCCTATAAATACCCGCGTGTGGTCGAATTTGTAAAGGAACTTCCCAAAACCATCTCCGGTAAAATTCGCCGCGTGGAGTTAAAAAAGTAAGAAAGCGAAAACGGTTTGTCAATTCCAACAATTTTCCGACACCCATTTCTACAAAAAAACCGGTTGACAACCTCACCGGAATATGCTAACATATAGCAAATGGGTAAAAGGAGTTATTCTGCGATGAACAAAAAGAAGATTGCGGCTGAAGTAGCTGCTACTGAAAATACAGCCACTGTGCCCGCCAAGGGGAAGGTTAAACGAGAGCGCAAGGAGCTGCACGATCTTTTTTGGATGATCAGCATCATCCTCGGTGTGGTAGGCATCCTGTTCGTTCTGATTGCCAAGAACGCGCTTAACGGCTCCGGCTATTGGTCAATTCAACCGTTTGGAATCAAGAATCCCATCAAGCTGACATTTCTGACCTCCTCCGTCTCCGCATGGATTGCTGCCGGTCTTTCCGTCGTTTCCATCGGATTTGGTCTCACCCGCAATTTTATGAAGCGGCAAAACCTGCTGATGGGCTATTTGATCGGGCTGGTCGCGCTGATTCTTTCTATATTCGCACTGCTTGCTATAAAATATTCATAAATAAGTATAATAAACGGGGTACCGCATGTTCTGCGGTATCCCGTTTGTTTTTGCAAAAACGGAGCAGACAAAGGTCTGCTCCGTCTCTCTGTTTTTTGTCAATTCATCTCTTCAATATGATATACATAATCCAAAGTGCGAAGCGCCTCAATGATCTCACTGTGCGTCTTATATTTCCTCAGTTCCTCGCTGGAGATCGAAATCGAAATCGAGTATACACTCAGACCTGAATTGATATATGCGGCATTCATTTCGATATCGTCAATGATCATGCCAAGTTCGCGAATGGTCGTAACGAAATTCTGCAGGTAACTGACATTTTTCAGTTCAAGATGCACCTCGAAATGATTAGAGCGATTCTTCAGATACGCCTCAAAATGCGGGAACAGAGAGAGACTGCAAAGCAGTGCAAGAAAGGAAATCAGCGTAATGGTATAGAACCCCGCGCCAATTGCCAAACCTAAAATGCCGCATGCCCAAAGACCGACCGAAGTGGTCAGCCCTTTGATCTGACTTCGCGAAGAAAACAGGACGGAGTTGGTCGAAATGATCGCAATGCCGATGATAACAGCCGCCGAAAGCAGGCAAAAGCCGTTCCATGACGTTTCCTGCAGATAAAGATCCAAAAGCATCGCGACCGTAGAAGCAAGAGAAACCAGCATAAAAGTGCGCAAACCGGCAGCGTGACGCTTGCTGGAACGCTCACAGCCAATGACTGCCCCTAAAAGCAGCGAAAGCACAACACGCAGAAGTATCGAATATACATTGATACCGACCGACCAATCGCCAAGCAAATTGGCAATCGGATCAATCATAGAGTTCAATGGATTCATTGAAAAACACCATACCTTTCTGAATTTGCGGTCTACCGTCTCATAGCACTATCTTCGGCGATTGCGCAGCGCCTGCTGCCGCCACGCATGATGCGTCGCTTCATACTGCTCCTCCGCCGCTTCCGTAAAAGCCTGTTCATTTTCCATATTCATAGCGGCATGAGGCGGAATGGTTTCCTGAATCTTACGGATCCGTTCAATCAGCAATTCAACCGACGTTTTCTGCTGCCCCTCCGGATTGATTTCTTCGACAGAAACCAGATCCTCCAGACGATCCGAATAGGAATGCGATAGATAAAGGGAAAGCTTTGCACAGGCAGGACCAATCAACTCATACAAAACACTTGATGCAAGGATAATCGTCTGCAGCGCAATTCCGGTTTCGCCGCCAAGCGTGCGCGCACCGAGCGCCGCAAGTCCGATTGCAACACCAGCCTGCGGAATCAGCGCCAACCCAAGGTAATTGCGCACCTCCTTCGGCTTCTTTACAAACAGGCTACCGAGGAAGGCGCCAAAATACTTGCCGAGAATTCGAATAAAGAAATATAGGATACCGACCGTCAAGAGGGAAACGCTGCCGACGGCGCCCGAAGTACCGATCAACGCATCCAACTGAAAATTCAAACCGGACTGCACAAAAAACAACAACAAAATCGGCGGGCTGAAATAGTTCAGCTGTTTGAACAGCTTATCGTCATCGGTGATATTGATGTACACAGTACCCATGGACATACAGCCCAACAGCGGAGAAATATCCAACATCGCGCAAATCCCGCAGAAAGCAAACAGCAGCGCAATGGAAATGATCAAACGATTATCGGTGGAACGTTTTTTCGGCATCAGCATCTTCATAAACAAGCCGAACAGACCGCCTAATGCCAGTACACCGACATTGGTAAACAACGGCAGAAGAACATCCGCAATATGAAAGCTCGCCGTTTCAGAAAGAAAGGAAAGCGCAAGAGAAATGGAGACGCTGTAGGCAATCAACCCCACAATATCATCCAGTGCAACGACTTGCAGTAACGTATTGACAAAATCGCCCTTGGCGCCGGTCTGCCGGATGGTCATGACCGTTGAAGCAGGTGCGGTCGCAGAGGCAAGTGCCGCCAGAACGACGGAAAACGCCAGACTCAAATGCAGAACAAAAAACAGCACGATAAAAACCAGTACGGAGGCAAGCAATGCTTCCATCACAGTGATTACAAGTACTTTCGCACCGTTTTTTTTCAAAACAGAAAACCGAAAGAATTCCCCCGTAGAAAAAGCGATGAAAGCAAGCGCGATGTCCGACAGGAAATCCATCCCCTCAATCACATTCTGTGGTATCAGATTCAAGCAGTACGGTCCGAGCAGAATCCCAGTCAGAATATATGCCGTCACATTTGGCAGCCGCAGCAGCTTGGTAAGCCGCGTCATGGCAAACCCGAAAAACAGCATAAAAGCAACGGAAATGATAATCGATGTGACAGGTGACGCATTGAACAAAAGTTCATGAAAACCAGAGAGCATCTGAAAGAAACCTTTCTTAAATAAAAATGTTCGGGGCGCCAGAAAAAACTGGCACCCCTGCACCGGATACACGGTGTTTACGGGAGCAGCGGCAGACAGTCGCGTCCCTTCCTTTACAAAATAATTGCCAAAACCGCAGCAACAGCGCCGACCAACAGAGCAGCACCGCCTAACACATATGCGCAGCAGCCGAAGCAGCCGGGACCGAAACAGCCGCCAACGGGATGAAAACGTCTGGGACCACCGAAACCGCCCCTGCGCGGACCGCCAAAGCCACCTCCGCGTGGACCGCCGAAACCGCCTCCGCGTGGACCGCCAAAGCCGCCTCCACGAGGACCGCCGCCCATTCTACCGGGACCGGGCATAAAAATCACTCCTTTCTTCTCTCCGTAGTTTCTGCATTTCCTTTTTTCCGAAATGACAGAAAAACGGCAACCATATCCAATACCGCTTCCAGTATCAGAGACACTGCGGTAAACGTCCAAAGAATGACCGTCGAACTAAAAGGATTGGACAGAATGATGACAGCGCACAAAATGGAAAGCAGCGCACTGATTGCCGCCAGCCACCATCTGCTCCTCCGCAGACGAAGCATATCCGCCATAAATTGCACCTTGAACAAACCAAGCACCAAAGCTGCAATTCCATACAGCACAGTCAAAAGCGGAAACAACGCAATCAGCCAGTGAGAATGCAGCATGCAAAACGCCCCGGCAACAATGCCAAGCAGCCCTTTTGCCAAACTCTGCTCTACTGAAGCCGCAGCCGCATTTGTCCGAAAATACCTAACTACATCCGCAATCCCGGTCAATAACAGAAAAATACCGACTATCGTAACAATTCCGGCAGTAAACCCAGCCGGATCAATCAATAACAGAATTCCGGTCAGAATTTCCAGCAAAGAAACGACAATTCTTCCCGCATTTTCTTTGATCGTTTTCTGCATTCCGGTTATTCCTCCAGCACTTCAAATTTATAACCGACACCCCAGATCGTTTTGAGCACCCACTTATCCGAAGCACCCTCCAGTTTTTCACGCAATCGCTTGATATGCACATCTACCGTACGGCTGTCGCCCAAATAATCAAATCCCCAGACCTTATCCAGCAGCTGATCGCGCGTAAACACCCGATTATAATTGGAGGCAAGGAAATAGATCAGTTCCAGCTCCTTCGGCGGCAGATCCACCGCTTTGCCTTTGATTTTCAGTTCATATTTCTGAAGAGAAATTTCGATATTATCGAACTTGATAACTTCCCCGTCATTGCTGTCGTGCTTAGAATACCGACGAAGCACCGCCTTGATCCGGGCGCATACCTCTTTCATATCGAACGGCTTGACAATGAAGTCGTCTGCGCCAAGCTCCAGCCCGAGAACCTTATCAATGGTCTCCCCCTTCGCAGTGATCATAATGATCGGCTTGGAGGATTGCTTACGGATCTCCTGACAAACCTGCCAGCCGTCCATCCGAGGCATCATGATATCCAGCAGAACCAGATCCGGCTCATAGGTACGGAACAAGGTCACCCCCTCCTGCCCATCACACGCAGTGCGGACCTCATAGCCTTCTTTCTGCAAATAGATACAGAGCAGATCACAGATATTGCTGTCGTCATCGATACAAAGGATTCTGGTTGCCATTTTTTCTACCTCCATCTAATCCGGATTTTTCATCATACTCAGTTTCCTAGTCAAGTAAAGAATACCACATTTTCCCCGATTTGTCAATATGTTTCAACATGAAAATATTCATTTTTTTCAAATTTAATTATGAAATAAAATTGCATATTGCAAACAGCGGGAAAATGTTGTATAGTGGAAGTCATCATAATAGAAGTTATGAGGATTTTATTTATGAAGCTTGGAATTGTCGGACTTCCTAATGTCGGAAAAAGCACCCTGTTTAACGCGCTGACCAAGGCGGGCGCCGAAAGCGCCAACTACCCGTTTTGTACCATCGATCCGAATGTCGGCGTCGTCCCGGTCCCCGATGAGCGGCTGGAGCAGCTGGCTGCTCTGTATCACCCCAAAAAAATTACGCCGGCTGTCATCGAATTTGTCGATATCGCAGGACTTGTAAAGGGCGCTTCGCAGGGCGAGGGATTGGGAAACAAATTTCTTTCACATATCCGCGAGGTAGATGCCATCGTACACGTCGTGCGCTGTTTCGGCGGCACAGAAATCATCCATGTGGAAAACAGTGTGGATCCCGCCAGAGATGTGGATACCATCAATACGGAACTGATTTTGTCTGATATGGAACTATTAGAGCGCCGTATCGACCGTGTGCGCAAGCAGGCAAAAGGAGACAAGAGCGCATTGAACGCCCTCCCTGTCTTGGAACGCATCGGAAAAACGCTTTCCGACGGAAAGCCGGCCCGCAGTGTCGACCTTACCGAAGAGGAAAGGGAATTGCTGTCAGACCTGCCTTTGCTTTCCGGCAAGCCGGTGATTTACTGTGCCAACGTCGGGGAAGCAGATCTTTCCCGCCCTGCGGAAGAGAATCCGTATTACGTATCTCTCTGCAAAGCAATCGAAGGGGAACATGCGGAAATCATCACAGTCTGCGCCGGTATTGAAGCGGAGCTGGCTGCTTTGGAGGAAGAGGAGCAACAGGCATTTTTGGAGGATCTCGGCGTAACGGAAGCCGGGCTTTCCAAGCTGATTCGCGCTTCTTACCATCTGCTCGGATACATCAGCTATCTGACTGCTGGCGAGCCGGAGGTACGTGCATGGACCATCGTCAAAGGAACCAAGGCGCCGCAGGCAGCAGGCAAAATCCATTCCGACTTTGAACGAGGCTTCATCCGCGCAGAGGTCGTCCCCTGCCATACACTCTTGGAAAAGGGCAGCTATACCGCCTGCAAGGAGGCAGGATTGGTTCGCTCCGAAGGAAAGGAATACGTCATGCAGGACGGGGACGTCGTACTGTTCCGATTCAACGTATAGCGTTCCCTGCCGGATTCCTCACTCCCTCCGCAAACCCATGCATTTACAGTCAGGATATGCGGAAGCCGGAAAAATGCCAAGAAAATCAAAAATAAAAATGCCACTCGACAGGCTCACACGAAAGGATGGACAATCATCATGAAACAGATCCGAATACTTTCGCTATTGATGGCGCTGTTCCTGCTGTCAGCAGCACTTCCGTTTTCGCTCACGGTAACTGCGAAAACAGTCACCGTCACCGCCACGGCGGTAAACAGCGCACGGGGAGAAGGGCAGCTGATCATCTATACGCCCGAATACGGTTCGAGCACCAACACCAACGAATGGGGTGCCGAAGCCGTTGTAGATCAGAACCACAAGGTCCTCTCAGTCGGCAACAACAACAGCAGCATCCCTGAGGGCGGCTTTGTCCTCTCCGGGCACGATCCCGACGGAGGAGGCGGCATGAAAACATGGGTGCTTCAGAACATCGAAGTCGGCGATTATGTCTATTACGATGAGCGCACGCTGCTCATTACGGTTTCCGATACGCCGCTAAATGAGGACGAGGTCGTCTTTTACGAGGTCTCCACAACGATAACCGGCTTTGACCGTGCACGCTATGAAAACGACCTCATCATCTATACCGGAACACAGGGAAAAACCTCCGGCACAAACGCATGGGGATACGAGGTCACCGTAAAGGACGGTTTGGTTATCTCGCTCGGCGGCAACGATTCCGAAATTGCGGCAAACGGATTCGTGGTTTCAGGACACGGCACCGCAGCGGATTGGCTTCGTGCCAACGTCCGTCTCGGCATGCGGGCTGAAATGGATCGCACCGGTATGACCATCAAGTTTATCTATGATGCGGAAGCATTGGAAAAGACACTGCCTCTCGCTTTGGAGGAACTGTCTCCCCTGCTGGAAGAGGCGAAGGCTTCCTATCTCTATATGGATTACGAAGCATTTGAAACGAATCTGCAAGCAGCAAAGGACGCACTGACGGCAGCGATAAAGGCGCATAACGACGGCGGCAGCGACAAGGCGTTCGTTACCGCCTGCAACGACGTCAGTGATAGAATCGACCTGCTTCGTGCCTCAATTTCCGAGAGCTATACGGTACAATACCGCGCGGTTTGGGTACGTCCAACGCAGAAAAGCGCAGCAGAAGTGGATGACTACGTTAAGCAGCTGCATGAAGCGGGGATCAACACCGTTTGCGTAGAGGGGAACTTCAACAACACGGTCATCATGAACGTGCCGGATGGCTGCCTGTTTGAACACAGCAGTGCCTTTTCATATGACGTTCTGCAGGCTTACGTGGACGCCTGCCACAAATATGGGATGGAATGCCATCTCTGGATGGCGATCTTTTTAGACGGTTACAGCAATCAGAGCAATTATTACCAAAGCATTGTTTATAAAAATCCGGAATGGCTTTCACTGAACCAGAACGGCACGCCGGACAATGATAACGGCTTTATGATGATCGATCCGGCAAACGAGGAGGCGCGTGCATATCTGGTTGATTTCTACGAATATATCGTCAGAACTTACGACATCGACTGCTTTGAACTGGATTACATCCGCTACTACGTGCGGGAAGATTCTTTGGATTTCGGCTACACGCAGGCAGCATTCAAAGGCTTCGAGGAGGCTTACCACTATGGCGTCACACCGACCTTCGATATGCAGGCAGACTATTGGGCGGATTGGGTGCAGTATCGCAAGGATTGCGTGTCGGCAATGGTGCAGGCGGTACGGGAAATGATCGACCGCGTGAAGCCCTCTCTCCTGCTTTCGGCAGATGTCGTTGCCATCGTAGACAGCGCCGGCGCTTACAACTATCAGGATTATCCGTCTTGGCTTGAAATGGGATGGCTGGATCAGCTTCATCCGATGGCATACGGAGACGGTTTCGGTGATGATATCAGGAGACAGGTAGAGATGAGCGGTGACCGATGCATGGTGGTCACCGGACTGGGTGTCTATCTGGAATCCCTCGGTGCTTCGGAAATGGTGCGTCAAGCCATCGAAGACACCCAATACGGTACTTATGGGGACGCTTTCTTCGAAGCATCCGCCTATCTTAAGGACCAAGCAGGACCTGCTTTGCTGCAATCTGTCTACCGGAACGACGCAATCACCCCGTTTCTGGACAGTGAAGCTGCGATCAAAGCCGGTCTGGCATATATGGATGGGCGCATCGAGGAAATCCTGTTGCCATTAGAGGGCTTAAGTGAAGCAGAAGCACAGACACTACGGACTGCAATTCAGGCAGCTACCGATTCCGTACAGGAAAGTCTCATTCCCGCCCAACCCCTGCTCTCCCTGCGAGAAGCTATTCGTGCAGTTGAAAATGAACAGGCAAAAGCCCGTCTGGAGGAAGATCTGCTGCGCATCGAACGCATCATCTGCACCGTCTATAAGGTCAGCCGAGAAGCTTTGACCGGCAATTTGGAGCTCCCGACACCGGAGCCGGAGCCGGAAGTCTCCGATCCGACGGAAAGCGCAGCATCCTCCGAAGAATCCACGTCCGAAACACAATCGGCTGTCGATTCCGAAAGCAACGGCGCCGGTTCCCTGTTGCCATGGATCATCGGACTTAGCATTCTGGCAGTTGCGCTGATCGCAGTCGCCGTCGTTTTACTCGTCCGAAAAAAATAATGCCGGTACAAGAATCCTATTACAAGCTCCCGACAGCGGGTAAGCTGCAAAGCGAGATACGGCTTGCATTCCTTTCCGATCTGCACAGTGAGGCATTCGGAAAACGACAGGAGGAATTGCTTTCCCCCATACGAAGGTTTGCACCGGATCTCGTTCTGTTCGGCGGAGATACATTTGACGAACGGGTTTCGCCGGAGCCGGCACTGCAAACACTGACATTGGCAGCAAAAGAATGGAAAACCTTCTATACCCCCGGCAATCATGAAATCAAAACCGGCGTTCCGGAACAGATCAAAGCAGCAGCAAAAACCACCGGTGCACGCCTGCTTGCCGGAGAATCCGTGCTGCGTCCGGTCCGCAATGAGACGCTTCTGCTCTGCGGCGTAGAGGATCCGCTGCGAAACGAGGACATACATCAAAAGCAGCTAAAAGCCGCGCGGAATGCGGTCCGGTCACACAAAGAGACGTTCTCTCTCCTCATTACCCACCGCCCCGAACGGGTGGAAGAATACCGGGAAGGTCCGTTTGATTTGGTTCTGACCGGTCATGCGCATGGCGGGCAATGGCGGTTTCCCTTTCTGAAAAACGGATTTTATGCACCGGATCAAGGATTCTTCCCAAAGTATACCGGAGGGCTCTATCAATGGAACCCCAGCGGCACGCACTGCACAATGCTATGCAGCCGCGGTCTGGCGCGGCATAATACCCGTGTTCCTCGCATCGGCAACCCGCCGGAGCTGGTGCTGATTACTTTGATACCATAAATCGAATAGAAAAGCGCTTATGCTCTGATTGCATAGGCGCTTTTCTGTACGATATCGCGTAGCGGTCGCACTTGACAAGCCGCCCCGCCTTGTGGTATACTAAATAAAAATAATGGTTTTGCTTCTCATCGCTTGCTTTTGTTTTCCGATACGCAAAATACAACGATGCTGCATATCAATGAAAGGAATATATTTTTATGACAGTCTATGAAGATCTGCAATGGAGAGGGCTGATCGAAAACATTTCCGATCCCGCCCTGATTGAAAAATTGAATGCAGGCGGACTCACATTTTATATCGGTACCGATCCAACGGCAGACAGTCTGCACTTAGGACATTATTCTTCATTTCTGATTACCCGCCGCCTTGCACAGGCAGGTCACCATCCGCTGCTTCTGGTTGGCGGTGCAACCGGACTGATCGGCGATCCGCGCGGTACGGTGGAGCGCGAATTGTCTCAGAAGGAAGCGATTTTTCGAAATTTCGAGGCATTAAAGGAACAGGTTCAGAAATTGTTCCCCTATCCCGTTGTCAACAATTACGACTGGATGAAGGATATGCCTGTTTTGGAATTCTTTCGGGATATCGGCAAATTCATCGGTGTCGGCTACATGCTGAGCAAGGATCATGTTAAACGACAGATGGAGAGCGGGATTTCCTACGCAGAATTTTCCTACATGCTGATTCAGGGATACGATTTCAAATATCTGCATGAACATATGGGGGTGGATCTGCAGGTTGCCGGTTCCGACCAATGGGGCAATATCACGACTGGCATCGAACTGGTGCGCAAAACCTCCGGAGATACCGTATATGCGATGACTATGCCGTTGATTACCGATTCGCAAGGGAACAAATTCGGTAAATCTGAAGGCAATGCAGTTTGGCTGGACCGCAGCAAGACCAGTCCTTACGAGCTGTACCAGTTCCTTCTGAACGCGGAAGACGTCATGGCAGTTCCCTACCTGAAACGGTTGACGTTTCTGTCCCGCGAGGAAATTGAAGAGATCGAACGGCGCCACAATGCAAAGCCACATCTGCGCATCGCGCAAAAAGCGCTTGCCAAGGAGATCCTCACCGATCTGCACGGTGAGGAAGCTTACGCAGAGGCAGTGCGTATCAGCGAGCAGCTGTTTTCCGGCGACATCAAAGCTATCCCGCCGCACGATCTTCTGGCAGGACTGAAAAACGTACCGCACTTTACGATCACGGAAGGCTGCAGACTGCTGGACGCCCTCAAAGCGGGAGGAATCGCTTCCTCCAACCGAGAAGCAAATGAGTTCCTGCATGCCGGCGCCATTTCTCTTAACGGCGAACCCGTTAAAGACGGAACGGTTCCGCTCGGACGGGAGCATGCGCTGGACGGCAAGTTCCTTGTCTTTCGCCGTGGAAAAAAGAAATACTACGTCGCGACGTTCGACTGAATATCGCATGTCAAAAGGACGCAGCTTCATTCCAATGAAGCTGCGTTTTTTATATGGCATTGCTTAGCAAAATCCAAAAAAGGACAGACTATATTTATCAAGGCATAGATAATCGCTTGGAATACGAAAAAGCCAAATCTATCGAAAGCAAGCGGTCTAATGTCTGCCGAACTTTCCATCTTAGCTGCGACGGCGAAATCGCTCTACGTCCTTTTTTCGTAAAAAAAGTGAGTTCTGGGAAGAACGCACCGAAAAAGTGTAATCCTGATTGCAGCCACACAATTCACTATACCTCGATCTTCACCCACGGAAAGTGACGGAAAACACTTTTTACCAAAGTTATTTTTCCGAAAGTGAAGAAAAATATGTAGGTATATAGATATCAGAATCTGTGTAGCATTTTCATTATATCATAGAAAATCGGTTTTGTCAAATAGGAAAATTCAAGCATCCTTTAACTATGAATATTTTTATCGAGCCGAGTCCAAAACCTATGCAGAGACACGCCTTCATATTACAACAAAACTGACACCGTTTGAAAAGCGATGTCAGTTCGTTGCTTCAATTTTAATACTTTTTACTTTGGGCTTCTTCTTTTTACCGTTCCGTACCGAGGAAGAACACCGCCAGAGTGCCGGGACCGGAATGAGCACCGATTACAAAGCCGGTCGGGCAAACGATAACCTCGCGCACGCCAAGCTCCTTCTTCAATCGCATAGCAAGATCGTTGGCTTCCTCCGGGCAGTCACCGTGACAAATCCCCATGATCTGTGTCTCCGGTGCAATCGAGGTGGTTTTCACTTTATCAAACAAAGCGGCGATAGAGGCTTTTCTGCCGCGTGCTTTGGCAACATTGATCAAGTGCCCTTCATTGTCCACATGCATGACCGGCTTGATTCCCAGCATGGTGCCCACCAGCGCCGTAGATGCCGAAACACGACCGCCGCGTTTCAAAAACATCAGATCATCTACCGTAAACCAATGGCAAAGGTGCAGCTTGTTTTCCTCCAAGAAATCGCGCACCTCCTCCAAAGAGGCGCCTGCCTGTTTCTTCTCCGCCGCCAATACTGTCAACAATCCATGACCGACAGAAGCGCAAAGAGAACTGACAGCGTATAACTTACGGTCCGGATAGCGCTCCGACAGCTCCTTGACAGCAAGCTCCCCATTGTTGTACGTACAGCTCAAACCCGTGGAAAAACCGACATACAGAATATCCTGACCGCTTTGCAGAACAGGCTCCATTTTGGCGACATACTCCTCCGGATTCAGCGCAGATGTAGAGGCAACCTCCCCCGCTCGCAGACGGTCATAAAACGTATGTGTTTCCAAAGTGGAAATATCTTCCTCCGCTCCATTTACAAACAGATGCAAATCCATCGTTGTAATATCATAGCGGGAAAGCCATTCCGGAGTCAAATCAACCGAAGAATCGGCAAAAATAGAAAATGCTGCCATCAAAAACCCTCCTCAAAATGATGTCTGATAAATAATGATACCATGAGCCGGAAAGCAGATGCCAGTTGACGCAACCGCCTCATATCGATCTTATTATAGCATGAAAGAAATTGGAATGCAACCTTTTTTGACGCAGAAATCCTATAATAAGGAAAAAATGTCCGCCAAAAACGGAAATCAGCGACGAAAGCAGAGCCTGACGGAAGACGCACCGCTCTGCAGCAATCACATATAATTTAATAGGAAGAACCGTCCAACCAGTTTTCCGATCCCCATTTGATGATTTCATAACAAACCGGCAGCAGGCTTTTTCCTTTTTCGGTGGGAGTATACTCCACACGGGGTGGAATCTCATTATACTGTGTACGGATGATCAGTCCCCATGCCTCCAAATTACGAAGCGCAGCCGTCAGCACACTGTTGGTGATTTTAGGAAGCCGTTTCTTATATTCACCGAACCGCAAAACATCCTCCCGACATACCTCCATCATAATTTGCAGCTCCCATTTTCCATGGAGCAAGGGAATCATCTGATCTACGTAAGCCTTCTTTTCGGGAACATTCAAAATAGCATTGATCTCCTGCAGCATTTCTTCCGATGTCATTTTATGCGCTCCTTTGCATCGATAGTATCCTTTGGCATACTTAGTAGGTTCAAACTGCGTACTTGATT
>CAZJVB010000017.1:30080-49817 GCA_964549435.1 uncultured Ruminococcus sp.
ATTTTGAGTGAAAAAAGTGCGCAGACGCTTTCCAAACAGGAGCAGGCGTTTACGCAATATGCAGTACCGAAGGTTCTGGCCAAATTCATATTTCCCTCAGCGCTTAGTCAATTGACCTTTCTCATTCTGAACCTGGCTGACGCTTTTTTTGTAGACAGAACCGGCGATACCTTTCAGATTTCTGCCATGACAATCACCTTCCCGATTGTCATGACGCTCACCTGTATCGGAAAAATATTGGCGTTGGAGCCAATGCCAACATGGCGTCGGAACTGGGAAAGGGTAACAGGGAACGCGCGAAAACCTTTTCTTCCTTTGCCGTCTATACAGCCGGCGGCATCACCGTGCTTCTGTCCCTGATTCTATTGGCTGCAAAGGAGCCTCTTTTGCTTATGATCGGGGCAGATGAAAATTCGCTTGGATTCTGCGTAGACTATTTATTCTGGACGTTTCATATGGGCTGCGTCCCGCTGGTATTGTCACAGGTATTTTCTCAGCTGTTCTTAGCTGAAGGCGAATCCAGAATTTCTGCTGTCGGTATTGCCGGAGCCGGTGCCTGCAATGTCATTCTTGATCCGGTTTTTATTTTCGGATTTCATATGGGAATTGCAGGTGCAGGGCTTGCTACCTGTATCGCCAACTACCTCTCTCTTGTCTTTTATCTGCTGATGTATGCCCGCCGCCGGAAAACCACGGTTGTCTGTTTCCGCCCGCGGTACTACCGCGTCCGGGATCAAATCTGCACGAAAGTGCTCGCAGTAGGAGTTCCTGCCGGATTGGTGCTGATGTGCATGAATATCTGCGATTTTGTCCGCAACTACTACTTCAATATTTTTGGAGGGCAGGTGGAGTTGGCTGCTTGGGGTGTCGTACAGAAAATCGGGAATGCCTTTATGCAGATCTGCGTCGGCATCGCACAGGAACTGCGCCCGGTCGTTTCCTATAACTATTCCTGGGGTCTTCTGAAAAGAGTCAAATCTATCATCAACGGCGGCATTGTAGTCATGGCTGCTTGGGTAATTGTCTGCCAGATGCTGATTGCCGTGATACCGACGATGATCGTAAACCTGCTGATCCCGTCTGGAGAATCGGTGCCTGTCGCGGTCGGCTATTTACGCATGTGGATCTTCTGCATCATCGGATTCGGTTTCATCGAGTTGTTCAATGCGGCATTCCAATCCATTGGCAAATGGAAAATCTCCATGGCAAATACCGTCATCAATAAGGGACTTCTGCTCACGCCCGTCATGATGCTGTTAGCTAATTTATTTGGCATTAATGGGATTGTCATCAGCCAGCCGATCACGGAGAATCTGACGGCGATTGTGCTTTTTTTCATCTACCTTATGACAATGACGCGTGAAAAGAAAAATCGCGAGATATATCAGGAAAATTGCTTGGAAAGGAACGGTTAGAACCTATGATAAAAACACTTGCACAGAGCGTCAGAGAGTATAAAAAACCCGCTATTCTGACGCCGATCTTCGTATCCTTGGAGGTCGTTATGGAGTGCATTATCCCTTTTTTGATCGCCACGTTGGTCAACGAAATTAAAGGCGGCTGCGAATTGGTAGTGATTATCCGATACGGGATTATTTTGGTTATTATGGCAGTCTTGTCCCTGCTGTTCGGAGCGATGGCAGGTTCGACCTGCGCGGTTGCATCCTGCGGTTTGGCAAAGAATCTGCGACAGGATTTATTTCACAGCATCCAGACCTTTTCTTTTGAGAACATCGACAAATTTCTGGTGTCTTCCCTAGTTACCCGTCTGACAACGGATGTGACCAATGTACAGAATGCCTACATGATGATTATCCGAAGTGCAATCCGCGCGCCGCTGATGGTGATTTTTGCTTTCGCCATGGCGATGATCATCGGCGGAAAGCTGGCATGGTTTTTCCTTATAGTCATGCCCATTCTACTGGCAGGTCTTCTGATCATTGTTTGGAAAGCCATGCCGTTATTCAAGAAGGTATTCAAGAAATACGATCATTTAAACGCCTCGGTACAGGAAAACATCAAAGCCATGCGTGTTGTGAAGTCCTTTGTACGCGAGGAGTATGAACAGGAAAAATTTGAAGTCGCTGCGGAGGACGTCTGCAAGGATTTCACCAAAGCAGAGAGAATTCTTGTCCTGAATAATCCGCTGATGCAGTTCTGCCTCTATGTAGTCATGGTCTTTATTCTTTCCTTCGGCGCATATACGATCATTACTTCTCACGGTCTGGATCTTGACGTCGGTCAGCTTTCCTCCCTTATCTCTTACGGCTTTATGATGCTCAGCAGCCTGATGATGCTTTCCATGGTCTTTGTAATGATTACCATGGCGGTGGAATCAGGGAAGCGTATTACGGAAATTCTCACGGAAAACAGCACCCTTAAAAACCCTGAAAATCCGAAGTATGAGGTTGCGGACGGGTCCATTTCTTTTGAGCATGTCAGCTTTAAGTATTCGTTGAAGGCGGAACGGATGGCGCTGGCGAATATTGACCTGCAGATAAAATCCGGTGAGACCATCGGAATTATCGGCGGAACAGGTTCGTCCAAATCCTCTTTGATCCAGTTGATTTCCCGGCTATATGATGCCACAGAGGGCGTGGTAAAAGTCGGCGGTGTCAACGTCAAGGATTACGATCTAAACACCCTGCGCGATCAGGTCGCAGTGGTCCTTCAGAAGAACCTTTTGTTTTCCGGCACCATCAAAGAAAATCTTCGCTGGGGCGATGAAAACGCAACGGATGAAGCCTTGGTGCAAGCCTGCAAATTAGCCTGCGCCGATGAATTCATTACACAGTTCCCCGATGGATACGATACGTATATCGAACAGGGCGGCACCAATGTATCCGGAGGGCAGAAGCAACGGCTTTGTATTGCGAGGGCGCTTCTGAAAAAACCGAAGATCCTGATCTTGGATGATTCCACCAGTGCCGTCGATACCAAAACGGATGCAAAAATCCGAAAGGCCATGCGGAAATATATTCCGGAAACCACAAAAATCATCATTGCGCAGCGCACCGCTTCCGTAGAAGATGCCGATCGGATCATCGTGATGGAAAGCGGCAGAATCAATGCAGTCGGAACGCATAAAGAGCTCTTAAAGAGCAACGATATTTACCGCGAGATCTATACTTCTCAGAATAAGGCAGGTGATCAAGATGGAGAATAAACTGATTCGGAAAGGCGTCATCGGTCGGCTCTTGAAAACCATCCGGGGATTCTATCCCGTCATCATGCCGGTCACGATTGTCTGCATCATTTTCAGTGCGATTGTCTCTGCGATTCCAACCATCTTCATGCAAAAAATCATTGCCGTAATCGAAGAGAACTGGGACATCGGAAACTGGGGTTCTATCAGCAGAGAGATTGCGATTCTGGTAGGAATCTTAGCCGGCTTTTATATCCTATCGCTGGCCGCCTGCTTTGTTTACAACCAGTTGATGGCGATCATCACGCAGGGATCTCTGAAAAAGCTGCGGAGTAGAATGTTCAACGGAATGCAGCTTCTTCCGATCAAGTACTTTGATATCAATAATCACGGCGATATCATGAGCCACTATACCAATGATATCGATACACTGCGCCAATTGATTTCCCAAAGCCTGCCTCAGTTACTCGTATCGGGGATCACCGTGATTGCGATCTTCTGCATCATGATCTACTACTGCTTATGGCTGACGCTGGTTGTCCTTCTCGGCGTCGCGCTGATGCTTGTCATTACGAAAAAAGTCGGCGGCGGTTCTGCGAGGTTTTTCTTCCGCCAGCAAACAGCGCTGGGCAAGGTCGAGGGCTTTGCGGAGGAGATGATGAACGGGCAGAAGGTTATAAAGGTTTTCTGCCATGAAAATCAAAGTGAGGCGGACTTTATCAAGCTGAACGAGCAGTTATACGACGAATCGGTTCGTGCAAATAAATATGCGAATACTTTAATTCCTATTTTAAATAATATCGGCAATGTTCTTTACGTGATCGTCGCCGTGGTCGGCGGCATCCTGATGCTTTGCAAGGCGCCGAATATCAGCATTTCCGGTATGATCATGAACATCAGCATTGTAGTTCCGTTTCTGAATATGACGAAGCAATTCGTCGGCGCAATCAATCAGGTCTCGAATCAGGTCAATGCCGTTGTCATGGGCATGGCAGGCGCGGAGCGTATCTTCCACCTGATGGACCAGCATCCGGAGCAGGATAACGGTTATGTTACCCTTGTCAATGTACGGGAGGAGCAAGGCACCTTGGTAGAATGCAGGGAGCGCACCGGAATCTGGGCATGGAAGCATCCTCATCAGGCGGACGGATCGGTCACCTATACAAAACTCGCCGGTGATGTGCGGCTGTTCGACGTGGACTTTGCCTATGAAGAAGGAAAGACCGTTTTGCATGACATCAGTCTTTATGCAAAGCCGGGGCAGAAGGTCGCCTTTGTAGGAGCCACTGGCGCAGGCAAAACGACGATTACCAATCTGCTGAACCGCTTTTACGATATTGCGGACGGAAAAATCCGCTACGACGACATCAATATCAACAAGATCAAAAAAAGCGATTTGCGTCATGCGCTCGGCATCGTGCTGCAGGATACGAATCTGTTTACCGGTACCGTTATGGAAAATATCCGGTACGGCAAGCTGGACGCTACAGATGAAGAGTGCATTGAAGCTGCTAAGCTGGCGGGAGCGGACGACTTCATAACCCGCCTGCCGGAAGGCTATAATACGCTGCTATCCGGAAACGGTGCCAATCTATCGCAGGGACAGCGGCAGCTTTTGTCGATTGCCCGTGCCGCTGTTGCCGATCCGCCTGTTATGATCTTGGATGAAGCCACCTCGTCCATTGATACCCGAACGGAAGCCATCATACAGCGCGGTATGGATGCACTGATGGAGGGCAGAACCGTATTTGTTATCGCCCATCGTCTGTCCACAGTCAAGAATTCCGACGTCATCATTGTTTTGGATCACGGTCGCATCATTGAACGCGGCAACCACGACGATCTGATTGCGCAAAAAGGACAGTATTACCAGCTTTATACAGGTGCTTTCGAGTTGGAATAATCGTTTTACCCCTGACAGGGGAAAGGAGATAAAAACCAAAATGATGAAAATCGGAAAAAGACTGTTCTGCTTTCTGATCCTATGCGCCGTTTTACTTGCCGGATGCAACACAAGTGACAATCAAAAAGATACGTCCTCCACAGCATCCGAAACAGAGAGCGGAGGATCGTTTGGCAAAATCGATATGACGAAATGGCAATACAATCAGGAAAACGATGTCTATTGGCAAACCGGAATCGTTTACTGCGAAACGCCGGCGGATATAGCTTATGAAACCCTTGGTATTTATGTGCCCGGCGCTTATATGACCGGAACGGATAACGGCGACGGAACCTATACCTGCGAGATTGACGCTTCCGGCACAGTCGGTGGCTTCCATGCGGAAAGCGCGCCTATCGTTATCCCCGTTGACACGCCCGGCTATGCGGCCATGGCGGCGCCCACAGGGTACGCTGCCGGCACAGCTTCCTATACGGCTGCCGGATTTGTCTATGTATACGCCGGCTGCCGCGGACGCGAAGCGGGTGCCCCTGCAGGCGTAACCGATTTGAAGGCCGCCATCCGCTATATCCGATATACCGGGGAGCTTATCCCCGGCAACACGGATCGCATTTTCTCCTTTGGTATGAGCGGCGGCGGTGCGCAAAGTGCGTTACTCGGTGCAACCGGCGACAGTGCGCTTTATACCCCCTATTTGGAGGCGATCGGCGCGGTCAGCGGTGTCAGCGATGCAATTGCAGGAACAATGGCATGGTGTCCGATCACCAATTTGGATTACGCCAGTGAAGCCTATGAGTGGAACCTCGGCGTAACAAGAACAGACTTAAGTGAAGAACTGCAAGAGCTGTCCGACGCCATGGCAGAACAGTTTGCGCTGTATATCAACAAATTGGGGTTGACGGATGAAGCCGGTCATACACTGACACTGGTCGCTTCAGAAGAGGGCGTCTACCAGGCGGGCAGCTACTATGATTATCTGAAAGCCGTCATCGAGGGTTCCTTAAACAACTTCCTCGCGGATACTACCTTCCCCTACACAGCTGCATCCGGAAGCAAAGGCGACTTCGGCACGATCGGAGATCTTCCTGACGGAGGACTCAACGGCACTTTGGGTGACCGCGGAGGCAAAGGCGGATTCCATGCGGACGGCGAGATCGACGGTAAAGATATCCTCGGTGGAAAAGGTGGAATTGACGGCAACCTTCCCGCTCTGGATGGAGAACTGCCTGAGCTGGGCGATGGTCCTACCGATCGGAACGGGTTCGATATCGGTGACGGAATCAACCGAAACGAAACGTCTGGTGGAATCAATCTATCCGGAACCTATGAGACGGTACAGGATTATATCGATGCTTTAAACGCGGAGAACGTCTGGGTAACCTACGACAGCGAGACCAACACGGCAACCATCACAAGCATTGAAGATTTTGTCAGCGCACTGAAGGTCGCATCAAAAGATCTGGGTGCGTTCGACGCATTGGATGAATCCCAAGGCGAAAATATATTGTTCGGGGACGGAGACGGAGAAGGCGACCACTTCGATGCAGTTATGGCTATGCTGTTGGCTGACAATGCGGACTATGGGGCTGCGTATGCAGAGGATCTGAGCCGCACCGATGCACTGGACATTTCCGTAACCGACCGCGTGAATATGTACAATCCCCTCTATTATCTCATGGATTATTATGACGGATATCAGACGTCTACAGTTGCCTCCTATTGGAGAATCCGTACAGGTATCAATCAAAGCGACACGGCGTTAACAACCGAAGTGAATCTTGCACTTGCACTGGAAATGTACGGCGCAGATGTAGATTTTGAAACCGTATGGGGACAGGCGCATGTAGAGGCCGAACGCACCGGCAGCAGTACGGACAATTTTATTGCGTGGGTCATTGCGTGCTGCGAATCATAATCAGACACGGACAATGGGAGCAATCATCACAGCGACCGTACTCATGATCATATTCCTGCTGTTTCTTCTGAGTGTGTTTGGCCCGATGCATAGCCAAAAAAAATTTTGGATCGTCATTCATAGGATCCGGAGTATGATGGATTTCGGAAGCTACTGGTTCTATAATCTATGCGCAATCGCGACCATTCTGTATATCCTTTTCATGGTGATATACGGTCTGGTGAGAAATTGAGTTCTAACAAGACGCCTTGACAGAACAGACCGAATTTGCTATAATAGTTGCAGTCGATTCGGTCGGTTTGTAAGGATGGTTGCCATGCAGATTTCGAGTAGATTTACGATAGCGATACACATTTTTTCCTGTATCAATACGTTTGAAAAAGAACATAAAATCACCAGCGACTTTTTAGCGGGAAGCGTCAATGTCAATCCCGTTATCATTCGCAAGCTGTTGTCACAGCTGAAAACCGCAGGACTTGTCAATGTCCAAAGAGGCAGCGGCGGCACCTCTATTGCAAGACCGTTGGAGCAGATCACTTTCCTTGATATCTATCGCGCGGTAGAGTGTATCGATAACGGAGAGCTTTTTCACTTCCACGAAAATTCCAATCAGGAATGCCCTGTGGGGCGGAATATCCACCGTATTCTTGACGGCAAACTGCAGCAAGTACAGGCAGCAATGGAGTGTGAACTGAAAAAAATCACCCTTGCCGATGTGATCCGAGATACGAAAAAATGGATTTTGGAAGAAAAACAAACATAACTGCATCGCGGAAACAGCCATATGCCCTTATCGGACAGCTGGCTGTTTTTTTCGTCAGAAAATTCCGAAAAATATTTCACAAAAAATCGTTGTAACTATTGACATTACATTAAATGTATGCTATACTAACGTTGTAATCGAATTTATTACAACAAAAAACTGTCAAGGAGGACATTGACCATGTCAGAAGTAGCAAAATTTTTAGAGGCAAATCCCGTACAGTACCTTGCAACGGTAGGCCGCGACGGAAAGGCAAAATGCCGCCCGTTCATGTTCAGCTTTGAAAGGGATGGAAAGCTGTGGTTCAATACCGGAAACTTCAAGGATGTTTATAAGGATATGCAGGAAAATCCGAATGTGGAGGTTTGCATCTCTTCCCCAGAGTATGCGTGGATTCGCATCAGTGGCAAGGCTGTTTTTGTAAACGATAAAAAGATCAAGGAAGCAGCTTTGGAGAATCCCATCGTAAAGGGCAATTATCAGACTGCAGACAACCCTGCTTTTGAGGTGTTTTATTTGGCGGATGCCAAGGCCGTTATCGCCGACTTTTCCGGTAACCCTCCCAAAGAATACACCTTCTGATTCTATCATTACTCAGGAACCGGCGCGCGAAAAGCGACTGCAGCAGCGTCGCATTGTTTCCGATAGCATCTGAGATGAAGTGATTCGAAGGCATGCAGACAGGAAGGAGCTCCCCGCAGACAATCTGTTTGTGGGGAGTTTTCTTAAAAGTTGCATCAGCGTAACCCCTGAAAATGGGAAATCCGGCGGAAACCGATGAAAGGATCCCCTTATGACACAAACCGAAAGACGATTGTTTTTAATAAAAGAACTCCTCCGTGAGCAAACAGCATACCGGGATATAAAGATTCCGATTCCTGTACCGGAACAAAAGCGGCTGCTCCGTTCGCTGTGTAATGTTCGTATGCCCAAGCCCGTAAGCAAAGAGTTTCTGACTGTGCAGGATGACTATCTTCAGGCGGAAATAGCGGAAAAAGGGATCACCGACCTTTCAGAGCTGGCGCCGATACAGGAGGATATCTATCTTTGGCAGGGAGATATCACAACACTGAGATGCGACGCCATCGTGAATGCGGCAAACAGCCAACTGCTTGGATGCTTCCACCCCTGCCACGGCTGTATTGACAATGCGATCCATACCTTTTCCGGTGTGCAGCTACGTCTCGCTTGCTATCATCTGATGAAAAACCAAAGCCATGAAGAACCCACCGGAAAAGCAAAAATCACATCTGCTTACAATCTGCCCTGCAAATACGTGCTGCACACGGTCGGTCCGATTGTTCAAGGGAGGTTGTCAAAGAGGCACGAAGAGCTGCTCGCCTCCTGCTATCGGTCCTGCTTGGAGCTGGCGGAACAAAACGGTGTTGCCAGCATTGCTTTCTGCTGCATTTCTACCGGAGAGTTCCACTTTCCGAACGGACGGGCTGCAGAAATCGCAGTTGAAGCTGTAAGAGAACACAAACGACAGACACAAAGCAATATTAAGGTGATATTCAATGTTTACAAAGAGATCGATTTGCAAATCTACCGGGAACTCCTCGGAGCTGATTAGCCGACTCAAGGAGGAACTGGAAACCGCAGATGCCATTCTCATCGGCGCGGGAGCCGGTATGTCTTCTTCTGCCGGGCTGACCTATGCCGGAGAGCGATTTGATCGGTACTTTTCGGATTTTCATAAAAAATACGGAATCAACGACATCTACTCCGGAGGCTTTTATCCCTATAAAACCCTGGAGGAATACTGGGCATGGTGGAGCCGCCACATTTATTATAACCGTTACGACTTGCCTGCCGGAAAGCCGTACACGGATTTACGAGAATTGGTCAAAGAGAAGGACTATTTCGTTCTGACAACCAACGTGGACCATCAGTTCCAGCTTGCCGGCTTTGATAAAAAACGTCTGTTCTACACACAGGGAGATTACGGCTTATGGCAATGCTCTAAGCCCTGCCAGCCGCAAACGTACGACAACGAGGCGACTGTTCGCAAAATGCTCGAAGCGCAGACGGATATGAAAATACCGACAGAGCTTATTCCGAAATGCCCGATCTGCGGTGCGCCGATGACCATGAATCTGCGCAGTGACGGCAGCTTTGTGCAGGACAAAGGCTGGTATGCAGCGGCAGATCGATATGATGATTTTGTTCGCCGTCATAAAAATCTACACATCCTCTATCTGGAGTTGGGCGTCGGAGCTAATACGCCGGTCATCATCAAATATCCGTTCTGGCAGATGACGGCGAAGAATCCGAAGGCTGTCTATGCGTGTATCAACCGGGGTGAAGCAATTTGCCCTCAGGAGATTGAACAGCAAGCAATTTGCATCGATGCAGACATCGGAGAAGTCCTCAACGAAATGAGATACGCCTGACGAAGCAGTCGCCTGACATCAAAGTTGCAAACAAAATTCCCTGCATTTCCCCTCCGGAAAAAACAAAACGCTCCTTGAAAGAAAAACCGGGCCTCGCATACAGTTCTGTGATTAGCTGATGCTTTGCAGCCAATAACAACAATTGTAAGCAGTCCGAAAATCCGCAGGAATGACAAAATTGCCGATGGCTTCCCATTGGTTCATAACGTAAATGGAGCAAAGGTAAAAAGAATCCGACCGTAAAACAGGAAGTAAAGGGGAAAATCAAAAATCCGATCATCGAATGAGGAGATCGGAATTTTATTGTTTGAAATCCATTCAACCTCTGTTCAGCCACCGCTATGCTCAAAAAAGAGGTTGAAAAAGTCACAAATATATGATACACTATAATAAAATAAATTAAAAACTTTTTCGGCGTGGTTATGTGCTCATCAACCCCGAATCCGTTGCAGCCTGTAGCTTTCTGCGAAAAGTTACGGGCTTTTTCTGTTACAAATTAAAAATCACTTGCTCGCGGATACAAGTTGGCAATAAGTCCGTGCTATTATATAAGCAAAATGGGGATAATGTATCTTCAATCGACAATACGGGGGAGGAAACACATGGCTAAAATACTTATTGTTGAAGACGAAAAAGCGACCAACGACCTTGTAAAATTTAATCTTGAGCTGGTCGGACATGAATGCAACCAAGTGTTTGACGGTGCAACAGGTCTTGAAGAAGCGCTGAAAGTTAAATATGATCTGATCATACTGGATGTGATGTTGCCCCAATATTCCGGATTCGAGATCATGGAATACATCGAGGAAACTCCCGTGATATTTGTTACTGCTAAATCTGCATCCCAAGATAAGATCAAAGGTCTTCGTTTGGGTGCTGATGACTATATTACCAAGCCCTTCGATATCGTCGAGCTTGTAGAGCGTGTCGAGGCGGTTCTTCGCAGAACCAAAGCGAATTCAAAAACGTTTGCATTTGATGACATACGAATAGAATTTCATAACCGTCGCGTGTTCAGGTCCGGTACAGAGGTAGCATCAAAACCCAAAGAATTTGATCTTCTTGAAGCGTTGATCAACAATCGCAATCTGGCATTATCTCGCGAGAAATTGCTGAGACTTGTTTGGGATTATGACTATGAAGGAGATTCTCATACAGTTGATGTTCACATCCAAAGAATCCGTCAGAAATTGGGGATTTCGGATCGGATTAAAACAGTGTATAAAACAGGATATAGGTTTGAGATATGAAAATGAGATTTTGGCAAAAGACCTATATCTTTACTTTGATTCTGTTTTTAAGCTGTTTAGACATCGGTATTCTGTCCCTCACGATCTACACCTATCAGAAGAATGTGGAGGCAACCGAAACTGCCGTTACCGCAGAACAGTACTATGTGGCGATGTCCTTTGAACGCGATTATGAGGATATGACCGAATTGAATGCATACAGCAATCCCTCGCTTCTGATGCAGTCGTTCGGAGCGTATTACGCAAACAAAGGCTTGTATCTTGCCTTTGAGGAAAACGGCTACACGGTTTATTCAAACTTCACAAGCGACTATGATATCAATGAAAACGCCTTGCTGCACACCGATATTAACGGAAAACGCCATATCGTAATCTCTTCCGAGGTCTGTGATGGCAAATACGTCATGATCTTCGCAAAAAACGTGGAATCTCTTGATTCCGAGTTTGCGTCACTGATGATCACCTATGCTCTGACAGCGACCGGTGTTTCCTTACTCCTTGCGGTTTGCCTATACTTCATCCTGAAAAAGCTCTCCGAACCCTTAGGGAAATTCCGTAAGCTAACCGAGATGATCGAAGCGGGTGATTTCTCCGTAAACGCCGAGGAAAAAGGCAACGACGAATTTATGCTCCTTGCCAAAAGCTTCAATGCTATGCTTGCCAAGATCAACAAGCAGATGGCAGCTCTTGAACATGAGGCAGTGAGCAAGCAGATGCTTGTTGACAATGTGGCACACGAGCTCCGCACGCCGCTGACAAGTATTCATGGCTATGCGGAATATCTTGAAAAAGCGAATACATCGGAAGAGCGCAGACTGATTGCTGCAAAGTATATTATTTCTGAATCCGAGCGTTTACAAAAGATCTCTGAAATCCTGCTTGATGGCGCCTTTATTCGTGGAAACGAGATCGAAATGATCGACATCGATATCGGCGCAATTCTTACCGATGTTGCGGAGAAACTACAAATGAGAGCTGAAAAAGCAGCGGTAGAAATCACCTGCAACGTTTCGCCCATGACGGTCAAGGGCAACGAAACGCTGCTCTCAATGCCGTTCTATAACCTCACCGAAAATGCAATCAAGGCCTGCTCTGTCAACGGAAAGGTAAAAATCACCTGTGCCGACAATCAGGCAATCATCGAAGATAATGGCAGGGGTATGACGGAAGAACAGCTCTTACATATCACGGAACCCTTTTACCGTACCGATAAATCCCGTTCCCGTGCCGAAGGCGGCGCAGGTCTTGGACTTGCTCTCTGCAAGCAGATCGTCCATACCCACAGCGCGGAGATGCACTTTGAGTCCGAGATCGGAAAAGGAACGAAAATATTTGTTATTTTTACAAGTCGGCGATAACTTAAAGACAAGTTGGCGATATACTTTCGATACAATACAGATACAGAATGAGAGCTCTCTAAATAATTTATCAAAGGGAAGGTATGAAGTATGAAGGGGAATTTTCAGTTTTTTAGTATTGTGTTGTTACTTCTCTTAGCATCCTTGATCGTCCTTACAGGATGTATGTACGCCATTGCAGCAGATAACGGAGAGATGAAGTCTTACGATCTAAATGGACAAAAACAAAACAGCGACCGCTCCGTCGATAACATTGTCGAAGAAAATGCACCGCTGGCGCAAACTGCGCTACAGAAAAATTTCAGTGCCTATCTGCACGAGGATGGAAATACTGTTACTATTTTCTCTGAAGAGCAATATGCAGAACTGAGAGCAGTGCGTGAAAATGGCAATCGCAATCCCTTGACTTACGAAGAAATTCTCTTCCTCGTCAATGATTCTATTAACTTGTATTTCACCTATGATGAGATTCGGTTGACCAACTCCAATCGCGATTGTGTCGCTCCGCTGGCATACGAACAGTCCAGCAATGCCTGCGTGATTTATCCTGAATACAAGGATGCAACCGCATACGAAACGTACAGCGAAGCAGAAACCGCCTACTACAAGATGCTTGCCGACATCTACGGAATCATTTTCTACCGCATCTATATGCATGATGCAGGCTTTGAAGCAATGTTTCCTCACTACCTTAACGACGAAAATTTGATCTTTGGTCGCGTTCCGACGGAATGCTATCAGATGCTCGCCATTGACAATGCTACGTTCAGCGGTGTCGAAAACCGAGAAAAACTTGTCGGTGAATATAAGACCTTGCTTAAACGGAAGTCTATATTTGAGTCAGACACTATAATTGATTATCACTATCCCTATTTCAATTTTGCTGTATTATACACCAGTATTTTGAATACCAGCAGTGAGCCTATTGAATATAGATTCTATATCGCCGGTCCTAAGGATGAACCTTGCCAGCAAATCTATCCTACGGCCGAGTTATATAATTTGATGCCCCACCAGGAGTTCTTATACGAAGCCAAGGTAAGTAACAGTACTTTTCAGCCGATATTTAGTCTCGACTATGGAACAGGAACCTTTGGAATGAGTGCCGACTCCAGGACATCTTTTGCAATTGTCGGTAAATTTAGCGTAAATGAAGGCGTTTTAAAGATATTTCCCACAAATGTAGGTGACGAAGGCGTTTACAGCTATATTCTGCATTGGCAGGATGGCACATGGGTCTACTCAGCAGAAAATTCAAAACCAATAGAGGTAGCAGGTTTTGATTGGGCTGACGGAATTGTATTTGAAAAGGTATACAAGAGTGTATCAATAAATCCTAATATAGATCCTCCCGTCAATAATAACAACAAAAACGAAGTTGAAATGCCATATTTCAAATTATACCTTGCAGAAAGAATGTGCTCGCTAATGGCATCAGATGGTTATGCCGTTGCAAATGGAACCTATGCCATGGAAAACGGTGCACATATCCTGCGTTTTGACGGTGATTTCCAGTATACTTTCTATTACAACGAGGGCATCGGGTACGAGTATGCCAAGGACGAATCAAATGCGATTCCCGGATACGAGATCGAAGACGGAACGACTTTCTCTCTTATTGACGGCATCTTAACCGCCAATGACGATTAAAACATTAACAAATACCGAAAAAGGAGACACGTCTATGAAGCGAATACTTGCTATTGCATTACCCCTTATTATGATTCTAGCCGCTCTTTCGGGCTGTATGGCATCGCAGAATCCTTCGGAAAATGAAGAAGAGCCCATCTCGGAGATAATGACAATCGCAGAAACGCTTCCGAGCTGTGTTGCATTTGAGTACAAAGACGGGAAGCCGTATTGTTTCTACGCCTATGATACCAAAGGAGCACTCTATCGTGTGCTGTGGACGAACTTTGAAGGTCTGAATGAAAAGGATGTAATCATCATTGATCGCAATGATAAATTTGAAACCTTGACCTATGACGAATATCCCAGTGGTTGGACGCCGCAGTATGAAATTACTGCAACAAGTGTTAGGTCTGTTAGGTTGGATATGGCTTCATGCATCTCTAATGAAGCTAGCAAGTATGTTCTCACTTTACCCAAAAGTGGGAAAAATATCGCACTTAGAGACGAACAAAGACTCTTTGCACCTTATATCACCGATGCTTTGGTAGAAGCTGCCGAAAACAAGATTACCGATGATATTTCCTGTTATAACAACAACTCCGATTTTTATCTTCAGGTAATCGACAACTATCTTTGCCTTGTTGTAGAAGTTATTAAGATAATTGAGCCACCTGTTTCATCGGAATCGAACGGTAAATATGTAGACAGCGGTTGTGGCATCGATCACGAGCATCTTTTCTTCAGCGAGAGAATTACGATGTGTCCTATCTACACAGAGACCGTCGAACAGCAGAATCCTTCGGAAAATAAAGAAAAGCACGTCTCGGAGATAATGACAATCGCAGAAACACTTCCAAGCTGTGCTGCATTTGAGTACAAAGACGGGAATCCGTATTGCTTTTATGCCTATGATACAAAAGGAGCACTCTATCGTGTACTGTGGACGAACTTTGAAGGTCTGAATGAAAAGGATGTCGTTATTGTTGATCACAATGATGAAATCAAGAAATTAGACTATATCAATCCCCCCAATGGCTGGACTCCCGATTATGAAATTACGGCAATTAGTATAAAAATAGAGGAGAGAGCCAACGAAAATCTCGTCGGACATATTCAGATATCTTCTGGAAATAAAACGATATTCCCCTTTAGCTGTATGACGTGGTCGAAAATCGATAACAAAGACGGAACCTTTACAGAATCCACCGTTGACAACTATGATGTTATTGATTTGGTCAGCGGAAAAACCACTTTCGCAGTAGCAGATATTCCAAAACTTGTTTTGAATGAGAGCGTATCGTATTCAGTTCAAGTGAACAGCCAAGTTGAAAAGGTGTATTTGCTTACATCTAACGAAGACGGATATTCGAAATCTGAAACCACATTTGACGCTCTTTCCAATTTGAAAGATGGTACATACTATGTAGCATTTAATGTTTTGCTCAGCGGAAACTGCGATCCCGACGCTCCGCAGAATTCCTACCGCTACGAAGATATATTCTGTTTAGTCGTGGGAGAGGACGAGAATACAAATGATGACTTAACGCTTTCAGGATACGAGGTGGAAATCAAGCTTTTCCAATATACTTGGGACGGTTGGGGCATCTCAAAAAAGACAGTTGGTGCTTGCGATGTGGCGTATAATATCATCGATGCGCTGAAAGCAATGCAGCAAACAGGAGAAACTGTTCCGAAGATTTCCGCTGACGTGCTTGAAATAGGCGGTGGACAGTATCCGGTTGAACGAGGAACTATGTGGATTGAAAGCGGTAATAGAATATATCGCTTAACACCCGATTTGTCTCAAATTTGCCTTGTCGAAACTCACTTTGGTGAAGGCAAAGTTCTTGAAATTACGGATGAATTCAAGACCAACATCAATAACGCTTGGTACTATGCTCCCTATAATTATTTCAAGGGAACCTACAACAAGGGTGATAGTACTGTGGAACTTAATAATGTTTTTGAATCGGGTTCCTCAATTGATATTAGCATTAAAGAAATAAAGGTTGACAGTAGTTCCTATAATCCCTTTAATACAATTCTTATTGAACTGATCTCTACAGTAGACCAAGAGGTAACGGTAAAACTACGTTGCCAACAAAGCGACGACAATCTGGCATTAGGCGATGATGAGATTGTAGAACTGAAGAAAGGTGTTCCCACGACTGTTGAACTTGCTTTCGGAGGTTGGACGGATTCCACCTATTGGGTGTATATCGAAGCAGACTATACCAAAGCAGAAATTACGATAAATCCGTAAGGAGAGAGTAAGCCATGAATAAGAAGCACGTCATATTTCATGTTTTATATTACGCACTGAACATAGTGGTTTATATGGCATTCTCCTATATGGCATTTTTGGTGCTGAAACGGTCGGGGGGAACCGATAACCCTGGCTTTGTAATGATGGTGACTTATGACGTGCTTTTCGTTATGACACCGGTACTTGTTGCTGTACTTATGCGGTTTAGCTTGTTCAAATGGTATGTCGATCCCATTGCTGCAGCGGAAATACCTCTTTTCCTGTACATCGGAATGCTTTTTAACCACATGAAACGCTCCGGAGATTTCAGATCCGCCTTTCTCTTGGTTAACAACAAATTAGGTGATGACGGCGGTATGGGCTGGCTGTTTCTCGTAGGGCTGTTTATTTTCGGACTTATAATGTCATTGTCCTTTGCAAGAAAGAAAGGACAGAGCATCTCCTATCGACTGCTTTCGAAACTTTCAAACAAGGAAAAAGATGATTCTGTCGAAGAATCTGTACAATATGACGCGAGTGAAGCGTATCATAAAACAGATTGGAATTTCGATTTTTCAAGTCTTCCGAATTGGAGCAACCGTGATTCCGTACCGTTTGTTTATGACAAATTCTACCCCATACCGCAACAGGATATATTATGCTGTATATACTCGATTGCAGAAGTTCGTATGGGATGGTACATCGGGTCTTTGGCAATATTGAAGAATAAAAACAGTCCAGAATTGCTCTTGAACATTTCGGAAGGTGTGAATTTTTGCGACAATTTCTCGGTCAACCAGAGTGGGGATATCATTTTCCTGCAAGCGTCTATTTACAATAAAACAATGAATAGTGTCATCTGCCCGGTATTGATCATTGACATTGCACAGGCTAAGGTTTCATACTACATTACAGACAATTTCAACCCTTGCTACAAGATTATTGAAACTGACGATTATATTTTCAGTATTGAAGCTGATGAAACACAGAGAAAAGCTGATGAGCGACTGAATACTTTTGCTAAGCAAAAAATTGATTTGTGCCGTTTGAAATGGTACAATTTCAGTGAGATAAATACTATTGCAAACAAAATCAAAGCAAGCGATGTTGGGGAGGAGCAAGGATGAAAAGGATGCTCTCATTAGTCTTAGTAGTATTGGTTCTTGTCTTAGCGGGATGTAACTCAACCAATCGAGAATACTACGATGATATTCATATCACCTTGCAAGATTCAACCGAGGAAATCATTATTAAAGAATGGCGCTATCTACAAGGAAGCGGGGCTGAGGTGTATTACCAAGAAGAAAACAATGACCCCGTATTGTTGGGAAAGACAACTGGTGCCGACGATGGCTTCTGCCCATTCAAAGAAGGCTTGTACGAACTCACGCAAGACGGCAGCACGGTGACTGTCAAATGGTGCTTTAATCCCTCAGACGAGGATAAGGCTAATTGGCAAAGTAAGACTATTGAACTACCACAATAACCTTGGAGGTGTTTGAATGAAAAAGTTTATATCATTGCTTTTAATGTTGCTCTGTGTGTTCGGACTGGTTGGGTGTAACACAAAAGCTGACTTTGATGATTTTTCTGACTACAAAGACGATTTTGATGCCGTCGTTCAATTTGTTCTTGAATACGTTCGCCAAAGAAATGCCGTTGACACGTTTTTTGTGGACATTGGAGAGGACGGCATAAAAATTGACGCTGAATTTCAAAGCGACAAGCACTTTCTTCTTCAGTCAAGAAGATTCGGGAAAAGGGATTTACCTACATTAAGGTAGCCCAGGATTATATGATCTTTTGGGAAGATGAAACTGGTTATTACGGTGTTTTTTGGTCTGATAAACCGAATGAAGCGGTGAGCCATATACGCGAGGATTCACGTCCTTACATGAAATCTCGAAAGTTGACAAAGGAATGGTATGAGGTCGGCGCATTGGATTCCATTTGAGATAACGAGTTGAAAGCTCGTCAAAAAGCAAAGCGGCAGGGAGTAAAATCCTTGCCGCTTAAAAAAACTCAGCTTTAAGTAATCTATATGGAATGGGACGCTTGAATGTGTTTTTCAAATATGGGTATAAAAAGTCACAAATATATGATATAATACAGAAAAACACGAAAGGAGCGCCTATGGGAAAACGGCACAACAGAAGAATATTTGCCGGCTTCTATAGGCGGTACGATAACAAATTCATTTATGTTGTTCCCGATGTTGACACCGGTGGTCAGGTGGTTATCTTCCATGAGGGGATCGATGCCTGCGAGTGTAAATACTACTCCATGACCAAGCAGTCCTTCTGCGAGATGGTGGAGGTGGACGGAGAATGGGTAGATAAGTTTGTCCGTCAGCCGCAGATCAGAATCACGGATACACATATCCAAAATCTCATTGCCGGTGGCTTCAATGGCCCCATCCGAAAGAAAAAGCCAGCGGACGAGGAATTGCTCGCATACGAGTCCCGATCCTACCGTCTCTCTGAAACCTATACCGACTATGCCAAAGACCTCTGTACGAATTACAAAACCGATCTGCGCCGATACAATCTGTGCGTGACACAAAAGCGGTATATCGGTGTGTATGGGAAACTCGATTTTAATATGCTGAAAGAGGATCTGAAATTTCTAAATGACTGCCTAAAAACCGTTCTCAAAAGCTATGGCGCATATTTCAAAGAACGGTATGTCGAAAGCCTATCCGTTCGAAAGTACGCTGAAGCACATAATATGAACCGTGGCAGCGTGGATCACCTCAATCGAAAATTTCATTGCGGAGCTTGCCGCCTCCCTCAGCAGCGAGCGTACAGCTAACGCCATTTGCATCATATATCCGGCTGCCCTGCGAACCGCCTACGAGTTGTATAAGGGCTTTGCCATTACCGCCCTCGACAGGAAATACTTTTCGTCCACTGCCGACTCTAAAATGTCGGTAAGCGACAAGATAGATTCGTTGGCAGTTCTTCCGGGGTAACTTTGGTAATGTCTTCTCCATACCACTCATCCTCCTTTACATTGTATATAGCACGATAGCTTCGATCCGCAAATTTATCTATTTCATAGTGGCCTTTGCACATCATTCCACATAACTCAAATCCCTTCCGAAAACCGCCGATTCCGGAAAAGAAATCTAAAA
>CAZJVB010000018.1:0-44331 GCA_964549435.1 uncultured Ruminococcus sp.
CCCGCCATCGACGTGGAAATGCCGATCTACCTCGGCGCGACGTACGAACACCTTACGATGGGCGCAGCGCAACTCGGAGAAACCTCGCTTCCCATCGGCGGTGCAGATACCAACTGCGTCATCGCCGGGCATCGAGGCTGGAAGGGCGGCACGTTTTTTCGGCATTTGGAGGATTTACAGATCGGAGATACCGTATACATCGACAATCTATGGGAGACGCTGACCTACACGGTAGTGGGGACGGAGATCATCGACCCGAACCAGATCGACAGGCTGCTGATCCGGGACGGAAAAGATCTTGTAACGCTGTTTACCTGCACCAAAAACGGGAAGCAGCGACTGGTCGTCTATTGCGAACGGACGGCTTAAAAGGCGAAAAGCAAAAAAGAAAAAAACAGAGGAAAGGAATACAAAAAAACGATGAAAAATCTCATAAACGGGCTGCGCCGGATGGTGCTGGAGGTTTCCGAGCAGCAGCAGTTTCAGTTCCAGAACTTTGACCCCAACGCGATAGCAAGGTTGATCGTCAATACGCTGGTCGGACTGATCGTGATCGTCGGCGTCGTGTATGGCGGCTGGATGCTGGGACAGGGCTTCACCTCGGAGGATCCGAAGGAGAAGCGAAACGGCATCACGGCGATTCTGTCCTCGCTGGTCGTCGGCGGGCTGATCATCGCCGTCGTCAACATGGTTATTGTTTGATACAAACAGGAGGGAGCAATCCACATGTCCGGAAAAAGAAACAAGCGGGTGCCTGCGGACGGTCGGCGGTTCTCCGTCCGTTTCGCCGTGTTCGTGCTGTTCCTGCTTTTTTTCGCGTCGGTGTCCGTCCCCGCCGTCGTTCTGACTGCGGCGGCGGAAAGCGCCGTATATAGGGAGGAAACAACCGGGATCGAGGCGGAGCTTGCCGATGCGGGCGCCGCTCCGGGCGACGCGGTGCTGTACGCAACCGTCGGACGCTGGTTTCAGGCGGATCCGGGCGCAAGCGGTGTGAATGCCTATCTGGACGGAAGCTTGTATTGGCAGCAGATCACTCTGCATCTGAAGGGGGACGCTGACTACAGCGGAAGCGCGACGGTACGGATCCCCCTCCTTTCGGACGGGCCGGTAGACAGTGTGAAGGAGGTTGTGCTGCCGCTGGATCCGGAAGCGCCGGACGCGGGCCTTACCGACGTGAGCTTTTCCGTCGCGGACGCCGTTCTCACCGTCGGTTTGGAGCTTCCCGCGTTCCTTTATATCGGCGTAACCGATCCATCCTACCTCGCAGCCGTTCCGGGCGACACGGTAGAGCCCTACGTACCGACCGTCGGCGAGCAGATACAGAACACGCTGGACGGCTTCCGGGACAGCATTTTGGAAAAATGGAGCGAGCTGACCGACAGTCTGATGAACAGTGGGCGCGATTCCTTTAACGCGTTCCTTTTGTCGGACTGGATGGCGACTTACAAGGTCTACGTGCAGGACGTCGTGAATGCGGTATATGAGATCGTATATCCGTTCGGGGTGTTCGTCGCGATCATCGCATGGGCGTTCAGCGTAGCCGCCGCCGGTTTTACTCTGAATTTGGATCCGGGGAACCGGAACTCGATCATCCGCGCGGTCCTCCAGCTGTTGATCGGCCTCACGCTGCTGTCCGTAACGCCAAAGCTGCTGACAATGATTCTCTCTTTTGCTAACAGCCTCAAAACGGCGATCGTCGGGCAGGTCCTTGTGACGGACGGACACGCATTCATCCAGCTGATCTTCTCGCTGAAGATCTACCTTTCTATGGCGCTTTTGGGCGTGATGCAGTGCGTCTCACCGCTCTTCATCGGCACAGCGACCGGGAACGAAAGTACCCGCCGGTTCGCCGTAGGGTTTCTCAAGCAGTACGGACTGTGCTGCCTGGAAATGGTTTTTGTCACGATATACGTCCTGATCATCGACCGTCTGGAGGACATCTTCAACCTGTCGAGCCCACTGTACGATCTGGTAATTACCGTCGTTCTGTCGGTCTCCGTATTTACCGTTGACAAAAAATTTGAAAAAATGATCCACTGACTGGACAGATAGAGGTGAAAAAAACATGAAGAAAACGCTGACCGAAAATATTTCGCGTTATGACGACAAGATGCGGTTCCGCATGGATGGGAGAACGATCCGCGCTGTTCTGCTTTCTGTCGTCCCGTCAGGATTGATCGGGCTCCTTCTGTCACGAGCGACATCGGTCGTTGTCGGGCTCCCGCCGGCGCTCTGCCTCTTCCTGCTGCTTCTGCTCGGGCAAATCGGGTTGGTGGACGGGGTTCCTGCCTACCGCTTTGCCGTTGCGGTGCTGCGTCAGAGCGTCCGTCACAAATTCGAATATCTGCATCTGCCAAGTGACGTGGGACGCCTAAACCCGATGAACGAAAAAACAAACTTCCCGGAGGATCCAACCATGCAGACAAAGAAAAACAAGTCGGAGCAAGGATTTAAAAAGGGACAGCCGGACAAGAAGTCCGCGCAGAGCCTGATCCCCATTCGGGAATGGCATGAAAACGGGGTGTTTCGACTGGACGAAAATGTCTACGCCGTGGTCTGCATGTTTGCAAACGCCGGTTATCTTTCCAAAACCGACGCGGAGAAAGAGCGGAAATACAATGCATACCGGACGGCACTCGCGTCGCTGCCGACCTACCTGCATTATGAAGAAATCGTTTCCAACCGGCCTGTTGACAGGAAGACGTATCTCGACGCGGTGGCGGGAACGAACGAAAAGAGCGGCGACCCGTATGCAGACGCGTTCTTCGACGTCCAGCGGAGGTTTGTCGGCGAGGTCGATCGGGAAATTTCCCTGAAACGGTACCTGCTGGCACTGTCGGTCGAGGTGCAGCCGAACGAAGCGCCGTACAACAAGCTGCTTGATGCCGTGACCATGCTGGACGGACGGTTCCGCGAAATGGGATCGTCCCTGCGCGTCCTGTCCCCGGACGAGGTGTTCGCCGAGCTGTACCGCTGGAACAATCCGTTCGGGAAACAGATGCCGCCGATTCCGCCGGATCTGTACCGACGCGGGCTGACCGTAAAGGATCTGATCGCGGCCGACGGGGTGAGCTTCGGAAAGAAGGATTTCCGACTCGGAAACGCATACGGGCGAATCTTTTCCATCCATTCCTACGGGCGAGAGGTCAACGACACGCTGACCTATACGATGCTTAACAACAGCCTGCCGATCTCCGTTTCCAAGCACATCGAACACGTCGGAAAGGAGACCGCGATCAAACGCGTAAAAAAGCAGCTGGACGAGCTGGAGAGCCGGCGTCAAAGCAGGCTTTCCAAAAACAGGCAGAACGGAACGACCTACATCCCCGTGGACATGGAACGCGCCATCGAGGGCTGCACGCAGATCCTCGACGCACTGTCCGGGAACGAAGAATTCATCCGGCAGACCGTCTATGTAACGGTTCGCGCGGAAAGTCGGGAGCAATTGGAGGAGTATTCCGACCGCATCTGCGCTTCCATGCTCTCCGAGCACTGTACGCTCCGCCCGGTGCTATTCTTTCAGGAGGCTGCGTTTCAAAGCGTCCTGCCGCTCGGACGGAACCTGCTCGAACGTTCACAGTTCCTGCTGTCCTCCGAGGCGGCGGTCATGACGCCTTTTTCCTACGAGAGCAGCTTCGATGCGAACGGCTTCTGGTACGGCCGGAACGGACATTCCGGCGAGCCGGTGATCCTCAACCGCAAGCTGGGCAAGTCCTCCAACGGGTTTGTGTTCGGCGTGACCGGCTCCGGCAAAGGCTTTTGGGTGAAAAACGAAATGACGAACGTGCTCTATCAGCCGTTCACGTGCAAGGACGAGATCATTGCCGTGGACGCGACGGGGGAATACATCCCGCTCGCCAATGCCGCCGGCGGAAAAGTGATCGAGCTGACGCCGTCCAGCAGCACGCATCTCAATCCGCTTTATATCTCGCCTGCGCAGCTGCGAACGCAGGGACGGCAACAGGCGGAAGCAAGCAAGATCGAGCACCTCATCGCGCTGCTCTCTCAGATCAAAGCGGGCAGCGGCCTGACCGCTGTCGAAAAAGGCATCGTGGACGCTGTCGCGGCAAAAGTGATGAAAAAGGGCAAAAAGGCAACGCTGAACAAATTCTACGACGAGCTCCTGACGGAGCAGAAGCAACAGCCGACGCTCCGGCCCGTTATCGAGGAAATGCGGACATGGCTGAAGCGCTACGTTGAAGGCAGCGTTACGCTGTTTGCCGGCGAAGATACGGAGGAATCTTCCGGGGACACGCGATTCCTCGTATACTCCGTGCGGAACCTGACCGGCGACTTGCGCAATGCCGGAATGCTCGCCATGCTGGAGCGCATCGAAGCGCGGGTTTTGGAGAACTACGAAGCGGGACGCTGGACGTGGATCTACATCGACGAAATGCACCGCTACTTCGATTACGAACGAAATCCGTATGCGGCGGCGCGGTTCTCCCGGTTCTTCTCGGAAATGAGGCACTACGGCGCGATCCTGACGGGCATCACGCAGCTGCCGCTCCCTGTCGTACAGAGCAAGGACGGCGCGTCCATGCTCTCCAACTCCCGCTTCGTCGTGATGGCGGAGCTGGACGGAAGCAACATCGACGCCGTGACGCAGCTCTACGACCTCAACGAAGATCAGCAGCGCACGCTTGCGTCCCCGGCGCTCGGGCAGTATGTGGTGCGCATGCACAACGCGCCGACGGCAGTCAGTCTGCTCTACCCCGGCGCGAGGGAAGAGGACAAGAACGCCATGTACGATCTGTTCAATACGGCGTTCGGGGAGTGAACGCAGCCTGGGGGAGATACCCCCCCGAAAACGTTATTGCCGAAACGCGCTTGCGTTTCGGTGAGAAAAAGAGATCGTTTCATAACCAAAAAAGAAAGGAATGATGATAAATATGTATGAATTCGAACCGACCCTGCGCAGGCGAATCGAGGACTGCGTGAACGAATTGGAAAAGCTGAATGAGCGTTGTAAGAAATTGGAACTGAAAATAGATAAACAGTCAAAAACGTTGCTGGAAGAGCTGAACCCGCGACGCTTGCGGCTTGCCGAGGAGGTGACGCGCCTGACCGAAGAATTGCTGTGCAGCATCGAACCGCCGGAGCTGTTGCCGGATGAGACGGAACAGCTGTACAACGAGTGCATCGGTGTTGCATACGGCAAGGGACTATTTACGGACGGCAACGGCAAGCTGCTGTTTTCCAACGGCACAGATGATTTGCAGATTGGAGATACCGTTGATGTATCGGAGTTGTCCCCGTTTTCCTCTCTGCCATACGGGGAGCAGGAGATGCTTCTGCGCTATCTGAAAGAGAGCGATGAAACGCCCGTTTGGTTTTCGCCGGAGCGTTATAGAAAGGCGGAAACGGCATGAACGGGAAGGGCGGCGAAAACAGGCAGGAGCAGCTGCGCGCCGAGCTGAAAGAAAAGGTCGATCAGTTGATGCGGAGCTTTGCGCGTGATCCTGAAGAACTCACCAAATTTCTTTTGTTTGCGGAGCGGTTTTCACAGTATTCCCCGGCAAATATGCGCCTGCTGTACGCGCAGAACCCGCATGCGCAGTTTGTCGCTCCGGCGAGCGTATACAGAAAGGGCCTGCCGAACGGAAACGGCGAGCCGCTTTCCGACACGCCCGTCTTTATCCGGAAGGGGGAACACGCTTTGCGGATATGGAAGCCGACCGTCTGTCCCTGCGTACGCCTGCCGGACGGCACATGGCTGCCCGTCTCCCATCTGAGCGACGGAGAACAACGGAAGGCTGCGGCGGAAAACTGGGAAAGAAGGGACACGCGCCGGTTTGTACTCGTACCGGTGTTCGACGTTGCGCAGACCGAACTGCCGCCGGAGCTGTATCCGAAGCTATTGGGGTTCGGACAGGAAATGCCGGACATGGACGGCAGAATCACGGCGGCAGTTGCTTATGCGGAAAACGTTTTGCATTGCGAGGTGCGAGAGAATGCCGATCTCGGCAGGATGCGCGCCGAGGTGCGCGGCCTGTTCGACCGTGAACAAAACGTGATCCTGCTTTCGGATATGTTGAAAGGCAATGGGAAGCTGTCTACACTCCTGCACGAGATCGGACATGCGGAGCTGCATAAGGACGGTACCGCTTCAGCGCGTCCGCTCGCACAAAAGGAGCTGGAAGCGGATTTGTATGCGCTGCTATTGGAGCAGCATATGGGCATGGAAACGACAGACGCGCGCAAGGCACACTTGCAGGCACATTACAGGGAGGTTTTGAAATTCGACGGAAAAATCAAGCTGAACGAACCGTTTGACAACGCGATCCGCCGGTATCAGGAACAGCTGCCGAAGCTGGAAACGTATCTGAAGCAGAGTTTGCAGAGCTTACAGGCAGCGAATTCTGTTTCGGAAGAGCCTGCCCGAAACGCGGAAGATCTTCCAAAAACGGAACAGGAAATACCCGCGTATCATCGGGACTTTCAGCTATCTCTGTAAAAGAAAGGAGAAAAAGATGTCATTCAACAAGGTGATTCTGATCGGCAATCTGACTGCTGGACCGGAACTGAAAAAGACGGCAAACGGCGTGCCGGTCACGTCGTTTCGTATTGCCGTCGGTCGCCGCCACATAAAGCAAGGCGAACAGCCGCAAGCGGATTTCATTGAGATTGTCGCATGGAGACAGCAGGCAGAGTTTGTCACGCAGTATTTTAACAAGGGGAAACCAATCTTAGTTTGCGGGCAGCTGCAAACAAGAACATGGTCGGATCAAAACGGGCAAAAACACGATGCAACAGAAGTGATCGCGGACGAGATCGCGTTTGTCGGTACAAAAGCAACCGGCAAAAAAGCGGCTGCAGATCAACCGACGGAGCAAAACGTTCCGTTTGACGCACCGTCCGGCATACCGTCTGATGATGAACAATGTCAAGAGAAAGAACCACGTAAAACAAAAAAGAAAGGAGAGAATCCCGATGAAGGTTTTAATGGTAGAACCCGGCAAAGTACCGTATGTAACAGAAATCAAGGATGATCTGAAATCTTTGCAGGAAGCGGTCGGCGGACAAATCGAAGTCATTTATCCATGGCAGGAGTCTGTCGCACTCATCTGCAACGAGGATGGGAAGATTGATGGGCTTCCCTTGAACCGCGCACTGTACGATGCAGACGGTAAAATGTATGACATCATCGCCGGGAATTTCTTCATCGCCGGGCTTGGCGAAGAAGATTTTACAGAGCTTCCGAGCGAGCTTGCAAAGAAGTTTTATGAACAATTCAAGCACCCGGAAGTGTTCACGCAAACAGCGCGCGGGATCAAAGTAACGCAGCAGCTGTTTCCGAAACGTCCCGGACGGTCTGTATAATCGGATGGGAAAGAAAGGAGTTTCCTATGCCGTATTATGACAAAGACGGGAAAGAATCCGCACTGCCGGAACGAACGCGATTATTCGTAGATATGGACGGAACGCTTGCGCGATTCCATGACGAGGTGCAATATCTGGAGCGGATGTATGAGCCTGATTTCTTTCGGAATCTGAAACCGTTCCAAAGCGCAGTTGAGACGATCCAAACATATATACGTGAACACCCGGACGCCGAGGTGTTTATTTTATCTTCCGTCGTCCCCGGAGAGCCGCCCGGCTGCGCACGTCAAAAGAATGATTGGCTGGACAAACATCTGCCGGAGATCGATCGGGCGCATCGACTGTTCCCGGAGATCGGAACGCCGAAGAATCTTGCGATTCCCGGCGGGATCAGACCGGGCGACGTGCTGATCGACGACTACAACAAGAATCTGGTTGAATGGCAGCAGGCCGGAGGGCTTGGCGTTAAGTTTGTAAACAATATCAACGACAGGGCGTTAAAGGGTGAACGCTGGCGCGGACTTCGGCTATACCACGATGCCCATGCAACGTACAACGTGCATTTTCTTTCAAGGCTGACCGAAACAGGAAAGCATACCGAATGCACTCCTTCCGCAGTGAAGCGCGGAACGCACCTTTAGGAAAAAACGACCGTACTTTTTCTATCAGAGAAAAGAAAAAGCCGCGTTGCCTTTTAGCTAAACCAAAAAAGAAAGGAAGAAAACGAATGTACCCAATGCATTTGATCGACGATCAGAGCATCAACAGTGCCCTGCTGCTTTGCCAAATCGGAGCCGGCATGACGTTTCACGCGGCAAAATGGCTGTATATCCACGAACACAAAAAACAAAAGCAGACCGACAGTAACAGGTCCGATCCGTTGATCTCTGACGTTTGCTCCGCTATGCGCGGCGGCCACATCGAGAATCCGGACGCGCTCGGCTCGCTTGCAGACGAGCTGACCGGCGGATACGGACTGCAGCCGGGGACGGAACATATCTGGCTCGGCGGTCGCAGCGATCTGTCATACTTCTGGAAAAAGGACGCGAACGGGCAGAACGTTTCACTTGACCGTTCCCATCTCGATTTTGTAACCGATCCCAACTTGCGCGCAAAGGTGCAGTCGGTACTGGCACAGGCACAACTGGAGGGACTTCTGGCATTGTATAGCGATCAATATGTTTTGACTGACCAGGGACGCAAGGCAATCCTCCAGCCGACTTTTGTACGGAACCGGCTGGAGGGGGAAGCAAGGTTTTACGACAACGCTGCAGAAGGCTTGGGTGGGTTGCAAACGGATCGCATCGATCGGAAGTTGGAGGAATTGGGCTTAACAGACCGCTTTGTCGGCTGCGACCGCGTGACGCTGAACAAGGAAAAGCTGCTTGCCGATAAGGACGAACAGACGATGCGTTTCTATGTCCCCGGAACGCATCGGAAAAAGCAGCTGATGGTCCCCGGACAAGACGTGATCGAGTTGGACAAAAGCACCTATGCAGTGTTTCTGAGAAAGGACATACAGTACCTGATCAACGGACAGCCGACGGCGGAAAAAGACGTTTTCCGTCTGTTCGACAACAAAAACAGGAAGCAGGCGGCAGATTTTCGCGCGGCGGTATCCAAAGCGGAAGCCGCTGCCAAAAAGGAAATCGAGCTGAACGGAAAAAAGCTGTACGTTCTCCAAAACGGCGTTGCAAAAGAACATACAGTGACGCGTGTATGGACGTCCCCTGACGGCGCACACCTGCATCTGCAGCCGGCGGACAGAAACCATGCCGATCTGCTGCTGCCGGAAAATGCGATCGGAAAGCTCGCTTTCCCAACGGCAGCGGAAGCGACAGCATACCTGAAAACACATCCGCAGGACGTAGAGGTGTACAGCGTGCTGCTGCAGGAGCAGGAAATGCGCGGGCACATTCCGTCATTTACTGTGCCGCAAGAGCGTGTGACCGCCGTCGGAGATTCCTTCGAAGTGCAAACGGATGCACCGTACGAACGGGTGATCTTCAAACAAGAGGAAATACAGCTGCTCGAAAACGGAACTGTAAGGATCACGCCGGGGGATGAAATGCACACCGTACGCACCGGGAACGTGTCGTATGAAGTGACCGGGCAGGGTGCGCGGGAATTAGCAGGTGAAGTAAAACGAACCGCCGAACCAGCAAAAAAAATGACGCAAAAGACGGCAGAGAAAACGGCAGAAGCCGTAGCGAAAACTGTTCCGTCAGGCACAGCAGGAGCAGTCGCAAAAGCTACCGTCAAGGGTGCTTCTAAATCGGTCGAACTCATGCAGTACGCCGCGAACCTTGCCGACGGCACAGCGGATACGCAGCTGCCGTCCCGTGTGGCAAGGCTGGTGCAGAAGCTTTGAGGGGACAACTTCCTTTTCTTTTGCAAAAAAGAAAAGGAAACAAAAGAAAATGTCATTCGTCAAGCCGCTTGGCTTGACGGTGAAAAGAGAAGGGCTGTTTCGCTGAAGGTTGGTTCTCAGTCGAAGAAAGGAAAGAATGCAAATGACAGGCATACAAATCAAGGAAGTGCCGAAGAACCGGAATACCATGAACAACAAGTACCACGTGTACAGGCGGCGATTCGTGAAAAAGACGGGCTTGCCGATATACAGGACGCCGGAAGAAAAGCTGCTGGTCGCACAGCATCCGGAGATCACCGGTTACAGCCGCAAAGCGGCAAAGGATGCGGGAGTGAAGCATTCCGGTGAAGTGATCGGCTTCCTGCGCGTGTACGGCGGGTACGTCCCGCTGTACCGACCGATCGAACGGGGCATGCTGACAAGCAGGAAAAAAGGGGATTGTTATGAATGATCTGAAGAAAAGGGAAAGAAAGAGCGGGCTATGGCTGCCGACTTGGCAGCACAGAAACGTTGTATGTTCACAATGCAGTATGACATGGCTGGGCGGAAAAAGGAAATGGAACTATTGTCCAGACTGCGGCGCAAAGATGGACGTAAAAACGGAATTGCCCAACGGCAGGAACATCTACAAACTGTGTTTTCCGTACAGCAAAAAGGATAGCATTTATCTATCTTCTGATATGAATAAGGAACAAATAGCCGATATTTATGTCGGATTTGAATTTTACATGGAAGAGCATACCAAATATGGAGATTGCAGCGTAATTGACGTCGACGTTGCCGCGTACCTGCTGTGTGATCTGTTCGGATGCTCCGTATTTGACAAAGAATACTTGCATTTGTTGGGCAGCTACGATTCCAAAGCGAAAGATTTACGAGAGTCTGTATGGATCGATCTTTACGAGGAACGGGAACGCCGCTGCGGAGAAGGTCATGAACGGTATATACAGAACATCATGGAATATACCGAAACGGAATTTGTTCGGAAGCTGCGCGCCTATTTTGATAGCGAGGACGTGTACAAAAAACCTGTCGGAACAGGGTTTTTAAGCCCGGAACAGATTATGACACGGTATTGACGTTTCGTTGTTTACAAATCTGATTTGCCAATTTTCAAAAATCGGCTGTTTCGAAGCGATGTAAATAGCATTCCATTGTCGCCTTTTGTCAAAGCCGCTAAAACGGAGATTGCGCAAGTGTATGTGTCAGGCTTTTTGTATTCTTCGGGAATGTACTCATATACCGACTGGGTTATCCAGACGGCGCACAATGCAGTCCCGGATTTTACGCTTGAAAGAATGATGCCGAATCTGCCGGAATTGGCTTTAACCCATTTAAGCGCAACGATTCCGTAAAAAAGTTTGAATACATCTAAATCATTTTCTCCGACGCGAACGTCAATACGTTTTACAGGAAGTGTTTTGCTTCCTTTTGCAGGTCGAATTCCATTTGTTTCCGAAACGGTTTCATCCCGGGGAACGGGTGATTTCGACTTTGAAAAAACAGCAGATGTATTCTTTTGGGAAAGCATAGCAATCAATCTGTTCATTTGGCGATCGATTTGTTCACTGTTTTTCGGTGAATTGATATATTCTAATACTTTCTTTGATGAGACCGTTTCCTGCTGTAAAAGACAATTTTCTTCATGACAGCTACCAGGATAAGTTCTGAAATACGGCGGCGTATCGTTTACATACGTCAACTGTACTTTTCGGCATTCCGGGCAAAGCAGATACGGTTTGTATACGGAATGAAACGATTGAAAATCGCTTCTGTATAACTCTGCTGCTTCGTCGATCGTCATTAAAGATTGTGTCGTTAAGCAATAGGCATCTTCAAATTTTCGCATTTTTCCGATCTGTTCCACAGTTACGACCTCCAATGATTGAGTTCAATCCAATATACACGATTTACAAATAAAATGCAAGTCTTACAAAACAAGGAGAGATACGCTTTATGAATCAATCGAATTGCAAAAAAGAAGAAGTATCCCGCGGAAAATGGATACCCGTAGCGCGGCATCCCGACATAAGGTGTTCGCTATGCGGCATGACATGGTCGGGCGGTCACGGAAATATGACATACTGTCCGAGTTGCGGAGCAAAAATGAACGAGGCAAACGGCCCGCCAACGAAAAAAAACGTATACCTGTTATTTACCCCGTACGATGAACTGGCACGGATTTATCTGTCTACCGACATGAGCAAAGAAGAAATCGGGGATCTGTATGCGGGCTTTTGGTTTTATGTGGAAGCAAATTCTTTCTACGGCGAGGAATGTATGCTGGATATCGATATGACAGCATATTTGCTTTGCAGTCTTTGCGGATGCACTGTATACGACAGTAAAAAACTGTATTTGCTGAACAAGTACGATTCGGAACAAAAAGATTTGCGGGAATCCGAACGGATCGATCTTTGGGATGAAAGAGACAGGCGGTGGGCGGATCGCGAACCGTACATACAAAAAGTCATGAAATATGCCGACGCGGAATTTGTTCGGAAACTGTGCGCCTATTTTGACAGCGATGCATTTCATGAGCAACCTTTAGGCAGCGGACTTTTAAGCCCGGAACAGATTATGGAATGGTATTAAGTGTTTTCTAAACCAAAAGAAAATGAGGCGTGAATCATGAAACGGGAATCAAAAAACCTGATCAGCGGGCGGAAGCGGATCGGAAGGACGATCCTTATGACGTGCATATTTCTGTTGCTTGTGAATGCGTTTCTGTTTCTTCTCGTGTGGTCGTATTGCTCGGTCGAGCAATGCGGGCGCTTTCAGACGGACGGCATTTACAGGCTGGGCGAATGGATGATGTTTCTATTTGAAACGCCGTTCTGTTCGTTTGCGTCCGCATGGTCGTTCTTCCTGCGGGACGGTTGGAAACCAATGCTCTGCATCGAAGGATCCCTTTTCCTGCTCTTTTGGACGTGTACCTTTCGAGCAGGAAACTTTAAAAACGTGGAGTACGGATCGGCACATTGGGCGACAAAGAAAGAACGGAAGCCGTTTCAAAAGCAGGAAGAACATGATATGCCGCTGGCAGAAGGCATCTATCTGACCGACCGATCACAGCCGGCAAACAGAAATGTGTTGATTCTCGCCGCACCGGGCGGCGGGAAAACGTTTTGCGTGATCATTCCCGGCATCGAAGCGTTGACAAGACCGGGCAGCGGTCAGGGAAGTTTTTTGTCTACGGATACCAAAGGCGCATTGTACCGGGACACATCCCGCATGGTTCGTTCACGCGGTATTCCGACATGGCTTTTGAACCTGTCAAATCCGTGGTATTCCGACCGGTACAACCCGCTGGAGAACGTACACGAGGATCGGAAGTATACGGAGATCTCGCGGCTCGCGCTGGCGTATGCAAAGAACGTGCGCGACGAGGAAGCCAATGCCGGAGACGCCATTTGGGAGGACACGTTCCGTGCGCTGATGGTCGCGGTGTGGTGCTATCAATATGACCATCGCACAAATCCATTGACGGGGAAACCGGAAACACGTGCGCTTTGGCGGACGGCGGAGCTGGTGCGCTCCCTGTGGATTGGTGAGGACGGGCGGCTCTCCGAGGACGGCGAATTTTCGCGTCTGATCGAGGTGATCCGTGCGCATGATCCGCTGCATCCGTCCGTGTCAAACTATACCTTTGTCGCGGCGGGAGCGGCGGAAACGGTCGCGTCAGTGATCTTCACGGCAGGAAGCAAAATCAACGTGTTTACTTATCCGGAGATCGAAGCGCTGACCGACGGAAACGATATCCAGATTGACAGGCTATGCGAAACCCCCTGTGGGGTATATCTCAATTTTGAGGTCGGCTCGCCCTACCGCGCCATCGCGGCATTATTTATCGAACAACTGCTTTCCAATGCCTACTACTTAGCGGAAACCAAGTACGGCGGGAAGCTGCCGATCCCCTTAAAGCTGTTTCTGGACGAGCTTCCCAATCTCTGCAAGGTGTATTCTCTGCCGGAGCGGGCCAGCACCAGCCGTTCCTACGGGATCGACTTCATGATTTCCGTTCAGTCCATGCAGCAGTTAGAGCGGATGTTCAACAAAGCAGAGGAAACCCTGAAAAACAACTGTGTTACGCACATCTATCTCGGCACGGGCGAGCAAAAGGCGCTGGAAGAACTCTCCAAAGCTCTTGGAAAAACCACGACCAACGAATTGAGTCGGTCGCGCAACGTAGGCGGGAAAACCGGTGGCGGCTCGGACAGCGACAAGGCGTTGGGACGCGAGCTTGCGCTGCCGGATGAGATTTACTCGATGCCGAACCGGTACGCAATTGTAAAACAGCAGCACTACCCGCCGATCCTTGCGCAGAAGTTTCAGACGCAGAAGCAACCGTGGTACCCGGAGTTGGGCGGGCAGGGTAATCCCGCGAACAGCCGCACGATCGAAGACGCTTACGCTGTTGACGCGATCCTGCAAAAAGCGCGATGCCAGATTTCCCGCCGGAAACGCACCATGCAAATGACGGGACGGTGAGGGAGCGGGAGAATGTTATATGCTATTTCGAGGGTTGGGGGACTGTAGTCCCCCCCAACGTACCCTTTCAAACCAAAAAAGAAAGGATGGAATATGAAAGAAAAAGCGATCTACTTGCCGAAGGAATTGCTTGCGCGATCGGTCACGGGAGCGGAACTGACAGTCTATGCGATCCTGACATTCTGCGGAAAGAAATGGGTGCGCATCCCCTACCGTACCTTGTCGGCAAGGTCCGGCATGAGTGCGCCTACCGTATGCCGCGCCTTAAAAGGATTGCTCAGAAAAGAACTGATCTCCTGTAAACGCGGCGTGCTGAACGGTCACAAGCAGACCAATTCCTACAAAGTGCTGCTTCGTGCCGGAAGCACGGACTTCTTTTGTTTGCCGGAACGGCTGATCGGAGCAGTTGTTCCGAACGCATTGCTGCTGTTTGCCGTCCTTTCCGCGCATACAAACCGCTTTGGGGACTGCCGTATGTCTGAGCGCCGGCTGGCAAAGGAGACGGGACTGTCGCGCGGGACGGTTAGAACACATTCGTCCTTCCTCACGGCCTGCGGCGCACTGCTCAGGCAGGCACGGTTCTACGCCAAGAAACGGCTGACAAATGCCCGCCGCTGCTTCGCTTTTTCTTTGTTTTCCCGATCATCGGATGAAGGGTGGTACAATTTTTTAATAACGAGAACTGAACAAACAAAAGGATTTCCAAACCAAAAAAGAAGAAAAAATACGTTCCTTGGAAGGTTACATCCAATCGGAGTGAGAGTGGGACGGAAAGTGAAAGACGTATGGGATCGACTTGCAAATCGAATGCGGCGACGGTCGGCGAAGGAACCGGACGCGGCGGGACGATTCCTTTTTTCTTTTTTGCTTTTGAGGAAAGGAGCACGGGGAAAACAACATGAGTGAAGAACGGAAGAACGGAGAAATCATGGATACATGGATTTCCTTCCGAGTCACACCGACGGAAGCGGACGCCATCAGGCAGCTTGCCGCATCGGGCGGGATCACACGGAGCGGGCTGATCCGCGCCACGCTTGCGACAGGCGGGTTTGTATATATCGGCGCCGATCTGATCAACGCACTTTGCGAGAACCGTCGCACGGTCGCCTCTGTCGGCAATCTGTTGAAATGGATCGCAACAGAGCTGCAGGTCCTGACTGACAGTCCGCTGGTCAGTATCCGTACGCAGGAAACCGTCACACGGCTGCTGCGTATGCTGGACGATGCGTCGGTCGATCTGAAGAATGCACGGAAGGATCTCCTGGAAACGCTCGATTTGCTCCATGACAAGGTAGAGGAATGGAATCATGGCAATCTTTAAGGCTGTCACCAACCGTTCCGGCGGGGCGATCGGACATGCCAAGCCGCAGAAGCTGGAGGACTATCTGAAATACCAACAGGATGCGGCCGGTCATTTTCTGTACGACGAAAACGGGAAGCGAATCCCGCGCACGCCGTTTGTGAGCGCACAAAACGCAGACGCGGACGACTTTTCCTTCTGCTGTTCCGAATATGCCGCCGAGTTCCATGTCAACCGCAAATTTACGGACGTAAAGTACAAGCATTACATACAGGGCTTTGCGCCGGAGGACAGCGAACACATGACCGAGCAGCGTTGTCATGAGCTGGGGATGGAGCTGGCAAACACGATCTGGAAAGACTTCCCCGTTCTGGTTGTGACGCATTGCAATCAGATTTCAGACGGCGGGACGTATCACTGGCACAATCATTTCCTCGTCTACAACTGCAATGTGAAAAACGGCAGGAAGCTGGACACGTCCGCTTCCGCGCTCCGGGCGCAAAAACGGTTCGTCGCGGCACAGGCAAATGCAAACGGGCTGACACGAAAAGGTTTACAGCTCGATGAAAACGGACGCATCCGGGAAAGTGTCAAGACGGATCGTATCACGCTTGCCGAGCATCACCAAGCAAAGCAGTACGCCGCTGATCCGAAGCGGATCGCCGCGCACAATACACTGACGCAGAAAGCGGAATTACGGCTTGCCATCCGCACCGCCGCACGGGAAACAAGGACGATTGGCGAGTTTATGACATATTTAAAAACCGTCTACGGCGTGCAGACCAAACAGACGCGCGGCGTGTTGTCCTATCTTCATCCCGACAGGGCGGAGCTGCCAAACGGATGGATACGGGGCAGGACGTTGGGAAGCGCCTATATGCAGGAAAATTTATGGAGGAACAACAATGTCGCTGAAGAATTTACAAACCGGGAAGACCATCGAGCAGGAGCAGACGGAACGCCTGATCGAAATACAGCGCTCTATCGAGAGCTGTTCAAGCGGCCCGAAAAGCCAGCCGACGGACAGGAACGATCGGGAAACAGAGGACGCGGCAAGACTCGCTGAAATCTTTGATCGCTACTGCAAGCAGATCGTCGGGCAGCATCTGCTTGATGCACGAAAGCAAGCCGACAGGTTCAACGCGGAATGCGAACGGGCAGTGAAACGAATCGGGAAGCATCGACGGATGCAAACGTTCGCCTGCTTCTGTTCGGTCACGTCATTTGTTTTGCTGCTTGTGATCGCTGTCCTGCTGTGGGTCCGGTGAAGAGAGACGTGATGTCCTTTTTCTTTTGCAAAAAAGAAAAAGATACCAAAAAGAAAATGGAAAGCCGTCAAGGCAAGCGCCTTGACGGTGGGAGAAAAAATTGCTTCTTGTACCGCCATTTGATTTTTAGTTGAAGAAACAATTGTTTTTACCCCCGCATCCGCAGGTGCGGATGCGGCATTTCGGGGGCGCGGGGGTGATTATCACCCCCGCACGTTCTTTTCAAAAACAAAAAAGAAAGGATAAAGAATTATGGAAAACTTTGATGAACTGATCGCACAGGCGCGTTCACAGCCGCTCATGAGGGAAGCACTCGCGCAGCTCGGCGTGACGCTGAAAAAGGTCGGACACGGACGGAACGGCAGCACCCGCTGGCAGACCGCCACGAAAAGCGGAAAGGAAGGCGACTTCTCCGCCGTCGCCTTTTTTGAAAACCATGACGGTTCATGGGTCGCGATCGACTACAAGCAGCGCACCGGCAGGCAAACGCTGGACGCCCTCGGTGTTCTCACCAAGCTATACGGCGTTCCGTTTCAGGAAGCAGTCCTGCTGCTGTCCGGCGGTCATCCGGCAAGGCCGGATCGGAAGCTCGCTCCGGAGAGCAGGACGGCAGGTGCGGAACCGCCGCCGGTGGAACGAACTCCGTTCGTACCGCCGCCGAGAGCAAAAAAGCACAACCACGCGTTTGCATATCTGAATCAAACACGGTGCATTCCGGGAAACGTCGTCGGGCAGTTATTACATATCGGCGCGGTGTACGAATCCAATATTAGCCTGATTGAGGGCAGAAGCACTCCGCTGGTGGTGTTCCCGATCTTCAACGAAAAGGGCGAGAACGTCGGCGCAGATTCCTGTTCTGCAAACAGTCAGTTCCGATACAAACATATTTGTGCCGGCTCTGATCCGTCTTGCACATGGTACATTAAAAACAACGTGCAAGTGGCAACGCCGGAAACGCCGATGTTTTTCTGCGAATCGGCAATCGACGCGATCTCCCTGCTGTGCTTGGAGAACCGTCCCGGCGTGTATATCTCCATGTCCGGGCTGAAGGACGTCGCCTTGGAAAGCATGACAAAACGGTTTGGCGGCACGCCGGTGATCTGCACCGATAACGACGAAGCCGGCAATCTGTTCCGGGAAAAGCATGCAGGATACGCCACCCTGCGCCCGCAGTACGGCAAGGACTGGAATGACGAGCTGAAGCATCGCACCGAACACGGTCTGGACTTCGCGCTGAAACAATCCACACAGCCCAAAGCGACACGATGCGTATGAAGAAATCAAAAACAAAAATGACATAGGAAAGGAAAAGAAAAAATGGCATTTGAACACATTCCAATGACAAGAGAGGAATATTTCGGCACAAAAGAAGGTCTCGCTTACGAAGAAGAGCTTGCGCTGATCGCCGATCGATTTGAAATGACAAAGGAAGAAGCACTGAAAGTCGTTGTACACGCCGTATATATTACGGGAATAGGTCGTAGTACTCTCCGTAAGTCAATCGAAGTCGGTTTTTCCAAACTCTTGGATGATGAATGTATACGGAGTACGGGTTGCAATTGTGATGGAACACCGATTGAAGAAGACATCGAAGAGGTGGAAGACGTCCCGTTTTAAAACTTGACAAGAAATGAAAAAAATGATATCAAGGGAATATACAAATTCATTTGATCAAGGCGAACCGCTTCGTTTACATCCTGAATCATGGCGCGGAAAACCTTTTACCGAAGCAGAATTAGCCGATTTCAAGTATGGTTTAACGGTCGGAGGAACCGCCGCTGTGGATTGCCACAGGGCAGGCAATAAAATGGTATTAAGGAAAACGGGTATAAAAATAGCCCGCTGTGTGGGTATCCGCCGGCGTGTTAGTCACGCCCTTGGACAGCCACACGGTGGGCTGGAATCTTGTTGTGTTATTTAATTTTGAATCAATCCGAATTCCTTAAGAAGTTGCAAACGGTAATTCGCATCGTTTGATGCTTTTTCGGCATCAGAACTTCTCCCCGCAGCAAACAGTTTTTGCATCAATGTAACTATCATGTTTTCGCCCTGCTCTCTGCCTCTCTCAATGCCTTTATTCAATACTCCTGTACTAAGATTGCACACTTTCAGCACCTCCTCGCTGATCTGTTCCGTGATTTCTATGTTAAATTCATCGGAAAGAGCCTGTTTCTTTTCTGTTGCGGATAATTCTGTGGAAAATACCTTGCTGAGAAGGCGGATCGCATTATCCTCGCTCTTCTCCCCGTCCTTCCCCAGCCGCAGCACCACAATTGTCATTAAGTCATAATTTTCGGTTTTCTCCTGGAATGCCCCTCTCTTGACTCTCTCGGAGATATGGTATTCGTTGATGGAGTCCGATCTTTCATTCGCTGTGCCCTGGCATAGCCAAATGGACACAACTTTCTTTACCTTTCCGTAATCCTGTCCTTTGAACACGGTACCACGCTGTGCGGAAATCATCCTCGCACCATAGTATATGCCGCGCTTTGGTATCGGATAACCCGGCGTGTCATTGTTCTGTATTTCAATGTTGATGATTACCTCAATCATCTGACCGCTTTTGGGAACCACAACGTTGAAACGGATGTCATAGCGGATCGGACCTTCCTTACGTGAAACGTCCTCGGTTGGTTCTCCCACGATTCTGTCGCTCCCACTCATCTTGCCCGTGAAATCTGTTGAATTTGTGGAATCAGTCGAATCATCCGATTCATTTTTATCCGGGTGATCCTGGTCTACTGCAATCGTACTGATTTCCGGTTTACCTTCTATAAACTCCGTCGCTATTCTTTCAACGGGATAATCAGCGAATTCGTCCATTGCGCTCTTAAGGATATATGCAAGGATGGCTTTCTCAGAAACCAGCTTTCTCGCCGCTTCATCATATTTTGATTCCGCTCCTGCTGCCTGAATGAGCTGCGCTATATCACTTTCCATAAAAACACCTTGCTCTTCCTGATCCATTCGTTACTACCTCCATTTGTATTTTTTAGTTTACCACTTCGCCGCCAGATTAGCAACGGATTCTGAAAATTTTACAGCCAGTTCACAACTATGCCATAGATTCTTTATCCTGTGAAAGCCATCACTCTCCCGTCGTCAGAACCCTCTCCACCAGATCACTGTAATTTAGCTCCACCTCGATCCTCTTATCATCAAACACACACACCTCTCCCACCATATCCTCGACCCATTCATCGGCAGCGGTACGACCGCAGAGGTAGCGCAACGGCTCGGACGGAACTTGCTCGAACACTCATAGTTCCTACTACCCAATGGCAAAGAAGAACTGCCGCATGACTGCCTCGTTCTTTAGGAGGACGGACGATCTAAGAAAACGTGAAAGAGAATGAGCAAGCATAGCCCGCTCATCCTCTTTTCTTTTTTGCTTTTGAAACCGCGCGGAAACGGGAACCGTTTCTGCGCGCCGCCGACATCCGATCAGCCGATCGGATGTCGGCGGTTTCTTGTTTTTCTCCGTGAAGATCCCACCCCCTTTAGTGATGGCAAGATACGTCAACGTGTCACGTTCGGCTCTGCCGAACGTTTGTTGACAACCTTGCAAGGGGCATTTGCTTTGCAAATGTTCCCCCTTGACCCCGTTCGGTATGATAGATATGAAAAACGCCTTGACAAATGTTCCCGACCTGTGATAAAATTCTGTCGAAGCGTACCAAACGGGAAGCTGTAACAACTTCCTGTTTTTCACGGTCTTGGCGGTTGCCTCCTTGCCCTTAATCGGGACGGAGGAACTCTTTGAAATGATCCTCCTGTCCGCAAGGAAAGGAGGAGATGCGAATGTACATAACGTTAGCCGAGTTGTTACAACTTCTCGCTCTTATTGCAATCGTTGCTGAATTGATTTTGACTTTTCAGAATCATGACAATAAAAAGAACTAACCGCCAGCATTCCAAAATGAACGGTTAGTTCTATTCACAAGGAGTGCAACCGTCAACCGGTGCGCTTCATTGTTTTTATTATATCAACTCTTTTTTGGTTTGTCAAGCATTTTTCTGTCGAATCTTTTATAGTGGGTTCGCTGCCAACTCCATTCCGGCAACGGAGAGGAGGTGTTATGCGTGAACTTCCTTTTATCTTTCATACTCTCTGTCGTGGCAAGTGTAGTTGCATACTACATATGCAAGCGGTTGGACAGGTGAGCGGCAGCAACAGCCCAAAAACCTAAAAGAAATCCCCGGATGCCAGTCCGGGGATTTCTTGTTGTGCGTGAATACTTCCTCTTTCGGCTCTCTCTAAGCCTATTGTTAGTATATCACGCTCTTTTTGCATTGTCAAGTATTCTCGTTCGATTTTTTCAGACTACCCCGTCAATTTACATTTCGCTGAAAAAAGTCCTTGACAAATTCTTCCTTTCGTGTTAAGATAACTACAGAACGAAAAAAGAAGTCATGGACGGCAACCGTAAGGAAACCGTCAATGACCTCTCAAACCCGGGTTCGCGAACGTTACCAGCGTTCTTTGAATCCTTCGCATCGGCTGTACAGTGACCAGCGCGATGGAATTGAGTTTGTGTAAACATACTTTTGTCTCTTGACAAAAGTAATGATACCATAAAAAACTCGTTTTGTCAAGACTGATTTTATTTCGTGCCGAATGCGAGATGCGTTTTGCACGGTTTTTTTTCGTTTCCTGCCGATCCATTCATAATCGGCATCTTGACAATTGCATACAACGCAGAAAACGAGAACGATCCGAGCATCGGAAAACAGTGCGCCAAGACCGGGCTGCCCCCAAGCGAGCGTACATATTTGAAACATTGCGACTGTTTCAAATACTACCTTCCGATCGTTCTTTAGCAAAAGAAACTCGGAGTTAACACTGGCTGTGAAAGGGCGGCGCCGTTCTGCGCGAGGGGCAAAAAACAATCTTAGCCTTGGATCAGAACTACGTTTGCGCGTAACTCTGATCCGGCTATTGGTGGAGAATACGGGGATCGAACCCGTGACCTCAAGATTGCGAACCTTGCGCTCTCCCAGCTGAGCTAATTCCCCGGCAAAATCCGTTCTGAGCGACAGCTTTCAACAGAACAATTCTATTATAGCATGCCCTCTCTGATTTGTCAAGGAAAACTTTTGTTTTTTACAATTTCTCATCCGAAAGGTCGTAATTTTTTACTGGGCACGGCTTTGGATGCAGTGAGGAGCGGTTTCTAATGTCATTCGCCCAAAACGGTTTGCAGGTAAAGACGACGGTTTTCGGAAAGATCCAGCGTAAGCACGGAACGGCCGTCGATGGTCGCATATTCCCAAGTGCCGGCGAACGGGATATATGCGGTATCAAACCGATAGGAAGCGAGCGATTTTACATGCAGCAGAATCGAATAGCAATCCGTCTCAGTCAGATCGGTGCGGACCTTGGGCAGTGTTTGCTCCATCACGCCGGTCAGTTCGGAAAAGGACATGCTTAGCAGCCGGTTGATGACGGTTTGCATAACGATGCGCTGTCGCTCAGTACGGTTGAAATCGCTGCTGCCGTGCCGCCAGCGTGCATAAAGCAGAGCTTCTTTGCCGTTCAGCGTATAGCTGCCCGCAGACAGCTCCTTGCCGGGGAATACATTCGCGCAATCCTGCTCGGTCAATTCCAGCTGGATTCCGCCCAATAAATCGATGATCTCCTGAAAGGCGGAAAAATCAATTGCAATGTAACGGTCGATGTGGATACCGAAATTTTCTCGGATGGTTTGCTCTAACAGGGAAACTCCGCCGAACGCGAAGGAAGCATTCAGTCGGTTATTGGGATAACCGGGAATGGTGAGATAGATATCCCGCAGCAAAGAAATCAGTGAGACCTTGCCGGTTTTTCGATTGATGCTGACCAGAATCATGGTATCTGAGCGGGCGCTTTGTCCGGCTTCGCGATTATCCGTTCCGATAACGAGGATATTCGAAAGTTCCTCTTCCTCTTCGGTATATTCTATCTCTTCTTGCCACTGCGACATGGATTCGTCCAGCGCAGTGCGGCTCTCTTCCTGAAGCTCGCTGCCGATAGCGGGAGGAGATTCGTCGCCATACAGCTGTTCTAAGATTTGGGAGATTTCCTCATTTGTCAGGGAAGGGATGGAAGTATCGACCGATTCATACTCCATCAGAGAGTAATAGCGATGAAAAAGTGAAGCGGCGACTAAAATCATGATGCAGAATAGAATGACCAAACCCAGCAGAAGGAACAGGAGAACCCGTTTGACTGTATACCGACGGGCGCTTTTCGGCTGTTCTTCTGCGGCGTCCGATATCTCCGGGTGACGTTCTTTCATAGTTTAGCATCCCTTTTTACCCGCTAAAAGCGGCTTGAGCTTCTGGTAAATTTCACCGGCTTTTTGGTTGCCGAATTTTTTTACCAGTGCATTGTTCAGACCGAGTTTGGTCTTATATTTTTCTACGGACGTTTCTACGAAGCGCAGCTCCGGATCATCTGCTACGGATTCGCCCAATAGAACCCGCAGATCCGGCAGCACCTGCACCGTCTTGTGCGATATGGGTTTTCGCTCCCGCGAGGTGCCGGCATGATCCCCTTGGCGGTTCTTTTTGTGGGGGGCTGTGCGAACCGGTTTTTCCTCCGGAACAGAAGCTTCTGTAGAAGGCACTTCTACTTTTGGAACGGAAGTTTCCGGGATCGGCGCGGTCGTCTCTGCGACCGTTCCTTCCGGAGGGAGGAGTTCAGCGACTTCTGCGACGGGAATATGTTCCTGCAGAGAGATTGGTTCTGAAGGCTCGCCGCCAACTACTGCCGTTTCTTCGGAGACCGGCTCTGCCGTCAGAATTTCCGGCTCCGTTTCCTTTGGAACGAACGTTTCCGTTTCAGAGAAATCTGCTTCGGTAAGCTCCGCCGGTTCTGCAGCGGGGATTCTGTTGCCCGGCTGTGAAATCTTCTGCAGAGCATAGGTCGGATCCTTCAGGTAAGAAAGAATGCCAATGCGAAGCCCGTCCTTTTTCCAAAAATTGACAACATAGTCAAACCCGCGATCGTTGCTGATGATCAGGTATTGCCCGTTGGGATCCTGCGCGATCAGATATCCGAGATAGGTAACCAGCTGGAAGTCAAGCGCATTGTGCCCGCCGACCGATACCTCTCGGTATTCGATTTTGGCGGTGGAGGCCATCAGGCGTTGGTGGAGGTCAAAGGTCAGCCGATTGGCATTTTCACTGTAAAAAATAATCACCCGATCTGCCGACGTCAGCTGGGAAATGCCGTTCAAGCCACCCGTTTTGACGTTTTCGTAATCTATCATGTAAACTGCCATAACATTTATTTCCGTTCCTTTCTAAACACACACGCGTGAGTTTGCGGTTTCAGTATAGCACAATTGGTACACGCTGTCAAGAAAAAGCTGTTTTCTGACGGCATCAACCGGAAAATTGACAAAAAGTGGCGGAAAAATTGCATAAAAATTCACCTTTGCTCTTGACAAACAGAGGGATAGGGGGTATTATAAAAGAGTAGCTTTAATATTAGGTAGACTTGATATTTTATAAAAACAAAGGAGAATATGTAAATGGCATTTCAGAGTCCGTATCTTGCAAAAGTCTATGCGCAGGTGGAGCAGCGCAACCCCGGCGAAAAGGAATTTTTGCAGGCAGTCCGTGAGGTACTGGAATCCCTCGAACTGGTTGTCGCTAAAGAACCTGAGTTTGAAAAGGCCGGGGTGATTGAACGCATTGTTGAACCGGAGCGTCAGATCATTTTCCGCGTATCTTGGGTAGATGATCAGGGGAACGTACAGGTCAACCGCGGGTTCCGCGTGCAGTTCAATTCTGCAATCGGTCCGTATAAGGGCGGCTTGCGTCTGCATCCGTCTGTCAACGCTTCTGTTATCAAGTTTCTCGGATTTGAGCAGATCTTTAAGAACAGCTTGACCGGTCTGCCGATCGGCGGCGGTAAGGGCGGCTCCGATTTCGATCCGAAGGGAAAATCCGACGGGGAAATCATGCGTTTCTGCCAGAGCTTCATGACAGAGCTTTCCAAGCATATCGGTGCGGATACGGATGTTCCTGCCGGTGACATCGGCGTCGGTGGGCGTGAGATCGGCTTCCTGTACGGACAGTATAAGAGGCTGCGCAACGAATTTACAGGGGTTCTGACTGGTAAGGGGCTTCCCTACGGTGGTTCCTTAGCGCGTACAGAGGCGACTGGCTATGGTCTTTGCTATTTTACCGAGGAAATGCTTTCCTGCATGAAGAAGGAATCCTTCAAGGGCAAGCGCGTGGTCATTTCCGGTTCCGGCAATGTTGCGATCTATGCCCATCAGAAAGCGACGGAGTTGGGCGGCAAGGTGATTGCTCTGTCCGATTCCAGCGGTTACATTTACGATGAAAACGGAATTGATCTTGAGGTTATCAAGCAGATCAAGGAGGTCGAGCGCGCCCGTATTTCCGAGTATCCAAAGCGTGTCCCGACGGCGACCTTTACTGCCGGCTGCAAGGGCATTTGGACGATTCCCTGCGACATTGCGCTGCCCTGTGCGACGCAGAACGAGCTGGATGAGGAAGCTGCAAAGACGTTGGTTAAGAACGGCGTAATCGCGGTTGCAGAGGGCGCCAATATGCCGTCCACGCCGGAGGCGGTTGCCGTGTTCCAGCAGAATGGCGTTCTCTTTGGTCCGGCGAAGGCGGCGAATGCCGGCGGCGTTGCGACCTCTGCACTGGAAATGAGCCAGAACTCTATGCGGTATAGCTGGACCTTCGAAGAAGTGGACTCCAAGCTGCATGACATCATGGTCAACATTTTCCACAACGCTTATGACGCTGCCGAGAAGTACGGTGCGAAGGGCAATCTGGTTGCCGGTGCGAACATTGCGGGCTTTGAAAAGGTGGCCCGTGCGATGATTGCACAGGGCGTTGCGTATTAAGTTCTGTTTAAAAAAAGAAATCCCGCCGGGAAATGCCAAAGGCGTACCTGCGGGAGAAGGCGCGGTTTCCGGGATTTCCGGCGACCGCGCTTTTTTCTATATAATGGTTCCGCCGCCGATGACCAGTTCGCCTTCATACAGCACAACGGCCTGTCCCTTCGTTACAGCGCGCTGCGGCTCGTCAAACCGAATATGCAGGGTATCCTCGCCCGTGCGAACGACCGTTGCAGGCTGCTCCTTTTGTCGGTAGCGTATTTTCGCCTTCACGCGAAGAGGGTGATCGATTTCGGAAACGGCGATCAGGTTGATGTCCCGGGCATCCAGTTCCTGCGTGTATAATCCGTTTCCGTGTGACAGCGTTACTGTGTTGTTTGCAGCGTCGATCTTAGTAACATAAAGCGGACTTTCGCTGGCGATCCCGAGCCCTTTACGCTGCCCGATCGTATAATGAATGATACCTTTGTGTGTACCAAGCACGTTCCCATCCTCATCTAAAAATATTCCCGGTTCCGCTTTCCTTCCCGTATGCAGCTCGATTACGCGTGCGTAGTCGCCGTTCGGGACAAAGCAGATGTCCTGACTGTCTGGTTTTTCGGCATTGAGGAATCCGTTTTCCGAAGCAATCCGACGCACCTCCTGCTTTTGCAGACCGCCGAGAGGGAACTGTGTGCGCGCGAGCTGTTCCTGCGTCATGCTGTAAAGGACATAGCTTTGATCCTTGGACGCATCGAGCGCCTTTTTCAGCAGGTAACGCGTCCCATCGTATACGATGCGTGCGTAGTGTCCGGTGACTACATAGTCGCATTCCAGCAGATCGGCTTTATCAAACAGCTTTTCAAATTTCATATAACGGTTGCAGTCAATACAGGGATTGGGCGTTATACCTGCTTCATAGCATCGGATAAAGCTGCCGATGATTTTCTCCCGGAACGCTTCGGTGAAGTTGAACACATAGTACGGCATGCCGAGGCGGAAGGAGACGGCGCGCGCATCCTCAATGTCATCTAAGGAGCAGCAAGTGCGGGAACGGGATACGCCGGCGTCCTCGTTTCGGTACAGCTTCATCGTGCAGCCGATGCATGTGTAGCCCTGCTCTGTCATCAGTTTGGCAGCGACGCTGGAATCCACGCCGCCGCTCATGGCGATCAGAGCTCTTTTTCCGCTCATGCTATGTGAGAGCCGCCTGTACGGCGGCCTCTGTTTCACGTTGGGCAAGAATAGTTCTGGAAATCAGGTCATCAAGGCTCCAGCCCAGCATAGCGGCCCCTCGCTCTATGACCGCGCGGGAACAGCCCGCTGCGAATTTCAGGTTCTTGTACTTTTTCTTGACGGAGCTTAATTCCAGATCGGCAACGCTTTTGGACGGGCGCATCAGCGCTACGGCGCCGATCAATCCTGTCAGCTCGTCTACGGCATACAGTACCTTTTCCATTTCGTGTTCGGGCGCGATATCCACTGTCAGTTCATATCCGTGACTTGCCGTAGCGTGAATGATACGTTCATCGATTCCTCGTTCCCGCATGATCTCCTGCTCTTTGATACAATGCTGCTCAGGATAGCGCTCGAAATCGAGATCGTGCAAAAGACCTACGATTCCCCAGAAGGTTTCTTCCTCCCGATATCCGAGTTCTCTTGCAAAATACCGCATCACGCCCTCGACTGTCAGCGCGTGCCGAAGATGAAACGGCTCTGTGTTATATTCCTTTAACAGTTCCCATGCTTGTTCTCTTGTCAGTTCCATAACAAAAAATCTCCTTAGAATGCCGCAGGGCTGCCACAGGCATTCACCCGTGGCAGCCCCTTGAAGCGTAAAGATGTTCAGTCGGTAAAGAGCGGCGTAGACAGATACCGATCACCGGTGTCGGGAAGCAGAACGACAATCGTCTTGCCGGCATTTTCCGGCCGTTTTGCAAGTTCGATAGCAGCCCAAGCAGCGGCGCCGGAGGAGATACCGACGAGAACGCCTTCACTTCTGCCGATTCGTTTTCCGGTTTCAAAGGCGTCCTCATTGGACACCGGGATGATTTCGTCGTAAATTTTAGTATTCAGCACATCCGGTACAAAGCCCGCGCCGATTCCCTGAATCTTGTGCGCGCCAGCGACGCCGGTGGAAAGCACGGCAGAGGTCAAAGGCTCTACCGCTACAACTTTGACATCCGGTTTTTTGGATTTCAGATATTCACCGACACCGGTAACGGTGCCGCCGGTTCCGACGCCGGCGACAAAAATATCCACTTCGCCGTCGGTATCCTCGTAGATTTCCGGTCCGGTCGTTTCAAAGTGCGCTTTCGGGTTTGCGGGATTGACAAACTGCCCGGGAATGAAGCTGTTCGGCGTTTCTGCGGCGAGTTCATTTGCTTTGGCGATTGCACCTTTCATGCCTTTTGCGCCCTCGGAAAGCACCAACTCTGCACCGTACGCCTTCATTAGCTGGCGGCGCTCTACAGACATGGTTTCCGGCATTACGATGATGATGCGGTATCCTTTCGCCGCAGCGACCGCAGCAAGGCCGATCCCGGTATTTCCGGAGGTGGGTTCTATGATGACGGAGCCGGGCTTCAGCTTCCCGGTTTTTTCCGCATCCTCGATCATCGCCTTGGCGATACGATCTTTGACGGAGCCGGCAGGATTAAAGTATTCCAGTTTGGCAAGGAGTTTCGCCTTGAGCTGCAGCTCCTTTTCTAAGTGCGTCAATTCTAGAAGCGGCGTTTTTCCGATCAGCTGATCGGCAGATGTATAAACAGCGGACATCACACATTCTCCTTTTTTAAGATATTCGTTCAGAATCAGACGGCAGCAAAGCCTTTTTCCAAATCAGCGATGATATCGTCGATATGCTCGGTGCCGATTGAGAGGCGGATAGTATTTGGTTTGATACCCTGTTCTGTCAATTCCTCTTCGGTCAGCTGCGAATGGGTAGTCGTTGCAGGATGAATGACCAGACTCTTGACGTCTGCGACGTTGGCAAGCAGGGAGAAGATTTCCAGATGATCAATGAATCTGTGTGCTTCCTCCTGTCCGCCCTTGATCTCAAAGGTGAAGATGGAAGCGCCGCCGTTCGGAAAGTATTTTTCGTACAGGGCGTGATCCGGGTGATCCGGCAGGGAGGGATGGTTGACCTTTTCCACCAGCGGATGCTTGGAAAGGTACTCGACTACCTTTTTGGTATTTTCCGCATGGCGCTCGAGGCGTAGCGACAGCGTTTCAACGCCTTGCAGGAGCAGGAACGCGTTGAACGGGGAAATGGTTGCGCCGGTATCGCGTAACAGGATTGCACGAATGTAAGTGACAAATGCCGCCGGTCCCGCCGCGTCCACGAACGATACGCCGTGGTAGCTGGGGTTCGGAGCCGCGATAGGCGCATATTTGCCGCTTGCTTTCCAATCAAATTTGCCGGAATCGACGATGATGCCGCCAAGCGTCGTGCCATGACCGCCGAGGAATTTTGTCGCAGAATGGATTACGATATCTGCACCGTGTTCGATAGGGCGGATCAGGTAGGGCGTGCCGAATGTATTATCGATGGCGAGCGGCAGACCGTGCTTGTGAGCGATTTCTGCGATGGCATCGATATCCGGGATATCACTGTTTGGGTTGCCGAGTGTTTCCAGATAGATCGCCTTCGTGTTGGGCTGAATAGCGGACTCCAGCTCCTGCAGATTATGGGCATCCACAAACGTGGTAGTGATGCCGTATTGGGAGAGGGTGTGGGCAAGCAGATTGTAGCTTCCGCCGTAAATGGTTTTCTGCGCGACAATGTGTTCACCCGCTTGTGCCAGCGCGAGAATAGTGTAGGTAACGGCGGCGGCGCCGGATGCAAGTGCCAGCGCAGCGACGCCACCCTCCAGTGCGGCAACTCTCTTTTCAAGAACATCCTGCGTGGAGTTGGTCAGTCTGCCGTAGATATTGCCTGCATCGGCAAGCCCGAAACGAGCGGCGGCATGCGCGGAGTTGCGGAACACGTAAGAAGTCGTTTGGTAGATTGGCACCGCTCTTGCGTCGGTCGCCGGATCCGGCTGTTCCTGTCCCACGTGAAGCTGCAAGGTTTCAAATCGATATGTATGGCTCATGAGAAATATACCTCTTTCCTGTTGTTTTGTTTCTTGTCGGTTGATTTTTAACGGATACGGACAGAACAAGTACAACACATTCGCCCAAACCGGAAATTGGCTCTTACCAGACGTTCAAAGCGGGTTTTCATAGCGGATAACCACTCCTTTTTCGGTGAATTCTCCCATCTTTACAGTGGTATTGATGCTATCATACTCCAATTTTCCTATCTTGTCAATAGGAAAATGAAAAGTTTTAAAAATTTCTCCGGAACAAGCTATGGCTTGCTTTCTTTTCCGACAAAAAACGGTGAAGCTGTCCTTCACCGTTTATATTTCATCCCAAGGCGACATCCAACAGCATCATCAGTGCAAAACCGATTGCGATGCTGACGGTGCCGATTGCCGCTTCTTTTCCAGTACGGGAACCGGATTGTGCCTCCGGGATCAACTCTTCTACGACCACATAAACCATTGTGCCGGCGGCAAAGGAGAGGATGTAAGGCAGAATCGGAGTGATGAGCGCTGCCAGCACCAATGTTAGAAATGCGCCGAGAGGCTCCACCACACCGGAGAGAAAGCCCCGAAAGAAGGCACGCCGCCGGGTATATCCTTCTGTCATCAGCGGCATAGAGATAATCGCACCTTCCGGAATGTTTTGGATTGCGATACCGATGGACAGCGCGAATGCGCCGGCGGCGGTAACGGCGGTGCTGTCCGCGGCGAAGCCCGCGAAGATGACGCCGACTGCCATCCCCTCCGGGATATTGTGAAGGGTAACCGCGAATAGCAGCAGGGCGGTCTTGCGATCGGAAATGGTGTTTTTTTTCGGTGTTTCGCACCGTTTGCGCAGTAGCGGAGCCAGTGCGTCTAGCGCCAGCAGAAATGCAATCCCCAGAAAGAAGCCGGAGACTGCCGGAACCCAGCTCGTAACGCTGTGCTCCTCCGCCATTTCAATGGCAGGCAGAAGCAGCGACCAGATGGATGCGGCGAGCATGACGCCGGCGGCGAATCCGAGCAGCGCCTTACCGAGTGCGACGCCGGGCTGGCGTTTGAGAACAAAGACGGCGGCGGCGCCCAATGTGGTTCCGAAAAACGGGATGAGAATTCCCGCTATGATTTTCAACAGATCAAGCATGTAAAAATTCGTTCCTTCCTTAGATCAAGCATGTAAAAATTCGTTCCTTCCTTTTGTAGCTCTGTCCTGTTATCAGCATATGCAAAAAAGAGGAAAAACGAAAAACCTGTCGAAAAGAAAAAGCCGGTTAGGACGAAAAAAAGACCTGCCATCCGTAGGAACGGCAGGTCCTTTCGCGAAGGTTAGTCCTTCGCGCGCTTGGCAAAAATCGCAGCAATGGCGGCAGCGATCGAAAGACCGATGACGATACCTGCGATCAGCGCGATACGGCGCTTACGGCCTGCGCAGCGGCAGGCGGGCTTTGCTTCCTCTTCTTCGCAGGTACAGGCTTCGACCTCTTCCTTCTCCGGGATTTCCTCGTCGCAGACTTCCTCGGGAGCCGCGGCATCCTCGGTAAGCAGTTCGTCTTTGTTGAGTTCTTCTGTCATAGGGTAATTCTCCTTTTGTAAAGTTTCCTTTTTTATCGGTTTTCTAATCCTGTTATTTTTCCGACCTGTTCGCCGCTATGGACGTAGGTCTCGATTCCGGAGAGGCTGTTTTGCAGCAGATCTTCGTCTGGCAGGACGCTGTTCGGTGTTGTCAGAATTACAACGGTGGAGCCGCCGAACGCAAAATATCCTTTTTCCTCCCCGCGTGAGAAGGCTTCCCGATGGTGATTGACTATTCTGCCAACCAGCATTGCGCCGACCTCAACGAACGCGAGCACGCCGCAGTGTGTGCATTCCAACAATGTCACCTCACGGCAGTTGCGATGAAAGACCGGCAGGCGCTCCAGCGCGATCGGATTGACCGTATGCAGCGTTCCCTGCAGAAACCAATGGGATAGCTCCCGCCCGTCATCGGGATACGCATAACGGTGATAGTCCTCCACTGACAGCCGGAAAACAAACGCGTAGCCACCGGTGAAGCGGACGGCTTCTGCGTTATTTCCCAGAAGCTCTCCGACTGTGTAGGGAGCCTGCTTGACGGGAAATGCCGTTCCTTCCTGCAGCGGGACAACGGTCAGACGAGCGTCGGCAGGGGAAAGAAACGCATCCGTTTCCGAACAGAGAGCAGGGATAGTCGCTTTGCGTTTGCGCGTGAAGAACGCGTTGTAGCTGCGGAAGGAGGTTTGCTCATACTGTGAAAGATCGATGTTCCAGTCACGGATCGCCCGTTTAGCCCGACCGGCGGAAAGGGGACTGTCCATGTAAGCGCCGACAAGGCGGGAAATCCAACGCGCGCGGAGCAGTCGCAGCAGTGCCCGACCGACAGGACGGCGGTAAAGAAATTGCAGGAAGGAAGCCTGCGAAGCGGATTCGGATACTTGCTTGCCGGAGCGGTCCAATACCATCGGCGGGATCCTCCCTGTCCTGTTTTTTCTTATTATATCGCATCCGGTCGGAATTGTCAATCGGCAATTTACCGGTTCCCGCTTTTTTACGGAAAAGAACTTGCTTTTCCCGCCTGCTTTTGCTATACTACCATTAAGAAATAATGAGGAAGGGCGGCAGAACGCATGGAACGCGGTTGGTGCAGGCATCGGAATGGGGAGGAATACTACTATACCTCAGAAATGCTTGACAGGATCGGCATACGGCATTTGTTTTCTACGCGGCTCGGCGGCGTCAGCAAGGGCTGCTTCGGAGGCTGGAATTTTGCAGCCGGCGTTGGGACGGTGCGGGATACGGAAGAAAACGTGCTTGCCAGTTACGAGCGGGCTGCAGCGATCTTCGGACTGCATGCCGGAGACATCTGCCGCAGTTATCAAACGCATACTGATTTGGTACTGACGGTCGGGGAGGAACAGCGCGGCGTCGGAACCACAAAGCCGAAGTTTTCCTTCGGGGTGGATGGTCTGGTGTCCGAGACTCCGGATTTGCTGCTTTCCGTGCGCAGCGCGGACTGTGTACCGATCCTGCTTGCTGATGTGAAGCAGCGGGTTTGCGCCGCCGTACACTCCGGCTGGCGCGGAACTGCCGCTGGCATCGTGAAAAATGCAGTAGAGGAAATGCAACGCCACGGCTGCCGCCCGGAGGACATATATGCAGCGATCGGCCCCTGTATCGGAGCGTGCTGTTACGAGGTGGGAGAGGACGTGTATGCTGCGTTTTTTGCCGCTGATCCGAGGTTTCAGGCTTGCTTTACGCCAAAGGGCGGCGGGAAGTATGTTTTGGACCTGACTGAAGCGAACCGGCTGTGGCTGCGGTTGGCAGGACTGCCGAAGGGACAGATTGCTGCCGCGCGGCATTGTACCTGCTGTGACGCTGTGCAATTTTTCTCCCATCGGCGGATGGGTGCTCTGCGCGGAACTATGAGCGCATTGATTACGGTATGAACGGGAGGCGTCGGAAAAAATGGAAATGCATACGCGGGCCATACGGATTTTACACTGCGCGGATCTTCATTTGGATTCGCCGTTTTCCCTACATGCACCGCGGGAGGCGGAGCGCCGTAGGACGGAGCTGCGTTCAGATCTTTCCTCGATTATGATGTATATCCGGGCGCAAAAGGTGCAGCTTTGTCTGATCAGCGGAGATCTGTTTGACGGGGAGTCGGTTACGCCGGAGACACGCGTGCTTCTGGAACGGGAGTTTTCCTCCTGTCCGGACTGCCGCTTCTTTCTATCTCCGGGTAATCACGATCCTCTTGTTGCGGCTTCCCCTTACCGGATCATGAGTCTGCCGGCGAATGTGCACGTGTTCGGTCCGCAGAAGGAGCGGGTGCGGCTGGATGAGCTGGGCACGGACGTGTACGGCTTTGGCTTTGATCTGCGCAACGGCGCGGAAAATCCGCTGCAGGGATATCCTGCGCGGGATCCGGAACGACTCAGTATCCTATGCTGTCACGGTGAATTGGATGGAGGCGCAGGAAGCAGGAATGGACCGTTTTCCCGTGCGGATATTGCGTCTTGCGGGTTTGATTATGTGGCGCTCGGACACATACATAAGGGAACCGGTCTGCAGCGTGAGGGACGTGTATATTGGGCGTACCCCGGCTGTATTGAGGGACGAGGCTTTGACGAGACAGGGTATAAGGGCGTGCTGTTCGGTACGTTGGAGAAGGGACATGCAGATTTGCAGTTTGTCCGGATTTCTAAACGGAGATATGAGGTTGCCGCTTGTGATGTGACCGGTTGCGACCGGCTGCAGGCGCTGGATCGCGTCCGCGCATTGGCGCGGACGTTCGGAGCGGACACTGCGCTGCGGCTGGTTTTGACCGGCGAGGTGAGGAGCGGCTTGCTGCTGTTTCCGGAGGAAATCGGAACCGGTCCCGAATTTCCGTATGCCGTCGAATTTTCGGATCGCACGACGCTTGCTCCGGATTTTACTGAATTAGAGCAGAACAATACCTTGAAGGGGGTATTTTACCGTCTGATGCGGGAAAAGATTGCACGCGGGGAAGCGAGCGAGGATGCTCTGAAGTACGGACTTCTGGCACTTGAGGATCGCAATATCGCCGATCTTGATCTGCAAGGCTTTTGAATGGCATAGCGGGTGTGCCTCGACCGAAGCTGAGCACAGTGGAACGGCACTGCGGGCTGGGTTCTTTGTCGTGGATTGCCGTCGGCACGGTACTTGGCTGCGGAGATGAAGGAACTAAAAAACAATGCGACAGTGGAGCAGTTACAGAGGAAGCGTTTCAGCAGAAATAAGGAAATCCTGCTGAAGAGGGAGCAAAAAGCGTATGGATACAAACAGAAATTGCCGGATCGAACGGATTGAAATCGTCTCTTTCGGAAAGCTGCACCAGTTTGTGCTGGAGCTTGGAGAGGGGCTTCATCTTCTGAACGCGCCCAATGAAAGCGGAAAAAGTACGTTGGCGGCGTTCCTGCGGTTCGTTTTTTACGGATTCGCAGATGCCCGGAAAAAAGAGCTTGCAGAGAATGACAAAAAGCTCTACACCCCTTGGGACACTCCGCGCAGCGAGGGAAGCGTGCAGGTCCGGAAAGGGGATCTTTGCTATCGGGTGACGCGCACCTGCGTGGCAGGAGGCAAGGAAACCTGTTTCGTGGCGGAGCTTTCGACTGGCAGGGAGGTTTTTCAGGGAGAAGTGCCGGGCATTGTTCTGTTCGGCGTGACGGAGGAGGTGTTCAGCCGCACGCTGTTTTTCCGGCAGCTGACCTTGCCGCAAGGGAAAGATAAAGACGGCGTATTGGCGGAGCAGCTGCAAAATCTTGCGGTTTCCGCAGATGAACAGGTCAGCTCCCGTCGCGCGGAAGAACGTCTGATGAAGGCAAGGAACGAGTTGAAGGGGCGCGCGGGTGCAGGATGGATTCCAAAGTTGGAACAGGAAAGCGCCCGTCTGGACTCGGAATTGGCGGCGGCGGTGCGAGAGCGCGATGAGATCGGACAGCTTCGTGCCGATCAGGAGATCTCGAAGGGGCGCCTTGCAGAAAATCGTCTTGCCTGCGATCGTGTGGAGGCGGAATTGAAAAATTGGGATCGCTACGACGCAGAGCGGAATCTGAGACAGCTGCACCGGCTGCAGCAGGAAGCCGCTCGTGCGAAGGCTGCATATGAAGCGGCAGATCGTCCTTTATGCCGCGCAGAAACACAGGAGGTTCTGACAGGGCTGCTGTCGAAGAACGCAGAGCTGGAGGCTGCGCGCGCTCGTGCGAAGGCGACGGAACTCTCCCTGCAAAGAGCGGTTTCCGGTACTCCGGCTTCCGATGGTTTTGACGCTGAAGGGGCAGATCGTGCGCTGCGTGCCTCACGGAAGCCGGCGCTGTTTCTGATCGTGACCGGGCTGGTGACGGCTGTGGGAGGAGGGTGCTCGCTGTTGTTTTCGCCTGCCGCAGGTCAGATGGGATGGCTCCTTTCCGGGGCTTTGCTCTTTCTTTTGAGTGCGGTTTTGTTTTTTGCGGCATGGGGGAGTCGCCGAAGGCTGGGCAGGAAAGCTGCGGGGCGGTTCGGGGCCGTGGATGTGAAGGCGTTGCAGGAAAGAATCCGTTTGGAGCCGGAACGTCGGAAGCAGCGGGAAGAGACCTTCCGTGTGAAAAAAGAGGAGCTTCAAGCCGCTGCACAGCGGGAAAGTGAGGAAGCGGCCCGTCTGCAAAGTGAGATGGAGGCGGGTATCCGTTCCCTGCACGTTTCTCCGAGGGAACCGTTTTCTCTGCAGCTGCAGGAGCTGCTTGCCTCCTGTGGGGAGGCGGCTCGTTTGCGGGCAGCTTATGAAAGTGCTGACCGTGCCTGCCGGATTGCAGAGGAGGGGATAGATCTTCCGGCACTGACTGCTTTGGCGGAAGGCGCTTCGGAGCCGACGCGCGAGCGTGCGGCTGCAGAGCGGGAGCTGACCTTTCTTCGGAAGCAGCGGCAGATGTTGACGGAAAAGGAGAGGCAGCAAGGGGATCGGATTGCCTCTCTGGAAGGCAAATCCGCAGATCCTGCGGTGCTTGCCGGCAAACGGGAGGCGGTCGTCAGGAAACTGGAGGAGTGTCATGTGCGGTATGAAGCCTACGAGGCGGCGCGTGCGGGCATTGAAGAGGCAGCGGATCGGATGAAAAGCATGGTTGCGCCGCGGATCAGCGCGGCTGCCGGCGCCTATTTTTCGGCGGCTTCCGGAGGAAAATATCGGGATCTGCGGGCGGATACGCGTCTGGCACTGACTGCGAGGGATGGCGGCATCGACCGGGAGTGCGATTACCTATCCGCCGGGACGCGGGATTGCGCGTATCTTTCCCTGCGACTGGCATTGACAGATCTGTTATTCGGCGGTGCGGGAATGCCGATGATTCTGGACGATGCGTTCGGTAGGCTGGACGATAGTCGGTTAGAGCATACGCTTCGTTTGCTTGGCGCGGCTGCGGAAAAACATCAGCTTTTGCTGCTTTGCTGTACCGATCGGGAACAGCGGGCACTGGAACGGGTCGGGGTTCCCTACCGGCTGCTGCATGCGCTTGAATCGGAAACTGTGATGTTAGGATGAAATGTCAAGGGAATAAAATTCATGTTTCAAAGGAGTAATGATCATGGAAAACGGAAGAAAACTGTTTGCGTCCATTGCGGAAAAGGGATATGATGGTGCGGTCTTTCTGGATGAGGTCACGCAGCATTGGCTGACCGGCTTTGCGTCTACCGACGGCATGGTGGTCGTCACTGCGCGGGAGACGCTGCTGATTACGGATTCCCGTTATATTGAGGCGGCCAGGAACGGCGTCAACGCGGACGTGCGTCCTGTGCTGTACGAACGGTCAGTTTCCGGAACCGCCGCAGCCTATGGGAAAGAGCTGGGACTGAAGCGGCTTTGCTATGACGGCGGGAGGCTGACCGTCGCACAGCTGAAACGTCTGCAAAAGGTATTCGAAGGAATTGAGCTCGCGGATGAGAACGGTCTTTGTGAGCAGCTCCGCCGCGTCAAGACTGCTTCGGAAATTGAAGCGATCCGTGTAGCGCAGAGCATTACCGACGCTGCATTCAGCCATATTTGCTCTGTGCTCCATAAGGGAATGACGGAGTTGGAGGTCGCTGCCGAACTGGAATACTTTATGCGGAAGAACGGTGCCGACGGGTTGGCATTTGAAACCATTGCGGTATCCGGTAAAAAAAGCTCGCTGCCGCACGGCGTACCGGGCGATATTCTTTTGACGGAGAATGCGTTCCTGACGATGGATTATGGTGCTCGCTATCGCGGGTACTGCTCGGATATGACGCGCACTGTCGTGCTGGGAAAAGCGGATGACGAGATGAAAGCGGTATATCAGACGGTGCTGTCCGCGCAGAAAGCCGCGATCTCTGCCATGAAGCCGGGCGCAACTGGAAGAGAGGTGGATGCCGCCGCAAGGGATCTTATTGCCGCTGCCGGCTACGGCGACTGTTTCGGTCACGGAACCGGTCATTCGCTGGGGTTGGAAATTCATGAGATGCCGCGTGCGTCTCTCCGCTCGGACGACGTCTTTGTTCCCGGAGAATTGCAGACTGCGGAGCCGGGTATTTATTTGGAGGGACGCTTTGGTGTCCGTATTGAGGATCTGCTGCTGGTCACGGAAGCCGGCTGCGAGGATCTGACCGTAAGTGAGAAACGGCTGCTTGAGCTTTAGTAGAAGCGCTGCTTCCGTATTTTTCGCATCTTCCTCTTGACAAACGCCGGAAAATATAATAAAATACAAGTTAGAAAATTTTGCTTCCGCGATCCGGATGTCTGACTCCGGGGATGCCGGACGGGAAGATCCGAGGAGGAGATAGTATGGTTTTAGCAGGTGATTTCAGAAACGGTCTGACATTTGAAATGGATGGGCAAGTAATGCAGATCATCGAATTTCAGCATGTCAAGCCCGGTAAGGGGGCCGCGTTTGTCCGTACGAAGCTGCGCAACGTCATTTCCGGTGCTGTGATTGAAACGACCTTCAATCCGACTGCGAAGTTTGCCGTTGCGACAGTGGAAAGAAAGGACATGCAGTACAGCTATAATGACGGCGGTCTGTATTATTTCATGGATATGGAAACCTTTGAAATGGTACCGGTCGAAGAATCCAAGCTTCCCGACAGTTTCAAATTTGTCAAGGAAGAGATGATGTGTAAGCTGGTTTCCTATAAGGGCAGCGTATTCTCTGTGGAGCCGCCGATGTTTGTCGAGTTGACGGTCACTAAGTCCGAGCCCGGTGTCAAGGGAAATACCGCGACCAACGCGACCAAGCCCGCAACTGTGGAAACCGGTGCGGAAATCAAGGTGCCAATGTTTATTAACGAGGGCGAAGTGATCCGGATCGATACCCGTACCGGCGAGTACTTGGAGCGTGTGAAGTAAGCAAACTGACGAGAAAGGTGTGTGGGGAATGACAGTATCTGAGAAGGCATCCTATATCAAGGGCCTGATGGACGGTATGCAGCTGGATAAAACGACCAACGAGGGCAAGCTGTTCACGGCAATTGCCGATCTGCTGGAAGATCTTTCGCTGTCCGTTTCCGATCTGGAGGAGGAAACATCCGCGATGCGGGAGTATCTGGATGAGATGGATACGGATCTTTCCGAGGTCGAAACCGAGGTATACGGTGACGGTGCGTTTGGGGAGGACGACGAGGAGGATCCGGCACATGACTGTGTGAACTGCGACGAGGAGGATTGCGTTGTGACGCTGGATTGTCCCGCCTGCGGTCAGGAGATCTGCATCGAAGCCTGCGAACTGGAAGAGTGCGAGCAATTAGAATGTCCTTCCTGCGGACAGCTTCTGAACGTGATTTGTGAAGAGGATGAATCGGACGGGGACGAGGAACTCTCCGAAGAAGTATAAGACGGACCATGAGCGGGGGACTGTATCGGAAGATGCAGTCCCCCTTGATTGACGGCGGAATCTACCGCCGACGATCGGGAAGAGAAGCAGAGCATGATAACTCGAAAAGTAGTGGATGCACATGTGCATATTTTTCCACAGAAGGTAGCGGTGCGCGCTGCGGACAGCATTGTGCAGTATTATGGTATTCCCCGGCAGGGGGACGGCAGTAGGGAGGGGCTGCTTGCGAGCGCCTCCTCTTTTGCGGAGATTCGTTTTGTGATATGTTCCGCAACGTTGAATCCTGCAAAACCAACGGTGGGCAACGATTTTTTGCTGGAAACCGCAAAAGAGGAGGATCGTTTTCTCCCGCTTTGCTCCTTCCATCCTGCGATGGGCGTGGAGGCTTCGGTTGCGGAGTTAGACCGTTGCTTTGCTTTGGGTGCGAGAGGTGTCAAGATTCACTCGGATTTTCAGCGTTTCTTCGTCGATGAGGAACGGGCGATGGAGGTTTACCGCCATATTGCTGCGTGCAAAAAGCCGATCATCTTTCATGTTGGTGATCCGCATACTGATTTTTCTCATCCGCGTCGGGTACGGCGGATTATTGACAAGCTGCCGGACTTGACGGTTATTGCGGCGCATATGTGCGGATATGCCGTCTGGGAGGATGCAAAAACCTATCTGATCGGAACGCCCGTCTATACGGATACCAGCGATGCACTGCTTGGCATGAGCCGACAGGCACTGTATGAGCTGATCGAACGGCACGGTGTGGATCATGTGATGTTCGGCTCGGACTATCCGCTCTGGAATCCGGCATATGCGTTTGCAGGGATTGATGCGTTGCCGCTGACGGAAGCGGAAAAGGAGCAGCTCTTTTATCGGACTGCAGAAAGCGTTTTCGGCAGATAACCCGAGAGCCGGAGACATTGTCTGCCGTGTATCCGCAGGCTTACGACAGGTTATGCCGTAAGCCTGTTTTTTTACTCTTTTTTTCGCATGCGGCTTTTCCGTTTTTTTACAATCGCCGTCTTGCTTTTTTGCAAAGGATATATTATAATAATAACGCATATATTGATGCGGTTATCATTGCCGGAAAGGAGAAGCCGTCATGGAGGACCTGAGACAGGTGATCGGGAAAAATATTGTGCTGCTGCGCACCAATGCGCATTTGACACAGGCGGAGTTTGCTTCCCAGCTCAATTATACCGATAAAGCGGTTTCCAAATGGGAACGCGGGGACTCCGTACCGGATATTGCGGTGCTGAAGCAGATTGCAGATTGCTTCGGTGTGACGGTGGACTATCTGTTGCATGTACATGAAGAAAATGAACGGGTGGTGCTTGCTGAGGAGGTCAAAAACAAGCAGCGCAATCATCTGTTGATTTCATTGATCGCGGTGTTCGGCGTTTGGTTTCTTGCTGTGTTTGCTTTTTCTATCGCATATGCTGCGTTTCAGAGGCATCTCTGGCAGGCGTTCGTCGCTGCCGTTCCGGTCTCTTTGATCGTGGCACTGGTATTCAATTCGATCTGGGGAAAACGGTGGGCGAATTACCTGATTATTTCCCTGCTGATTTGGACGATGCTGCTTGCACTCTACCTTTTTTTGCTGCAATATAATCCGTGGACCTTGTTTTTGCTCGGCATTCCGGGGCAGATCTGTGTGATTCTTTCCTCCCGAATCCGTCTGCCGGGGAAGCTTTCTGCGGAGAGACGCATATCTAAGCAATCATTCTGACCAACCGAAAAAACGGCGAAAAATATAACCCACTATGGCACTTTCATAGATTGAAAGATGCATAGTGGGTTTTCCTTCTTCCTTACTGGCACTCGTTGCGGGATAGCCGCAACCGGCATATACTGCTCCGGCTCTGTTAAGGACCTGAACAGGATTTTTATGCGATGCTCACTGCAGGAAAATTCAGCAGAAGCATCTGCCTATTTCGCAGGATGTCAGTTCAGGTCATAGGTACCGAGGATAGCGCGCTTCACCATCGCATAATCCTTCGCATCTACCTTGCCGTCGCCATTGACATCGCCGGCTTCCAGCTGCGTGTCGGTGAGCATAACGGTACCGAGAACATAGCGTTTAAGAAGCAGATAGTCCTTTGCGTTCAGCACGCCGTCGCCATTGACGTCGCCATTGACCGGAACCGTCAGCCCGTAATAGCCGGCGATGATGCCCGCTTCCAGTATCGCGAGTCGCTGCAGATTGGCGTCATCCAGCAGCCATTCCGTCGCCGCCTTGTTCGTGTGGAAGGAATGCTCAACGATGTAATATAGAGGAACGCCCACGGCGCGTGCGCCGCGCATCACGCCATAGTATTCCTTTCCCGGATAGGTTTCGCTTTCCCGCGTCTTGACATAGCCGCCGGAGACGCCCATGAGATCCGCAATTGCTGCCGCCAGCTTACCTGCCAGCACGTCTGCGTCGTTCTGGTTATCGAACGCGCGGTAAACGTCTACACGGTCGGTCGATTCTGATGTAGAGGCATTGGAATGCAGAGAAAGAAACAGATCGCATCCCTTTGCCGCTTTGCCGCGTTCGTAAACGGCAAGGTCTACCTCTTGCCTTTCTCTTGTGGTCAGTACTTCAAAGCCGTATTTCTCCAGTTCTGCTTTCAGCAGCAGGGACAGCTTCCATGTCATTTCGCTTTCCCAGTATGTAGGAACCACAGGGGAGCGATTATATTTTGCATAATGTCCCGCGTCCAGCATGATTTTGATTGCCATAGTGTCTCTCCTTTTCCATACCTGCGAATGAATTTCTTCCCGGAAATCCGATGAGAACATCTGTTCTCATTTGCCAGTATAGCATAGTCGGAAGGATTTGTCAAGAGGGTAGGCAATCATATCGTTCCCCTTCCAACGAAAGCCGGGCGCGTCCATTAGTGCGTTCGGTTAACGCTTCGACAAAAGGCGTGTATGCAGCATCCTGAATAGCGAGGGAGAACCGTACCTCATCTGCATATGCTACGTCCAATCGCAGAAGAGGTTGCGCGGAAAGCAGAGGCTCGATTTTTTGCAGATCGGAATAGGAGATCCGCAGGGAAAAGACGATCAGCTTTTGCATCTGCGCTTTTCCGGCGGCATCCAGTGCAAGCTTAGCGCATTGGCCGTACGCACGGACCAGTCCTCCGGTTCCCAGCAGAATGCCGCCGAAGTATCGTGTCACGACGATAGCCGCGTCCGTCACCCCCTCCTTACGAAGAACCTCCAGCACGGGCATGCCGGCGGTACCGTGCGGTTCTCCGTCATCCGAGAACCGGACCGTATTATTTTCGCGCAGGAGATAGGCATAGACGTTATGCTTTGCATCCGCGTAGCGTTTCCGCACGGAGGTGATAAAAGCGAGCGCTTCCTCTTCTGTTTTGACCGGTGTAATAGATCCGATAAATTCACTTTTCCGTTCAATAAAGGAAGCCGTGGCGGCTTCCTTTATCGTTGTCCAACCGGTATTCATTTCGAAGATTCCGCTACGGGCTCGCAAGCAAATTCCGCGTAAATGGATCGGATTGCCCGTTCAAAATCCACTTCATTTACTCCGACGATGATGTTCAACTCGGAGGAGCCCTGATCGATCATGCGGATATTGATACCTTCTTTTGCCAGTGCCTGAAAGATGCGGGATGCTGTCCCTGGAGTGCCTGCCATGCCGCGCCCCACGACAGCGATCAGAGACAGACCGTCTTCGATGCCAATGTAATCCGGATGCACCGCTTCGGTGATGCGATCCAGCAAATTGCGCTCTTTCCCTGCGATGTCTGCTTTGGAGAGCACGACGCACATGGTATCAATACCGGAGGGAAGGTGTTCAAAGGAGATGCCCATCTCTGCGATCACCTGTAGAACTTTGGCGCCGAAGCCGATTTCCTGATTCATCATATCCTTTTCAATATGAATCAGGCAAAGTCCTTTTCTGCCAGCAATACCTGTGATAATACCGCAGGAGGGCTTGTGATCGTCCGCAGACGGTACAATGAAGGTGCCGCTGTCGTCCGGACGATTGGTGTTTTTGATATTGATCGGAATTCCTGCCACCTTTACCGGAAAAATTGCGTCCTCATGCAGCACAGAGGCGCCCATGTAGGACAATTCGCGCAGTTCACGGTACGTGATGACCTCCATAGATCTGGGAGCATCCACAATGCGGGGATCTACCATCAGAAAACCGGAAACATCTGTCCAGTTTTCGTAGAGATCTGCTCCCGCCGCCCGTGCGACAATCGCGCCGGTGATATCTGAACCGCCCCGGCTGAAGGTTTTGACAGAGCCGTTTGGCAGACTGCCGTAGAAGCCGGGAATCACTGCATTCTTTTGTCGGGAAAGACGGCGGGCCATGACACGGTTGGTCAATTCCGCTTCAAAATTACCATCCTCGTCAAAGAAAATGACTTCGGCGGCATCAATGAACGGAAAGTGGAGATAGGATGCGAGAACCAAACCGTTGAGGTATTCCCCGCGGCTGGCTACATAGTCAAGGGTGGTACCGATCTCCAGCTGTCTGCGAATGGTTTCAAATTCTGCAGTTAAATCAAGCGAAAGCTGCAGATCGCGCACGATCTCCGTGTAACGCTCCGTGATTTCGCTGAATGTTTCCTCGATGGATAGATTCTGCTCATTCTGCCGGAAAAGCTGAATCAGCAGATCGGTGACCTTGGTATCACCGGCATGGCGCTTTCCGGGTGCAGAGGGGACAACATAACGGCGCGCGTCCTCCGCATGGATGATCGCAGCCGCCTTTTGAATCTGTTCCGCAGACGCCAATGAACTGCCGCCGAATTTGACAACCTTGTTGGGAAAACTGTTCATACGATCGATACTTCCTTACAATATAAGAATATCCAAAAAAATCCAGAATGTGTGCAGAATCGCACGAAAAATTCGGCACGCAATAATCAGACAGGAGGCTGCCGGCAGCCGAACTCACCTTATTTTTTTATTATATATGATTCCATGTGAATTTTCAATATTCTATTTGCACAAAGTGTGGACTTTTGACCGGCAGATGTTGCGGAAAAACGGAAAACCAGAGAATTTCTATTGACAAGAACTCGTGTTTTGTGTAAAATAAAAAAGTACCCTTTTGCAGATCAAAAGCGGTAGTTCATTTGTGATCTTTCGGAATAAAACCGAATTTCTTTTGTATAAGACTCCAAAGCTCAGCAGGTAAGGTGATACTCGAATATTCGCCTAAGCAAAAAAGTCGATTGACAAGAGTTCAGATTACAAGTCCAATTGAATAGATTTTTTCAGATGTCGCTATAGCTCAGCTGGATAGAGCGACCGCCTCCTAAGGTTACGTTGGAACATTCGCCTAAGCAAAAAAG
>CAZJVB010000019.1:0-41744 GCA_964549435.1 uncultured Ruminococcus sp.
CAAGCGGTCAAAGACATGGAGGCATTTTTATCTGTCATGCAGGCAGTGGACACCTGTAAAGCTTCCGTGCTCGACCGATTAGACAGCGACAGCTGCTTTACAGACGGAACCTTGTATTCCAAGCTACAGGCGTATCTTGCTGTAGGCAGGGTAGAGATTGACGATGGGGAATTGGCAATCATCGTCAATGCGACTGCCGGTGGGGGCGCCTATGATGTTCTGATTTATCCGATAGATTATATCTGATAAATACAAATAATAAATTGAAATGGAGCAAGAAGAAAATGAAAGCAAGAAAGACAACATATTCCCAAGCGAGAAATCAGGGATTCTCACTTGTAGAGCTGATCGTGGTGATTGCGATTATGGCGATCCTGGTCGGCATTGCCGTGCCGGTGTACACGACATATATCAGCAAGGCCTCCACGCAGGTGGACGAAACCACCGTGGAAGAAATTCGACACGCGATGGAGCTTTCCATTGTCGCACTCATGGCGGAGGGAGAAACGGTTTCAATCTCAGAAAAGGTTACGATTACAATGAGCGCGGACGGAGAATTCACTGATAACAGCAACATTTCTGGTTTAGCAGATGAAATCGATGCCATTCTTCCGGAAGCGAAACGCAAGTTAAAGTCTGACGAGTATGCAAACGGCGTTACCTTCACCATCGGCACCGATTATACGGTAACAGCTGAGCCAGCATCAGAGACCACCGGCACCGGCGACACCGGAAACGAAAACGACAACGGTTAATCAAGCAAGCCCTTTGACGGGCGTCTCCCATTGGGGTTAAGGCATTCTGCCAACAATAGATTCGGCAAGTCCTTTTACCTATTATTACGTCAGACAGCGCCGCGACTGAATAAGCCGCGGCGCTGTCTGTTTTTCTCTCAGTGAATTTGCGGATTCATTTCATGACACTTACGGATCACATCCAGCTGCTGGCGCACCTGAAAGAGCTTAATATCATGTTCACGCCCGTTCAGAAGCAGATCATAAACCTGATCGTAATACGTCTGCACAGCGGCAATGAAAGGCGCCTGCGGATCGCCGTCCCAGCTTTCTTCATACCACTTAAGCGTCTCTGTGCAGTAGGCAGGCATCTGCTCCTCATCCACATATAGCGGTGTACGTACCAGTTCGTGTGCAGGCGCTTCCTCGTCCTTGAAATACTTCCAATCGATATGCGCCATATTGCCCTTGAGCGTACCGCGTGTACCTTCGACCTTATAGGTATAGGAAGGATAAGCGTCACAGGAGGAAATGTCCAAATCAATCAACGGGCGGTTCGGTGCAGTCAGGATCAGCTTCACATAATCCTCGGCATTGCCGAACGTATTGCAGCGGTCCATCTTACAGAAAATGCCCGGTGTCAGGTCATAGGCGTCCAGCAGATTGAGCGCCTGATCCAACGGGTGCGGTCCCGTATTGGCAAGGTTGCCGCCGTTGTAATCCAAACAGCACTGCCAATCCCACCGGCGGGCATAGCCATTGAACTGGATGCCGATATGAACGATCCTGCCGAGCACACCGGAAGCGATAACGTCCTTCACCTGCTGGAAATAGTTGGCGAACCGGCTCTGCTGGAATACCAAAAAATGGCAATGATTGCGGGAAGCCGTCTCACAAAGATCATCAAATTCCTCCACCGTCGGAACACAGGGCTTTTCACAAAGCACATGGAACCCGTGCTCCAGAAGATCCTTGGTGATCGCATAGTGCAGGTGGCTGGGAGACGCATTGACCACCAAATCGATATCGTTTCTTGTAAACAGCGCGGTGTAGTCGTCGTATACATCGCAGCCGTATTCCTGCGCAGCGCGATTCTTGCGCTTTTCCAATTTTTCAATGACAGCAACCACGCGGAAGCGCTCCGTATCCTTTTTCAGGTGAAAGCCGTGAATGTCGCGACCACTTCTGCCCTGTCCGATGATCGCAATGTTAAACTGTTTCATAAGGAGATCCTTTCCTTTGTATCTATTTATGTTACCTGTTTACGTTCAGTATACCAAAACTTTCAAAAAAGTAAAGGGGGAATCAGAAAATTTTTTCGATTTTATCCGGAGAAAAAAGAGCCGCCGCACAGGGCGGCAGCTGCTTAGCTTATGCGGTTGCTTCAGTCGTTTTCGGCGGCTCGCACAGCAGACCGGTTTTCTTATTCCAACGCCGGGTATCGGGCAGAATCCGATGGGCGTCGAAGCCGTCAAAAACCGAGCCTTCGACGCAAAGTGAAAGCGTCTCTTCGGTTTCCTCTACCAGCTTCCAATGCAGCACCGCGCCGCAGGGAGGCGTACCGATGGGATTCTTTTTCGCTTTATCCAGCAGTTCCCCGCGCGCGAACGCCGCAAAGCCCTCCGCCGCCTGACTGTAGAACGGATCCAGCCGTTGCTGGAGGGGCGACTTCTTTTTCAGCACCTTTTTCTCCGCGCAGGCGGGGTAAGCAATGTTCAGGATAACCAGCACGCGCCCGCTTTCATCCTTGAGTGTATCGCGAATGGTTTTCTCGACGAGAGTTTCGCTTGTATGAAAAAACATAAGGACACCGATCCCTTCCTTTCCGTACATCCTATGCACGGCACGCCCCGGCGTATGCATATGCGATGCAATTCACGCCCGTCTGCCGCCAAGCACACGCAGCTCTGCAGCAGCACAGAGCGGACAGGAAAACAGCAGCGCGCCGCATTCCCAGAACCGCGCGGCAAACAGCCAGACCGGCAGAGCGCAGACCGTAGCGGCGACCGCCGCCGGAACAAGGATACGAAGCTGCGTCCCTCCATGCTTTTCCCCGACCGAGGGGAGCAGCAGCGCCGCAGAAAGCGGGCAGAACAGCATGCAAAGGAACGGGAGCGCGGCGTCCACCCACGCGCCGAAAAGCACATCACTTCCCTCCTGCTCCGGAAAAAGGGATACGGCAAAGTCGCCGGTCAGGCAAAAGATACAGCACAGAACAGCGAGCAGGGACAGTAACAGTGCCGCGCGAGGCAACAGCTCCTTTCCGCCGACGGCAAGCCAGCCGATGATCGCAAGCATCAGCGCAAAAAAGATCGGCGTCCGAACCGTTCCCAGCTCCGGCAGCAGCGAGGGCCAAAGCGGAAGCAGCCGCAGAAAAAAAGCGAGCGCAAAGAACAGTCCAAACCACTTCGGCTGCTGCACGGGAAGAAACGGCACCAACAGAGAAAAAAGCAGGCAAAGCAGCGCGCAGCCGAGAAAGATCCAGACGCCGCCGGTCGAAACATCAAGCAGCGAAGCACAGCAAAGCTGTGCGGAAAGGAACAGAAGGAAGGCACTTCCGGCGATCAAAGTTCCTCCCTCCTTCCGAGCGTTTTCTTCGGAATGGCAAGCAGAAAATCCTCTAACCCACGCGGATGCAGCGGCGAAAGCGGAGAAAGATAGGGAGCGCCAAAGCTATCCATCCGCGCGGTCAGCGACAGCAGCAGTACGATACCCAGCACCAACCCCGGAAACCCGAACAGCTCCGCAGCAAACAGGAACAGAAAGCGCAGCAAAACCGTCGAATACATATAAACCGGCACGATGAACGCGCAGACCGCCGAAAGCGCAACCGTCATGATCACCAACGCGGAGGCGAGCCCCGCAGATACCGCCGCATCACCGAGAATGATGGACGCGACGATGCCCACCGCATCTCCCACGGTGCGCGGCATCCGCACACCGACCTCCCGCACCAGCTCAAAGACAGCAAGACAGGCTACACTTTCCCAAAACAGAGAGAGTGGCAGGTCCGCACGGGAATTCATCAGCTGATTGCGGATACCTTCCGGCAGGAACTCCGGATGGAAGTCCCCCAGCGCAACCAACAGCGCGGGCAGAAATAGGGACAGCAGCAGCGAAAAGAACCGCAGGACGCGCACCGCAGTCGCGTAATACGGCGTGCGCAGGTAGTCCTCTGCCGATTGGATGCTCTCCGCAAATACATATGGAGCGGTCAGTACAAACGGTGAACCGTCCACAAGGATGCCCACCCGTCCGGCAAGCAGCTTGGAAGCCACCTTATCCACCTTTTCCGTGCTGCCCATCAAGGGAAACAGCGGAGAATGACGCCCCTGCAGCAGCATCTCCAAATTGCCGGAATCCATGACCGCCTCTGCGTGCAGCGCCGCGATCCGGCGGGACAGTGTGTCAACCAATGTGGGATCGGCACGATCCTTCAGATAGGCAAGCGTGATGCGCGTGCGGGAGATACTGCCTACCGTCAGTGAGACGAATTTCAGATCGCCGGTTCTCAAAAACTGCCGCAGCAGCGTCATATTCTTTTCGGAATCCTCCAGAAACCCCAGCCGCGGACCGCGCACGGTCACGTCACTGTTCGGCTCATCCACACTGCGGGATAATCCGCCCTGCACGTTGGCGAGACAGTACATCCCCTCGCTGTCTCCCCTCTCTACGGCGAGAAATACCTCCCCATGCAGCAGCGCATCCGAAACGGCTGCCATGCTTTCCGGCGGCTTGATCGCCCCGCAGCGAAGCACCGCTCCGTAATTGCCGTCAAACGGCCGCTGCTTCAGAGCGGTCAGCAGCGGACGCAACACCAGTTCCCCCAATGCGCTCCGCTCGCTCATCCCTTTGAAGCAAACGATCGCCAGCCGATGCTCTCCAGCCTGCATCTGCCGCAGCGTTAAATCGGCACAGTCGGAAAACTCCGCCTGCAAAGCGGAGATCGCCTCGTCAAAACCGATGGTCAGCACATCCTCTTCCGTCCTTTCCGGGTGTTCTTTGGAAAGAGTATTGCCGAACTTTCCGATTTTTAACAGATAGGATCCTTTTTCCTAAATCATGGGCAGTCCTGAGAAACGATTATAACATCTCACGGACTTCCTTGAGAACTACGTCATAGCATGCGGTTTTCTTAAGTTCTGTTTACCATGGCGATACTATCCCCCTGTCATTCCCTCTGAAAAACGCTGTCAAACAGCGGTAATCCGGACAGTTTCAGCACCTTGCTTAACAATCTGCTTCCTTGCACGGGCAACCATCTCCCGAACCATTTCATGCACTGCGCATCCGTGCCGAACACCATCAGACTGCGCTTCTTCCGGATCCCCTTCAGAATCCTGCCGACCATCCTGTCGCAAGGCATACTGACCATACGGAGCAGCTTTTCGCTCCTCTCGTCGGGAACGTTTTGGTTCCGAAAGATATCGGTTTCAGTGAAGCCCGGACAAACAAGACCGACATAGCACCTGCCGCGCAGTTCCTCCCGCATGGACTCGGTTAGAGACTTCAGTGCCGCTTTGCTGGCAGAATACGCGGCGGTACCCGCCAAAGTCAGCAGCGCCGCAGAAGAATCGATATTGACAATCGCAGGAGCAGAGGATTCCAGCAGCAGCGGCAGCAACGCATGCATAGCATAAACCGCGCCGTAAAAGTTCACATTCACGGTTCTCTCGATCTCATCGAGTCCGCAATGCCCAAACCGGTCGAAGCCGGGCAATCTGCCCGCGTTATTGATCAACAGATCCGGCCGTATGCGGTTTTCGCGAAGAAAAGAGGCAAAGGCCTCCCACTGACCGCGATCGGAAACATCGAACAGCCGGTACGAAAACCGGTCGGCATCGTCTCCCAGCGCTGCAAGGAGAGACGTCATTTTCTGTTCGTTTCGCGCAATCCCAAAAACCATACAATGATGCTCTTTCACAAGCCTTTCCGTTATTCCCCTGCCGATTCCGCCGGATGCGCCGGTGATCACTACAGTCTTATTGTCGAACCAACTCCTGCCCATAATCGCCTCCGGATTCCATTCCTGAAAAAAAGCATCATTTGCAGATGCTTTTTTTCTTTTATCTTTATGCCATTGTCTGACGCGTCTTAAAGCTCGGTTTTCCACAGACCGTGGAGATTGCAGTAAGCATATACGGCAACTGGTTTTTCATCAGAAAGAGCAAATGTAACGACAGGTGCCGCACCCACCTCAAGACATTTACGCTGCCCGCCGCGATCCGTCTGCAAGTATACCCAAAGAATGCTATGTTCTTCCGCCATCGGATGTGCAGCCGAACCGACGTCAACTCTGACAGTATTGCCATCCACCGTCACAACGGGAATATGCTTTTCGTGGCTGGCTTCAACCGTTCCGGGTTCGAGTTTTTTCATTTTCTGACCGCAGCACATCACAGGCACGCCGGCGTCATGGATCATGCCAATGACATTCCCACAATGTTCACAAATGTAAAATCTTGTTTCACTCATCATATTGTCCTCCTTAAAATTTATTTTAAGAAAATATTATACTATGGATTTCCCTGAAAGTCAAGCAGTCCGTGAAGGAAACCCGTATTAAATTTACGCCCGGCATCATACACAACAGAAAAATCCAAGTCTTAGGGCAACCTCCGTAAGAAAGGTGTCCCCATATGCGTTTATATTAAAATTCATTTTGTTAAACGGTGTAGCTATATCAGTCATCCGCTTAAGGAACATCAATTTATATATTCCTGACAATTCCATACAGTCCAGTTAGAATGTCAGCTCGCCATTTACGCTGCGCCACCTACATTCTCAAACTGTGAATTGTAAAGCTCAGCATAAAAACCGTTCTTTGCAAGCAATGTTTCATGGTCACCCTGTTCCACAATATCGCCGTCACGCATGACAAGAATCACATCGGCGTTGCGAATTGTAGAAAGACGGTGCGCAATGACAAAGGAGGTACGGTTTTCTGTCAGCTTATCCATTGCCTCCTGAATGACAAGCTCTGTCCGGGTATCCACAGAGGACGTCGCTTCGTCGAGGATCAGCAGCGGAGCATCCTTGATCATAGCACGTGCGATGGTAAGCTGCTGCTTTTGTCCTTCAGACAGGCTGACAGATTCGTTCAGCTCTGTATCATAGCCTTTCGGAAGCGTACGAATAAAGTGATGCAGCCCTACGGCGTCACATACCTGATCCAGTCGTGCATCGGTCACGCCCTCTTTATTGTAAACAAGATTCTCACGGACAGTTCCTTCAAACAGCCATGTATCCTGTAAAATCATATCAAACAGGTCATGCACGTCCTCACGCTTCATATCGCCAACCGAAACGCCGTCAACCATAATATCGCCGCTCTGCACATCGTAAAAACGCATTAACAGATTGACGATGGTTGTTTTTCCCGCACCGGTCGGACCGACAATGGCTACCTTTTGACCTTTTTTCAATTTTGCAGAAAAGTCGTGAATAATCGGTTTATCCTCCTCATAACCAAAATGCACATTGCGGAATTCCACGTTGCCTTCTACATTTCTGATTGTGGCGAGTTTAGTAGATTCATCCGGCATTTCCTCAGCCTCCAGCATTTCGAACACACGTCGGGAAGCTGCGGATGCCTGCTGGAAAGAAGTCATTGACTGCGCAAATGTAGATAGCGGCTGCGAGAACAGCTTGGAATACATGACAAAGGATATCAGCGTGCCGAGCGTTACCAAGTCATTGCCGTTTACAATGAACGCAGTGCCTACTACGAAGATGAGTACATAGGACAAATTACCGACAAACATCATAATCGGCTGCATCAGACCCGACATAAACTGAGATTTCCAATCGCTGTCGTACATATCGTCGTTAGTTTTATTGAATCTCTCAACTTCCCCTTTTTTCCCGCCGAAAACATTGACAATGTTGTGGTTGGTGTAAACCTCCTCGATCTGCCCGTTCATAGTGCCGAGATAGGTTTGCTTGCGGTTAAAGTATTTCTGTGATCTTCCGATAATGACAGCCATCGCAATGAAGCCGACCAAAGAGGACAGAATTGTTGTCAATGCAAGTACCCAATTGGATTTGAACATCATAAATATAACACCGACAAACAGGGCAAGAGAGCTGACAAGATTAGCTACACTGCTTCCAAGCGTCTGTCCGATGGTATCCACGTCATTGGTAACACGGGAGAGCATATCCCCCTTTGTTGCTCGGTCAAAATACCGCAGCGGCAGCTTACCCAATTTCTCATTGATATCAGTGCGCAGTCCTTTTGCAGCTTTCTGCGTGATGGTGGTAGTAATAAACTGCTGCCCATAGCGCAGAATAGAACCAACAACATAAATAGCCACCAGCGTTAAGGCGACATCCACTACAGCGTCAAGATCAATCCCTGTCATAATGCCTTTGGTGATCAGATCCACCATTTCGCTGATCTTATCCGGTCCGATGATCGATGCGTATGCGCCGCAGACCGCACAGATAATAGCGACGATAAAGGCGGGAAGAGATTTCTTACAGTAGATAAATATCTTTCCTAAGGATTTAAAATCCATTTTTTCTTTTGTTTGAGATCCATTGCCTCGCATCATAGGTCCCGTCATATTAAAGTTCCTCCTTTGAAAGCTGCGACAGCGCAATTTCTTTGTAGAGCGGGCAGGTTTGCAGAAGTTCGTCATGCTTGCCCATCCCCGCGATTCTGCCGTCTTCCAGCACAATGATCTTGTCGGCTTGTTTAATGGTTCCGATACGCTGAGCCACAAGGATTACTGTCGTATCTATGAGCTGCTCTTTCAGGGATTTACGAACTAACATATCCGTCTTATAATCAAGCGCCGAAAAGGTATCGTCAAAGATTACAATCTCTGCGTCTTTATAGACTGCACGGGCAATCGAAAGACGCTGTTTTTGACCGCCGGAAAAGTTTGTGCCGCCTTGTGCAACAGGAGCATGAATACCGTCCGGTAGTTCATTGACAAAATCTGCCTTGGAAATGGCAAGCGCCTGTTTTATTCTCGGATCGTCATCGCTGACCTCTTCCTTGCTGCCGTAGGTTATGTTAGATTTCACATCGCCCTTGAATAAAATCGCTTTTTGCGGAGCAATAGAAATTCGGTCTTCCAAAGCTTCTTTGCTAAATTCCCGAATATCCACGCCGTCCAACAGAATCTGTCCACCGGTTACATCGTAAAAACGAGGAATCAAATTGACAATGGTTGTTTTACCGGAACCGGTAGCTCCGATAATCGCCAATGTTTCTCCTTTGTTTACTTTGAAAGAGATATTTTCTATACCCGCTTCGCCTTTACCGTAGACAAAGGAAACATTTTTGAATTCCAGCTCTCCTGACATATCGGCTTTATCCTCCCCTTTGCCGCCAAAACGGATTACCGGATCGGTATCCAGAACTTCTTGGATACGCTTTGCGGAAACCATCACCCTGGGCAAAAGAATTGCAATCGCGACTAAAAGCATAAACGCCATAACGACCTGAAGAGCATACTGCGTAAAAGCAGTCATATTTCCGATCAGCGTATCCTTTTCCGGGATAGAAGCCGCGTCATTAATGAGATATGCGCCAATCCAGTAGATTGCAAGAGACAGACCGTTCATGCAGAGGAACATGATCGGCATGAGTGCTCCCATAGAACGGGCGGTAAACAGATGATTTTTGGTTACATCGTCGTTGACCTTGCCAAAGCGTTTATTCTGATAGTCTTCTGCGTTAAATGCACGAATGACACGCACACCGGAGATATTTTCTCTTGTTACATCGTTCAGATTATCTGTCAGTTTCTGTACTTTCCGGAATTTTGGATAACAAACCGCGACCAACATACAGATAGCGACTACCATTACCACAACAGTAATCAATATTGCAGATGTCCATTGCATATTGGTAGTAGAAATTTTACAGATCGCCCAGATAGCAAGGATGGGCGCTTTGATAAGGGCTTTCAGTCCCATTGCCGTAAACATCTGAATCTGTACAACGTCATTGGTTGTTCTGGTAATAAGGCTCGGCGTGGAGAAGCGGTTCATCTCAGTATCGGAGAAGTCTGTCACCTTTCCGAACAGCATATACCGCAGGGTTTTGGAAAAGTTCGCCGCCACCATTGCAGCCAGCAGACCGCTGATTCCGGCGGCAACCATACTGCCTAAAGCGCATAACAGCATCATTCCGCCGTTGGTGAGAACATCGCTCATGGAGACATTTCCGCCCGTAACAGATTGGCTTAGTTTTGATGTATAATCAGGCATTGTTAGCTCCATCCACACCTCAAAGACCACGAACGCGAGAATCAACAAGATATACAACAGGTCTCTCTTTTTCAGATTTTTAAATATTTTGGTCATAGAAAAATATCCTTTCCTGATTTTCTAACGTAGTTAGGAATTAAAGTCTTATGTTGAGGGAAGCCCAGCAGAATACTCGCTTATTCTTCAAGTGCATTTTTAATTTTCTGGGAGATGAGGATAAACTCCCGCAATTCTTCATAACCTACTTTGTCGAGAAGGATATCTATTTTTTTTAGAATTTGCTTTCTGATTTCAGCGGCACGGGTAATCCCCTCCGGGGTAATCTCAACTTCGATTTGGCGTGCATCTTCCGTAGATGTGTGGCGTATGATCAGGTTATTCTTTTCCATTTTGTTAAGAATTACTGCAATTCGCGCAGTACTGACATTCAGCCCTTTGGCGATATCTCCCGGAGTCACTTTGCCGTCAGCCTTTACCAAGAAGGCCAAGACAAAATTAATCCCCTGCTGAGATCCGTCAATCTGGCGAAAAAATTTTCTCGGAGAACAGGTATATATTTCACGTAAAAGGTCAATTATTTCTTTCCGATGGTCCATACAATCCACTCCCTGTTATTTGCTAACCGCGTTAGATAGTATAGCGCGTACCTTTTTATTTGTCAACTTGGTGAGGTAAATTTCATATTTTCTTTACATTCTATTCTGACGGCAGGAATCACGGACTATCACCATCATCAACACTTCTTTATAAAAGCTGTAGACCTCGCCATATAGGCGATTCAGCATATTTTAAAAGGCAATTTAAATAAAAAACAAGCAACTATTGCCGGATATATCTGGATGTATTGGACATTTTCAAATCTCATGATATTTAAAAGTAAATAGATTCCTGAAAAACGGTAAAGGACATGTTGATCGCTTCTTTTGTAAAATGAAAAAAGCCGAAGTCTTTTGAAGAACTTCGGGCAGACAGATAACAAAAACGGCAGGCATGTTTATTCTGATATACCCGCCGTATCGACAGTTATGCAGTTGTACGGGAATTCAGATCCATTCTCAAAGCAAAAATGACGGTTATATATCTTCAAAGTATACATCTTGAAATCCCGTCATTCAGGCGACAAACTCCGATAAAATCGGAGTTTTGCAGGACATATCTTTATTTATGCTCCTATTATGTCAAGCGGATATGAAAAAGATATTTCAGCCATTTTAGAGGGTCATTCCGAACCCTCACATTGAAGATCGCATTCCTCCCTTCATTTACAATTTTCTCGCTTTTAAGACGATGGATTGCGGAAAATGTTTTGCTTTATAAGGTGAATAATATCGTGAGCTAAATGCACAATCGCGATCTAATGTTTGCTTGTCGGTTTCTTCAACCACCTTTTCAATAGCAAAGCCGGCTTTAGCAAGTGCATTTATATAATCAGATAATCGTCTATTATAAAGAGTCAAAGGAAAGCCGCATTCTTTGTTAAGATTTGGATTATTACGGTTAGCAGGTTTGTTTACATCTTTTTTAAATGTAAACGGTTCTTTTTCAAAGTAACTGCCTGAAAAAATCAATGTATTTTCTGAAGCCTCAATACAGTGCATAAATGGGTGATCCCAGCTAAATATGAAAATACCATCCCGCTTTAAATAGGATGAAACAAGGTTAAAAGTTGCTTGTATATCAATTGTCCAACCTATGGCATATATCGAGTAAACTACATCAAAATAATCTTCCGGAATGCCAGGATTTAGCTCCATAGGGGCGTTAAAAAGGTATGGTCTGTAATTGCTGCCGGTTAAAAGTTTTGTTGCGTTTTCAATTTGTTTGGTTGACAGGTCAAGCCCCCATAATTCTTTGGCACCTTTATCGCCGCACCATTTCAGAGAATGTCCGCTGCCACAGCCAATATCCAATACTTTACTGTTGACAAGAACAGGAAACAAGCTAAGTTCATCTTCTGTAGGTATAAAGCAACCGTAAATAGGTAGGGCTGTCACTCCAAAGAAAGAATCAGCAATTGCATCCCAACTTTCTTTATTTTGCTTTAAAATATCCTTTTTCATAATTACCTCCAACCCGATATAAACATCTTGTCTGTAATTCTACCACAAAACGCAAAAGAAGTCGATGCCTTTATGCAATTGACTTCTTAAAAAATATGTGTTTGGTGAGCAAAATATTAAAAAGCTGAAGTTTATTATTCATGCCAATTTCCCTTTCCCAATTGATGTTTAATGCTACTTAATATTTGTAATTTTCAGCCTGTGTTGAATATAATTTTTTGTACTCACCATTTTTTGCTATCAATTCATTATGCGTACCCATTTCGATAATTTTGCCATTCTTCAACACAATGATTTCATCTGTAACTAGCATTACGGATAATTTGTGCGTAATAAAAAGTGCTCCATGAGCTTGTGAAAGTTCTTCCAATTTTAACAACAATTCGCCTTCCGCTATTGGATCTAATGCAGAATTCGGCTCATCCATAATATAATAGCTACAGTTTTTAAAATAACTTTCCGCAATGGCAAGTTTTTGTTTTTGGCCTCCGGAAAGAATAACTCCATTAATATCAAATGTTTTCCCAATATAAGTATCTATACCGTTAATAAAGTATTCTTGCTGCAAAGAAAAATTTGCTTTCATGCATGCATCTATAATCTGGTCATCATGTGCTTTGCGTTCTATATCAGAAATAGCAACTACTTCTCTTAAAGTTAATTCATATGTATTAAAATCTTGAAATACTACGCCTATGACACTATGTAGACTTTTTAAATCAATACTCTTTATATTTATACCATTAATGAGGATTTCTCCTTCTGTTGGATTATATAGTCGTAAAATTAGTTTCACTATTGTGGTTTTGCCTGCGCCATTTTCTCCAACGAGCGCAGTAATTTTTCCTGCCTGTAAAATAAAACTTACATTGGTTAATGCATTCTTTGTTGTATTAGGATACTTAAATGAAACATTTCGAAATTCAATACTCTCAATTTTTTCAATAATATGTTCCCCATTTGTATCCATATTAGAATGTAAATTCAAAAAGTTTGAAAAATTAGCAAGCTTTTGCTCAGACTCATAAGATTTATTAATTGAGCCAAATAAGGCTGTGACTCCACCAACAAACTGTACAATAATTCCATTGAAAAATGTAAAATCTCCCACTGTAAATTGCTTATCAATAATTTTAATACCTATAAATAAAAGGATAGAATACACAGCGAGGTGTGGTATTAGCTGGGCTATTGCCGATAACAATGTACCCTGTTTATAAACTTTTTTCTTTTTGTCAAACCAATCATTCCATTTTTTAGAATAATCTTTGAGAAAGTATTCCTTGGTATGAAATATTCTAATTTCTTTCGCATAACTTTGTCCATTTAAAATTGATTTTATGTAATTTATTTTGCGTTTTTCCAATGTACTTTCTCTTTCCCATATATAACGCTTTTTCAATACGTAGTTATCAATGAGCACAGCAGGAATGATTAATATAATCACAGCCAAAGGAACAAAATGATTAACTTGGGAAAGAATAATTGCGCAGGAAATAATTTGAATTATAGCTCGAATAACTGAAATTACTATAAATGCCAGATCTTGAAGTGCCTTTCCATCACTATATACATTTGTTATGTCATTATGATAAGTCGGTTTATCAAAATAAGATATATCAAGTTCATTTATTTTTTCGAGGATCATTTTTTCAATATTATTGTTTATTACTTCATTGTGATTATTAGTAAAAATACGTTTTAAATTTTCCGATAAAATATTCAAAACGCGAACTAGAACAATCAAAAACATTAAAGTGAAAAATGAAAAAATTAGATTATCCCTATTCAAATCGTTTCTTAACAATAAATTAACAACCAATTTTAACAAATACGCTAAAATAATTGGGAAAACGACTGTGAAAATCTCAAATAAGATTCTCATAGCAAACATAAGCTTAGATGATTCCCAAGCAAGTCTAACACTTTCTAAAAAATGTTTGCAAAACGAGTATACATTATGATTGAGAATTTTATTTAGCATATTAATCTCCATTCTACCGCTAAAACGTCAGCACAAATATGTGTTTCCTATGAGCACGTACGCTGAAAATTGTTTTATCACTTGTTAAATTGTGTGATGATTCAATCACTGTCTAAGAACTATAAAAAAGATATTTCCGACGGTTTCGAATAGGAGTTTGAACTTTCACAATACCAAATACTATATTGTCTTTTTCATTGTGATTTTTTCAAGCGCAATATCACAGAAGGAGGAATGTCAAACCAGTCAAAAACAGTGGGCTCTTTTGTTTGCTCAAATACAGGTTCCTCAATGCCGTCCAGTGTGAATCCGGCTTCAAAACAAATATTCAGAATCATACTGAGTGGACGATGAAAATGCAATACACGTTTCTCGTCTCGTGCAAGTGCCGTGACCTCATGCATTTTTGGCTTAATGTATTCATAGGTCTGTATTCCCATTCGTGTAAAAGCTTGACCGGTATAGTCATTGATTTCCGTAAACTTACGCATATTTGGTGTTTGAAAGCAGGGATGAGCACTTGAAAATACGAAAACACCTCCGGGCTTTAGCATATCGTATACTGCCTTCATCAATTGTGATATGTCGGAAATGTCCATTATCGCCATATTGGATACTGCTTTATCGAACGGGGTGTCTGATTGAAGTTGTATTAAATCTTCATATTGGGTTGCATCTGTTACATGAAAATCAATAAGATGTGCATATTCCTTGCAGCGCTTTCTTGCATGTTCAATTAATTTGGCGCTGTAGTCGAATGCTGTGACTTTGACACCGAGTTTTGCCATAAATCTAGAAAAATTACCGTTCCCACAGGCAACATCCAAAATATACTCCCCAGAACGAGGATTTAGAAGTTTCAATGTAGCAGGGCGAATGATTTCCCTGTGATATTGATTATCCGTATCCCCCATTCTCTCATCCCAGTCATCTGCCAACTGTTCCCACAGGACTCTGCTTTGTTCGGTCGTTTCATCCCATTGCTTCATTAATTTCACACCTTCCTGAAAAAACAAGCACCGCGATCTTGGGATCAAAATTATGGTGCTTTTCTGAAAAAAAAGATCTATTTTGATACGAAATGCACACCCTTTTGACCTTTCGTTATAAGGTGCAAGAAATAATTTAAAAGTGCACATGCCACAGCACAATTATATAGACTTATGGTAAATTTTTTCTATTGAACCCCACGGAGCAATAGCCCGATCAACAATGCAAAAACCGTATTTCTCATATAGATTCTCGTGATCACTGACTAAGTATACCTCGTTAAATCCTATTTCTTTGAGATACGATATCGCAAACTGAATAAGTTTTTGACTAAGGCGATTACCACGATGTTCTTCTCCAACAAACATATACCCAATATAAGGAGTATATGTAACATTGGGGATACAGTCTGCCTCGGTAACGGTACAATAACCACAGATTTGCTCTCCTTGATGAGCAACAATTATGCGCTCCCAATCCGTAAACACATCGGCTTCCATATCATGAGCCAATGATTTTCCTGCTGACCACGAACAAGCGGCAGCGTATTCCCTTACTTCTTCCCACAAATCACTTGATGAAGTTATCAATTCAAAGTCCAATAGTCAAGTCTCCCAGAAAATATAAAAAAACGGACACCAATCATGATTACCCAATGTATCAAAACTGGTGTCCAGTTATGGTGGGAGAAGGTGGATTCGAACCACCGAAGGCGATGCCAGCAGATTTACAGTCTGTCCCCTTTGGCCACTCGGGAATTCTCCCATTTATTGGAGCTGGTGAAGGGAGTCGAACCCCCAACCTGCTGATTACAAATCAGCTGCTCTGCCATTGAGCCACACCAGCAAGTTTGCGCTTCATCAGCGGCATTGGAAAGTATAGCACACTTTCCGTCGTTTGTCAATAGTTTTTTTGATTTTTTGCGAAAAGATTGGGCGCGCCACTCCAGTCGCACGGCACGCCCATCAAATCCTATTCTTACGCCAGCTTAGGAAGAGACGCAGCAGCGACGGATTGCCCGACGCGACGGCTGGACTCATCCGGAATATGCAGCTTACAGCTTTTTGCCAGCTCCGGAAATTCGGTATCGAGAACCTCCTGCGCTCTCGCAAGCAGAATCTCGCCGCCCTTACCGGATGTCACGCGACCCATAATCAGCACATGCTTGATCTGATAAAACTCCGCGTAATATCCGATGGCATAGCCGAAATAGCAGCCGATCGTATCGTAAATTTTCGCGGCACGGTCATCGCCCTCCGCCATCAGTTTCTGAACGACCTTGAGCTTCTCCGCAGGCGTCATCGCGGGATCCAATTCAATACCGGCAGCAGGAGCCAGTTTGATAACACCGTCCTGCGAGAAATACTTCACGCCGCAGCCATAATCACCGGACCACTCATCCACCATTGCGTTTTCACAGAAATCTACCGGCACGAACGCCAGCTCGTTCAGCCAGCCAGTGATATTGCCGTCCGGATCGACATAGCCGCCCGCCTCGGAGGTGCCCATCGCCACACCGAGCACGGAATCGTCGTTCAAATCCATCGCACCGGCAAGCGCGGTTACGTCGCCGTCGTTGGCAACCTCAATCGGGATTTCCTTCCCCAGCTCCTCACTCAGCTTCTTCGCAACATCAAGATACATGGTCTTGACACGCTTCTGAAACTCCTCCGGAGATACCTTCAAAAACAGGGATGCAACCATGATCTTATTGTCAATATACACGCCTGCAGAAGAAACGCCGATCGCGTCCACGCGAGGCATATGCTCGGCGGCAGTCTTCATCGCCGCATAGATTCCGTCGAAATGATACTGCGGATCGGGATTGACCTTCGGCAGCCAAACGACCTCCTCGGAATATACGGACTCGCCGTTCACAACCGCAGAAACCTTGCGGTCGGATCCGCCCGCGTCAAAGCCAATCCGGCAGCCATCCAGATGACGACCGATAGGTGCGGCCGTGCTGACATCCTTCGGCGCCTTGGCAAGAGGAACCGAAACGACTTCAAACGTCGTTTCGTAAACCGTCTCCATAAAGTGCAGGTCGAAATCGCGGTAGCCGCCGTCCACATACGCTTTCCGGATACGCTCTGCAACCGTCTCGGAGCCGGCAATGATGATTTTGAAACCGCCTGCTACCCACAGCATAGACTTCACGATGCGCTCCACAAACCGGTAATTTTCTTCGTCATGACCGGTCCCGTCCGGAAAAATCCGGGTACGGTAGGTCGTAACGGCGCCCTTATTGCGCTCCACACCAATGACAATTTCCTGACCGTTATCTTTAGTCAGTTCACGCATTTCACGAACCTTGAGCGCCATTGGCTCAAACTGGGGATCCAGAACAGCTTTGACTTTAAGCTCCATAACGTACAGTACCTCCGATGATGGTTTTCTCTACATTGAACTGCGCATCTGCAAGAATGATATCCGCATCTTTCCCGACTTCCAGCGATCCTTTGCGGTTGTCCACCCCGATCGCCTTTGCCGGGTGGAGGGAAGCGCAGTTGACGCATTCGTACAGCGGAATATCGCTGTGCGTATAGACATTCCAGACGCCCTTATTCAGCTTCAGAATAGAACCGGCGATGGTACCGTCAAGCAGGCGGCACTCGATCCCCTTGGAGATAAACTTCTGACCACCGAGCGTATATTCCCCTTCCGGCAGACCGCCGGCAGGCAGGCAGTCGGTAATGAAGCAGAGCTTTTCCCCCTTTATTTTATGAACAATGGAATAGAGTGCGGGATTAACATGGAAGGTATCCACGATCAACTCCGCAGTCACAGCGGAATTAAGTGCTGCACCGACCACACCGGGGTTCCGGTGCGCCAGCGCACTCATCGCGTTGAACAGATGCGTCGTATGGCGAACGCCCACCGTTGTAGAAGCCATCGCGGTTTCATAGTCCGCATCGGTATGCCCCATGGAGATCACCACATCGGTGTCCCGACGGATCTCCTTAATTGCCGCGAAATCCTCGTCCATTTCGGGAGCGAGAGAAATGATCTTAATGATATCCGCATATTCCTTGACAAACGCCGCATCCGGTTTCAGAATATACTTCGGATCCTGCGCTCCCTTTTTCTTAGGGTTGATAAACGGTCCCTCCGCATGTACGCCGAGAATAGTTGTTCCGTTCCATGTCCTGCTTTCTTCCTTGAGCGCGCGGCAGACCTCCAGCGCTTTGACGATTACCTTTTTATCCACCGTCATCGTGGTAGGCAGAAAGCCGGTCACCCCGTTTTTCACAAGCCCACCGGCGATGGTGCGGATGCTTTCCTCTTCCCCGTCGCAGACGTCCTTGCCGAGGTAGCCGTGGATATGCAGGTCAATCAGACCGGGCGCAACATACTTTCCGCCTGCGTCAATGACCTCCGCACCGGCAGGAAGCTGCTCCGCATCCGTGATACCCTCAATGACATCCGAATACAGCAGCGCCTTGCCCTCGACAATACGATCCTTGAGGATCAGTTTCCCGTTTACAATCGCTTTCATTTGGTTCTCCTCATACTTTTCATACTCTTCCAAAACAGATCTACAGATATTATACAATCTTCCTCTTTAAAAATCAAGAGGTTTTACCGAAATGGCGTTATTTTTCCGCCAGCCTGCGGATCGCCTTTGCGTCACCCGCAACCACAACAAAGGTTTCCGGAAAGAATTTGATCTTCGGATCGGAGGTCAGCAAAAACCGATCGGTCCCCGGCTTACTGCACGCGATCACGTTGACATTCCAGTTTTTCCGGATATCCAACTCCAATGGGCTTTTTCCCACCCATGAACGGGGAACCGTCATCTCACAGATGACCAGCTCATCGCTGAGCTTGAAATACTCCAGCACATCCCGCATGGTGACCGTCTGTGCCAGCTTCCGTCCGGCGTCCCGTTCCGGGAAGATGATCTGATCGGCACCGATCTTCCGCAGCAGCTTTTCATGCCGTTCGGAGGAAGCACGGGCGATGATGCCCGGAATGCCCATTTCCTTCAGGCTCAGCGTGATCATCGCGCTGTCCTCGATACCGCTTTCTATGCAGACGATACAGCAGTCGTAATCGCGTACGCCGGCCGCACGCAGCACCGCCTCATCCGTCGCGTCGCCGCAGACCGCGTCCGTCACTTCGCGGGAGATCCGGTCAACCTTTTCCTGATCGCTATCAATGACAAGCACCTGTTTCCGTCCGGCGGCAAGCGTCAGCGCCACATTAGATCCAAAATTTCCCAACCCAATGACACAATACGATTTTTCCATCTCTGACAATCCCTTTCCTGTGAATCTCTCTTCTTAAACTGTGCAGCTTATCCGATCAACAGCTCCGCTTTCGGATAGGTAATCAGACTTTTATCCCATCTGAGGCCAAGCAGCACGGTATACGTTACGGAACCGATCCCGAGCCTGCCCAGAAACATCAGCAGCATCAGCCACAGCTTTCCGAACAGGGAAAATTCCGCCGTGATCCCCGTCGAAACACCAACGGTTCCGAAAGCGGAAACCACCTCGTAGGCAAGCTCTCCGAGCGGGAATCCCTCCGTCAGGCACAGCAGCAAAATACTGCAGAAGACAGCCACCCCGCCGAAAAAAACCAAAGCAAACGCGCGGGATACCGTCGTCTGCGGAATCCTGCGGCGGCAGAAGCGGATTTCACGGTTTCCGCGAAAAATCTGTACCGCCGCGATCAGCAGGATCGCAAAGGTTACGGTTTTGATGCCGCCCGCCGTGGAGCCGGAGGAACCGCCGATAAACATCAGAAACATCGAAAACAGCAACGATACCGAACGCAGCCCGCCATGATCGAAGGAGGTGAAGCCGGCAGTCCGCATGGTAACCGATTGAAAAAAGCTGTTCTGCAGCTTACCGGCAACAGACATCTCTCCGATCGTCAGAGGATTATGCCATTCCGCCGCCAGATACACGGCGGCGCCGCAAAGCAGCAGTGCCGCAGAGGTCACCAGCACCATACGGGCATACAGCGAAAGCCGTTCCCGCCGCAGAACCAGATGAACCAGCTCATCCCAGACGGTAAAACCCAGCCCGCCAAACAGAATCAGCAGGCTGATGACTCCAAGAAAGAAGCCGTCGCCGGAAAACCCGTTCAAGCTGTTCCCAAATAAATCAAACCCGGCATTGCAGAAGGCGGAAACCGCGTGAAACAGACCATAGCCGAGCGCCTTCGGAAGCCCATACTGCGGCAGCAGACGGAAAGCCAGCAGAAGCGCGCCGCCGAGCTCCGCTGCAAAGACCGTCCCGAACATCCTCTTCAAAAACCGGGACAGCCCGCTTGCATTCGATAGGCTTACCGACTGGATAAAAATCAACCGTTCACGGGGAGAAACCCTGCGCCTGAGCAGCAAAGAAAACAGCATGGCAAACGACATGAAGCCCAGCCCGCCGGTCTGCACCAGCAGCAGAATGACACACTTACCGAACACAGACCAATGGGCTGCGGTATTGACTACCGACAGCCCGGTCACACAGGTGGCGCTGGTCGCCGTGAAGAACGCGTCAGGCGGAGACGTGGCGGCGCCGCTCCGCGCAGCGATCGGCAGCATCAGCAGACATCCGCCGAGCAGAATGATCGCCAGAAACCCCAAAAGGAGAATCGCTGCGGGAGGAACCTTTCGGAACGCCGCGTGCGCACGCGTATGCATCATGGTGGACACCGCCCTTTTTTACACCGAATTTAAATTGCTTTCCGTCTCCGGATCGCGGGCACCGTCAGACATCCGCATCCATTGACCGGAAATACTCCAGCGTTACGTTCATTGCCGCCTCAAACGCACTTTGATGCGACTCGACATAGCTCACAAGATCCGGCGACTTGCTGAATGCAATATTGTTGTAATACTGGATGCAGTCATCCCAGTTGAATGCGACGGAAATATCCACCAACCGGTTAGAAAAGATGATATCCAACATCTCAGGGGAATCGTCGTCGTCCAAAAAGCGCTTGTTCTTCAGTGTGCGGTCGTAATATTCCGGCGTAACCATCTGCCGGCTGGTATATGCCAGCGCTTCCAGTGCAAAGGTAACGAAATCTGTATCCTTGCAGCTGTTCATAATCGAGATACAGTAAAACTGATACGGATCAACCGTAGTCGCATAGGTCTCCTGCGTCTCATCATACTTCGGCATCGGCAGAATGCCGTAACGGATCGAAGCAGTGCGCATCTTTTCACCGTTGACAACATTGATGGTGTTCATCAGGAAAAGCGCTTTCCCGTTGTAAAAGTGATCTCTGACCATCTCCGTGTTCGGATCGTTCCATGCGTGATACTGCTCATTCCACGCCACGCAGGAATTGTCGCTCATGATTTCAAATACCTTCATGAACGCATTGACGTTCCGCGCGTTCAGCATGGACAGAACGGGAAGATCCTGCTCATCCTTTTCCACCTGCGGACAGTCGCAGCCAAGGATCAGGTTATAGGAGTCAAACGCGACGCCGACAAGCCCCCATGTATCGTTGCCGTTGATATCCATGATCCCGTCGTCTCCGTCCACGGCAACCGCTTTCGCCATCTGATACATGACGTCGAGCGTCCATTTCTGATTGTACACCAGCTGCACCGGATTTTCAAGCTGGTTATCATTTAAAATATCCTTATTGTAAAAAATGCAGCGGGTATATTCATCATCCAGAAGCAGGATATCGCCGGTCGTAAAGAACAACTTGCCCATGACGGTCATGTCTTCATTGGAGGCAACGTCCCACCATTCCGCCTGCAGATCCATATGTGAGTTCTCGATGGTAAGAAGGTCGAGGAACAGCCCCTCCGCAGACAGGCTCGCCAAAGTCATCAGACCGGTGCTGACCACATCGTACGTCACGGTTCCGGACAGGCTGTCGTTGCGGACACGGGTGATGAAGGTATCGTATGCATCGATAAACTCCGTCTCAATAGTAAAGCCGTATTCCTGCTCCAGCTTGGCATTGCGCGAAATACAGGTATCGTTAACCGGCTCGGAGTTGATCTCATCGGCACCGAACGGCTCCTTTCCAAAAGTCGTTTCCTCCCCGGAGGACAGGATACGGAGCACCTTGCCGCTGTAATCGGCTTCTCCGAGAGACGGTACCAAGGCTTCCCCCCCCGACGCGTCGTCAGTGATTTCGGAGGAAGAACTTTCTTCTGCAACGCTTTTGCAAGCGCAAAGTGCCAGCGGCACAAGAAGCAGAAGCGCGAAAAGGAAACAGAGCGTGTGTTTCATAATGCCTCCACATAAAAAATAGAATTAAGCCCGGTTCCGCTTTGACAAGGAACTGCGGACCGAAACGGACGCCAACCGATGCGCAAGATCGGTTGCGAATGGTCTTATTATACAATTTTGAATCCTAAAAATCAATAGCATTCGGCGATTTTTATGCGTTTTTTCCGAAAAACCTTTCAAGCGCCTCAAACGGTTCCTCCACGAAAGCACCGTCTCAAAAAAGTTCACAAAAGCGAAGGGGAATTTTGCTCCCGACTTATTGACGGGATTATAATTATATGGTATAATGTCTATTTATAAGGGAATGCATCAGTAGGAAAAGGAGCAAAGACAGCGCGGCTGTCCGTGATATATGGTCATCCTCGGAATCGATCCCGGCGTCGCCACCGTCGGCTACGGCGTCGTGGAGTGCCGCAGCGGGAACTTCCGCTGTCTGGAATACGGCTGCATCACAACGGCTGCGCACCAGCTGCTCGAGCACCGGCTTTCCGAAATTTATGCCGGCATCAGAGAACTGATCGAACGGCACCGTCCGGACTGCATGTCGATTGAGGAGCTGTTTTTCAATAACAACCAAAAAACCGCAGTCGATGTCGCACAGGCACGCGGCGTAATCCTGCTGGCAGCCGATCAATGTGCCCTGCCGATCTACGAATACACCCCCTTACAGGTTAAAAGTGCCATCGTCGGTTACGGACGTGCGGAAAAGCAGCAGGTAATGTATATGGTACGCCAATATCTGCACCTTCGCGAAACGCCCCGGCCGGACGATGCTGCTGACGCCATTGCCATCGCCATCTGCCATGGAAACAGCGCGATGCACCAATACGGAAAATGAGGACACCTCCATGTTTTATTATCTGCGCGGAACCCTGACCGTCCTGCAGCCCGACTTTGCGGTTCTGGACTGCGGCGGCGTCGGCTATCGACTGACTGTCCCTGCTTCTACCTTTGCTGCGCTTTCTCCTAAGCTGCACGGGGAAGCACTGCTGTATACCCATCTTGCTGTCCGCGAAGACGCAGTGGAGCTTTACGGCTTCGCAACAGAGGAGGAGCTGCACCTGTTCCGCAGGCTGATCTCGGTTTCCGGCATCGGACCGAAGGGCGCCTCCGCCATTTTAAGCGTCATGACGGTGGAGGAATTCACCCGCGCCTGCGCAGACGGGGATTACAAGGCACTCTCCCGCGCACCGGGTGTCGGAGCCAAAACCGCCCAGCGGGTGATTTTGGAATTGAAGGATAAGCTGCCTGCGGCCGGACTGCCTGCGGGCGGAAACGTCGGAAGTGCAGGCGGAGCCGGCAGTGTCCTTTCTCAGGTTACGGATACCCTGCTGCTGTACGGCTTCTCCCGTGAGCAGATTCAGAACGCGACGCGCGGTCTGGACACACGCCAGCCTCTGGAAACACTGATCGCCGAAACGCTGCGTATCCTTGCCGCCCAACAGTAAATCTGAAACGGAGCGAAGGGAGGACTCCTCTTGCCGATCAATACAAAAGTCCCGCAATACGGCGGGGAAGATTTTGACTTTGAAAGCCGCTACACCTCTGCCGAGTATACAGCGGAGGATCACGAGACGGAGCTTTCCCTCCGTCCAAAAACCTTAGAAGAATATATCGGGCAGGAAAAGCTGAAAAGCAACCTGCGCATCTATATGGAAGCCGCCTCTGCACGGCAGGAAGCGCTGGATCATGTCCTGCTGTTCGGTCCGCCGGGACTGGGCAAAACCACACTTTCCTGCATCATCGCTTCCGAGCTGGGAGTAAATCTCAAGATCACCTCCGGTCCGGCGATCGCAAAAGCAGGCGACCTCGCCGCGCTTCTGACTACGCTGGAGCGCAATGATATCCTGTTTATCGATGAAATTCACCGGCTCCCCAAGCAGGTCGAGGAAGTGCTTTACCCGGCAATGGAGGATTACTGTCTGGATCTTATGATGGGCAAGGGGCCCTCCGCCCGGTCCATCCGGATTCCGCTCAAGCCGTTCACACTGATCGGAGCAACCACCCGCGCCGGGCAGCTTTCCGCACCTTTGCGCGACCGGTTCGGCATGACCTTCCGGCTGGAACTTTATCCCCCGGAGGAGCTTTCCCGCATCGTAACCCGTTCCGCAGAGATTCTGCATACACCGATCACACCGGAAGGCGCGCTGGAAATTGCCAAACGCTCCCGCGGAACGCCGCGTATTGCCAACCGCTTTCTCAAAAGGGTGCGCGACTTCGCTGCTGTCAAGGGGGACGGCACTGTGACGGCAGAAATCGCGGATCTTTCGCTTCGCGCTATGGAGGTAGACGAATTAGGACTGGACGCCGTAGACCGCAAAATGCTGGATGCCATCATCCGTCACTTCGGCGGAGGTCCCGTCGGATTGGATACGCTCGCCGCCGTCACCGGAGAAGCGTCGGTTACGATCGAGGACGTTTATGAGCCGTATCTGATGCAGCTCGGCTTCCTCAACCGCACCCCGCGCGGGCGCATGGCGACAGTCAGCGCCTACCGCCACATCGGCGTCACTCCGCCGGACAGCATGACGGACAGCGCCGCTCCGATACAGCTCGCATTCGACAACAGTAAGGAAGCATAAAGCCATGTTTGTTGCAGACCGTTGGAAAGAGTATACGCTCCTGGACGCCGCCGGCGGCGAACGGCTGGAGCGATGGGGTTCCTATCTTTTGGTTCGTCCGGATCCCCAGATTATCTGGACCGGGGAAAAGCATCGCCCTGAATGGAGGCAGGCGGACGGCATCTATCGCCGCAGCCGCGAGGGAGGCGGCAGCTGGATCAGAAAAGAGCTGCCGGAGGAGTGGACGGTTTCCTATGACGAGATGACCTTCCTGCTTTCCCCGATGGGATTCAAGCACACCGGTCTGTTCCCGGAGCAGGCGGCTAATTGGGATTGGTTTTCCCGACTGATCCGTTCCGCCGGACGGGAAATCCGATTGCTCAATCTGTTTGCCTATACCGGCGGCGCTTCGGTCGCAGCGGCAAAGGCGGGCGCCTTCGTCTGCCATGTGGACGCTTCCAAGGGAATGGTCGCGCGCGCCAAGCAGAACGCTGCACTTTCGGGGCTTCCCAGCGACCGGATCCGCTACATCGTAGACGACTGTATCAAGTTCGTCGGACGGGAAATCCGCCGCGGCAGCCGGTACGATGCGGTGATTCTGGATCCGCCGTCCTTTGGACGTGGTCCCGGCGGAGAGCGCTGGGTAATCGAGGACAGCCTCGACGAGCTGGTCGGACTGGTCTGCAGCGTCCTTTCGGACGATCCGCTGTTTGTCCTGCTGAATTCCTACACCACCGGACTGTCCCCGTCCACCAACGGATACGTGCTGAGCCGTCACATGCGCAGGTTCGGCGGTCACGTGGAAAGCGATGAGCTGGGATTGCCGGTTGAAGAAAGCGGTATTCCGCTCCCCTGCGGCGCAGCAAGCCGCTGGACCAAAAGCCTGTAAGACGGGGCTTTCATAACACTGAAGATTCTTTCACCTTTTACGACCTGCAAAGCATGTCTGCGGGACAGTATCCCCGTTGGCAGCTGAAAAATCGCGCTTGAATTCATATGAGAAACCGGACGGAAATCCTCCGGAAGTACACCGTAAAGCATGGGAACAACATGAGTTTTATTCAGATCGACAATCTATCCTTTCGTTACCGCGCTGATGAGACGCCGGTGCTGGAAAACCTTTCCCTCTCGTTTGAAAAGGGCAGCTACACCGCCATTCTCGGTCATAACGGCAGTGGAAAAAGCACACTCGCTAAGCTGATCTGCGGTATTCTGACGCCCACGGTCGGAAGCATTACCGTAGCAGGCATGAACACCTCCGATGAGGAAGCGCTTCCAAAGCTGCGGGAAACCTGCGGAATGATTTTCCAGAATCCGGATAATCAGCTGGTTGCCGGCATCGTGGAGGAGGACGTTGCGTTTGCACCGGAAAACCTCGGCTGCCCGCGGGAGGAGATCCGCCGCCGCGTGGATGAGGCGCTGGAGACCGTCTCCATGACGGAATATGCCAGACACGGCACAACCAAGCTGTCCGGCGGGCAGAAGCAGCGAATTGCCATTGCGGGAGTGCTCGCCATGCAGCCGGACTGCATCCTGTTTGACGAAGCGACTGCCATGCTGGATCCGACGGGCAGGCGGGAAATCGCAGCAGCAATGAAAAAGCTCAACCGCGAAAAAAATATCACTGTCATTACCATCACCCACTATATGGCGGAAGCCATTGAAGCGGATCGCGTGGTCGTGCTGGATCACGGCAGGCTGCTGATGGACGGCACGCCGCGCGAGGTCTTTTCCCACGTAAAGGAACTGCAGGCTGCTGCCCTTTCCGTACCGCAGGTCACGGAATTGATGCATCTGCTTTCCGAGGATGGGTACCCGTTTCCGAACGGGATCCTGCACACCATGGAGGCAGCTGACGCGCTGGAAGCTGTCCTGCCGAAAAGCAGCTTCCCCGCAGAGCCGAAGAAGGAAACGGAACATACGGTTCCCGGAGACGCACCGGCGCTGGAGCTGCAGAACATCTCCGTTGTTTACGGGGAAGGAACCGACATCCGCAAGGAAGCACTGCGGGATCTGACAGTCTCCTTTCCGTGCGGAGAGGTGATCGGCATCATCGGGCATACCGGATCCGGCAAAAGCACGCTCGCTTCTCTGCTGAACGGACTGCGGAAGCCAACAGCAGGCACCGTTCTGCTCTCCGGTGAGGATATCTGGACACATCCCAAGGAGATGAGAAAAATCCGGAGCCGGGTGGGACTGGTCTTCCAATATCCCGAATACCAATTGTTTGAGGAAACCGTCGAAGCGGATATCGCTTTCGGTCCCAAGAATATGTCCCTGCCGACAGAGGAGATTTCCCGCCGGGTTGCCGACGCCGCAGCTTTCTGCGGTCTGGGAGAGCGAGAACTGAAAAAGAGCCCATTCGAGCTGTCCGGCGGACAGAAACGGCGCGCTGCAATCGCAGGCGTCATCGCCATGGAACCGGAGGTGCTCGTGTTGGACGAACCCGCCGCAGGGTTGGATCCAAAGGGCCGCGAAGAAATTTTCGGCGGCTTGATGGAATACCGGAACCGCCGTGGCGCAACGCTGCTTCTGATTTCCCATAGTATGGAAGAGGTCGCAAGATATGCAGACCGTATTCTGGTGCTCAAGGACGGCAGAAAATATCTGTATGGCACGGTCGGAGAGGTATTCGGGCAGGCAGAAAAGCTGTTCGACGCTTCGCTGGATCTGCCGCAGATTACCAAGCTTTTTCTGGAACTGAAAAAGCGTTCCCTTTGCGCGGGGACAGATATCTATACCGTCCGCTACGCGAAGAAGCTGCTGGAAAGGATCCTGCCATGCTAAGAGATGTCACGCTCGGTCAATTTTTTCCGGGCAATTCCTTCCTGCATAAAGCCGATCCCCGGTTCAAGCTGGTGATTCTGGTCATCTATCTGGTTTTCGTCCTGCTGGCAAAAACCGCCGCTGCGCTGGGCATTGTTCTGCTGACTACGTTGGTTCTGGCGCTGATTTCCCGCATCCGCTTTTCAGTGCTGCTACGTTCACTGAAGCCGATCATTTTCATCCTGCTATTCACCGGCGTCATCAACCTGTTTTTTACCACCGGCGAAACGCCGCTCTGGGAGTGGCGCTTCCTTCACCTTTATCCGGAGGGCATCCGGACGGCGGTATTCATGATGCTTCGTCTGATCTGTCTGGTCGGCGGAAGCAGCATTCTTCTGACCTACACGACCAGTCCTCTGGAACTGACAGACGCGATCGAATCCCTATTCGGTCCGCTCAAGAAGCTGCATGTTCCGGTACATGAATTCGCTATGATGATGACCATTGCCCTGCGATTCATTCCCACGCTGATGGAAGAAACCGACAAAATCATCTCCGCACAGAAGGCGCGCGGTGCCGATTTCGAAAGCGGAGGGCTGATTAAAAAGGCAAAAGCGCTGGTACCGGTTCTGATTCCGCTGTTCGTCTCCGCGTTCCGGCGTGCCGACGAATTGGCAGAGGCAATGGAATGCCGCTGCTATCGCGGCGGCGAAGGTCGTACCAAGCTCAAGGTGATTCAAAGCCGGCCTTCAGACTACGCATTTTTGGTGCTGATGCTGCTGCTCTGCGTCGCCATTCTTCCCGCAAACCGCTATCTGTCGTTTACCATCGGTATGTTTACTCTGTGAAGCATCTCAATCAGGAGGTTCCCATGACCTGTGCATTCCGGCTCGCCTATAAAGGCACCGCCTACTGCGGCTGGCAGGTACAGCGAAACGGACGCAGCGTGCAGCAAACCCTACAGGACGCGATGGAAGCTGCATTCGGTACCCGCGGAACCGTAACCGGCTGCAGCCGGACGGACGCAGGCGTTCATGCAAAGGGCTTTGTCTGCAAGGCGGAAGGCTTGCCGGACGGCATCCCCATCGCCCGCGTTCCGGAAGCGCTCGGTACCAGACTGCCGCCGGATATCTCCGTGCGGGAAGCATGGCTCGTTCCGGACAGCTTTCATCCGCGGTATGACGCAAAGGGAAAGGAATACCGGTACCATATCCGCAACAGCCGGCTGACCGATCCGTTCGATTTCGACACCGCCGCCCTTTGGCTGTCGCCGATCGATGAAAATCTCTGCGACAAGCTCTGCCGGTGCTTCTGCGGCACACATGATTTCCGATCCTTTATGGCTGCCGGCTCCCGCATCACGGATACTGTCCGCACCGTCACTGCATTTTCCTGCCGCCGGGAGGGAGAGCTTGTTCTCTTTTCCGTTTCAGCGAGCGGCTTCCTTTATCATATGGCGCGGATCCTCGTAGGCACTGTGTTGGAGCTGCAGGAACGGATCCGGGAAGACAGCTGCCGAAAGAAAGACGCTGAGAGACTCGTCTCGGAAATATTCGCGGCACGGAACCGTACCGCTGCAGGGCGAACCATGCCTGCCAAGGGACTTTGTCTGGAGCACGTTTTTTATTGAGTATTGAAAGCCGTTACCAAACGGCAAGGAGGTTCCCCGTGTCCGCGTTTTCCGTTTTTTCCGACCGCAGGAAACGAAAAAAGAATACGCAAACGCCGACGGTGGAACAGTACTATGAGGATCGCGCACGCCGCCTGTCTCATGTACGGTATACCTGTCTGCTGCTCACCGTCCTATTCACTGTGTACGGCTTTGCGGTGCACGGAGAGGAGTTGACCGCCGAAAACTTCCGTTATATGCTGAAGTTCCTTGATTTTACAGAAGAAGAGAATACCGCGACGTCCAATATCATTCGTTACGATTACGCAGAGGATCACCTCGGCGGATTGTATAAGGGAGATCTCGTAGTATTGAACGGGGACGGACTGTCCGTCTACAGTTGGGAATCAGAGCGCCTATTTTCCGAATCGTTCCGTATGGATGATCCACGTCTGGTCATTACCGGACAGACCATTTTCGCTTATGATCTCGGAGGCAGCGAGGTTCGAATGTTCAATTCCTATTCTCAGATCGCCTGTCTTTCAATGTCATACCCAATATATGGCTTTTCCGCAAGTGAATCCGGTTCCTTTGCCGTAATTACTTCGGAAAAAAACTACCGTACTGCCGTCTATGTTTACGACTCCTATGCACGGCAGATCTATAAACGTCTGCTGAGTGACACCTATATCGATCAGGTTGCCCTGTCCCCGGACGGGAACACGTTTCTCGCTCTCGGTCATTACGCAAAGAACGGAAGTCTGATCTCCGTTCTGCAGCTCTATTCTCTTCATGAGGAGGAGCCGGTATTCACCGCAGCCTATTCCGGAGAGCTGCCGCTCCGCGTCGGTTACCTTTCCGGGGAATCCTTCGCTGTCCTGACCGGTGAAGCCCTTCGTTTCTACCGGAGCGGAGAGGAAGAGCCATTCAGCACGATTTCGATGACCTCGGAAACACTGCAGGGCTGCAGCTTCTCCGGCGAAAAACTGATCCTGACGTTCTCATCTCCCGATCTGTCAGGCGGGACGATCGTCAGGGTTTACGACGAACATGCGGAGCTGATTCTGTCCGTCCACCTCAACGGCGCTGCGGAGGACAAAGCGATCTACGGGGATGCCCTCTGTCTCCTGACGATGGAGGAGGTCACCGTCGCCCCGCTTTCCGGAGAAGAACCGACCGTGTATCCTTCCGGAAAGGATGCTCTGCAGCTGCTATGCGATGCCGACGGGCATCTGATCCTGTTTGAAAAGAGCACTGCCTACCGGCTGGATACGGAAAGTACGGAACCGTCCTGAGCCGACTGTATGAGAGGAGATTGTTATGAGCTTTTTGCTGGACCTTTTGATTCTGTTGATTGCCGGGCTGACCATTTTCTTTGCGGTGAAAAACGGATTTATCAAAACCTTTCTTTCTACTGCAAGCACTCTGATCGCACTGATCATCGTGCTCCTCTTTTCCACCCCGCTGACCGAAGCGCTCGCCCGTTCCCCTCTGGCGGATGCCGTCCGCACCAATACAGAAGCGTGTCTGGACCAATTGATTGAGGACAGCGGCGCAGAAGACAGCTATTCGCTGGCGAGCGACCGGGATGGAGAATTGTATCCCATCCTAGAGTCTGTCGGCATTGACAGCGAAAAATTTTCGCGCTGGGTAGGCGAACGGGAAAGCATGGCAAAGGACGCGTTCCGCGAAGCGCTGATCGACTATATTGCTGAACCGGTAATCCGTCTGCTGCTCCGCGTACTGTCCGTTGCGCTCCTCTTTTTCGGCTCGCTGCTGCTGTTGAGGATTGCCAGCTTCCTGCTCTCCGGCGTGATCGAGCGAATTCCGTTTCTACGTGAAGCAAACCATATTCTGGGGTTGGTGCTGGGCGTTCTGCTGGCACTGATCCGCGTGTTCCTGTTCTGCGCGGTCATGCGCGTTTTGCTGAACACGGCAGGAGTCGCCGGCGTATCTGCACTTGCCGGAATCGATCCGGAAAAGACCCTGCTCTTCCGTCTGTTCGACGGCATACACCTCCTGCGCTTTCTTTTCTGAAAGGAAAAAACATCACTACCGGTCTGTTCCGCGCCAGATTGACGTATCAATACAAAGGACGGTCGTAAGCATATGAATACGAACCTAAAAAAACAGATCCCAAATATCCTGTCCGTGATCCGACTGCTCTGTATCCCGATTTTCGTTCTGCTTTTCACCAGAGAACACCGCGTCGCCGCTGCCGGCGTATTCTGCGCCGCATCCGCAACCGACGTACTGGACGGCTATCTTGCCCGCCGCAACCATTGGGTTTCCAACGTCGGCAAGCTGCTGGATCCGCTCGCGGATAAACTGATGCAATTCACGGTGCTGTTATGCCTGACGCTCTCGTTCGAGGGTGCATCACATATCATTGCGCTGACCGTACTGGTTCTGTTTTCCCTGAAGGAGCTGACCATGCTGATCGGAGCGCTGGTCGTCCTGCGCGTCAAACGCAACGTCGTAGCGTCCGCCTGGTACGGAAAACTCGCAACCGTTATCTTTTTCATCATCACCATTACCCTGATCCTGGATCCGGATAACTTTGCGCTCTGCGCTGTGCTGTGCGCATTGTTAATCTGCACCATCCTGTTCGCGCTGATCATGTATTACATCAAGATCTTCCGCGGGAAATACGGGATCAAAAAATTCGAGAATATGAGGAGAACCAAGGAATGATCCTGAAGAAATGTACCCGATGCAAAATCCGTCCCGCCGTTATCTTCGTCACCAAAGAGGTCGCCGGCAAAGCGACGCAGGAGGGTTACTGCATCAAATGCGCCAAAGAGCTTGGACTGAAGCCGATCGACGATATCCTGAAGCAGATGGGCGTCAGCGATGAGGACTTGGAAACCATGTCCTCTGAGTTGGATTCTTTTCTTCCCGCCGCATTCGGCGCAGATGCTCCGGACAGTGAGGACGGCGAAGAACAGCTGACTGACGGAGATACCGACGAGGAGGCGGGCAGAGCGCCCACCATTGACCTGCATTCCGTATTCGGTCAGCCGGAAAAACGCAACGACTCCGAACGCGGCGTTTCACCCGTAAAGGAGCAGCGCAAGCGCCCCGGACCGGAAGGAAGACGCGGCAGGCACAAGTGTCTGGACGCATTTTGTATCGACCTTACCGCACGCGCCAGAGACGGTAAGCTGGACCGTATCGTCGGAAGAGATACAGAGCTGGAGCGCGTCACACAGATCCTTTGCCGCCGGCAGAAGAACAATCCCTGCCTGATCGGGGAACCGGGCGTCGGTAAAACCGCCGTTGCGGAAGCGCTCGCCATGCGCATCGCTGCGGGAAACATTCCTTATAAATTAAAGAACAAGGAAGTTTTTCTGGTAGACATGACTGCTATCGTCGCCGGCACCCAGTTCCGCGGGCAATTCGAAAACCGCATGAAAGGACTAATCGACGAGGTAAAGGAAAACGGAAATATCATTCTAGTTATCGATGAAATCCATTCCATTGTCGGCGCAGGCAATGCCGAAGGCGGTATGAACGCCGCCAATATCCTGAAGCCGGCCCTGTCCCGCGGGGAAGTACAGCTCATCGGCGCTACCACGCTGACCGAATACCGGAAATATATCGAGCACGATGCAGCACTGGAACGCCGGTTTCAGCCGGTCATGATCAACGAACCGTCGATGGAGGATTCTGTCCGCATCCTGCAGGGCATCCGTCCCTATTACGAGAAATTCCACGGCATCCGCATTCCGGATGCTGTCGTCCGGCAGATGGTCCGTCTGTCCGAACGTTATATTACCGATCGGTTCCTGCCGGACAAGGCGATCGATCTGATGGACGAGGCATGCGCGCACGTGTCCATGCATTCGCCGATCATCAACGAACTGAACGCGCTGACCGATGAAATCGAACAGCTGGAAAAACAGCAGTCTGATCTGGAAGCCAAAGAAATGATGGGAGAGGAGGATTATGCCCGCCTCGCCGAACTCAAAACCACCCGACTGCAAAAGGATCAGCGCTTTGATGAGCTTTCCGCAGAGCGCGACCGGTTGGAACTTACCTTGGAGGATCTTGCTTCCGTTATCGAGGTTTGGACCGGTATTCCCGCCTCCAGCATCGGAGAAAACGATTTCCAAAAGCTGGAATGCCTCTCCGGCACACTGCGTTCGCATATCGTCGGACAGGACGAAGCCATCGAAAAGGTTACCCGCGCCATCCGCCGCTCCCGCGCCGGCATTTCCTATAAGAAAAAACCGGTTTCATTTATCTTTGCGGGCAGTACCGGCGTCGGCAAAACACAGCTGGTCAAGGATCTTGCGCAGTACCTGTTTGATTCACCGGATGCGCTCATCCGACTGGATATGAGTGAATATATGGAAAAATATTCAGTCTCCCGTATTATCGGTTCTCCCCCCGGCTACGTCGGGTACGATGATGCTGGGCAGCTGACCGAGAAAATCCGACGCAAACCATATTCCGTGGTTCTGTTTGATGAAATTGAAAAAGCACACCCGGACGTCCTGAATATCCTGTTGCAGATTCTCGATGACGGACGCGTCACCGACTCCCACGGTAAGGAGGTCAACTTTGAAAACACGGTCATTATCATGACCACAAACGCGGGCGCTACCGCTGCCGCGCCGACCGGCTTTACCGCATCGGAGCACGAGAGCGACGAAATCCGTGTCCGCACTGCACTGGAGGCCTTTCTGCGCCCGGAATTCCTGAACCGTGTGGACGAGATCGTCGTGTTCAACCGCTTGACGCGGGAGCACTTCGGCGCCATCTGCCGCATTATGCTCAGTGAGCTTGCCGACGTATTGGCGGAAAAAGGAATCGTCTTTACCTGGACGGACGCGGTGATCGACCGTCTTGCCGAACAGGGTTATTCTGAAAAATACGGCGCGCGGAACCTCCGCCGCCTGATTCAGACCGAGCTGGAAGATGCGATCGCTTCCGAGCTGGTATCCCGTTACAAAGAGTCGGTGACCGCCATCGAAGCGACGGCGGAAACCGGCGCCGTAAAGCTGTCGGTTCGCTGACGCATTTCGAAAACGCGATGAGGAAAGGAGGGTGTCCGCGCGATGCAGACAATATCCCAAAATGATCCGCTTGCGTCAGCACAGCCGCCGCAGACACTTTCCCCCGGCGAACTTGCCGCCGTACTCAGGAGTGACTTACTGACCGGACTATCCGAGAAGAAAGCGCGAAGCCGACGAAAGCGGTACGGAAAAAATGTCATCCGCGATGAGATCGAACTGCAGGTATTCCAAAGTCTGAAAAATCAGTGTAAGGGACTGACCAATCTGTTCCTGCTGCTGTCCATGCTGGTGCTGTACCTGTTTGTACAGGAGCATATCTATTTGATCGCAGCAGGCGGTGCGATTTTTCTGATTCTGTTCGGCGCATTTGCGGAATCCAAAGCCGCCGGCGCCTTAAATGTGCCGAATAAATACTCCTCTCTGTCCGTCCGCGTCATCCGGAATGGAGTTGAACAGCGCATTGATAGCCGTCTGCTGGTGCCGGGTGATCTGATTCTGCTGCAAAACGGCTGTCTCGTTCCCGCCGATGCACGCATCCTCGAGGACGACGGCGCCCTGACCGTACTGGAAACGCCGGTCAGCGGCGTCAAAAGCAGCGTGCCGAAGGCAGCGCATGCACCGGGTAAAGAGGAGGAAGCGGTGTCCCCGAATATGCTGTATGCCGGCACCATCCTGAATGGCGGAAGCTGCCGCGCCATGGTCTGCCGCACGGGCAAACAGACGCTGACACGTCAAATCCATGCCAAAAGGGAAAACTATTTGCCGCCGTTGCTCCGCTATGTGCGGGATTTTTGCCGCTATACGTCGGTTGCCTGTATCCTTGCGTGCTTTGTGATGATCCTTGTCGGCGCGCTGCGCGGAGCAGACGTCAATCAGGTATTTGCCGTTTCTGCCGTTGCAGGCGCAGCCTCTCTTTGCGACAGTGCCCTGTCTCTCGCCCTGATTTCTTTCGGAAACGGACTGCGCGGAATGGCGAAGGATAAGCTGGTCGTACGGAAGCTGGACCGCATATCCCTGCTTGCAGAATCCAACACAGTGATGTGTACCAAGGAGCTGACATTCCCGCCCAAAAAGGTCCGTCTGCGCAGCATGCACGTGTTCGGCAAAGCCTTTTCTGCCGATGAGCCGCCCCCGCTCGCGGCTCAATCGCTCCTGAAGCTCTCTTTAATTTGTTCGGGACATCCTAAGACGCGCCTGCCTTTTGAGCAAGTCGTCTATACCTATCTGAAGGACGCCTGTGTCGGCATGGACGATCTGACCGGACAATGGTTCCGGATGGACACCGCCGTTTCCGACAAGCAGGAGGTCACCGGTATTCTTGCGCTGCACGACGATCATAATACGGTCGTTGTCAAGGGCTCGCCGGAAAATATTCTTTCCCGCTGCGCAGGATACGAGCAGGACGGCAAGGAGTATAAGCTGAATGCCGTTTCCCGACGCAAAATCCTCGCTGCCGCAGAAAACGCCGCGAAAGATAATGCTTATCTGGTAGCGATTGCATCCGGTCTGACCGATGCGGATACACTCCGTTCACCGGACGCCGAACGGCGGCTGATTTTTCGTGGATTTCTGTCATTTGGCATCTCCATGGAGGTGGATATCGCGAATGCCGTCTACCGCTGCAACTGCGCAGGAATCGAAGCGGTGGTTTCTACGTCTGATCCTTATTATACCGCAGCAAGCATCGGAAAAAGCACCGGTCTCATCGAGCACGAAGGGCAGATGATCAGCTCCCGCGAAATAAAAGCCCAAGAGCGGGGGATATTCGTACTGAATTCCGGGAAATATAAGTTGTTCTTAGAACCGGATCCGGAGCAATGGCTGGATATCCTCCTGCTGCGCAGGAACGCCGGCAGAACGGTTATCGCTACCGCTACGCATAGAGAGGAATTGCCGCTGCTGCGCGAAGCAGACGTATCTGCCGTTCCGATCAGCGCCTGCGACGCGCTGCGGGAATCCGCCGATCTGCTGATGCTGGAGAGCGGCTTCCATGTGTTGGCAAACGGTATCACCAACGCACGTGCGCTTTGCTTTCGGCTGCGTTGGCTTCTGCAATATCTTACCGCCGGCGTCTGCAGTCTGTTTTTTGCTATGCTGCTGACCTTGCTGACGAACAGCGCTCTCCCCTTCCGGGTACAGGAACTTCTGTTCGGCGGCATCTTCGCAAATCTGGAAATCGCCTGCGTGCTGGCCCTGCTTCCTGTCGATCGAAAGCTGCTGCTGCAGCCGTTGCCGCATTTTCGCGGAAAAACGACACCGAAAGAACTGCTGCCACCGGTCGGCTATGCGGCGGGAAGCGGTGTCTGTCTGTACCTGCTGTACCTGCTGACGGAAAATCCGGTCTGCGGAATGCTCTGTTTCCTGCTGTCACAGTTTTTCTACGCCTGCGGCTGCCTTTGGCAGGAGGGCGCCATCCGTCGAAAGCAATTCGGCTACCGCCCGCTTTGGCTGCTTTTCCCCGTGTTGATGCTCTACTTCCTATTGCTTACAGCGGTTCCCGGGCTGAACAGCTATCTGGGCTTTTCCCTGCCAACGCCGGGAAGTACCCTGCTCGCCGCAGCATTTGCTGTCGGCTGGCAGCTTTGCGTACAGCTGTTCTTATTTTTCCGCCCGGCAAAAGAAAAAAACAGAAAAAAGAATAGAAAAAATACAAGATAAAAAGGAGTTTCTGATTATGAAAATTACCAAAGACATGCTGATCGGCGATGTGCTGGATCAGTACCCCGATCTTGCCGAATTCTTCTTTGAAATCGGCATGCACTGCCTCGGCTGCCCCCATTCCCGCGGCGAAAGCATCGAAGAAGCCTGTGAAGTACACGGTACAGATGTCGAAGCGCTTCTGGAAAAACTGAACGCGGCGATTGCCTGAGCGAAGGGGGACGTACATTATGTCTAAGAAAAAGAAATCCGGCTTTTTCCATGACTTCAAGCAATTCATCACCAAGGGCAATATTCTGGACATGGCGGTCGGTGTCATCATCGGTACCGCGTTCAATCAGATCGTCACCTCGTTGGTCAACGATATCCTGATGCCTGTTATCGGAAAGATCTGCAATACGCAGGATCTCGCCGACCTCAAGGCCGTGATCACACCTGAAGTATTGGACGGGGACGGCGCCGTTGTTACGGCAGAGGTTGCCATCCGCTACGGGCAGTTCATCTCCTACGTCATCAACTTTCTGATCGTCGCGCTGACGCTGTTTGTCATCCTTCGTGCCTCCATGACCTTTCAGAAGAAAATGGAAGCGCTCCGGAAGAAGGAAGAGGAGGAAGTTGCCGCACCCGCAGAACCGGCGGAACCGACTGTCGAGGAAAAAACGCTCGCCGTACTTGGCGAAATCAAGGAGTTGCTATCCCGTCCGGAACAGAAATAAAGCCCAGCTTTTAAAGCGCAGAGGAACGTTATGACGACTAAACACTATCTGCTCGGTGCAGACGGCGGCGGAAGCAAAACCGCCGTAGTGCTGACCGATCTGCAGCTGCAGATTCTATGGCAGAAAAATTACCCGCGCTCCAACCCCGGCGATATCGGTTACGAGGCGACGGAGGCACTGCTGCTCGGCGCATTTGACGAGGCCTGCCGGGAAACGGGCATCCGAAAAGAGGAGATCGCCGCGCTTTTTGCCGGCATCGCCGGGCTTTCTGCGGGAGATTGCGCTCCGCGTCTGCGTACTGCGATCGAAGCCGCTTATCCGGGCGCCGCTTCCGACTGTTCGCACGACGGGATCAACGTCTTGTTCTCCGCGTTTCCGAACGGCGAAGACGGCGTTTCCATCATCTGCGGCACCGGTTCCTCCTGCTTTGTCAGACGGGGCACTGCGCTGTACCGCATCGGCGGTTGCGGACAGTTTGATCTGAAGGGCAACGGGTTTGAAATCGGTCGCGCCGCCTTTGCGCATGTATTCCGCGCAATGGATGGCAGGGATAAAAGCGGCTGGCTTGCCGACACACTGAACGAACGCTTCGGAGGCTGCTGTCACGATCATATTCTGGAAATCAACGATTTCTCCAAAAATCGATTTGCTACCTATGCGCCGTTGGTCTTTGAAGCTGCACGGGAGCATGGCGATCCCGCCGCGATCGCCATCCTGCGCGACCAGCTCGGTTATGTTTCCGAGTTGATTACAACTTCCGGACGCTGTTTTCACGGAGAACCGTATACCGTTGCGCTGGCGGGCGGTATTTTCCGGGATCCGTTGACACTGCCACTGGTCAAAGAACGAGTACCGGAACAGGCAACCCTGCTTTTGCCGGAGCGGGAGCCCTACCTCGGCGCCGCTGCGGCGGCAAGAGCGCTTCTTTCCGGTGCGCCACGGCTTCAAAGCGCAATATTCCCGCACTTTTAAGCATGCTTCTAACAGCCGTCTCTGCATGTACCACTTGCAATCCGCCGCCTTCGAAAGGCGAAGTCTTCCTCTAAGTTATATTTCAGACAGAAAGGCATGATTCTTCATGAGTGATATTCTTTACGACGACCTGCGCACGATGCGGCACTCCTGCTCACACGTCCTTGCACAGGCTGTCAAGCACCTATACCCGGAAACCAAGCTCGCAATCGGTCCCGCAATCGACAACGGGTTCTATTATGATTTTGACTGTGCCGAAAAACCGTTTACCGCCGATGATTTTGCCGCCATCGAGGCGGAGATGAAGGCGATTGTTAAGGCAAACCTCAAAATCGAACGCTTTACCCTGCCGCGTAAAGAAGCGCTGGAGCTGATGAAGGACGAGCCGTACAAGGTGGAATTGATCAACGATCTGCCGGAAGACGAGGAAATTTCCTTCTACCGGCAAGGGGATTTCACCGATCTGTGCGCCGGTCCGCATGTCTCCTACACCAAAAAGATCAAGGCATTCAAGCTGACCTCCGCAACCGGTGCGTACTGGCGCGGCGATTCCTCCCGCAAGATGCTGACTCGCATTTACGGCACCGCTTTTTTCTCCAAGGAAGAGCTGGAAGCCTATCTGGCGGCACAGGAGGAAGCAAAAAAGCGCGACCATAACAAACTGGGCAGGGAGCTCGGCTACTTCACCACGGTAGACAGCATCGGCCAGGGACTGCCGATTCTGCTGCCCAAGGGCGCCCGCGTCATCCAAACCTTACAGCGCTGGATCGAGGATGTAGAACAGGAACGGGGATATCTGTTAACCAAAACACCCCTGATGGCGAAACGCGACCTGTACCGCATCTCCGGACATTGGGATCATTATCTGGACGGCATGTTTATCATCGGCGATCCGCACGATGAAACAAAGGAATGCTTCGCCATGCGGCCTATGACCTGTCCGTTCCAGTATCAGGTGTTCCTCAATGAAAAGCGTTCCTATCGCGATCTGCCGATGCGGCTGGGCGAAACCTCTACCCTGTTCCGAAACGAAGACTCCGGTGAAATGCACGGGCTGATCCGTGTCCGCCAGTTCACTATCTCCGAAGGACATTTGATTTTGCGTCCGGAGCAGCTGGAGGAGGAATTCAAGGGTTGTTTGGAGCTGGCAAAGTACTGTCTGGAAACGGTCGGTATGCTGGAGGACTGCACCTTCCGCTTCTCCCAGTGGGATCCTGCCAACCCGAAAAATAAATATGAGGGTACCCCGGAACAATGGGAGGAAGCCCAGAGCATCATGGGCAGAATTCTGGACCATCTCGGTGTGGACTATACGATCGGCATCGACGAAGCAGCATTCTACGGTCCGAAACTGGATATCCAATATCATAACGTCTTCGGCAAAGAAGACACCATCGTTACCCTCCAGATCGACCTGCTGCTGGCAGAAAAATTCGGAATGGAATACACCGATTCCGATAATACGCAAAAGCACCCATATATCATTCACCGCACCAGCCTCGGCTGCTATGAGCGTACGCTCGCATATCTGATTGAAAAATACGCCGGCGCACTTCCGCTTTGGATGATGCCGGAGCAGATCCGCATTCTGCCAATCGCCGACCGGCACAACGAATATGCTTCGCAATGCCGCGACACATTGAAAAAAGCGGGCTTCCGCGTAGAGGTGGATACCCGCAATGAAAAGATCGGCTATAAAATCCGGGAAGCACAGATGGAAAAAATTCCGTATATGCTGGTTCTCGGCGACGAAGAACAGCAGAACGGCAACCTCTCCGTCCGTTCCCGCAAGGAAGGAAATCTCGGCAGCGTGTCAATGGAGGAGTTTCTCACCCGCGTGACACGGGAACGGGATACCAAGGCGAAATAAAACAGAAAAGAGCGCATCAGAAAAGGCGCGATAATCGAAAGCCTCACACAAGTGACCGGAGCATTGCGTTCCGGTCACTTGTGTGTTATGCTGTTGAAAGGAGGGATACAGTTGGATTTTAAAGACAACGGTTTGGTGGCATGGGAAGAAAATGCTGCATTCTGGAATAAAAAAATGGGGACAGCCGTTCATAGCCGTCCCCATTTTTCACCTTCGTTACGGCATCTCATCATTTAAAACGGCGCCCATTACAGCTATGCGGTCCTGAGCCGGCAGCGCTCATCCGAAACCGCATAAAGCACGGCGGTCAGCGCGCCGTTCGACGGAATCTCCTCCGATTCGACAGGCTGCTCAAAGCGCGAAATGATCTCCGCTTGTCCTGTACCGCAGACCGTGCATCGTTTGCTGCTGTTGTACGTATGCGCCGCGCGCTTCACTGTGTATCCACAGCCTTCCGTGCAGCCTAACCAATGATAGGTCGCGTTGAATTGATAGGTCAAAGACATTGTGTGGCTCACTCCGGAAGTGATCTGATCACCGCAGCTGTCGCAAACCCGCCAATGCTGTGTGGACGAATATCCCCACCCGCCCTGAAAGGGATGAATGTACAGGTAGCCGTCCTCTGCTTCACATTCAGATCTGAAAAACCATCTAGATGTTGTTCTCCCGGTTTCTACTGAACAATCGTAAACTAAAATGGAAGTTGAAGTCTTTTTTCCTGCATAAAGCAAACAATGTTCCCCGGATTTCACAATCAAATCCATTTCCTGTAGTTCATCAATAGAAGAAACAGTATGTCCGTAGGTAACCAAATTGCTTGTACCCGCTTTTGCCGTAAAATCATAAACCGAGCTGACAAAGCCTGAACAGTCCAGCCCGATGGTTTCCGCCTTGCGCCCTCCGGTACAAAGAGTATTTCCTGCCATGTAGCGGGTGCTGCCGTAACTGCTGCTGATCGATCGATTCACGACGGAAAGAAACGCTTTTTTGGTGTCGCTGCTTGTGGATTCATCATCCAGACCGTTGAAGCCGCCCCAGCAATAGGGAATTCCGGTCATGGTCTTCCCTACCTGATCGGCGGACAGATAGGACGGCAGCCTCGTATCACTGCCGCGCGTGATTCTATGCCCGGATTGCAGCGTCCAGGTAATCCCAATGATCGCTTTTGCGCGGGACAGTGCCGTACTGCGCGTTACTCCGACCATTCCGGAAGAGCCGACTGTACTCATAGGGGAAACGGCACCGTTTCCGCCGGTGCCGATCTCCTCCGAAATATTTCCCTGTCCGCTTTCTTCTATAGTGGTAAAATCGCTGAACTGCACATCCGAATATCCGGGATCGATCCGATACAGCTCCACTTCATTGGGATAGTA
>CAZJVB010000020.1:0-40133 GCA_964549435.1 uncultured Ruminococcus sp.
TTCTGGCGATCGCGGGCGCAGCTGCAGTGATCAAGGTAAGACGCTAAGCGAAAGAGCGGAGGGAATATCATAGAAAGATATTTCATCCGGAAAAGAAGGGCTGTCGCAGGACAAATGCGACAGCCCTTTTTCTTTTGTCCGCCGGCTTTGGACGGATGCGCTGAGCGAGAGGAATTAACACACGGATAACGCATGCGAAAGTCGGATCTATGCGGAGGAAAGGTTTTATAGGCTATTTGGAAGCGTTTCGTTTTGTAAAAAACCGTATATGGAATGAAAGGGTCAATTCCATATACGGTTTTTCATTGAAGGTGTTTTACAGCCCAAGTGCGTTCAACAAATCTTCTTTCGGCATGTAACCGACTGATGTTGCAACGTTCAAACCATCCTTCATTAGAATGACTGTTGGGATACTGGAGATGCCGAAGCGTGCCGCTAACGCACCTTCCTCATCCACATTGACTTTGCAGACTTTCCACTCCGGATGCTCTTCAGCAAGCTCTGCGATCACCGGCGCGAGCATTTTGCATGGACCGCACCAAGAGGCCCAGAAGTCGATAAGAACCGGTTTACTGCAGCGCAGAGCCTCGGATTGAAAATTGGATTCTGTTAATTTTACTTCTGCCATGATAAGAATCATTCCTTTCCTTGTCGTTTTTATTTTTCCTTGTAATATAACATGCAGTGGCAATAGCCTTCAAAATCCGGATCTGCGATCTGTTCACGGAATTCCTTGCACATGCATTTGATGTCTTCACTTTTACCGATCCGGCAGGGACAGTAACCATCCTTTTCTTCCAGTCCTTTTCGAATCATGCGAACGAGTTCCTCATTTTCGTTAAGCCGTATTTTCATAGGTGAAACTTCCTTTCTTTTACAGTGTAGCACATTGTTTACGGAAAAGCAAGGGGAAAATAGGCGATATAGAAAGGATTGTTTGATAAAGGAAGCATTTTGGAAGACCGATATGATCGCCGGGGCCATTTGGCTGAAACTGTGCTGGACGATTTCTCTGTTTTTGTCCTAAACGGCGAACTGCGCTGGAGTGTTTTTGATATGGTTTACGTATGTCCTGCTTGAAAAAAGCGCTTGACTTTTCCCGGATTTTTTGCTATAGTATATATGCATTCGGCACGATACAAGCTTATAAGAAGCGGTTACGAAACAGTTTATGCTTCTGCTTGTGTCTTTTTTTGTGTTGTATCATGGACACGGGCAGAACTCGTGTCCTTTTATATTATTGATCAATGGAGGCAAAGTTTTTTATGGAATCGGCACAGACAAACGATTTTCTTGAAAAAGAGAGTCTCGGCAAACTGATGCGCAAGTATGCCATTCCTTGCGTTATTTCGCTTCTGGTCGCTGCACTGTATAATATTGTAGACCAGATCTTTATTGCGAATGCCAGTTATCTCGGTTCGTATGGAAATGCTGCAAATACAGTCGTATTTCCCCTTACCGTGGTTGCGCTTTCTATCGCGATGATGATTGGCGACGGCTGCTGCACTTTTGTCAGCATCAGCCTTGGCGCGAAAGAGAAAGAGAATGCGCATAGAGGAATTGGAAGCTCCGTTCTTTCGGTGATTGTCGTAGGGATTGTTCTGATGGCAATTTTTCTGATTATTCAGGAACCTATTTTGATCGCTTTCGGTGCTAAGGTGAATGAGGAGACCTTTCGGTTATCAAAAGAATATTTTTTCTGGATCACGTTAGGTATTCCATTTTATATGTTTGGGCAGGCAATCAATCCTATCATTCGCTCTGACGGCAGTCCCGGCTTTGCTATGGGGACGCTTTTGGTTGGTGCAGTATTGAATATGATTTTTGATCCAATCTGCATTTATGTATTGAATTGGGGGATGATGGGGGCGGCTGTTGCGACTATTTTCGGGCAGATTGTTTCGGCGGTTATGTCTGCTGTCTATTTGAGTCGGATGAAAGCGGTCAGGATAGGAAGGGATAGCTTCAAGTTCCGTATTTCTCTTATGAAAAAAATTTTACCGCTTGGCGTTACCAGCTTTCTGTCGCAGATTTCTATCGTTCTTTCTATGGCGGCCGTCCTGAATATGGTAACAAAGTATGGAGCGCTCGATTCGATTTTCGGACAGGAGCAATATGCGCAGATTCCGACAGCAGTCGTTGGGATCGTTATGAAATTTTTTCAGATTGTCATCTCGGTATCCGTTGGTTTAGCGGCGGGCTGTATTCCGATTGCGGGATATAATGTCGGTGCGCGGCGGAATGATCGGGTTAAAAGTTTGATGAAATTGCTTCTGATTACAGAATTCGCGGTTGGCTTGGTCGCGTCTGCTCTGTTTCTACTGTTTCCGAGGCCGTTTATCAACATTTTCGGAGCGAAAAATGAGAGTATCTACTATACCGAATTTGCAGTGAAAACCATTCGGATTTTTCTTTGCCTGCTCTCGCTTTCTTGCTTAAATAAAGGTACCTTTATCTTTATGCAGTCGCTGGGAAAAGCCAAGCAGTCTACTGCGCTTTCTATGATGCGCGAGATCCTTTTCGGTGTCGGGCTGCCGCTTTTGCTTCCGGTTTTCATGGGGTTGGACGGTGTTTTGTACTTTATGCCAATTGCAGATGTTTTGACCGCAGTTGCTTCTGTTTTAGTTATATTCCGTACTGGAAAAGCACTGAACCGTGCGACAGATACCCCGGTGGAGAATCATGGGGACGGTCATATTTGAAGGTCTGACAAGAGAAAAAGAAAAGCGATATCCGATTGACTTCGGATATCGCCTTTGTTTCCTTCAGAGAGTCGACGATTAGACTGTATATCACAGCGGAATCAACAAGAATCGGCCAGCTGGGATGCCGCAGACACAAGAAGCATCCAAGGCACAGGAATTCGATTGTACAAAGAATGGCAACGGAGGCATCTGAAAGCAGAAATACGTTTTTTGCGGTTATATTGTTTTTCGTGTTGACCTCGTCATTTGCGTTTTCACTGTCGTCGGAGGGGGATCCTTTCACACCGGTTTCTTCCGGTTGGGCGGACAGGCGCAGAGCGGTCTTCAGTAGCGTATCGATTGTTACACCGTAAAAAAGACGCGAGCTTTAGCAGATTATCGGTATTCGGTGATGCTTCTCCGCGCTCCCGCTTTAGGATGTCTGACAGAAAACATGAATTTGTTCCGCATGCTCATCCTGTGTGAAGCGGTTGGCTTTGCGGTATTTATACAGGAGGCACAGTATGTTTATTCCGTAGGTCTTGTTCCTTTCTCCTGAATGAGGATAGAACTATGATAACAAAGAAAAGCGTCGATGACAAGCAACTTTGCACTTCATTTCTGACAACTTTGTTTTACATGCCGCGACTTTTTATAGATTCTACAGGAAAATACGAGGACGAGAAAGAGAAGCGAGACGAAAGGAAACCAATTGCCAGTGATGCTGTATAGTGTCCGCCCACTTCTGATGGAAAGCTCTCCGTAGAGAATATCTTGCTGCAACGGTTCGGTTTGTATTATGATACGACCTTTGCTGTCTAATAACGCAGAGATACCGGTATTAGCAGCACGCAGAACATCTTTTCCGCTCTCTGTGGCGCGAAGTTTTGCATACCGCAGATGCTGTTGGACGCCTGCGCTGTCCCGAAACCAGGCATCATTGGTTGCAATAACGGAGAAATCTACATCGATCTCTGCTGTTCTTTCAAACACAGAGTCATAGCAGATAAAGCATCCGATCCGGTAGTTTTCATTTTGAATGTATGCTTCCGTTTCGCCGACAGTCAGGCTTTCATTGAGGTTAAGTCCTGTAAAAGAAGGGAACCATGTCGACAGCAGCTTCTCAAATGGAAGAAACTCTCCGAACGGCACCGGGTGCTGCTTATCATAAAAAGTGGATAGGCTTCCGTCCGGTGAGATCGCAACCAGGCTGTTATGCAGACCATCTTCCCGGTATTGTAGAATACCCATTACAATGGTACAGTCATAGGCGGAAGCGATTTCGGAAAAGGCTGTGTGAAGAACGCCGTCCTCTTGAAAATCAACGGGAACCGCGCTTTCCGGCAGCAGGATCAACTTGGCGCCTCGTTTTGCTGCCTGTTCGGTCAGATTGCGATAGGTATCGTATACTTCGCGAAGCAGGTCGCTTTCCCATTTTTCATCGGTTGAGATATTTCCCTGAATTGCGGCGGCGAGAACAGTTTCCTGCGGTTCTGACGGAAGAAGTAGGAGAACTGAGCCGGTCAGCAGAACGCCCGCAAACAGGGCACTGCCGGCAGCAAGGAAGCCTTTCCGTCCAGTATGAAATGCCTCTGCAATCAGTCCGCAGACGGTGACCGAAAAAAAGGTTAGCCAGCTTGTGCCAAATAGGGAGACGGTTTGCAGGAGCGGGAGACAACCGGTTTGGGAAAGCGCAATTGTTCCCCAGGGAAGAGCCAGCTGCCCGATAGATAGAAGTTTTTCTGCCAGAATCCAAAGCGCGCTGCCGCCGATAACACGAATAAGCGGATGTACACCGGTGCTCTCATGCGGTAGAAATCGGGCAAGCTGAAGCACTGCCGCCTGCAAAACTGCCTGCACGGTCGGAATTCCGAGACAGAAAAGCGTCACAAGACCGAACGCCGCTGGCTTGGAATAGCCGAAGGAGGACAACGGGTAGAGCGCGGAAAACCATGAGTATAACGGCAGTAGAAATCCCAAAAAGAAGCAGAGAGACGCACGAAACTCTTTTCGGCAAAGGGGTTCGCTCTTCCATAAAAGAAAAAAGCAAAGCAGAGCGATATAGGTCAGCGGAAACAGCGATTCAAAGAAATATGGCAACGAAAAGACCGCACCCGAAAGAAAGCAAAGAAGCAAACCTCCGCGTGCGGTTCCGTACCATTTATTCCGACGTTTCAACACGGGACACCATGCCCTGCACCGATTCATACGCGACGCGAAAAGCATCAAACGGTGAGGAGAACGTGTACTTATGGCGAATATCGTCCAGTTTGGAGAGAGCGGACAGACCGGTGAACATCATCAAATGCGGTTCCATGGTGAGGATGACCTCCTGTCCTTCCCGATCTGCGGCGATAGCAGAAACGGTTTCCTCCCAATGGGAAATACCTGCCCCCGGCGGTACAATGATCCCGTCCTCGTCCGCATCTTTCACATGAAAGTATTCGATATATTCCTTTAACAGGGGATAAGCCGGTTCCGGATGCAGACCGCAAAAGGCAAAATTTCCGAGATCCAACACTGCCTTTAAGCGACCGCCGAACTGCTTGAGCAAGCGGTATTCCGCTTCCGGTGACATGCCGTAAACATCTTTTTCATTCTCGTGGCAAAGGGTGAAGCCGCGCTTTTCTGCCATCGATACCAGTTCCTCCATATGTTGGAACACCTGCTTTTGGAAGTCTTCCGCAGATAGCTTGCCGGGGTAAAAGCTGAAAATACGGATTCGTTTGCAGTTGAGTCGTTCCCCCAGCTCCATGACACGGGTAAATAGCTTGCGGTGCTCCTCCCAGTCTCCATCGGCATCGATTTTGCCGATCGGGGAACCGAGTGCGGATAAGCCGATGCCGGCGACCTCCAATTTTCTGCGAACAGTTTCCGCTTCCTCATCGGTCAGCTGCGTAAAGCTTTTTCCGTCTACGCCGCGAAGCTCCAGCAAAGGGATACCGAGCTTCTGCAGTGATGTGAGCTGTTCATCAAAGTCCGGTGTGATTTCATCCGCAAAGGCGGAGAAACGAAAGGTTGCTTTCTTGCCCATAGTTGTTATGATTTCCTTTCTGCTTGAAAAGCTGTCGTCAGTATACGGCAACGATTCTGCCCTCTTCAAAATATCCGGTATATGTCTTGTTCCCGTCCTCTGATACTGTTGTGTAATATGCGACGGAACCGTGCTGATAGCTTCCGTCTGACTTCACAATGAAATTACCGCTCTCATCAATGGAACGGGTGTCCATCAGATTATTGCGGAAGGTTCCGTAGTAGGTGGTACCGTCCGCCCAAGTGTAAAGACCGTTTCCGTTACGCATGTCCTGCGAGAATTGTCCTTCGTAAACATCTCCGTTAGCAAAGGTCATTTTGCCGCTGCCGCTCTTGGCGTCATCTGCAAAGTACCCTTCGTATTTTGCACCGGAGCTCCAAATAAAAATGCCGTAGCCGCTCATAACGTCTTTTTCATATGAGCCCTCATATGAGTTGCCGTTCGCAAAGAGGAAGGTTCCGTAGCCATGCTTTTGGGAGTCCACCATGCCGCCTTCATAAACATCTCCGTTGGCATAGGTCATCTTACCGGAACCGGTCATCTTGTCGTCTACAAAATCGCCTTCGTAAATGTCTCCGGTTGCAGAAAAAGTCATCGTTCCGGTTCCGTGGCGGTTTACACCGCTGATATCCCCCACATAGAGGTCGCCGTTATCATACAGAATCGTGCGGTTTATATAGTCCAATGTTGCAGAGCTGCCATCCGGATAATGAATCGTACCGCTGATCGGTTGTCCGTTTTCAGACTTGCCTATGAATTTGATCCCGCTGTCTGTAGTATATCGATAGCCGGCGATCAGGACAACCAGTACGGTCACGATCACGAAAAGGATCGCAATCGCAATTGCGACATACAGCGGATTTTTTCTTTTCATGAGAAGCTCCATTCTGCCGCTTGGCATTTGAGGCGGCATAAGTCGTAATGAGAGTCGGCTGCGATTCCGAAGATTGAAAGCGTTCCGGATGTTTACAGCGGGACTGGCATTTTATAACGCCTGCAGAACGTCTGCGAGTTTGGGATAAAGAAAGGTGAAGAGCAAGCCGAAAATCATGAGCAGACAAAGGATTAGCAGCAGAAACGGCAGATTCGTTTTCTCGTCTCTGTATTTGGCTTTTGTCACAGCCAGTTTTTTCGGATCGATATAATATCGCTCCTCCTGTTCAGATACCCTCAGGACAGTTTCGTAAAGTGCACCGCCTTCCCGCAGTGCCATTCGCAGAAAAGGTGTAAGCCGGCAATGAATCAATTCCGGAGAAACCGCCGTTTCCGGGGAGGACGCATCTATTTCAATCAGCTTGCGTACGAATTTGCCGAGAAAACGGCGGCTGTACCACAGATACACAGCGGCGCAACCGATTCCGGCCAGAACCATCCAGAGGATTTCGGTGACGCTCATATTAGCGGAGCTCCGTTTTCCCACCCATATACGGACGGAGTGCCTCCGGGATTCGGACACTGCCGTCAGCCTGCAGGTTGTTTTCTAAAAACGCGATCAGCATGCGCGGAGGCGCGACCACCGTATTGTTCAGCGTATGCGGCAGATATTTGCCATTTTCCCCGTTGACACGCATCTTCAGCCGACGTGCCTGCGCATCGCCGAGATTGGAGCAGCTTCCGACCTCGAAATATTTTTTCTGCCGGGGAGACCATGCCTCCACATCCACAGATTTGACCTTCAGGTCTGCGAGATCTCCGGAGCAGCATTCCAGCGTGCGTACCGGGATATCCAAAGAGCGGAACAGATCCACGGTGTTCTGCCAGAGCTTATCGAACCACGCGGGAGAGTCCTCCGGACGGCAGACCACAATCATTTCCTGCTTTTCAAACTGGTGAATACGATAAACGCCGCGCTCCTCAATTCCGTGAGCGCCCTTTTCCTTGCGGAAGCAGGGGGAGTAGCTGGTCAGGGTGATTGGAAGCTGTCCTTCATCAATGATCTGATCGATGAATTTACCGATCATAGAATGTTCAGAGGTGCCGATCAGATAGAGATCTTCTCCTTCGATTTTATACATCATGGCGTCCATTTCCGCAAAGCTCATGACGCCGTTGACAACAGAGGAGCGAATCATGAACGGAGGGACACAGTAGGTGAAGCCGCGGTCAATCATAAAATCGCGCGCATAGGCGAGTACGGCGGAATGTAGCCGCGCAATATCGCCCATTAAATAATAAAAACCATTTCCGGCAACCCTTCCTGCCGCATCAAGATCAATCCCGCAGAAAGCTTCCATAATTTCCGTATGATAGGGGATTTCGTACGGGGGAACAACGGGATCCCCGAAGCGCTTGATCTCTACGTTTTCGCTGTCGTTGCGGCCGATGGGAACAGAGGGATCAATGAGGTTGGGGATCAGCATCATTGCGGTGAGAAGCTTGTCCTCTACCTGCTTTTCCTCCGCAGAAAGCTCGTCGATTTTTCCACCCATGGCGGCAATTTGATTTTTCAGCTGTTCTGCTTCCTCCCGCTTTCCCTGACCCATCAGCATACCGATGGCCTTGGAGCCCTTGTTTCGTTCGGAGCGAAGCGCTTCCACTTCACCCTTGATCGCACGGTTTCGCGCATCCAGCGCGAGCACTTCATCTACCAAAGGCAATTTTTCCTCTTGAAATTTATTGCGGATGTTTTGCCGAACCTCATCCGGATGCTCCCGCAGAAATTTGATGTCAATCATGTGAGATATACTCCTACTTCATAAAAATCTATTTTAGAGCTTCAAATGTCTCTTTCTGTTTCCTCAAAAAAGGTGCCGCCGCAGAGCGTTTTGATCAGTTCCTCCAGATCTTCTGTCGAAGAAAAAGAAAGCAACAGCTTGCCGCTGCCGTCCTCTGTACGGCGAATCGCTGCCTTGCGTCCGGCATGCTCGCTGATCCTGCGCTCCAGCCGGTGGATATACTCCGTCCGGATAGCGTCCTGTGCAGGGTCGTGTTCCTGTGCTTTTTCGGAGGAGGCAAGTAAGCTTTTGACCAGCGCCTCGGTTTGCCGAACGGAGTGTCCTCCCGCTATGAGCTTGTTCGCAAGAGCGAGCAGTTCCGCTTCCTCTGACCGGTCGGCTAACGGCAGAAGGGCACGCGCATGTCCGTAGGACAGGGCACCGCTTTCTACAAGAGCAAGAATAGATTTCGGAAGTTTGAGGATGCGCAGCAGATTGGTCACCGCCACGCGGGACTTCCCGACGCGCTTGGCTGCTTCCTCCTGTGTGAGAGAAAAGGTTTCCACCAGATCACGGTAACCCATCGCTTCCTCAACCGGATTCAGATCCTCCCGCTGTAAATTTTCAATCAGGGAGAGCAGTGCGGCTTCCTCATCGGTCAATTCTCTGATGATCGCAGGCAATTCATTCAAGCCCGCCATCCGCGCCGCACGCCAACGGCGCTCCCCTGCAATGATTTCATAATAGCCATTTTCCTTTCGACGGACCACGATCGGTTCCAGCAATCCGTGTGCGGAGATGGAATCGGCAAGCTCCATCAATGCGGTTTCTTCAAAACGCCTGCGCGCCTGTTTACGGTTGGGTTCTATTTCCGAGAGACGCAAAAGACGCAGTCCGCCGCTTTCCGCAGCACTGCCCTCCTCCGGCAAATCGGTTCGGTTTTCTGATATCAGCGCGCTTAATCCGCGCCCCAATCCTCTTTTCGCCATTTTCAACGTTCCTTTTTCTGATGATCCGGGAGCCTCATGAAGAGGCCGGCTGCAATTTGCTGCAGCGTTCCGTTAGCTCCCGCGCGACGGCGGCATAGGCGGCCGCGCCTTTCCCGTTCCGGTCGTAGTCTACGATGGACAGACCGTAGCTGGGTGCTTCACTGATGCGCACGGAACGGGGAATCGGTGTGCGGAACAGCTTGCCGGGAAAATATTTTTTAATTTCCTCCAGTACGCTCACGGTTAGATTCAAGCGTCCGTCATACATATTGATCAGGACGCCGACCAGTTCCAGCGAGGGATTCAGCGATTTCCGAATTTGCCGGATGGTAGCCGTCAGTTGGGAAAGCCCCTCCAAAGAATAGTATTCGCAGAGCAGCGGGATCACAACGCCGTCCGCTGCTACCAGCGTGTTGACGGTGAGCAGACTGAGCGCCGGCGGGCAGTCAATCAACAGATAGTCATATTGTCCGCGCACCGCATGCAGCGCATCCTTCAGCCGGTATTCCCGCCGCGGTTCTTCTGCCAATTCCAATTCCGCACCGACCAGATCAATCCCGGAGGGAAGTAGAAAAAGTCCTTTGGTGTTGGTTTTTAGGATCGCTTCGGCAGCCTGCATGCGACCGATCAGGACGTCATAGACCGTTCCGACGGTGCTTTTTTTATGGACGCCGATGCCGCTTGTCGCATTTCCCTGCGGATCCGCATCTACCAACAGAACCTGCTTTCCTGCGCGGGCGAGGCAGGCGGCAATATTCAGCGCCGATGTAGTTTTACCGACTCCGCCTTTCTGGTTGGCGAAGCACAGGATGTGTCCGTTTCCCATGTTCCCTCTGCAAGTCTTTTTTCTTGATGTAGATAGTATACCTTTTCTTTATGTGATTGTCAAGAAGCCGAACTCATAAAATTTGTAAACCTTCGGAGAAAAGAAATAGAGAAAGACGCGCCTTTTCTATTGACAAGCGGCAGAAGGTTGATTAAAATACCATTGTCTTATATTACAGTTGGAGGTTGCTTTTATGGACTTTTCGGCTTTTTGGAATATGCTGATGGGGTATTTGGTTTCTTATGGCGGTCGGATATTGGTTGCCGCGCTTATTCTGATCGTCGGCTTCCGGGTTGCCGGTGCATTGGCGAAGCGGGTACATAAAGGGAAGCTTGCCGGAAAGCTGGATCATACGGTATCCTCGTTTCTGCAAAGCTTTCTTTCCGTCGCGTTCAAGACCGTTTTGGTGATTTCTGCGATCGGCGTGCTTGGCGTGCCGATGTCTTCCGTGATCACAGTGCTGGCGACAGTGGGCGCTGCGATCGGTTTGGCGCTGCAGGGCTCGCTGTCCAATTTTGCCGGTGGCATTATGCTGATGGTATTCAAGCCGTTTCATGTGGACGACTATGTGGAAACGCAGGAGGTTTCCGGTACGGTCAGCGAAATCAATATTTTTTATACCATCCTGAAAACACCGGATAATAAAAGCATCACGTTGCCCAATGGCACATTGATGAACAGCACGATTACCAATTATTCTGCAAACGATATACGTCGCGTGGATTTGACTTTCAGTGTTTCGTATGACAGCGATATTGATCGCGTAAGCGAGGTGCTGAACTCGATTGTTTCCGCGCATCCGCTGGTGCTGCAGGAGCCTGCCTTTAAGGTTGCTCTGTATAAACAGGGGGACAGCGCGCTGCAATTTATCCTTCGTCCTTGGTGCAAGCGTGAAGATTACTGGACGGTTTATTTTGATCTGACCGAAGCGGTCAAAAAAGCGTTCGACAAGACCGGGATTGAGATTCCCTTTCCGCAGATGGACATTCATATCAAAGACGGGAAGTGAGGCGGATGGAGGTTGTCACAATCGCAACCATCCGCACTGCATTTCCGACTAAGTTCGGAATTCCGCGGCAGAGCGGATTGGTGGAGACGCCGGAGGCGCGCATTGTTTTTGCTCCCGCTTATCGCTGTGAAGCTGCGCTGCGCGGATTGGAGGGCTATTCTCATATCTGGCTGCTCTGGCTATGTTCCGGTGCATTGCGGAAAGACTGGTCGCCGACGGTTCGTCCGCCCCGTCTTGGCGGCAACGCGCGGATGGGCGTGTTTGCTACCCGTTCTCCGTACCGTCCGAATCCGATCGGGCTTTCCTGTGTCCGTTTGTTGCGGATCGAGGATTGTGAGCTGGTGGTTGCCGGGGCGGATCTGATGGACGGTACGCCGATTTTGGACGTCAAGCCTTACCTGCCATATACGGATTCCCGATCGGAGGCTGTCGGCGGTTTTACCGAAGCCCTGCAACTGCACCGGTTGTCGGTCGTGCTTCCGCAGGAACTGGCGATGAAAATGCCTGCGGATTTATGCGACGCGCTGAAAGAGATTCTTGCGGAGGATCCGCGTCCGCGCTATCAGAACGATCCGGAACGGATTTATGGATTTCCCTTTGCAGGGTATGAAATTCACTTCCGCGTAGAAGATCAGGTGCTGATCGTGACGGATCTGGAACGGCAGCCGGAAAAAGGAATGGAAAGGAGAAAAAAGGAGTTTTTATGATTCGGGAAATGACCATACGGGATTATGATGAACTGCTGCAGCTATGGCTTCAGGAGGAAGGAATGGGACTGCGCAGCTTGGACGATTCCGAAGAAGGGATCGCCGCATTTCTGACGCGCAATCCGGGAAGCAGCTTTGTTGCCGTAGAGGACGGAAAAATCGTCGGTTCGGTATTAGGGGGAACAGACGGGCGCAGGGGGTGTCTTTACCATACTGTCGTACATCCGGACTATCGCCATCGGGGAATTGCGGCAGCGCTGATCGATAGGGCGGTGTCCGTCTTGCAGGCTGAGGGTGTTACCAGAGTCTGCCTGCAGGTGCGGGACACCAACCGGCAGGGGAAGACTTTTTGGGAACACTTGGGTTGGAGTGAGCAGGAATTTCTTTGCTTTTACAGCAAGTCTGTTACAGAACGGGAGAACGGTCCTCTCCGGAAAAAATGCGAAGGGAACGGTTGACGATGACACTGCAGGAGAAAATGAAAAACGGGATGCTTTATAATTGTTCCTTCGATGCGCTCGATGCGGAGCTGGAAGCGAAGCTGGCGCGCTGTAAGGAACTGCTGTATGCGTTCAACCAATCCCTTCCTTCCGAATCGGAAAAGCGCTGCGATATCATTCGCAAGGTATTTGCTGAGACGGGAGGAGAGTTCTATATCGAACCTCCGCTCCACGCCAATTGGGGCTGCAATACGCATATCGGCGAGCATTTCTATGCCAACTTCAATCTGACGCTGGTGGATGACACGGATATCTATATCGGGGATCATGTCATGATTGCGCCGAATGTAGTGATCACCGCGGCAACGCATCCGGTATGGCCGGAACTCCGGCTGCAGACCTATCAATACAATCTGCCCGTCCGGATTGGCAATAACGTTTGGATTGGCGCCGGAGCTATCATTCTGCCGGGCGTTACGGTCGGAGAAAATTCTGTGATTGGTGCCGGAAGCGTTGTGACAAAGGATATCCCGGCAAACGTCGTGGCAGTGGGGAATCCGTGTCGGGTGCTGCGGCAGATCGGCGCGTATGATCGGGAATACTATGCCAAAAACCGGAAGATTGAGTGGTAATATAGATGTTCCTGAAATCCTATGAACCGTCGGACGGGGAACGGCTGCTTGCTCTGTCTTGTGATACGGTGTATTCTGTCAATGTCTTTTAGAGAGAAGTAGTTCTTGACTGTATTCTTTGCCGATTCTCAATTTAAAAAAGGAGCTTCGACGGTTTGCGAAGCTCCTTTTGTCTTCAGTCTGCGCGCACGGTAAGCGGCGGGGCGATTTCTTTGGTGGAAATGCTTCAAGAGGAAATTTTAACCTCGCTGCCGGTTGCAGCGGACTCGTAAATGGCGTCAAGAATGCGCATCAGTGTGACGCCATCCTCGGCGGGTGAAATGCAAGGGATACCGTCGCGGACACAGTCTACAAAATGCCGGATCTCGCGGTTGAATAATCCGTCAAAATCCAGAGCGGTATTTCCGGCGGGCTTGATATCCACAAACATTTTGTTCATATCGGAGAAGAATTCGATCTGCGGATCAATGCGTGCGCCGGCTTTGGTGCCGAATAGCTCAATGTTGCCGGTATCTTGCTTGATATTGAGGTTAAAGGATGCTTCAACATTCATAGTCAGACCATTGTCGAAGCGAATCAGCGCGGTGGCAAAGTCCTCGACTGTATAGCGGAAATCGATGCCGAGGTTGCTTTTGGAAACCCAGTCTTTTTTGTTGTCGGCGCGGTTGTCTCCAAGATTGTTGTAGGTAACGCCGTATACAGAAACGGGCTTCGGTCCGCCTGCAAGGTAGCGGCAGAGATCGATGACGTGTACGCCGAGATCAATTAACGGACCGCCGCCGGAATACCGCTTATCCCCGAACCAGCCGCCCGGACAGCCGCTGCGGCGCAGATAGGTAGCTTTGGCAAAGTAAAGATCTCCCATGGTGCCGGCATTGATGAAATTTTTCAGGATGTCCGCATCATTGCCGAAGCGACGGACAAAGCCGATCATCAACAGCTTTCCGTTCTGTTCTGCCGCGCTCTTCATGGCAACCGCTTCTTTGGCGTTCATCGCCATCGGTTTTTCGCAGAGGACGTTGCAGCCGGCTTGCAGTGCGGCGATGGTTGCTTCCGCATGCGCGGCATTCCATGTGCAGACGGAGACGGCGTCCAACTGCTCCTTTGCCAGCATGTCGTTGTAGTCCTTGTAGAAGTGCGGAATTCCGTTATTTTCCGCATAGGCTTTTGCCTTTTCCTCATCTATGTCGCAGTTTGCAACGATCTCGACCAGATCAGGCAGCGCTTTATAGCCTCCGAGATGGCAAGCGCTGATATTGCCGGAACCAATAATTCCGACGCGCAGTTTTCTGTCCATATGTTCCTCCATTATAATCGTTTATGGCAATGTCTGTTTTTCATTGTACCTTTGAGAGAGGGATTTGTCAAGATCAAAGGGGAAAAAAGTGCTTGCAAAATCGAAAAAGATCTGCTATAATCAGGGCATTTAAGACTCTATAAATCTAACGAAGGGTAGACAACCGTGATCAGAAAATTTCTTTCATACTACCGCCCGTACAGGAAGCTGTTTGCACTGGATATGCTGGCGTCCCTTCTCATTGCGGCAGCAGACCTGTTCTACCCGATGATTGCCCGTGGCATCATCAACGACTACGTTCCCAACCGAAAGCTGCATCAGCTTTTGATCTGGCTGTGCGCTCTGCTGATTATCTATCTCGCTAAAATGGGTTTGAGCTATTTTGTGCAGTATATGGGGCATGTGATGGGGACACGGATGCAGGGGGATATGCGTCGGGATATGTTTCGGCATCTTCAAAAGCTGCCTCTGTCCTTTTTTGATGAAAATAAAACCGGCAGCATTATGTCGCGGATTATCTATGACCTGTTTGATGTCTCGGAACTGGCGCATCACGGACCGGAGAATCTGTTCCTCTGTGTGGTTCTGTTCACCGGTTCCTTTATCATTATGGCGACCATTCATATCTGGCTGACGTTGTTGATCTTTGTTTTTGTACCATTTATTGTCCTGTTCGCGGTCAAAATGCGCAAAAGGATGAATCGCGTGTTTAAGAAGACCAAGGAGCAGATTGCCGAGGTCAATGCCGAAGTGGAAACTTCGGTTGCCGGGATCCGCGTTTCCCGTGCTTATGTTTCCGCCGCACACGAAAATGCGCGTTTTGATCGTGAAAATGACCGCTATGTCAGGGTACGCAGTGAATCATATAAGGCGATGGGGGAATTCCATTCGGGGATGGGCTTTTTGTCCGACTTGCTCTATCTGGTGGCACTGGCGGCGGGCAGTCTGTTCTTTTATCACGGGCAGATTGACGGCGGCTCCTTTGCAGCGTTCGTGCTGTACATCTCGATGGTGCTCAAGCCGATCAACAGTCTGGTCGCACTGGTCGAGCAACTACAGGACGGTATGACCGGGTTTCAGCGGTTTCAGGATGTGATGGATGTGGCGGAGGAAAGCGAGCCGGAACATCCGGTATGCAAGGAAAGGATCGAAGGGCGAATTACGTTTGACCGCGTTTCCTTCCGTTACGGCGGGGAGGATAACCGGACTGGAAAAAATGTGATCGACAATCTTTCACTGGATTTGGAAAGCGGTAAGATGATCGCGCTGGTCGGACCATCCGGCGGCGGGAAAACCACGCTGTGCCATTTGATTCCGCGTTTCTATGAGGTGGATGCCGGAAGCATCCTGATTGATGGTGTAGATATTCGCTCCTTCCGCCGCGAGGATCTGAGGAAGGCGATCGGCATAGTGGCACAGGATGTTTTTCTGTTTAACTGTTCTATCCGTGAGAATATTGCCTACGGTAATCCGGATGCAACCGATGAGGAGATTATTGAGGCGGCAAAAAAAGCGAATATTCATGAGTATATCATGTCGCTGGAACAGGGTTATGAGACGAATGTCGGGGAGCGAGGCGTGAAATTGTCCGGCGGACAGAAGCAGCGCATTTCCATCGCGCGGGTTTTTCTGAAGAATCCACCGATTCTGATTCTGGATGAAGCCACCTCCGCTTTGGACAATGTGACCGAGATGCTTCTGCAGCAATCGTTGGAGGAGCTGGCGCGCGGCAGGACGGTGGTTGTGGTTGCGCACCGGCTGTCTACCGTCAAACATGCCGATGAAATTGTGGTGCTGACTTCGGACGGCGTAGAAGAACGCGGGACACATGAGGCGCTGCTGAAGAAAGACGGAATCTACGCACAATTGTATCGCCATCAGTTCCGTTCCTGAGCGATCTTTCCTGTTTTGAAAAAATTTTAGGAAACAGATTGACAGAAGCAGAAGAAGTTGCTAAAATGAGGTCACAAATGCCCTGAAAAATCATAGGGCAGAAAGGATTTACAGGAGGTTTATCATGAAAAAATTCGTATGTCCCGTTTGCGGTTATGTACATGAGGGAGACAGTGCCCCTGAGAAATGTCCTCAGTGCGGCGTTCCCGGCTCCAAGTTCAGGGAAGAAACCGCAGAAGAGAAGACCTGGGCCGCCGAGCATGTCGTTGGTATCGGCAAGGATGTTCCGGAGGATGTCAAGGAAGGACTGCAGCAGAATTTTACCGGCGAATGTACCGAAGTCGGCATGTATCTTGCGATGGCAAGAGTTGCATTCCGCGAAGGGTATCCGGAAATCGGTCTTTACTGGGAAAAGGCTGCGTATGAGGAGGCGGAACACGCTGCCAAGTTTGCAGAGCTGCTCGGTGAAGTGGTAACGGACAGCACCAAGAAGAATCTGGAGATGCGCGTTGCTGCGGAGAATGGCGCGACGGATGGCAAGGTGCAGCTTGCTAAGAGAGCAAAGGAGCTTGGGCTGGACGCTATTCATGATACGGTTCATGAGATGGCACGCGACGAGGCTCGCCACGGAAGAGCGTTTGAAGGTCTGCTCAACAGATACTTTGGATAAGAAACTGAAAATCAAATTTGTATGACGCAAAAGGCGCTGTTGTGCTGCTATGAACCGGCAGTCGGCAGCGTCCTTTTTTAACTGCTGGAATGAGGAAGTCGGGGCTCTGATGCATTGCTGCTTCCATAAGCCGTCCGCCCTTTTATTTTCAATTTGGAAGCAAATTGTAAAAAATGCCAGCTTCCCATTGACTAAGGCGGCATTGACTGATATAATGATCAAAAACGTAAAACATAGATCGATTGAATTTTGTTTGGGGGACAACAAGCAATATGATGCTTAAAAAAGGCTTTTGGATGATGTCAGCTGCCGCTGCGCTGCTGTTTGCTGCGGGCTGCTCTGAACTACCTGTGGAAACCTCATCCGTTCCGTCGGAAGCGTCCGCTTGGGAGGGCTCTTCGGAATCGTCGAGGGGGAACAGTGCGTTTTCATTGCCGGGGGAATCAACGGAAACGGATTCTTCGGAGAGCAGCGTTGTGATTCCGTCGGCAGAGTTCTCCGCATACCGGGGAGAGGAGGAGCCGTATATTGAAGAGATTCGGCTTTCGGAGATCGTCGAAGAAGGATTTTCTTTCGGAAGTACGGATTTGACACTTGGCCTGGGTAGGAGCACAACAATCACCTATGAATTCAGCCCGCTTGGGGTTACCGATCGTACGCTGAGTTGGAGTACGTCGGACGCATCGGTGGTTACAGTAAAAGACGGAAAATTAACAGCGGTCGGAATCGGAAGGGCAACCGTTCGTGCAAAGACTGCCGCCGGACGGGTTGCGGAATGTCGCGTGACGGTTATTGAAAAGACGGCGCTGTCTGCAGTGGCTTCGCTGATTGAGAACCTGACGGATGGTAGTCCGGCGGGCTGGCAGTTTGCCCTGTATGATCTGGATGCAGACGGTACAAAGGAGCTTCTTACCCGAAGATTGAATGGGGAGCGGCGGGAAGTTATGGTGTTTCGTATTTCCGACGGCGAGCAGCTTCTTTCTTTGGAAACAGGAGATAATGAGGAATGGGCGACATGGCAGCGTCAAGACGGAAGCCGCTATGTGTTGCTTTCCTTCTCGCAGACGATGACGGGCGGCGGTACGCGTTCTGTGATGGATGAGATTCTTTGTTCTGAGGAGGGGACGCTGCAGAGCAGGCGCGTGCTCGCGCGGGAGGTATCTCTTTCTGGTGAGAGCAGTTTCTACTCGTTTGTGGACGGCGCTCTTGTTTCCTGCGATGCGGAGGGATATCAGTTAGTACGTAATGCGTATTTCAGCAATAATAAACAACTTCCGAATACTGTGCTGCAGTGGGTGACAGGGAAAGATGCGGAAACAATCGCGGGTGCATTGGAGTAAGGCTGGACTTCTTTAAGAATAACGATTTCTTCTTGACATTTCTGCTCTTTTCATGATATAATAAATAAAATAATCGTATGGTTTTTCCAATCCGGTTTGGGGAGTTCTGAAACTTTGCAGTTCATATGATTCATATACTATAATTATTTTGTAAAGGAGAACATGTATGAGAACAAGTAAGGCAAGACTTTTATCCCTGCTGCTGTGTTTACTGCTTTTGACGGGGTTGCTTCTGGCTTCCTGTGAAAATGAGTCACAGTCAGACACGTCGTCTGAATCTGTTTCGGACAACTCTCGGGGATCCGTAGGGGTGGAAACCTTGTATACGGATGCCAACGGGAGGTATACGCTGGACAATCTGAGCATGCCGACATTCAACTTTTCCGAGACCGAATTCCGCGTCTGTGTGTATAGTAATGCAAAGCAGTCGACCTACTATTCCGAGGAGATCGGCTATGATCTTTACGATACGACGGATACGGTTCTGAATGAGGCGGTCAAGGCGCGCAACGATTTGGTTGAAAGCGATTACGGCGTCAAGATTGTCGCCTGCCTTGTAGACGATGTCGGTACTGCGGTTACGCAGGACGTGACATCCTCCACGCAGCTTTATGACGCGGCAATGCCTTTCATGACCGCTTGCGCTACCCTTGCACAGGACGGTTTGCTCTACGATCTGAATGACTTCTCGCAATATATTCATCTGGAAGCGCCATGGTGGGATCAGGTTGCAAATCAGTCGCTTTCCGTTGCCGGTAAACTGTATTTTACCATCGGCGATATTTCCATCATGCAAAAGATCACTTCCTTTGCTATCACATTTAATAAGTCGATGTACAGCGAGTATTGTGAGGATCAGTACGGAAGCTTGTATGATTTGGTTCGCAATTATAACTGGACTTTTGATACCATGTATGAGATGGGAAAGCTGGTCACCGCAGATACCGACGGGGAAACCGGCATGACATTCTATGATACATGGGGACTTTCCACGGCGAATATGGATGCGGTGATGTATTATCTCGCTTCCGGAGAATCGTTGATTACGAAGGATGCGTCGGATCTTCCGCAGATTGCCATTGGAGAAAATCAGAACAGCATCACTGTTGCGCAGAAGATCCTGGAGACGCTGCAAAGCAGTGAATGGGTGATCAATACCAACGATCTGACCGGCCAGGTGGATAGTATCTGGACGGCATCTCTGCAGGTATTTGGGGAAAACCGTGCTCTGTTCCGCACGACGGCATTTTCTGCGATTAAGAAGCTGCGCGATTATAAAGATGCGAGCGATTTCGGAATTGTTCCGTTGCCGTTGATATACAGCGGACAGGATTCTTACCATACGCCGTCCTCTTCTTCCTATGCCTACGGTATCTGCATCCCGAAGGGCGTGTCGAATCCGGAGTTTTCCGCTTATATGATCGAGGTGCTTGCCTGCGGCGGAAAGAACTATATCACGCCCGCTTACTATGATGTAACCTTAAAGGCGCGCGATGCAAAGGATACGGAATCCGAAGAAATGCTGGATCAGTATATCTTCAACAACGTGGTTTATGATTTGGGAATCATCTATAACTTCGGCAGCATTTCTACCATGTTCAGCACGCTGATGGCTTCGAAATCCAATAATATTGTTTCTTCATTGGATGCCAGTAAGGATGCGATTGAGGCGGCGATCAGCGAATGCGTCGCTGAATATCGTTCTGATTTCTGACGGTTTTATTCTGCTCGGTGTTCTGCCCTCTTTGTATTTCAGAGAGGGCAGACGATTTCCATAAAGGAGTGTTAGAAGATGAGAAGAGTCCATTTGCGCCTGCTCTCTTTATCCTGTCTGCTGCTTGCATTCTGCTTCTTCTTTACGGCATGTGCCGGTGCGGCGGAGGAAAGCAGCGCGGGTTCCGATCCTGTCACGGAGTCGTCCGGGGCTTCGGGAGAACAGAGCAATCTGTATCAGGACAGTGACGGATATTATACGCTGGATGGTTTGGAAATGCCGGAATTCCGTTTTACGGAAAAGCAATTTCGTGTTTGCGTGTATAATAATGAGATTGAGGACACCTATTTTTCCGAGGAGATCGGCTACGATCTCTACGATACCACCGATACTGTTCTTAACGAAGCCGTCAGAATCCGCAACGATCTGGTGGAACAGGAGTATGGCGTTCAGGTGGTCGCATACTGCGTGTCCAACGTATATCAGACGGTCACGCAGGCTGTGCAGACCAGTCTCGATCTGTATGATGCGGCGATGCCGTTTATGAATGCCTGCACGGCATTGGCACAGGATGGAATGCTGTATGATCTGAACGATTTTTCGCAGTATATTCATCTGGAAGCGCCATGGTGGGATCAGGCGGCGAATCAGTCTCTTTCCATCGCGGGCAAGCTGTATTTTACCACCGGCGATATTTCCATTATGCAGAAAATCTGTACCTCTGCGCTTGCGTTCAACAAGGATCTTTACCGGGATTACTGCGAGGGGAGCTATGGCAGTTTGTATCAGATGGTGGAAGATCATAAATGGACGGTTGATATGTTGTACGAGATGGGAAAGCTGGTTACCTCGGATACGGACGGACAGACCGGCATGACCTATCAGGATACTTGGGGACTTTGCGGTTCCAATAATACGATACAATCCCTGCTGCTTGCTTCCGGCATCAGCCTGATCGGCAAGGATGCGAATGACTCGCCGGTGATTGCCTTGGGAGAGAGTGAATACAGTATCACCTATTCCCAGAAGCTGTTGCAGCTTTTACAGAATAACAACGAATGGTTTTTAAATGTGCAGACGTTGCAGGGACAGGTGGATAATATCTGGCAGACCTCGGTGGATGTATTCGGGGAAAACCGCTCCCTGTTCTATGCTTTGGCTTTTTCCGCAGTCAAAAAGATGCGTGCGTATTCGGGAATGAGTGATTTCGGATTGGTGCCGGTGCCGCTTTCCTCGGAGGACCAAGAGACTTACTACTCCCCCAGCGGTTGTGATTATGCATACGGGATCTGTATACCGAAGGGCGTCGTAAATCCGGAATTTTCCGCCTATATGATTGAAGTACTTGCATGTGGTGGAAAGAATTATATCACGCCTGCTTATTATGAGGTGACCTTAAAGACCCGCGACGCAAAGGATGAAGAGTCTGAGGTGATGCTGGATCAGTACATCTTCAACCATTTGGTGTATGATCTTGGTGTACTATATGACTTTGGCGGGATTTCCTCCATGTTTGCAGAGCTGCTTTCGAAGAATTCCACCGATGTCATATCTGCGCTGGATTCCAAGCGGGACGCCATCAATTCTGCCATTCAAGCATGTGTGGTATCGTTTGCGCTTGACTCTTAAAATAAAAAATGCCATTGCTCTGTAGTGACGTAGTCAATGGTTAGTAACCCAAAATTTCTGCATACCACCAGTTCTGTTCTGAACAGGACTGGTGGTTTTCACTTCCGTTCTCGAACGGGGTGTTCGTTGAAATCATGAATGGATTCCTGTAGCGGAAGTATTTTCGTAGCATGTCCTTGAATCGTTCTATAAAAGCTTTCCATAACAGTATAATTGTGGGGGACCGCCGGTTCTTCATACCCTGCAGATGAGTGCTTGTATCTCAGTATACCTTTCCTGACCTATTTTTTTCGGGCATCGCCCCTTTTCGTTCCATTTTTTACTGGCGGGCACTTTCGTATCTACCAGTATTTCATTACCTCATCTGTGAGGGCGCGGCGTTTCTTCTTTTTCACAAATAGGGAGAGCAAAATTTGTCTTTTTTAACCATTGACAGGCGATTTATTAAAAAGTATTCTTATAAAATAGTATTTGAATTTGTATTATCAAGAAGTCTTGAACTGTGAAAACCATTGTAAATACTGACCTTTTCGCAGATTAAGGCACTCAAAATAACAACGATTTTTGCCACTTTGGTGCCCAAATGGTGTCCGGATTTTCTTTGGCGATATAAAGCGATGTGGACAAATATAAGGAAATACCATTCATACAAATAAGAAAATGATAGAGAAATTCGTAGTTGAATGCTATAATGTACAGTATGTGAATTAACAAATTTAATCTGATGGAGGGGCTTTATGAAAAACATTATTACTGTTCAGCACACGCAATCTGTACATCATACTAATGGGATGGTCGGTTCTTGGACAGATTGGGAATTATCGGAATTGGGAATTAAGCAGGCGAATCTAATTGGTGAAAGACTGAAAAAAGAGCTATCTGGACAAAGTTTTGTCATGTACTCTTCTGATTTATTGCGTGCCAAACAAACTGCTGAAAATATAGGGAAACACTTGAACTTATCTCCTATACTAAGGACGGAATTACGAGAAAGAAATCTCGGTAGATGTTGTGGTAAATCAGTTCAATGGCTTCGTGAAAATCTTGAAATGCAAGAAAAAACAATTGATGATAGATTGTTTTCTGATGCTGAAAGTCGTAGAGATGAGTGGAATAGATTGAAACCATTTTTTGATGAAATAATGGGAAGTAAGGATGAAAACATAATAATTGTATCACACGGAGACCTATTAAGTGTATTTAATGCAATGTTTCTTGGATTGAATGCTGAAATTTTGAACACAAGTGAAATATTCGGACTCTCAGGTGGCGTTTCGCATATGTTTGAAAATAATGAAGGAAAAAGATCTGTTAAGAAAATAAGCGATATGTCGTATCTCTGTTAAATTCTGATTTGAGCAAGGAATTGGATATTCCCAACATAAAATCTCGTTTTCTGCCATAGCTGGAAACGAGTGATTTTTACGGAAATGGTACCCCTTTCCTATGCTTGCTATGGAACTTTTTACAAAGGAATGGAAGGGAAAGGATAATCTAAACAGATAATTGCTTGCTTTGAAATGTTACGCAGTTAAATGGCATTTTTGATAGAAAAGGTATAAACACCTTACCCTATCAGTTCTGTGCCTATGAAGTCTTTGTTTGTAAGGCTGATTGAACCTCTAATGCGTAACATAAAGGCGTAAAACAAGCTTGTCCTGAATGGTCTGTGGGCGTGATAACACCGCCCTATGCTTCTGTGTATTGCCTTATTTGTGGTGCTAAAATGGTGCCCAACTCTACAAAACCAACTTATATGGCGATGTGAGAAGATACAAGCAAGAACGTGAAAATTATTTGAAAATACAGGCTTTTTCCATACTTCTATAAACACTTGCAAGAAGTTATAAGAAGATTTTCGTCTATCAAATCTATAAAAAATATTATTCTATAGTGAAAGGGATGGGTTATTTTGCGAGCTTTGAAATCTTTTTCTTTCCTTTTGTGTTTGCTGCTTGCAGTCTGTCCGGTTCTTGCGGCATGCGGTCGTGGGCAAGCGGAGGAAAGCATATCCTCGTCCGATTCTGTTTCCGGCGCTTCCTCTTCGGAGGATGTCTCTGTTTATCAGGATGAAAGCGGAAAGTATACGCTGAACGGCGTGAATATGCCGGAATTCCATTTTACGGAGACGGAATTTCGTGTCTGCGTTTACAGTAATGAGGTGCAGGACACTTATTTTTCCGAGGAGATCGGTTACGATCTGTATGATACGACGGATACGGTGCTCAATGAAGCGGTCAGAACCCGTAATGATTTGGTGGAGCAGGAGTATGGTGTGAAGGTGGTCGCATACTGCGTTGCGGATGTGTATCAGACAGTGACGGAAGCCGTGCAGACCAGCCTTGACCTGTATGATGCGGCGATGCCGTTTATGAGTGCCTGCACGACCTTGGCGCAGAATGGAATGCTGTACGATCTGAAGGAATACGCGCAGTATATTCATTTGGAGGCACCGTGGTGGGATCAATCGGCGAATGCTTCCCTTTCCATTGCCGGTAAGCTGTACTTTACCACCGGGGATCTTTCAATTATGCAGAAGATTGTGGCTTCCGCGATCGCCTTCAATAAGGAGCTGTACGCGAATTACTGTCAGGAAACCTATGGGAATCTGTATCAGCTTGTCCGTGAGCATCTATGGACGATCGATACCATGTATGAAATGGGAAAGCTGATTACTTCGGATATTGACGGGACGCCGGGAATGTCCTATAAGGATCTTTGGGGACTTTGCGGCTCAAGCGGGAACGTGCAGGGCTTCTATTGTGCCTCCGGAGAAAGTCTCATCAGCAAGGGGGAGAACGATTTGCCGACGATTGCGCTGGGAGCAAGCGAAAGCAGCGTGCTTTATGCGCAGAAGCTGCTGCAGCTTTTGCAGACTGAAAGCGAATGGTTCCTGAATGTGGAGACGCTGCAGGGGCAGGTAGACAATATCTGGCAGACCTCTGTGGACGTCTTTGGTGAAAACCGGGCGCTGTTTTATGGAACTGCATTTTCCGCGATCAAAAAGCTGCGTGCCTATCCGAATATGAGCGACTTCGGGCTGGTGCCGCTGCCGCTTTCCTCTGCGGCGCAGGAGACTTATTATTCCCCCAGTGGCTGCCGGTATGCATATGGCGTCTGTATTCCGAAAGGAGTCCGGAATCCGGCATTTTCCGCGTATATGATTGAGGTACTTGCCTGTGGCGGGAAGAATACGATCGGACCGGCATATTATGAATTGACATTAAAATCGCGCGATGCAAAGGATTCGGAATCAGAAGAAATGCTGGATCAATATATTTTCAGCAATATTGTTTACGATCTTGGGATTCTCTATGACTTCGGCGGGATTTCCTCCATGTTTTCGGAGCTGATGAAGCAGAAATCCGACGGCGTCGTATCTGCATTGGATATGAAGCGCGATGCGATTGATTCTGCAATCCGAGCGTGCGTGGAAGCGTTTGAGATGGACGGATAATGTCGATGTTCCGTGCCGTTTGGACAAATCAGGAGATGAAATTTTGTCTTTTTCGTCAATTGACATGACACAGGGGAAAGGGTATCATAAAACATGGTTTTGAATATCTCTATGGAAAGGAAATCAATGAATGAAACAAACAAAACTGCTTGCGCTTTTCCTTTGTCTGTTACTCGCGGTCTGTCCCGTTTTGGTTGCTTGCCAGAGTGATTCTCCGGAGGAAAGCAGCGCCGTTTCCGGCAGCAGATCGGAAGGCACGTCCTCCGGTTCTGATGATTCTATTTATACGGATGAAAACGGCAATTATACGCTGAACGGCGTGAATATGCCTGAATTCAACTTTACGGAGACGGAATTCCGTGTCTGTGTGTACAACAATACGATTCAGACCACCTATTTTTCCGAGGAAATCGGGTACGATATGTATGATACGACCGATACCGTTCTGAACGAGGCTGTTAAGACGCGTAACGACTTGGTTGAACAGAGTTATGGCGTCAAAGTGACGGCTTGCGCGGTGGATAACGTGCTGGCTTCCGTTCAGCAGGACGTAACCTCTCAAACCAATCTGTACGACGCGGCAATGCCTTTTATGAAGGATTGCGCTACGCTTGCGCAGGACGGGATGCTGTATAATCTGAAGGACTACGCAGAGTTTATTCATTTGGAGGCACCTTGGTGGGATCAGGTAGCAAATGAGGCGCTTTCGATCAGCAATAAGCTGTACTTTACTACCGGTGATATCTCCATCATGCAGAAGATCGTTTCTACAGCGGTGCTGTTCAATAGATCGATGTATAATGAAATCTGCTACGATACATGGGGAGATCTGTATGAATTGGTGCGCAACTATAGATGGACGCTGGACACCATGTATGAAATGGGCAAATTAGCAACCCGTGAAACGGACGGTCAGACCGGTATGACCATCAATGACACTTGGGGAATTGCAGGGACGGATGGAATGCTCGGCTTCTATTTCGGCTCCGGTAATGCATTGATTTCCAAGGATGCTCAGGATCTGCCGGTACTCGCGCTGGATAATGAAGCGAGCCTGACATATGCGCAGAAGGTGCTGGAGATCTTTTCGCAGAGCGACGAGTGGTTTTTTAATACCAGCCGCCTGCAGGGACAAGTGACCAATATTTGGGAAGAAGCGATGGCAGTGTTCGGAGAAGAGCGCGCTCTGTTTTATAACTGCGCGTTCTCCGCGATCAAGAAACTGCGTAATTATTCAGTAGCGAATGATTTCGGTATTGTTCCGCTGCCGTTGGGAAGCGAGACGCAGGATAAGTATTATACGCAGGCGAGTGCCGCTTATGCATATGGTATCTGCATTCCAAAAGGCGTTCCGAATGCGGAGTTTTCCGCGTATATGATTGAGGTGCTTGCCTGCGGCGGGAAAAATTATATTACACCTGCTTATTATGAGGTAACGCTGAAGGTACGCGGCGGGAATGATGCGGATTCCGAGGAGATGCTGGATTCTTATATCTTCAACAATGTCGTATATGACCTCGGCGTAATATACGATTTCGGCAAGGTTTCTTCGATGTTTGGAACCCTGATGGCAGCGAACTCGACGGATATCGTTTCAACTTTGGATTCGAACAAGGATGCAATCAATGCCGCAATCCAGAGCTATGTAGACGCATACGATATGGACAGCTGATCGGCAACAAATCAATTACGACCGCCTCTTGGAATGGGGGCGGTCGTCTTTTTATTGACAAATCCTTTGGTTTTGCGTATAATGAAGGAAAAACGGATGAAAGAAAGGAATGCAGGCATGAAGCCGGATGCACCTTTGACCGAACTCAAAGGGATCGGGGAAGCGAGGAGCGCTCCGTTTTCAAAAATGGGCGTATTGACCGTCGGGGATTTGCTGACGTTTTTTCCGCGCGCATATGAAAATCGCGGGGAGATTGTCAAGCTTCGGGACTGTACTGATGGCGGAGTGCATGCCGTTGAGGTGCTTTGTACCGCTCGGCCGGTTGCCGGCAGGACGGCTTCCGGATTGGAATTCTTCCGATTATATGCGCAGGACGATACTGCTCCGATTGTCGTAACCTTTTATAATCAGCGATATCTGATGGCTGGGATCTGTGTCGGGCGGCGCTACCGTTTGTACGGTCGGATCGTGATGGGACTGTGCGGTGCGGAGGCGAGTGCTCCGGAGATAGAGCCGATCCTGCCGGGCAAGCCTTTACCGGCGATTGTTCCGGTGTATCCGCTTTCCGGAAAACTGACGCAGAAGCTGGTGCGAAATGCTGTGGCATCCTGCCTTCCTTTGTGCGATACGCTGGAGGACGAGCTGCCCGAGGAGATTCGTGTATCTCATGGTCTGCTTCCGCGCGGCGAGGCGATCCGTCGTATGCATTGTCCGCAGACTATGGAAGAACTGGCGCAGGCAAAGCGTACGGTGGCATTTACGGAACTGTTGGTTTTTCAACTGGCATTGCGCTGCATGCGTCGTGCAAAGGACGGTGCAAAGGCGCCGGCGTTCCGGAAGTCTGGGGAGCGCAGCTTTTTAAATACGCTGCCGTTTTCACTGACCGGTTCGCAGCAGCGGGCGATCCGGGAGATCGAGAACGATTTGCAGAAGGAAACGCCGATGACGCGGTTGGTACAGGGAGACGTCGGCAGCGGAAAAACCGTGGTTGCCGCCGCTGCACTGGAACTTTGCGCGAGAAACGGATGGCAGGCAGTCCTTCTTGCGCCGACAGAGCTCCTTGCCGAGCAGCACGCACAGAAGATCGCAGCTTGGCTGGAGCCGTTGGGCATACGGACTGCTCTGCTGACGGCAGGGGTTCCGAAAAAGCAGAAAGAGGCAGTCAAACGGGAACTCCGGTCGGGCGAAATTGCCGTTTTGATCGGAACGCATGCAGTTTTGCAGGAAGACGTCTCATTTGCCTCGCTTGGATTGGTCGTGACGGATGAGCAGCATCGCTTTGGCGTTCGTCAACGGGCGCTGCTTTTGGACAGAAGCGAATCCGCCGGACAACGGGCGCATATGCTGGTAATGTCCGCTACACCGATACCTCGCTCGCTTTCCTTAATTCTGTATGGCGATTTGGATTTGACGCTGCTGGACGAACTGCCGCCGGGCAGACAGCCGATTGAGACTTTGGTCATGCTTCCTAAGGATCGGCAGAAAGTATATCTGTCGATTCGCCGGCAATTGGCGCAGGGAGGGCAGGCGTACGTCATTTGTCCGTTGGTGGAGGAGAATGCCGATTCTCCTAAAAAAGCGGCAGAGAGCTACTTTCGGGAGCTGCAGAGCGGTGTATTTGCCGGGATTCCGATGGGATTGATCCATGGGAAGCTATCCTCTGCGCAAAAAGCCGCTGCGATGGCTGATTTTGCTGCTGCAAAAACGAAGATTCTGGTTTCTACAACAGTGATCGAGGTGGGCGTGGATGTGCCTAATGCCAATGTGATGCTGATTGAAAACGCTGAATGCTTCGGTCTTTCACAGTTGCATCAGCTTCGCGGGCGTATCGGACGCGGTACGCGAAAATCCTACTGTGTTCTTTTGAACGGCAGCGGGAAGCCATGCGAGCGATTGGAGATGATGAGGAAATCGTCAGACGGGTTTGCTATTGCGGAGGCTGATCTGGAGCAGCGCGGACCGGGGGATTTTTTCGGGAACCGCCAGAGCGGAGAACTGGTGCTTCGTACCGCGTCGCTGACGGATATGCCGCTGATTGAGGATACTAAGCGAGCATTGGAGGAATTGCTTCCGCATTTGGAAGAATCCGGTTATCAAAAGCTTTTCGCGGCGGCGGTTCGTGTCGTAAAGCAGGCGGGAAGCGGGAAGACGTTGAATTAAATGAAAATTGGTCATTTAGAATTGAAGCATGGGATATTTCTTGCCCCGATGGCAAATGTCACGGATTATGCGTTTCGCTCGATTTGCGTTTCCTACGGCGCAGAATGCGTCTGTACGGAACTGATTTCCGCTAAGGCGGTTTGCTATGGGGATCGGAAGACCGACCGTCTGGCGCAGCTGCATGAAGATGAACGTCCGGCTGCCATTCAGATTTTCGGTCATGAGCCGGACACCATGGCGCGCGCGGCGGTTTTGCTGCAAAAATGGCGCCCTGCTTACATAGACCTCAATTTCGGCTGCCCGATGCCGAAGCTGGTTCATAACGGGGACGGCAGTGCTGTGATGCGGGATCCTGTACTGTGCGGGCAGATCGTGCGGGCGGTGGCACGGGCTGTGGATGTTCCGGTTACGGTTAAAATCCGTAAGGGGGAAAATGAAGCCTGTGCTAATGCGGTCGAAGTGGCGAAGTTCTGCGAGGAGAACGGTGCCGCAGCCATCTTTGTACACGGGAGAACGAGGGAACAGCTGTACAGCGGACGTGCGGATCGTTCGGCGATCGCTTCGGTGAAACGAGCGGTCTCCATACCTGTGATCGGAAACGGGGATATTGATTCGGTGGAGAGCGCGAAGGATATGGTAGCGAAAACCGGCTGCGACGGGATTATGATCGGCAGAGGAGCCTACGGGACACCATGGCTGTTTCGGGCGTTGCAGGCAGATGCTGAGGGAATGCCGTATACTCCGCCGGATCATGCGGAAATCCGTTCGGTCATCCGCAGACAAATCCGTTTATTAGAGCAGGATCGCGGCGCGAAGGCGCTGCTTGAAATGCGCAAGCACCTCTCTAAGTATTGCCGCGGCACGGTGGGCAGCGCCGGACTTCGGAACCGTATCAATAGCGTTTCTACGCGGGAGGAACTGGATGAATTGGTCGAAATTCTCTTTTCGTGAGAAATTTCGGCATTTCATACGGCAAAGTTTGAAAAAGGTATTGAAAAATTTTTCAAAATATGCTATAAAGATATAGTAATATATTTTAACCACAAAAAGAAAATGTAAAAAAGGAGTACAGATTATGAGAAAACTCACCCTGCTTTTGGCGCTTATCGTCGTGTCGTCCTGCTGCCTGCTGGCATTGGCTTCCTGCGGTGATAACGGAGAAACTTCATCTACGGCAGCCACCTCTTCCGTTTTTTCCGGTGCGGCTTCCTCTGAGGATGCCTCTTCTGGGGCGGTCTCTTCTGAAGCAACTTCTTCCGAAGCGGCATCTTCAGAAGAAATTTCTTCTGAAGATACCTCCTCTGAAGATACCTCTTCTGAGGAAACTTCTTCCGAAAACGGCGGTACTACTGCCCAAGCAACGGAAGGCGTCACGCCCTCCGGCACCAACCTTGCTTTAAACTGCACGTATACCGGTGCAGATGCTCCGGATTCTAGTCTGGGTGGCGATTATTCCGCTTCCCTGACTGACGGTCAGGCAGCAGAAGGTCTTACCTTCGATGCTTCTTGGTTCGGTTATTGGTATAATGACAATGCAGAAGATAAAGCATCAAGGACCAATACGGAAGGCGGCGTCGGTACCATCGTTATTGATCTTGGCAGCGTTACGGCGATCAGTGCGGTTCGTGTCAACACCTTCCTTGGAAACAGTGCAGGGATTAACGCTCCTAAAAGCATGAAATTCGAATATTCCGAGGACGGTACCAACTATGTTACGTTCGGCGAAAAGTCCTTTGAAAGCGCTGCTGACGGTGATGTGACGGTCGAATGGGTCGGATTCACGTTGAGTGAAGCTGCGAATGCACAGTATGTCCGTGTTACCGTGACAACGACCGGTGTCTGCTGGACCTTCCTGAACGAAATCGAAGTTTATTGAGTTTGAATAAAGGAATTTTGCTATGAAAAAATTGATATTTTTGCTTGCAGTAGCTGTTTTGCTGTCCTGTTGCCTGTTGGCGCTGGCTTCCTGCGGCGATGAGGAGGATACTTCCTCTGCGTCGTCCTCCGTTTCCTCGACTGCTTCTGCGTCTTCCGATGCAGAGTCTTTGGAGGCAAGTTCTGTTGAAGAGGTCTCTTCTGAGGCGACTTCAACTGAAGAGACTTCTTCTGAGGAGACTTCCTCCGAGGAAAGTTCTCTCGATCCGAATGCGAAGCCGAATGATGACGGCTCTAATTTGGCACTGGGGAAAACATATACCAGATCTTTGCTGTACCGTCAAGGTGACGGCAGCGGCGATGCCGGCTGGGGTTGGGATGAAAGTAAGGACATCGCCTATCCGGATGAGGGTGGCGTTACGTTGACTGACGGCGTTATTCCGGATGACGGAGCAACTTACAGTGATTCTGCTTGGATGGGCTTCTCTGTCAACTGCCCTGATTATGCAGATGGCGGCTATTCTTGGATTACGGTTGACCTCGGCGAGTCCTATCAGCTTTCCAAGCTGGTTCTGTATACCGGCGGCAAAAAGCTGAGTGCAGGCATCTCTGCGCCGGCTTCGGTTGAGTTCCTTGTATCCGATGACGGAGAAAACTTTACCTCTGTCGGTTCGGTTACACCTGAGGACGGAGATGATGTGACCAACGCGGTTGCCGAGTTGACTTGCAGTGCAGCCGGTCGTTATGTTCAGATCCGCATTGTTGGTGCCGGTTCATGGATGTTTGTCAGCGAGTTTGAGGCATATTAAGCTTGCATGAATAGAAAAAGGATGTCGTGTGAAACACGGCGTCCTTTTTTCTTGACAATTGTTTCAGAATGTGGTAAGATGTTTATGCTGCAAAAGAAAAGAACGACTGTCTTGAAAAGGTCGTTCCTTCAGGATCCTGAACCTATGAGGATTTTCGTATGATCAATAAGAAGATCGATTATTTTCTGACACTTGCGGAATGTCTGAGTTTTACACAGGCAGCTGCCAGACACTCCGTCTCTCAGACCGCTGTCAGTCAGTATATTGCTGCGTTGGAGGAGAAGCTGGGGGTACGTCTGTTCAAGCGAAGCTCCCATTCCGTTTCTTTGACGGAAGCGGGAAAGTTTTATTATGAGCGGGTAAAGTTTATCCGCAAATACTATGAGGATACGGAGAAACGGCTTCATGCGATCGATGCGCTTTACAGCGGATATGTCAAGGTCGGGATCGGTCTGTATGAGTATTGCAATACCGAGGAATTTTTTGCTGCGTTTCTGAAGGAGCATCCTGCGATCAAAGTGGATATCTTTCAGTATGCATACGGGGAATTGACCGAAAAACTGAAAACCGGTGAACTGGATGTCATTGTTGCGGATTGTCTCTGTGAGCAGGCATTCCGCAAAGAAGAATATTGCTCTCGGACGTTGTTTGAATCTCCCAACTATTTGGTAGCGGATCGGATGGTGGCGGAAAAGTATCAGAACGGCACACCAGTTGATATGCTGAAGGGGGAATATCTGATTACCAACTGCGAGGACAGCGGTCCCTCCTCGATGGAAATGCTGCGCGGACTGCTGCAGGAGGAGTTCGGGTTCCTGCCGGAAAAAATCGTGCAGACAAACAGCATTGGCGCGCAACTGTTGATGGTACGCTCCCGCCATGGCGTCGCGATCGTTCCGGGTTTTCTGCCTGAGATCGCAGGCAGCGAGTTTGTACGGTTTCCGCTTCCAAGCCATCATATTGTGAAATATAATCTGATTCTGTTGGCGGATAACCAGAATCCGGTTGCGAACCTGATCATGGAGTTTGAGCGATGAGCATTTTCGGTTGATTTTCCTTTCGATTTTTTTGAAAATCTCTTGCAATGCATGTCAGAATGTGGTAAGATGCAATTAGAGTATTTCCTAAAGTATTTATTTAGAAGGAGCATTTCCGGAGGTAATCATCATGGCAAAAATGAAAATTGCGATCATTGGCTGCGGTACGATCGCAAACAGCGCGCATATTCCGTCCTATATGAACAACAGCGAGGTAGAGATCAAGTATTTTTGTGACATCATTCTTTCTAAAGCGCAGGCATGCGTAGAGAAGTATCAGTGCGGTCAGGCAGTAGAGGATTATCATGTGGTACTTGCGGATCCGGAGATTGAAGCCGTTTCCGTCTGCACACCGAACAAGATGCATTCTATCATTTCGATTGACGCCCTGAAGGCAGGTAAGAATGTTCTCTGCGAAAAGCCGGCGGCGAGAATTTATTCCGAAGCGTTGGAAATGCAGAAAGCACAGCATGAGACCGGTAAGATACTGAATATCGGCGTGGTCAACCGCTTTAATGCTGCGGTGAATCGTCTGCGTGAGATCATTCAATCCGGTGAGCTTGGTGATATCTATCACGTGTACGTTTCTTTCCGTGCGCAGCGCTCTATTCCGGGGCTCGGCGGCGCATTCACGACCAAATCGATTTCCGGCGGCGGCGTTCTGATCGACTGGGGCGTTCACTATCTGGATATCGTGATGTATTGTACCGGCGATCCGAAGCCGATGACGGTTTCCGCAAAGGCTTATTGTGAGCTCGGTAAGGATATGAAAAATTACGTCTATGAAGGCATGTGGGCAGAGGATACCAAGGATCTTAACGGCACCTATGATGTGGATGATTTTGTCACTGGCTTTATCCGTACCTCCGGTCCTACCATCACGCTGAATGGCGCATGGGCACAGAATATCGGTGTCGGCGAATCCTATATCGATTTTCTTGGTACCAAGGGCGGCGCGAGACTGAATTACGGCTCTGACTTTACCGTATATACCACCGCATGCGACAGCTTGGTCAGCTTCAAACCAAAATATAAGGATCATCCGCACTTCCAAAAGGAGATTGATCGCTTCGTGGAATGTGTCCGTACCGGCGAAAAACTTCCGTCTCATATTGATACGGTCATCAAAACAGCAAGAATGATGCAGGCAATGTATGATTCTTCTGAGCAGGGGAAGGAAATCGTTCTCGATTAAAGAAGCGGGAATTATAAAAGGAGACGGACGCCCGTCTCCTTTTTCAGAAAGATTAGGAAGTTCCCTCTTTCTGCATCAGAATCATCTCATAGTTGCTGTCGTGATAACGAAGGTGAATCTGGAATGCCTTAGTTTCTTCATAACCGAGGGCAAGCAGGCGTTCGTAGCAGATACCGCGATCTACTGTCCAGACACGGCTTCCGAGGGAATCGATCTCCGGACAGTCAAGGTTGTCCAGCACATAGGAATTCGGTCCGAACGCGCGATAGGTTTTCTCTACGCTCCAGTGCCAGTTATTGAAGAAATATGCGGTATTCTCCGGATACTGTACGGAAACGACGAAGCTGTTGGCACCGTCAAACAGGAAAGTATCGTCCGCCTGCACCTCTTGATCCAGCGTTTCATGAACCGCATTAGCAGAAGGATCGTAAAGCAGATCGTAATGATAATAGGTTTGGATTCCGCATAGGACTAATAAAAGCACTGCAACAGATACCTTGATTGTTCTTTTTTGGAAGGACGCAAGCAGAATCGCCATGGCGAAGAACAGCAGCGAACAAATAACAACCGTATAGCGGATATAATAAATGACGCGGAAAAGAGAAATGGTCAGAGAAAAGAGAATAACGCCAAAGTACAGAACTAATGATGACCATAAAACCTTTTTTTGTGTATTATCTATTTTCCCGGATCGTATTTGTCTCCAAATCAGGATGCCAGCGGTGAGATACAGGGTGAGAAAGAGACCTCCGAACAGCAGATAGGTAATGCCCAAAAACGGTTCGCTGCCGCGATCGAAAAAGACTTTGAGGACGTCGCCGAGCAGGTGATAGGAGGTCAGATCAAAAATCAGGTCCGGCCATTCAATCCGGATCCATGCCGCACCGTTCAGGGAAATTTGGCGGAGAAAGACCAAAGCACCGGGAATATAGGCGACGATTTGAATCGCTGCGTTTTGCAGCCAAAACTTCAAAGGACGTTTATCCTTGCAGGTGCGGTAAAGAAGAATTAGGTTGCAGGCGGCGACTGCAAACAAACCAAAGTAATGCGTATAAGCGGCACAAAGGGAGAAGAGCAGGAACAGGACGCGATTGCGTTTGCCACCTTGTTGTGTTTCCATGCGGTAGGCATATAGGATCGCCAATGCGACGAAGAAGGCCGCCCAGGTATACATGCGAATTTGCAGGGCATATGCAAGTGTGGAAGCGCAGAACAGGGTGCAGAAGCTGAACCAAAAACCGATTTTGCTGCCGAAGTCCCGTCGCAGATGCGTTAATCCTAAGCCTGCGAGCAAAACAGCGCCAAGAACGGAAAACAGCCGCATTGCCGGCAGGGAAGTGCCGAAAAGGAGTGTGAAGATCTTTAGCAGCAGATAGTAGAGATGCGGATGAACATCATAGGTTGCCCATCGAAGCACGTCCGGAAGTGTGTGATGCATGAGCCCGACTGTATAGGATTCGTCAAACCATAGACTGTTCTGAAAGCAGCCTCCGACTAATAGTGCAGTGCCGGTCAGTAGTACCGCGAGATGGGCGCCGTAAGTACGAAGGATGGTACGGCATTTCGATCTCATGATAGGTGTTCCTCCCCCAGAAAAGTAATCGGTTTATCATAGCATTCTTTTGGCAGGAATGCAAGGGCGTATTTGTAAATAAAGCCGGTTGAAGGTCGCTTCATCAAATAGCGCTGTGTTTTTTAACAGGCTGGAAAGCATAATAGGACTGCCGGCGAAGATTGCCGGCAGCCAACTGAAAAGCTTTATTCTGTTACATGGATGGTCAGAGTGATTTGTTTTCTATTACCGGTACCGTCGGAAATCTCTAAAACAATCACGTCTTCTCCGCGGAATCCCTTCATGGCACGGTATACAACCTCGCCGCTCTGATCGATGCGAGGCGTACCAAACAGCGTGCTTTGCAAGATGCGGATCGTATAAGACGATGTATCGCCGATTGAGAATTTGATGATGCCGCCGTTTACCACTTCCTGTTCCACGTCAACAAACTGATCCAGCGCAGCGGCGACTGGAATGTTATAGTTATCGTCCAGCAGTTCTTTAGCAAATTGGTATGTGTCGTCATAAACAGCCTTGCCGATCGCCAAACTGCTATCGTGTGATAAAGCGAGTGCACCGGGCGTACCGCCTTGATAATATAGCTTGATGGAGTGGATGTAACCGCTGTCATAGCCCTGACGCAGGTACTCGCGGTAAAGTTTGGTGGATCCTTGGCTTTCGTAGTCTTCGATTTCCAATTCTACGCTCATACCAAGTATCATGGCCGTGTCTGCGGCAGTTGTCAGTCGGGTGGTATCCGTCGCATAGAACATATAGTTGGGCTGCAGAACAGCAAAATCAAAACCGATCTCTTCCCAGAGCCAAATGCCGTAGGCGTTGAAATACGGGCACCAGAAGCTCTTATAGCCCAAGGAGTGGATGTAGTCGTTGATCAGGCGGATGGATTCGCAGTTAAGGTCAATTTCCTCTTTGTATAGACATTCGTCATTCCAATAGAACCCAAGCAGCTCTAAATGCGCAAAGCCTGCTTCATTGAAGCGCGCAATGGCTTGATCTACCTGATATTTCAGAAAGGCGAAGCGTCCTTCGGCGGTGCTCAGATCCTCCGGATTGCCATCCCCATTCACATCGCTGCAGGTATCAGTGGATTTTGGACAAAACAGGTTGAACCAGATCGTCACGGTTTCCTCCCTGTTCAGTGTCTGCTGGATTTGGGCGGCGGTGTTTTCCAGAACGGCGAGGTTTTGATTCTCCGCGAAACAATCGTCCAGATAGCAGTTAACACTCTCCTTGGAATCGCTTTGCAAGACGAATTTGCTGGATGCAGAGAAGCAGACGGAATCCATAAAGGTATCGATGATATTCCCGTCATCGTCCAAATAGGCAAGATAGGTCAGTGCGGCGTCCTTGGTCATCACGTTAGCGTTGGCTTCACCGAGCCGCCCGTTGATCGCTGCGAACAGGAGATTGGAGCACCCGAAATCTTCCGGATCCGGATAACGCCCCATGGTGATGCTCTTGTCATATGCCGCCTCGGGAACGCCCTCCGCATTCTTTTTGCCGAACACTTCGATTTCACTGAGGTAAACGCTGGAGGTAGTATCATTGTGCGGGACGGTATTGAAGGAAACGCGGATGTAACGGCAACGGTAGGACTGCTTGAATTTCCCTTCTACGGCGATGTTCTGTGTTTCCGCATCGCCGTAAACACCGGTAGCTTCTGCATATGTCGTGATCCAGGATTCTCCATCGTTGCTGACGCTGATCATAATTGCGGGCGGCGTTCCTACTCCGACGGAAACCTGATTGAGGAATTGCAGACAGACTTCCTCGACTGCCATGCTGTTGCCGAGATCAATGACAATGTGGCGTCCGTAGCCCCGAGTGAAATGCACGAATGCTGGATCCGAATAGGAAGCTCTGGATGCTTTTACGCCGTCGATCAGCATGGAGAGCTGCTCTTTAGGCGTATTGGAGGCACAGACACTTGCTTCCATCGGATCAAAATGCTTAACCTGTACATCGACGCCTTCCAGAAGAGCAAGGTTCTGTAGGGTATTGTAGTCACTGTCAGAAGAATCGACCGGAACGGTGATTTCGCTGTTTAATGTATAGCCGTACAGATCGTATTCCTTTTCGGCGTCGGCAGAGGTTTGTCCGTTGCTCACATCTATGGTACCGTCCTCGCTGTATTCGTAACCGGTAATTTCATCTATGAAAAGAAAACCGGAGGACGTGGAGGTCAAAGTGATTTTGATATATCGCGCGGAAAGCGTTTCCGGAAAAGCGAAGCGATAGGTATATTTCCCGCTGTCGGGAATATCGCTTGGCGTTTGCAGGGTGCTGATTAAAGTATAGTTCTCCCCATCGTCGGATACGCTGATCGTTACGGTGGTGGGCAGGTAGATGCCGTAATCGACTTGCTTCAGGCAGTCCACCTCGACGTCTGCAAGCGCGTGCGCTGTCTCTCCCAGATCAAAATATATGCTCGGAGAGGAAACGTTTTTGAATCCTACCCAATTCCATTTATCAAACAAATCGCGGAAGATCCCGTCGTTCAGCTTGGTGCGGTTGGGGTCTCCGTAATCATCGGTCGGCTCTGCAGAATAGGAATAGGACGCTGCCGCAAACAGATTTTTCGCTTTCATCGTCCTGTCCGGGATGTTGCCGTCAAAATAGGAGCGAATTTCGGCAATGGCTGCATTTTCCATAAACGGTTCCTTGCTTTCTTCCGTCGTATCTTCCGGAACAGAGGAAGCCGTCCCGGATTCGGTTTCCTTTGACTGACAGGCGCATAGTGCGAAGGAAAGGGCAATGCCTAAGAAAAGGGAAAGCAATTTCTTCATAGCGAGCTGATGTCCTTCAATGATTATTTTTTTCTATCCTATCATACAGAACGAAAAAAAGCAAGGGGATTTTTAAGAAAAGGCAGACGGTGCGACAAAAATTCACACCGTCTGACAATCAGTTGTACTTTTGCATTTCCGTCAACATGTTCTCAATGCAAATGCCGTAGCCTCGTGTCGGATCATTGACCAGAACATGTGTACGTCCCTGATGCCGACGAAGAACTACAATCTCGGAAGCCTTGGATAGAGGTCGATGATAATGTTGCCGTCCTCTCCCTTGTAATATTCGATTTTGTGAAGGATGGTTTTGAGAAGCGCGTTGCGCTCCCCGTTATTCATGTCTTCATAGCTTGCCAGCAGCTTTTCCGTGTGTGGGATCAGCAAATTCCGGCTGGCCTCGCTTTCTTCCAACTTTTGAATGGTGTGAAGCAGCTGTTCCTGCCTGACTTTGACCTCGTCCAAAGCATCTGCAAGCTTTTGCTGCCTGCTTTTGAATAGCTCGACGGTGTAAACCCCCTGCTCCACCAGATTGAATGCCTGCTCTAATTGCGCCTCAATTCCGACCGCCTCCTGCTCCGTCTTTTTCAACTGCGCTTTGTAGGCGGCGATGTCGTCTGTAAAGCCAACCGTGTCGATTTTGACCTTGTATCCGTCCAGCCATGAACGAAGTGCTGAAAGGATGTCTCTTTCGACAATGGCATAGTCTGCACTTGCATTGTGGCAGCTGCGCATGTTTACGCATCGCAGTCTTGCCTGTCGGTTTCGTTTGGCGGACATGGTGGTGCGGCCGATTCGTTTTCCGCAAACGGAGCAGAAAAGCAAGCCGGCAAATGCGTTTTGAAGAACGAATTCGTTTTTGACTCTTGCGGCAGGTGTCTTTTCTCCCCGGATCTGCTGCACCAGCAGGTAAAGCTCTTCGCTGACAAGTGGAGGATGAAGCCCTTGGTAGAGCGCGTATTCTTCCGGATTTTTGGCACGTTTGATGCGTTTTTTCACGACGCCGTTTTCCATACTTTTAACCTGCTTGCTCCATCCCCTGCGAATTTTTCCCGTGTAGACGGGATTCGAAAGGATGTTTGCGATGGTGGAGTATGTCCAGGCATCACCGTGCCGCGTTGGGGTTCCTTTCTCATTGAGCGCGTTTGCAATCATTTTAGTGCCGGCGCCGTGCGAGTAAAGCTCGAAAATCTGTTTGACGATGGGGGATTCCTCTGGGTTCGGTTCAAGCGTGTATCCCTTTTCGTTCGGGATTTTTACCCTTCGGTAGCCGTAAGGTGCGATGCTGCTGATATATTTTCCCTCCGCCGCAGAGCTGTCACGCCCCCGGATCAAGCGTCGGTTGATGGTTTTGTATTCCCGACGGCTCATGAACAGACCGAATTCGAAGTATTCTTCATCGTACTCATTATTCGGATCGTAGGTTTTGCTTGGGGTGATGATCTTAGTACCGGAGAATTGAAAGATCTGACTGATATATGCCTGATCCGCTCCGTTGCCTCTCGCCAACCGTTCCAGATCGACGACCAGTATTCCCGCATAGAGCCCCGCGCTCACTTCCTCCAGCAGTTTTTGGATTTCAGGTCTTGCGGCGATGGATTCGCCGGATACCACTTCGTAATACGTCCGAGCAATATAGTAGCCTCTGTCACTCGCTAATTTGTCCAGAATCGATTCATGCCGTTTCAGCGTCTCCTCAATCGATAATTCAGCATAATCACGGTCAAAACGAGATTTTCGGAGATACTTCGCGTATTGCTCCATCGTTTTTCTCCTTTCCTATTTAAGAGTATAAACGAGCAGGGAAGAAAAGTCAACGATACGGATTTTCCAATTTATGACAGGCGTTAAGAGGACGGCGATTGGTCGGAGGAAATGCTCTTGCCGCTGACTGACAGGGTTCTTCGCTTGTAGGATTCGGAAACGATTTGGTTCAAGCGCTGCATACGGATCTGTGGCTGATCCTCGCAGTATTCGTCGTGTATACGAACGGTGGAAATACTGTTTTTATACTCGATAATCATTTTTGGCTCCTTTCCCGTTTTCAT
>CAZJVB010000021.1:0-38689 GCA_964549435.1 uncultured Ruminococcus sp.
TGACCTATGGACGAATGACCGAGAACGCGCTGCTTGCCGCAGGAATCCTGTACGAACGGGGGATTCCCGTGCGCATCATTCGTCTCGTCCGTCTGAAACCATTGGGATACACGGAAGCCGAAAAGCTGCGGCTGCTGATCGAAGGGATAAACACCATCTATTTTTTGGAAGAGGGCATCCGCGAAGGAGGCGTCGGAGAACATCTGCTTGCATTGCTCTCAGAAGCGGGACTGACGAACGGTAAGGCACTCTGCATCCGCGCGATTGAGAATCGGTTCCCCGCCCACGGCAGCAACGACGATCTTTTCCGCGAGTTTGGCTTTTTACCAGAGCAGATTGCTTCTGATCTGGAAAGGATGGTGCAGCGATTTGCGAATTGACGTCTACCTTGCCGAAAACGGCTACTGCAAAAGCCGCAGCAAGGCAGCGGAAGCGATTGCCGAGGGGCGGGTTTTGCTAAACGGCGTCCCAGTACAAAAAGCCTCTCTGCAGATCGAAACCGGTGCGGAAATCGCCGTTCTTAAAAAAGATACGCAATTCGTTTCCCGTGCGGGCTACAAGCTGGAAGCGGCACTGCATGCGTTCCGGATTTCCGTACAAGGCAAAACGGTGCTGGATATCGGCGCCTCTACCGGGGGCTTCACGGATTGCGTCCTGCAGCACGGTGCTTCCTATGTTTATGCGGTAGACGTCGGCTCCGGTCAGTTGGAGAAGCGGCTCCTGCAGGATGCCCGCGTCTGCAATATGGAAAATACCAATGCCCGGTATCTGAAGAAGAGCGATTTCAAATATCCCATCGATCTTGTGCTGACCGACGTCTCTTTCATTTCTCAGCGATTGCTGTATCCGGCGGTTGCAGATATCCTTTCGCCGGGAGGTCTTTTCCTCAGTCTGATCAAGCCGCAGTTTGAGGTCGGCAGAAAAAACGTCGGGAAAGGCGGTATTGTGCGAGATCCCGCCGGCAGGCTGTTTGCCAAGCTGCTGACAGACCTGACTACCGAGGGGAAAAACAACGGTCTTCTCCTACAAAAGCATATCGCATCCCCCATCCTCGGCGGTGACGGAAACCGGGAATATCTCGCATTCTTTATGCGCACTTAAAATACGTTCCGCCAATAGGCGCAACAGAAAAGCAAAGAAAGGCATGGTTCTATATGAAAAACACAAGACAGAGCATGATTCTGGAATTGATTCGAGATCATTGCATTGACAAGCAGGAAACACTTCAAGCCATGCTTGCCGAACGAGGCTTCTCCGTGACACAGGCAACCGTTTCGCGGGATATCCGCGAGCTGCACATCATCAAATCCGCCGGGGAGGACGGTATCTACAGATACCGCACCAACAGCTTTCAACGACAGGAGGAAACCTCTGATACCTTTACTGCAATTTTGCGGCAGGCTGCCCGCGAAACGGTATCGGCAAACAACCTCGTTGTAGTCAAGACCTACACCGGTATGGGAAACGCAGTCGGCGCAGCGGTAGATGCAATGAATCTTCCGGACTGTGTAGGAACGCTTGCGGGAGACGATACCCTGCTGATTATTGCCAAAAATACTGCTGCCGCAAATGAAATCTGCGGCTTCCTGAAACGGATGTTGGAAAAGGAACCGGATTGACTTATGCTTGCATCGCTGCATATTGAAAATATCGCGCTGATCCGACGGCTGGATCTGGAGCCGGCGGAGGGTTTTTGCGCCTTTACGGGGGAAACCGGTGCGGGAAAAAGTATCATCATCGACGCGATCGGGTTGCTTTGCGGTGCACGCGGAGAACGGGATCTGATCCGGACCGGTGAGGACAGCGCGTTGGTGGAAGGAATGTTCTATCCCTCTCCGGACGCGGCCAAAGCACTGCTTGAGTTGGATGCAGAGCCAGACGAAGACGGCGCACTTTTTTTGCAGCGCAGGCTGACGGCGGACGGTCGCAGCAGCGCCAAAATCAACGGTCGCGCGGTACCTCTCTCCCGCCTGCGGGAGGTATCCTCCTGTCTTCTGAATATTCACGGACAGCAGGATACACAGAGTCTGGCAACGGAGGAAAAGCAGCGCAAGCTGCTGGACGCATTCGCCGGAAACGATGCGCTGCTAAACGATTACCGTACGGAATATGCCGCTTGCTGCCGGCTTCGGCAGGAGCGCGACGAAGCCAAGACACGAGCGGAGGAGCTTGCCGAACGGCGGGATCTGCTGACTTATCAGCTTCGAGAGTTGAAGCAGGCTAAGCTGCATGCCGGTGAGGAAGCTGAACTGATGACGGAACATGCATTGCTCGCCAACAGCGAAAAGGTGACGGAAAACGCTTGTGAAGCCTATGAAATACTCTATGCCAGCGATCATGCGGCAGCTGCTCAGGCAGGAATGGCAAGAGCCGCACTCGGAAGGCTCGCAGGCTTTCTTCCGGAAATGCAGGAGCTATGCAACCGCTTGGAGGATGTAAAAGCGGAGTTGACCGATATTTCCGAAAGCATCCGCCCTTACACCGCAGATCGTGAAAGCGCTTCCGGACGACTGATGCAGGTGGAGGAACGGCTGGATCAGTTATCTGCGCTGGAGCGAAAATACAAAACCGATGAAGCCGGACTGATCGAACGGTTGGAGAAGGTTGCGCACGATCTTGAGGTGCTGGATCATAGCAGTACGGAACAGGAAGAACGGGAGGCAACCCTAAGGGAACGGGAAAAACACCTGCAAAAGCACGCGGTCGCATTAAGTGAATCGCGCGCTGCGGCGGCAGAACGCCTTTCTGCACTTGTGCAGAAAGCGCTAGCAGAACTGGATATGCCAAAGGTACGCTTCCTGATTCGTCTCACGGAAACCGCCTGCGGTCCGGACGGACGAGACAACATCGATTTTGCCGTCAGCGCCAACGCAGGCGAGGAGCCGCGTCCGATCGGCAGAATTGCATCGGGCGGGGAACTTTCCCGCATCATGCTTTGCCTGCAATGTGTTTTGGCGGATACAGAACGGATTCCAACCTTAATTTTTGATGAGATCGATACCGGCATCTCCGGCAAAACCAACGAAAAAATCGGCAGAATGATGCTGCAGATTGCGCAGGATCACAGACAGGTAATCTGCGTGACGCATGCCGCGCAGCTGGCAGCCCGCGCCTCTCATCAATACCGCATTTCAAAAAAGGAACAGGACGGGCGGACGCAGACCGTCGTGCAGCTGTTGTCCCGCGAGGAACGAATTGCAGAGTTGGCGCGCATCATGGGCGGCGTACAGGTGACAGACACCGTAAAAAAAGCTGCGGAGGAGCTGCTGGACAGCGAAATATCTATATGAGTATGTTTCTGCAACGTCGATGGCTGCCCGTACTGCTCCTTCTATTCACGATCGGAACACAGTGCTGGATCTTCAGCAATTCCCTGAAGGACAGCACACAATCCTCTGCACAGAGCAATAAAGTGGTAGAGGCTGTCCGTCCCACGGCAGAAAAGCTGCTGCCCGCTTTCGATATCCCGCCCACTGAAAGCACCATTTCTCATCTGGTGCGCAAGACGGCGCACTTTTCGGAGTACGCACTGCTTGGAGTTTTCACTTTCTGTACGATGCGGAGCGTTTGCGGGCAAAAGAAACGGCTGCTTCTGCTTCCACTTCCCTACTGCATCCTGACTGCGTGCGCGGACGAATGGATTCAGCTTTCTTCTCCCGGAAGAAGCGGTCAATGGACCGATGTCCTTCTCGACAGCTGCGGTGCAGGCTTCGGTATCCTGTTTGCAATGGCGATTTGTACGCTTTGTTTCTCGATCGTCAAAAAAAGACAGTCCTCACGATTTACCAATTGACAAGAAAATAAAACTATGATATACTCAACCTGTCACATGACGTGCTGTCAGGAGCACAGACCTGTGCTTATGAATTTTGGAGGTGCGCAAATTACAAATGAAAAAACTATTGACTCTATTGCTGGCTGTTGCCATGCTTTGCATGATCGGCATGCTGTCTTCCTGTCAAGAAGCCGGAGGAACTTCCTCCGATAACGCAAGTGCCGTAAGCCCTGAACCATCAGCCCCTCCGACTGCTACGGAGCAATTGGAAACCGCTCTTGCCTCCTACGGTAACTATATGGAAGCAGTAGCGTCGTCCTTCGGCTCGGGACTGACCGCTCTGTCCGGTAACGGCACGACGGAACAGGTCATTTCGTTGGACACCTTGTCTATTAATGGCAGCAGCATGCTGAATGACGAGCCGCTGAAATTACAGTCAAAAACGATACTGCAGGACAGTCTTGCAAAATGTGATCTGCAATTGCTTTGCGCAGGAGACACCATCCCAGCGATCCTGTACATGTCGGAGGATAAAAACTATCTTGACCTTCCCGGTCTGCTGGAAAAGCCATTGCAGATTTCTACCGGAGAAACAGGTTCGACCGGTACAGCCTTGATTCTGACTGACGCGCAAATACTGGATGCAGTACAAAAGCTGATCGAATCTCTCGAGTCTGCTTTTCAAGATATCTATGATCTGGAGAAAGAACTGACGATCACCGAAACAGAGCAGGGTAACGTTTTTTCCATGAAACTGACGGAAGAACAGTTGAATGCGATCACGGAAAAACTGATAGAACTGCTGCAGGAAAACGAATTAGCCGAGCAACTCGGACTGAGCGATTTATTTGATCAAAGTGACATCACATTTCCGGGTATCTCCGGTGACGAATCTGACGAGTCGAAAAACGACGGCGAAAACTACATGACCGTTGACCTGACTGTAGAAAATGATCTGCCTACCTCCCTGCGCATGGTTGTCTACGAGGATGGCGCGCTGTCCGGTGAGTTTGCTCTGACAACCACTGCTTCCGGAAACGACACAATCATCGGCATGAGTCTGATTGTTGACAAGGAAACGATTCTTTCTTTTGACTGCACTTTAACGACAACCGAAGGTGCCATGACCATCGATGCCGAGTTGTCTGTGGAAAGCAGCATCATTACCATCAACCTCGATGTCGTAAAGGAAAGCGAAGAGAAAATCACTTATAACGGCACGATCAGTATCAGAGTAGATCTGGGCGGCTTAGCTGTCACCATTCCTTTTACAGTTGCTGGCAGCACAGTTTCCAACGGTAAAACCTATGAAACCGGTTGCGTGCTCAGCGCCTCTCTTAGCGGCATGATGGATATATCCGTGTCTTACAGCAGTGTCTTTACACCCGGAGAAACAGAAGAGATCGTTTTACCAACCGACTGCATCGATTCTGAAGACTTGGATCCGGAGACGCTGCAGGAAAAGCTGCAGGAACTTTATCCGGATGCTGCGCAATTCCTTTCCAGTATCTTTTCCCTTTTCGGTGGATCCATCGGTGATGTGGATTATGGTACGACTTACACACTCGAGGATGAAGATATTATGGCTACCATTTATGACGACGGTACCATAACAATCATTGCCGGCTTGGATTATCAGATGAAAAATAATACGCTGCTCCTTTCATACATGGGGAAAGAAATTTGCTCGCTTCCGTACAGCTATAACGAGCAAACCGAAAACTATGTCTTTTTCGGAGAAAATTTTTCCGCACTGCCAGAAGAGGAAGCATTCCTTTATGGCTGCGAGTTGGCATTGTCATATTTCGATGAAAACGACGGCACCGAAGTGGAATTCGATTTTATCGATGACAGCAGCCTGTATGTATATGCGTATCTGTATCTAACGGAAAGCGGCGACGTTCTTCGTGTACTTCTGCCGGATGGCAGCACACTGCCGTTAGATCTCTCATTCAATGAGGACGGTTCCATTCTGTCCATCGGCGGTCTGGATCTTCCAATCTTTGAAATGACAACTGATTTTTAGACAGAAAAAGCTTATTCAATTCACCCCGCCGGGTTTCCGGCGGGGTGTTATTTTACAAGAAAGAGACAGTCAGTACGGCATAATGCCGAATGCCGCAAGCGTAAATGTATATAGTGCTTTCTTTCGATCCCGATAAAGCGCAGAGCGTTCCTTATAGTAACGGGCAGAAAGCTGCTCGGCACAATTCTTTCCCCCGTTGACGAAAAAGGTATCTAACAGATCCCGTTGATACGGGCTCAACACTTCATAAGCACGTCGAATCTGCTCCAGCTCTTCTTCCAATAAACGCAGCCGATACCGACAGTCATCCAACTGTTCAATCAATCGGATCGCCCGATCTTCGGCGTCGCAGAAACCGTTCCGACTAACTGAAGCAGTCTCAAAATTAGAAGTACGACAGGACACCTGCCGTTCTTCCAGAAAGCGAATCTGCTCCCGCAACGCTTCAGCCGCAACCTGCAGATCACGCTTTCTGCGCAGCAATTCCGCCGCACGCACTGTGTAATCTTCATTCATGCTTCTTCCCCATTCCTTTCCTATTTTGCAAAACAAGAACATTTGTTCGTTCTTTTAAGAAAGTATACCATAATGATCCGCTTTTGTCAAGAGCAAACAAACTTGACAAATCTATCCCTGTTTGCTATAATGAAAAAAGGTTATTTTTTCCAAAAAGAGAAGGAGGGGTTGTTTGAAACATTTTTTCAAAGGATTTTCCTGTGCCCTACTCTGCTTCCTTTTCGGTATTTTTCCGCTAACCGGCTGCGAGCCGCCGGTGACAGAAAGTTCGAACGCTGCCTCTTCCGACCTAACGGTCCCCTCCATGAATGAGTCCTCTGCGGAAGAACAGGTTTCCGCCGGGCAGAACATCATTTTGCTATATACCGATTACATTACCGTCAGCGCACACCAAGACGGCATCAGCTATGAATATACCTATTGTTTCAACAAAGAACACTGCGTTTTCAACGCGATTGCAGCCATTACCTTTTCCAGTGAGGAGGACGCTAAAAAAGAATACCGCACATTAGCGGAACAGGAGTATCCGAACCTGCAGCTGGATGGCACCCGACTCTCCTTTTCATTTCCAAGAAAGGAATGCCCGTATTACGGGATCTCCTATCAGGCGCTGTCAATCCTGCTACAGGAAACTATCTACGAAATTACCGATTACCATGCACCGGAAGAAAGTGCCCCATCTCAAGATGCCTCCGGAAACGAATAATGCGTCTCCAAGGCCTTCAAAATGCAAGGAAATCAAAGAAAAATGCACGAAATCGAAAAAAATCAAAAAAATCTCTTGACAAAATGATTTTCTGTGCTATACTGTATAGGAATCAGAAAAAGAAAAAATAAGAGATTTTTTTAGGAAAGGACTTCGCATATGTCTACTACTATGCTCAAAAAGGAAACCGTTGAGCGTAACTGGTATCTGATCGACGCGGCAGATAAGCCGCTCGGCAAGGTCGCTGTTACAGCCGCTACAATCCTGAACGGCAAACATCGTCCCGAATATACGCCTCACGTGGATTGCGGCGAATGCGTCGTAATCATTAATGCTTCCAAAGCGGTCTTGACCGGCAAAAAGCTGGATCAAAAAATCCACTATCATCACAGTGGCTACATCGGCGGCATGAAAGCAGTCAAATATCGCACACTGATGGCGCAAAAGCCGGAGCTTGCGATGGAATTGGCTGTCAAAGGGATGCTTCCCAAGAATTCCATTGGCGAAAACAGCTTTGCCCGTCTGAAGGTTTATGCCGGCGCAGAGCATCAGCAGGCGGCGCAAAAACCCACACCTGTTGAAGTGAAATAAGGAGGTAATAAAAGATGACTTACACACCCGCAGTTCCTTATTTTTACGGCACCGGCAGAAGAAAGACCAGCGTTGCGCGCGTTCGCGTAATGGCAGGTACCGGTGCAATCACCGTAAACGGCAAGAGCGCCGATGAATACTTCGGTCTTGATACGCTGATGCTCATCATCAACCAGCCGTTCAGCGTTACCGGCACGGAAGGAAAATTTGATATCGTTTGCACCGTAAAGGGCGGCGGTCTCTCCGGGCAGGCAGGTGCAATCCGCCACGGCGCCGCCAGAGCGCTTTTGCAAGCGGATGATATGTACCGCGCTCCGCTCAAAAAAGCAGGTCTGTTGACCCGCGATCCTCGTATGAAGGAAAGAAAGAAGTACGGCTTGAAGGCAGCCCGCAGAGCGAGCCAGTTCTCCAAGCGTTAAGGTTTCGTTACGAAGCATTTTGCAACGGGAGGCTGCATCGCCTCCCGTTTCTTATTCCGGAAAAGAGGAAAACACATGGGAAGAAAAAAACACGCATATGAGCAATACCGGAACGGACAATGGGTGCTGGTAACACTGACTCTGGTTACCGCTATCAATCTGCTGCTTGCCGCCTTTTCATTCGGGCTGTTCTTTCCATTTTCTGCCTATCTTCCACGCTATCTACTTCTATACGGGCGGCAGGCAGGCGGCACTTGGCTGCCCATAGCAATTTGTGGCTGCATTTTTCTGTGGTTTCTCTATCTGTTTTGCTGCCTTGCCTGCCGCAAAAGTGATAGAATACGCGCAATCCGAATCGGCTTTCTCCTTTATACGGCAGACTCGATCATTTATTTTGTACTTGCGCTGCCGGGCATTCTTTCCGGCGGGTTCCGTTCCTCTCATGTCATTGAATTGCTTTTCCGCGCATGGATCCTATATGAGCTTTATGAAGCAGATAAGGTCTTCCATGATCCGGATCGTAAAACGCCGCAAGCTTCCGAACCCACTCAAGCTGCATCTGCCAAGCCGGATTCCCCCGACGGACAGACGGACGAGAAGGACGAAGATGAAGGCATTCAGTGGTAAGAAAATACGATAACATCACACGCAACCGGGTTGCTGCATCGCTCATGCAGCAACCCGGTTCTTTTGCACGAAAAAGCGTCTGAACTTTTTTATATCGCGCGACGCGCTTTGACAAAATCAGCAGCTACTCTTTGCTATACTGCGAAGACAGAAAAGGAGTGCCGTAAAAATGAACTTTTCCACCGAAAAAAGCGGGGACAAGCTGCGTATCCGCCTACACGGCGAAATCGACCATCACAACGCCGCCGAAGTACGCACGCGGATCGACCGCATTTTAGAAACCGAGCAGCCGGGCGTCTTTTACTTTAATCTTTCCGGCGTTACCTTCTGCGATTCCTCCGGACTGGGACTGGTGATGGGACGGATGAGAAAGTGTGCCGCACAAGACACCTCTCTGATCGTTGAATGTCCTTCAGAGGCTGTCATGAAAATTTTGAACATTGCGGGAATGGACAAGCTTCTCCGCATTGAAAGGAGTAATGGAAATGGCAAGGCGAGCTGATCCGATCCAAAACAGTATGAAATGTGTGTTTCCGGCGCGAAGTATCAACGAGGGATTTGCGCGGATGGCGGTATCTGCCTTTATTTCGCAACTGGATCCCCCGGTCAGTGTGTTGTCCGAACTGAAAACCGCCGTCAGTGAAGCAGTCACGAACTGCATCGTCCACGCCTACCGAGACCGTACAGACAAGGCAGACTGCCCGGTCTACATAAGCGCCGCATACACCGTCGGCGGTATTCTGCGTATCACCGTCAAAGACAAAGGCACAGGTATTGCGGACGTCGCACTTGCACGCACGCCGCTTTATACCACAGACGCAGAGGGCGAACGCAGCGGGATGGGTTTCACGGTCATGGAAAGCTTCACAGACCGGATGCGTGTACGCTCCAAACCGGGAAAGGGGACAACGGTCGTGTTGGAAAAGCGTTTTGAAACATGATGAATTCGCCGGAATTGATCGATCGCGCCAAGGCCGGTGATCCAATCGCTGAAGAAACGCTGGTTCGGGAGAACATGGGGTTAGTCAAATCGGTTGCAGCTCGTTTTTTGGGGAGGGGTGCAGAGTTCGATGACCTGTGCCAGCTGGGGGCAATCGGGATGCTCAAAGCCATCCGAAATTTTGACACCTCGCTGGGCACCGCGTTTTCCACCTACGCGGTGCCCCTGATTATCGGAGAGATCAAACGCTTCCTGAGGGATGACGGGATGATCAAAGTCAGTCGCGAACTGCGTCAAAAAGGCGCCTATCTGCTGCGGAAACGGGAGGAATTCACCGCCGAACAAGGTCGCGAGCCGACGGTCACGGAATTAGCAGATTACTGTGGTTACAGCGTGGAGGAAACCGTTGAGGGACTGGACGCAGGTAATGCAGTGCTTTCCTTTTCCGAACCGGTAGGAGAGCGCGCGCTGGAGGATTTAATCGGTACAGACAACATTACTGAGCTTTGCGAACGCGAATCTCTCCGGCAGGCGATTCTTGATCTACCGCAGCAGGAACGGCAGCTGGTGCTGCTCCGTTTTTATCGCGGGTATTCTCAACAAAAAGCAGGCGAGCTGCTCGGCATGACGCAGGTCAAGGTCAGCCGAACGGAAAAAAAGGTCTTGGAAAAATTGCGAAGTGTATTAGAATAAGCCTTATTAAATACCAGCTTTCACCGACCGCCCTATGGGCGGTCTCTTTTTTGTCAAAAATGCCATGATATTCCGGAAACAGAACAGACGCGCATATCCAAAATGACATAAAAAAGCCGACGGACGCATAGATCAGCGCACCCGACGGCTTTTGTTTCTTTACGTTTTGATCTTTTTCCAATACTCAACAGCAGTATGTTCGGTTTTATTATCACCGGGAGTATAGAATATCTCACCGACAAGGTCATCTGGCAGATATTGCTGCTGCACCCAGTGGTGCGGGTAATCATGGGGATATCGATAGCCGCCCTCCGAACCGGGACGGTTCTGATCCTGCAAATGTGACGGCACCAGTGTTCCCTTCCCGGCCTCTGCGGCTGTCCAAGCACGATCGATCGCCGCCTCGCCTCCATTGGATTTCGGTGATGTTGCGAGCAGAATCACCGCATCTGCAAGCGGAATTCGCGCCTCCGGTAACCCGATCTGCAAAGCGATATCGATACAGGCTTTGGAAAAAATCACTGCGTTCGGGTACGCTAATCCCACATCCTCCGCTGCGCAGACCGAAATTCTCCGGCAAGCGGAAATGAGATCTCCGCCAATTAAGATCCGTGCCAAATAGAACACAGCCGCATCCGGATCGGAGCCGCGGATGGATTTTTGCAGTGCCGAAAGCAAATCATAATGGGACTGACCGTCTCGATCATACCGCATACCGGAGCGCTGTGTCAATTGTCTCGCAAGCTCCGTCGTGATTTCCGTATCTGCAGCATAATAGCAGTTTTCCAGCGCGCCGATCGCCTTACGAACATCACCGCCGCAGCCAAACGCAATCGCTTCCAACGTTTCGTCCGAACAGGTCTTTGCATTTGCAAAATCTGCATTCAGCAGAGAAAAGGCGCGACGCAACCCCGGCAACAGCTCCCCCGGCTCTACCGGTTTGAATTCGAATACGCTGGAACGGGAAAGCAATGCCGGATAAATAGCGAAATAAGGGTTTTCCGTCGTCGAGCAAATCAGTGTGACGCGCCCGTCTTCCACGAATTCCAACAGTGACTGCTGCTGTTTTTTGTTGAAATACTGAATCTCATCAATATACAGCAAAATACCGTCGGCAGCATTCAGCAAACTGCCGGCACAATCCAGTATCCCGCGCACATCGGAAAGAGAAGCTGTGGTGGCATTCAGCTTATAAAATTCACGTCCGAACCGTTTTGCAATCAGATCTGCAGTAGTAGTCTTTCCGGTACCGGGCGGACCATAAAAGAGCAAAGACGGCAGATACCCGCTGTCCAGAATTCTCCTTAGCGGCGCGTTCTCGGCAAGCAGATGCTTTTGTCCGCAGATCTCTTCAAAGCAGGTCGGTCTTACACGGTCGGCAAGCGGCATGAAACATCCCTCTCTCTACTTTTCCTTTTTTTTGAAACGGAACCGGTTTTCGGTTCCTTCAAACAGACGACGGATATTGGAACGGTGCATAAAGATCAGCAACAGACCGATAAACAGGGAAAATCCCATGGCAGGAAGGGAGGGATACGTGCCACGCAAAACTGCACTGCAATACACAATGCCGGGCAACGAAAATCCACCGATGATAGAGCCAAGAGAAACATAACGGGTAATCAATACTGTGGCAGTGAAAATCAGAAAAGCAACCAAAAATACCTGCCAATCGATCAGAAGAACCATCGTTGCCGCAGTCAAAACACCCTTTCCGCCGCGAAAGTGGTAATAAACCGGCGCAATATGGCCAAGCATGCAGAACACGCCGGCAAAATAAGCGCCCAGTTCACCGCAGAGCACCACACCGATCAATACCGAAACGAACTGTTTCGCCACGTCACCCGCCAATGTCAACAGCGCGCCTTTTTTTCCGAATACACGGGTCATGTTCGTAAGCCCTGCATTTCCGGAACCATGATTACGGATATCATCATGGTATTTATACTTGGAAACGATAATCGCAGCATTCAGACTGCCCAGCAGATACGGCAGGATACTGCACAGAAGAATAGCAGCACAAAAGATCAATGCGGCGCCAAGATCGTTTCCTCTGGCAAGCAGATCGCCATGGAGCCAGTTGAAAAATCCCTGAAACGCTTCTCCCTCCGCCAAGCCCAGTCGTTCTGGAATACCGATCACTCTCCAGAACCATTCAAAGAATTGCAACATGGATGTTCACCATACCTTTCGTTTTTATGCTTGCTCGCCCTTCTGTTTAATAATCAGACGGATCGGTGTACCGGAAAACCCAAAGGTGTTGCGCAGACAATTTTCAATATACCGCTGATATGAATAATGAAATAACTCCGCGCTGTTACAGAAGCAGGCAAACGTGGGAGGATTGACCGACGTCTGCGTCATATAGTAAAGCTTCAAGCGCCGTCCCTTATCTGTAGGCGGCTGCACACGGTCGGTAATATCTGAAAGAAAGTCATTCAGTACACCGGTAGTAATGCGCTTACAGGATTCACGGTAAACGTCATTTACCAATGTAAAGATCTTATCCAGACGCTGTCCGGTCTTTGCCGACACGAACACGGTCGGCGCATACGTCATATAGGCCAGCGCATTGTACACCTTTTTCCGAAAAGTCTCATAAGTTCGGTTGTCCTTCTCTACCAAATCCCACTTATTGATGACGATCACACTCGCCTTGCCCGCATTATGTGCCAAACCGGCAATATGCTCGTCCTGTGCGGTGATCCCCTCCTTTGCGTCTATCATAATCAGGCAGACATCACTGTTCTCCACCGCCATATTAGCGCGCAAAACGCTGTATTTTTCAATCCTGTCCTCGATTTTTGCATTCCGGCGGATACCGGCAGTATCCACCAAAACATACCTTCCATAAGCATTTTCAACATAGGTATCTACCGCGTCGCGTGTAGTACCCGCCATATCTGAAACGATGACGCGCTCTTCACCACAGATCTTATTGATGAGAGAGCTTTTCCCGGCATTCGGCTTTCCGATCACAGCAATCCGGATCCTACCGTCATCTGCAGTCTCCTGCGTCCGCTTCGGAAGCAATTCCACTACACGATCCAGAATATCACCGGTGCCGGTGCCGCTCAGAGAGGAAAGCGCAAAAACCTCTTCAAAGCCCAAGGCATAGAACTCATAAAATTCCGCGGGAGTATCTCCGATCGAATCCACCTTATTGACCACAACCAACACCGGCTTTCCGGCCTTTCGCAGCATTGTCGCAATATCCCGGTCGGCATCCGTCAAACCGCTCCTAAGATCACACATAAACAGAATAATATCTGCATGTTCAACCGCGACCTGCGCCTGATCACGCATCTGTACCAACAGCGCGCTGTTCGTCTGCGGTTCAATTCCGCCGGTATCGATCAACAGAAAAGTTTCCCCGTTCCACTCCACCTCATGATAAATGCGATCGCGTGTTACACCGGGCGTATCCTCCACAATAGAGATACGCGAACCGGTCATGCGATTGAAAAAAGTACTTTTCCCGACATTCGGTCTCCCGACCACCGCTACGATTCCTTTAGCCATCGGTTTCTTCCTCCAACATTTTTACAAGCAGGTCTTCCCCGCCGCGTTCGGTGATCTCCACTCTTATCCGTAGCTTCTCCTTCACATCAGACAGGCTGACGCCGTCCAGAAACAGATCACCCTCATGCCGCAGCATATTTTCCGGCAGCAGCAGAACATCCCCAAGCTCCTTACCAGAAAGTTGATCGATCAGATCTCCTCCCGTCACCAAACCGCTGACGGTGATGCTTTCTCCGAAGAAGCGATTGCGGATCGCATAAACATCCACACGCAGTCCCGGAAATTTCCGGCACGCAAGAGCTGCCAGCTCGCGGATATGCGGTGCCGCCAAAACGCCGGTGGCAATGCTGACGTGGCGATGAATTTTCCTGTCGCCATACTCCTCCAATGCATCGCAAAATTCCTCCGTATGCAGCCGCAGCATGCCAACGCCGTTTTCCAACTGAGGATATCCCTCGTAAGCATCTGCGGCAGGAATCGGACGGCAAGCGGTCAGATAAAATTCATCCGACGCATAAACCATGCGTGAACCGCGTTCTGCAAGACAGCGCGCCGCGACACGTTCGATACGATCGATCACATCGGCGGCAGATGCCTGATCGAATGCCTCCAGTTCCGGAAGCCCCTCGCGGTAAGCGGTCATACCGCAGGGAACCGCAGCCAGACTTTCCAAATTCTCCAGCTTACATAACTCATTCAGAGAATAATCCAATTCATCCCCGTCATTGATGCCGCGACAAAGAACCAGCTGTGCATTAAGACGGATCCCGCCCCTGTCCAGCATGTTCAGGAACCGGAGCTTCTCCCCGGCAAAACGGTTTCGCATCATTTTCACCCGGAGCGCGGGATTCATTGTATGTACGGAAACATTGACTGGTGAAATGTGCATACGCACAATTCGTTCCACATCCCGCTCCTTCAAATTTGTCAAGGTCACATAGTTGCCCTGCAAAAAGGAAAGGCGCTCATCATCATCTTTAAAATAAATGGTTTCCCTCATACCGGGAGGATTCTGGTCAATGAAGCAGAAGATGCAGTTATTGGAGCAGCGCTTCTTCTCATCCATCAGGTACGTGCCGAACTCCATGCCCAATTCTTCATATTCCCGGTTCTTCAAACGGAAGGTCAGCTCTTCGCCCGCACGCGACACGACAACTGTACAACGCGCATCAGAAGCAAAAAAGCGATAATCCAGCACATCCCGAACCGCTTCCCCGTTAACAGAAAGAAGCAGATCGCCTGACAGAATGCCTGCCTTTGCCGCAGGGCTACCCGGCTGGACTTGCAAAATTTCCACCATCCCTGCCGATTCCCTTCCTTTCCCTATTCTATAAAAAAGGCGTGTCACTCCATGACGTGAGCAACACGCTTTTTTCGTACACGATGAAACGTATCACCGTTTTTCTTACGCCTTTTCTTCTCCCACCTTCAAGACCGCTTTGCCGCCGTAATAACCGCAAGTCTTGCAGACACGGTGGGAAAGGTTATACGCACCGCATTTCGGGCATTTGGTCATTCCGGGAAGCTCCAGCTTCCAAACTGCGGAACGCCGTTTATCGCGTCTTGCTTTAGATACCTTTCTCTTAGGAACTGCCATATCTGATGAACCTCCTTATTTATAGATCGTGTTTTTCATTCTCATCGTCAAAAAAGCCGTTTAAAACCGCCCAGCGGGAATCCGTCTCACTCGTAGCGCAGGAGCAGCGCTCTACGTTAAGATCACAACCGCATTTCGGGCAAAGCCCTTTACAATCGTTCCGGCAAAGGAACCGATACGGCATTTCAACCAACAGTTGACTGCGAACCACTTCCGACAAATCCAAACGACCCTCTTCCAGAAGAAGAAAACCATCCTCCTCCTGAGCATCCTGATTGGCAAGTGATTCGACCAAGGTATACGCCAGCGGAAATTCCAACTTCCTCGGAAATTCCCGACAGCAGCGCGCGCAACGAAAGGTGCCCTCCAGCAATACTGTCCCAGTCAAGCATAAATAACCGGCATGGTTTTCCACCCTGCCTTCTACACGCAGCAAGCCGGTCAGCAAGTCATCGGAAAACTCTTTTGCAGTAGCGCCGTATTCAACGTCATATGCAAAGGGAACCGCATCTGATACGCCTCCGATCAGCTCGCGCAGATCCAGAACCATCGGACACATCCCCTTTCCTACAATTCTTGCGCAGTTCATTTTATTATATCGATTTTCGCCCTGTTTGTCAACAGTTTTTTTAAATTTTCCGCCGGCAGCTCCCTTTTTCCAAAAAAAGGTTGCGCGAAAAGCGTTTTTGTGGTAGTATATTTCCATTCCAGAGAACCAAAACTATTCTCGGGAGTGTGATGATAATCATGTTTTGTATGAAAAAAATGATCGCAGGGCACCGTGTGATCTGCAACATGGTCGGCGCCGCAGCAGGCATCGGACTCGGGTTCCTTGCCGCCAATATGATGGTCAATAAATGCAGCTGTGGCTGTGACCTAAAAAAGAAAGCAAAAAAAGCCTTTAAGTGTCTGGAAGACAAGCTGAGCACCTAAACACATCGCCCGGCATCCATGCAAACACCTTCGGAGCCCATACAGCTCCGAACTTACATATACAAACTTATAAGAAAAGGAAACCGTCTAATGAAAGCACTCGGAAACCGGTTGGCCTTAATTGAGGAAATGATTCATACATACGGACCATTCGCCAATCTGGCGGACATCGGCTCCGATCACGCTTGGATCGCTCTGCGATCGATTTTGAACGGTGACGCCGTCCGAGCCGTCGCTTCCGATCTGCGGGAAGGTCCCTTGGCGCGCGGTCGCGAAAACGCACGCAGATACGGCATTTGGGACGAAAGCTGCCTGCAATTTATCCTTTCCGACGGATTCGATCGACTCGGCAGCTTCGATTTCGACTGTGCCTGCATCTGCGGCATGGGCGGAGAATTGATTGCCGACATCCTTGACCGATACGGACCGCATCCGACCTGCCGATGCATTTTACAGCCCATGACCGCACAGGATGATCTGCGACGCTTTCTTTGGGAAAACGGCTATCAGATCACCGATGAACGGTATACCTGCGAACGGGACAAGCCCTACGCTGTACTATCCACCATTTATACCGGAAAGCAAACGCCGTATACATACGCCGACCTCTTTTTGGGGCAATGCCGCCCGCAGACAGCCTTTTTCTCTGCTTACGCAAGAAAGGCGGTTGGACAGGCAGAAAAGCGCCGCAAGGGACTCCTCGCCCGCGGGAAAAATCCGGCAGCAGAGGATGCCCTGCTGAAGGAGTTGCAGGCATGGGTTAAATACAACGGATAAATTGTTTTCCCAGTTCCTTTTTCAGCAAACTGCGCAGACGAAGGGAATCCGCCGGCGGCATGTTACGCTTCGGCAGGATGATCGCGGACTTCCGATCCGGATAAAAGTAGAAAAAACCGCCTGTCTCGTAAATCCGACAGAAGCCGGAGTAAAGATAATCCTGCTGGCTGTCCGGCAAATGCTGCGGATTATGCTCCGGATCATAAAACACCGAGTAGATCAATCCGTTTCCTCCGCAGCAAATTTCATGCGTTGCATACAGAAAAGGCTTTCTCTTCATACAAAGATCCTTTACATACTTCCGCAACAGGAAAAAGAACATGCAGAAGCAGAGCAGCAAAATACCTGCCAAAAGGAGCAGCATCGTGTTACGCAGCTGAATGCCTAACAGAATAAGATACACGCAGACCAGCAGCACCGCAAGAATCACAAGCGAGCGGAGCACACGGGACCATCTTCCGCGAAACAAATGAAAATTCATATACTCGCGGTAATCGGAAAGAACGATTTTTCCACGCGCTGTCAAATATTTCAAAGCGGTCTCCCCAAAAGCAGACGAAGCAGATCTTCCCCTTTATGGAGGAAAACGCCGCCGTCGAATCCACTCTGCTCACTGTAGCAGGAAATACCGCTGTCCCGCTCCGCAGCAGGATCGTACAGAACAAACGGAACCGCATCATGCGTATGCGTACGGGCATATACGGGCGTCGGATGATCCGGCGTGAGCAGCAACCGATAAGGCTCGCCCGTCTTACGGAAGTACGCCATCAACGGGCAAAGGATCTCACGATCGATCCGCTCAATCGCTTCAATTTTATCGGGATAGCTACCCTGATGTCCGCATTCATCCGGCGCTTCCACATGCAGATAGATAAAATCCGAACCGGCTGCCATCTCCCGAATCGCAGTCTCCAATTTCCCCCGATAGTTGGTGTTCAATGTGCCCGTCGCACCGGGGACAATGGGGGCATTCATCCCCGCGCAAATACCGATCCCCTTAATCAGGTCTACCGCGCAGACAACGGAAGCACGGAGACCGGTCAATTTCCGGAAATCCGGCAGCGACGGTTTTTTTCCGGGACTCCAAAGCCAAAGAGAATTCGCTTTACGCTTGCCCGCGGCGGCACGCGCGAGGTTGATCGGATGCTGATTGAGCAGATCATAGGAAGCGCGCTGCAATTCCCACATCGGACGAGAGGAATCATTCTGCGGACGGTAATCGCCGATGCGCCTGCCGATGATATCGTGCGGACGAGTGAAATCCGTAAAGGACGGACAATCTTTCCAGATCAGGCAGTGCCGGTAGCTCACGCCCGTATAAAATGTCAGTTCCTTGGTCAGCCCTTCACTGCCGAACCGTTCCTGCAATGCCCGGACGAGTACATCCGCCTCCTCGGTGGTAATTTCTCCAGCAGAATGATCAATCATCACCCTGTCCTCATAAACAGATTGCTCCTCGGAAAGGGTAACAATATTGGCACGGATCGCCGTTTCGTCCGGCTGCATCCGAATCCCGATGCTCGCCGCCTCCAAGGGAGAACGCCCTTTGGAGTAAAGCTTGGGATCATAGCCCATAATCGCGAGATTGGCAGTATCACTCTCCGGCACCATTCCTTCCGGAACCGTATTCACGCGGCCGTTGATTCCTTTGGAGGCAATATAGTCCATGCCCGGCTTTTTTGCAGCGGACAGCGGCGTCTTGCCGTTCAATTCACGCAAGGGGAGATCCGCCATGCCGTCTCCCACCAATATAATATACTTCATAAAACTTTGTTAGTCCCGCCTTTCTTAACAGATGAGCATTCTTTACACTTACAGTATAGCAGACTGCTCCGCGAAAATCAACCGCCTTTTTTCATCATTTTTCAAATGGCAGATCATCTTTTTGTTGACAAATTCCATAGAACGGAATATAATAATGTGTACACAGCGAAATCAGACAAGGAGTATATCAATTTGCAGATCAAAAACGGATTTCTTTTAAGAAAGGTCGCCGACAGCTTTGTCGTGGTACCGGTCGGCGGGGAACTGAATTTCAACGGATTGATCACCCTCAATGAGACTGGCGCATTTCTCTGGCGTCTGCTGGAGAAAGGTACAACAAGGGAAGAACTGATCGATCGAATGGAAGAGGCATATGACGCCGATCGGGAATGCATTGCCGCTGACGTCGATGCTCTGTTGCAGAAAATGGATCATGCCGGACTTCTCAAAGCATAACGGAAATGTTAAACATGTCACCCTCGCCTCTCTGGAGCCGATCATCCGGGAACAGCTGTCGAACGGCGGCAGTGCGGTATTCACTGTCAAAGGCGTCAGCATGTCTCCTCTTCTGAAGGACGGAAAAAGCGAGGTACAAATCGTCCCGGCGGTCTTTCCGCTGCGTAAATACCAAATTCCGCTCTATAAACGTGCGGACGGACAATTCGTTTTGCATCGGATCATCCGAGTGAAAAAGAACGGCTATGTCTGCCGCGGCGACCATCAGGTAGAAAAGGAAGAGCCCGTCACAGATGACATGGTGATCGGGATTTTACATGCCTTCCGCAGCGGAACCCGTTGGCGAACCCCCTCCTCTCCATTGTTACGCCTTTATGCAGTTCTTTGGGTAACTACTGCACGCCCGCGCGCCTACCTTAGGGCAGCAGCGGCTGTCCTCTGCACCCGAAGATCTTACAGAAAGGATCACAAAATCACACAAAAGCGAGCAAAAAAGGATCAACATTCGGAATAAAACCACCCCGGTCGGTAAACACTATCGACGAGGTGGTTTTCTTGTTGAAAAAATGGTTTGCCATGTTCGGAATCGGTGGAAGTGTCTATGTGATGCTGGAACTGTTGTTCCGCGGTCGTTCCCATATTTCGATGTTTATCGCCGGCGGACTGTCCACTGCGCTGATTTTTTCCGGCTGCTGTGTCGGCAGGCTGAGGAGGACCGGCTGGTGTCTCAAATGCATCATCGGAAGCGCGATCATCACGGCAGTGGAGTTCTGCACCGGCGTAATCGTCAATCTTTGGCTCCGTCTGCATGTCTGGGACTACTCGTCGGTTCCGCTCAACCTGCTCGGACAAATCTGTCTGCCCTTTTCCGTCCTCTGGTTTTTCCTGACGCTGCCGGTACTTGCCATCGGGAATCTATTGCAAAAACGGATATCGCCGCGCAAGTCTCAGGAGGAGGCAGCATCCAATGCCACCATAAAGCGGCGGAACCCGGCCGCACCTTCCTCATCAGAACGGTAAACGCCGGCATCCTCTAAAACAGCTTCAAAAACCCGCCCGACCTCGTCTGCAAGGATAGAAGAGACGGTTTCCTTCGTCACGCAGCGTGCAGAGCAGATTTCGGAAAACCACGCAGCATGTTTAGCGGTTCCCTCTGTATCCAGCGGAAGGCTTGCACAGAAACGTTCTTCCACTTCTGCAAGTTCGCTTTTCAGACGTGCGGGCAAAACCGCAAGCCCCATCACCTCGATCAGCCCGATGTTCTCTTTCTTGATATGATGCTTCTCCGCATGTGGATGGTAAAGCCCGGCGGGGTGCTCTTTTGTTGTGAGGTTATTTCGCAGCACCAGATCCAGTTGAAACAGATCGCCCTGACGACGTGCGATCGGTGTTATAGTATTATGCGAACCGGTCTCCGTCTCCGCGAATACGCAGGCAGAGGCATCTGTATACGTTCTCCAAACATCCAGTACACGACAGGCAAGCGCCGCCACACGCTCTTTCTCCCCAGTCAGCCGAAGGACAGACAGCGGCCAGTACAGCCGTTCCACCCGGACGTCCGGAAACGCACGCAGGGAAAAGGTTTCCAAAACGCCGGCACGTTCCATAGCAAATTGGTACCGTCCCCCCTGAAAATGATCGTGCGTCAGGATAGAGCCGCCGACGATCGGCAGATCCGCGTTGGAGCCGACAAAATAGTGCGGAAACTGCTGTACAAAATCCAGCAGCCGGTCAAACGTTGCGTGCGTGATGCGCATTGGAGTGTGCAGATCGTTCAGAACAATGCAATGCTCGGGATAATATACATACGGGGAATACTGCAGCCACCATCGCTCTTTCGCAAGCGTCAGCGGTATCATACGCAGATTTTGGCGTGCAGGATGGTTGATTCTGCCACGATACCCCATATTCTCCGGACAAAGCTGACAGCGCGGATAAGCAGCCTGCGGGGCGGCAAGTGCGGCAGCAATCGCTTTCGGATCCTTCTCCGGTTTGGACAGATTGATCGTAATATCCAGCAGACCGTACTTCCCTTTATATGTCCAACGCAAATCTTTCGCCACCCGTTCGGTCCGGATATAGTTGCAATCGCATGACAAACGGTAGAAATCGTCGGTCGCATGAACCGGAGATACGGCATACGTCCGCCAAAAACGGTCCTGCACGACAGAGGGCAGCGGCGTGAACAGTCCCATCAACCGGGTGTCGAACAGATCGCGTGCGGTAATTCCGTCCTCAATCAATCCCGCTTCAACTGCATAATCGCAGAGATGATCCAGCATCCCTTGCAGGGAAACTTCCTGAGTAGAATTATCCGGCTCCGCTTCAAACGTATCCAAATGCAAGATCTCCAGCAATTGATTTACATAATATACATGATCTCGAGGATCCGCAAGCCCCTTTTTTTCTGCATATTCCACAACCATTCCGATCCACTGAGAAAGCTTTTGTTCCATCTTCCTGACCTTCTTTCTCTCACATTCAAAAGCATCGGCATTCATTATATCCTCTTTTTCTGAATTCGTCAAGAAAGGTTTGACAAATAAGGAAAAATATCGTATAATTGAAAAAAAAGATCCGACTTTCAGGAAAGGTATGGTTCCCATGATGAATCGATGGATTTCCGGTTTCCTTTCGCTGCTTCTTTGTTTTTCGCTGTTCTCCTTTATCGCCGCTGCGGAAGAAACGCAGCCGGCTTCCGTTTCTGTCTGGACACTTTCCGGGATTGATACGGTGTGCGGCGCTTCGCAAATGGTCGCTTACACCGTCGCGGGAACCACCGGCACAGGAGAGACCTGTACGGAAGTTCTGGTCAGTGCAGATGGGCGGGTTCTCTCCGTCGGTGGATACGACCAGAACGTTCCGGAGGGGGGATTCATCCTTGCAGGAAGCGGCGGCAAAAAAACGCAGTTGAACGCGCTGCTGCCGGGGGACGGCATCTGGCTTGACAGGGATGCGATGACCGTCACGGTAGTACCGCAGGATTACAGTCCGTTCTACGAGGTACCGCTTCCCGTGAACGGTCTCAACACAACCCGCACGGAAAATACTATCATCCTTTACGACGGCGCAAACGGCAAATCGACCACAGAAACCAATGCCTGGGGCTATGAAGTCACAGTTGACAAAAACGGTTTTATCTCCGGTCTCGGCGGAAATGACAGCACCATTCCGGAGGGCGGGTATGTTCTCTCAGGACACGGCACGGGAAAAACACTGCTGACAGAAGCTGCCGTACTTGGCATGAAAGCGATTCTATCCGACGACAGACGCACAGTCACGCTCACCGTTGATCGAGACGCCTGCCTGGAAGTCTTTCGCCTGAACATTGCACAGTTCCAACTGAACGCGGACGCCGCGTCGGCTTCCTACCGTCTGATAGACGAGCAGGCGATTCAAACTGCCTCGGAAGCGCTTTCCTCCTGCTTTGCGGAGATCGAAAGTGCACTGCAAACAGACAACTTCCTGCTTTACACAGTTCAGGGGAATCGGTTTGCTCTTCTTTTGGAGCAGGCGGAACTGCTGTTGATTGAGGAACGCCCGGTGGAGGGCAGAGGCGTCTGGATTCGCCCGGCACTGAATGCCGACCGGACCGTCATTTTTGAGACCGCGAGAAATATTCGGGAAGCCGGTTTCAATCAGGTTTATATCGAGCTTCTGTTCGATAATACAACGATCATGCCGATGCCGGAGGATAGTCTGTTTGAACAGAACCCGGCGTTCGGCGGTACGGATACGCTGGCTATTTACATCGAGGCCTGCCATTCCTATGGATTAGAAATCCACGGCTGGCTTTCTGTTTTTCGCGTCGGCGTCAAAGGCTCTTCCAATACGTCACGCAGCGTCGGATCCAAAAAAACGGAATGGCTGCAGATCTCCAAAACCGGCAAGGACTATGTTTCCAACCTTTATGGAGATGCGTTTTTTCTCAATCCGGCGTTGCCGGAGGTGCAGACCTTCCTGCTGGAAAACTACGCTTACATCATCTCAAACTATGATCTTGACGGTCTGCAATTGGACTACATCCGATACCCCAACAACGAGGACGGGGAGGACTATGGCTACGATTCCTATACCTGTGACCTATTTGAACAACAGACAGGTAAGGATCCGCGCACACTGACATCCGGTTCTGCAGACTATACGGCATGGTGCACCTTCCGCGCCTCTTTCGTAACGGAATTTGTCCGCAAAATGCAGGTTCTGTTGGATACCCTGCGTCCGGATATGTTTCTCAGCGCGGCGGTTGCACCCGGATACAGCACGTCCCTTCTCAGTATGAAGCAGGATACACCCGGCTGGCTGGATGAGCAATTGCTAGATCTGGTCTTTCCGATGGCATACGGTACCACAGATGCGGTGCAAAAATATACGGACGAAACCAATGCACTTGCCGGCGATAACGCCTTCACTTACATCGGTGTCAGCGATCAGGGTGCCGATACCCTGCGCGAACAGATTCTCGTCACCCGCGAACACGGCGCTGACGGTATCGCTTTCTTCTCATGGAATGTTTACGACTCCAAGTACCTCGTGATTTCGGAAACGCTTTTTGCTTCCACCGCGCTCTCTCCCTCCTATGATGGAAAATCTGCCATGCTCGCCCAGCTGACGCTGTTAAAAACGCGCATTGAAAGTAAGCTGCTACCGAACAATCCGGAGCTCTCTGTTCTTCCCGACGAAATTGACAGTGCAGTCGAAGCACTGCAAGAGGAAAGCCTGTCCGGCTGCACTGAGCAGCTGACATCACTGCTGGAGCATATCAAAGCACTGGCTGGCAGTCTGTCGGATGCGGCGGCAACAACAGCAATCACAGAGGACTGTCGGATCGCAAACAAGCTTCTGCTCCTCAACCGGGACGACGCAAAAGCGGAATATCGCAAGACACACCCGTTACCTGAACTGCTTTTGACCGGAGAATCCTCTGCCGCTCCCGTCTCAGCGGATACAACGGAGGATTCCTCTTCACAGCAGACAGTAGAGCTTTCCACCGTGGAACGCGTCTTTCAAGTTATCTCCCTTCTCATTATCCTTGGCGGTATCGCACTGCTGCCGGTTTATTTTGTTTTGAATTCCCGAAAGAAACGGATCGCCGCATCCTTTAAGGATTCCGAGCATAAGGAGGACAGTCCTTCCGAATAACCTCCCTGCCATACAAAAAAACGCCCGCGTCCCTCACTTAAGGGGCGCGGGTGCTGTCTTTCAAACTATCTCCGCTGCCATAGAAAGGTTCACCTATGAGCAAACAGACGCAAGATTTAACAAGCGGCCCGCTTGGAAAACAGATTCTGCTGTTCAGCCTGCCGCTGATGCTCTCCAATGTCCTTCAGGTATTGTTCAATATGTCCGATATCGCGGTAGTAGGACGCTTTGCCGGCTCCGAAGCATTGGGAGCAGTCGGTTCTACCTCTATCCTGATCGTCATGTTTACCGGTTTGCTGATCGGCATGGGCGGCGGAATCAACGTCATTGTCGCTCGATGTCTGGGGATGCAAAAACGCAAAGATACGGAACGATCCGTTCACACTGCTCTTTGGATCAGTCTGGCAACAGGTATCGTCGTCATGTGTATCACGTTGATCTGTGCCAGAGGGTTTTTATGTCTGCTGCAAACAAAAGAAGACCTGCTGGCTGGTGCAACACTCTATCTGCGGCTGTATGCACTCGGATTGCCCGCCAATGCCCTCTTCAACTACGGAAATGCCGTTTTCAGTGCGGCCGGAAATACCAGAAAGCCACTGTACTTCCTCTCCGCAGCGGGAACTGTCAATGTCGCTTTGAACCTATTCTTTGTTATCTGCTGCGGCATGAATGTAGACGGCGTGGCTATAGCAAGCGTGCTTTCTCAATATCTTTCTGCAATTCTCATCCTGCTTGCTCTGTTCCGCAGCCCGGACTCCTATGCGCTACGACTGCGACAACTCCGCCCGCACCGGTATTGGTCCCGTAGGATTCTGGCGCTCGGTCTGCCATCCGGTCTGCAGAACTCCATCTTTGCGTTTGCCAACCTATTCGTACAAGTCGGTATCAATCACTTCGACACTGTTACGGTCGAAGGAAATGCCGCCGCTACCAATGCTGACGCATTGATCTTCGATGTAATGACAGCGTTCTATACCGCCTGCTCCAGCTTCATCGGACAAAACTTCGGCGCCCGTAAAAAAGACCGAATGCTGAAAAGCTATTTTATCAGCTTGGCATATTCCTTCGGCATTGCCGCCCTGATGGGCGGAGCGCTGGTGTTATTCGGACAGCAATTTCTCTCGCTGTTCACCACAGAAACAGCGGTCGTTGAAGCCGGTCTGACAAGACTACGAATCATGGGAGCCACCTATGCCTTCTCCTCCTTTATGGACTGCACCATCGCCGCATCGCGCGGCATCGGAAAGAGTGTTTTGCCAACGGTCTTTGTCCTGCTTGGCTCCTGCGCATTCCGTGTACTCTGGGTTTACACGGTATTCGCCCATTTCGGCACGATCCGTTCTCTCTACCTCCTGTACATCTGCTCTTGGACGCTGACGGCAATCGCTGAAATTCTCTATTTCGCGTACAGCTTCCGAAGGAAGACCGCCATTCTGTCCGCCTGAGTTCAGGCATGCTTCGCCTTTTCCAACAATTCCTGCTTGGTCTTCCAAAGTCGTTCAGAAAGATCAACATAATACGTATGCGGATTCTCAAACCGTTTCACTTCATCCCAGAGAAGCTCCACCTGTCGCCGGCAATATTCCCGGACGTCTTTTAGCTTCGGAAGCTGATAGACGCATACGCCATTTCGAAAGATCGGCACCAGCAGCTCACGGGCAGTGAAATGGGTGAGCGTCTTGGTTTTCCAAGTAGCGACGGGATCAAAAATCGTGTGCGGAATAGACGCATCCACCGTCTCGTCATGCAAGCAAAACTCATCTGCAAGCGCTTTCCCGCTTTCCGTATCATAATAGCGATACACCTTTTTAAAGTGCGGATTGGTGATTTTTGCGGTATTTTCGCTCACTTTAATCTTAGGATTTAATTTTCCCTCTTCCGTTTCGACGGCAACCAACTTATAAACCCCACCGAATACCGGGGTACTCTTCGCCGTGATCATCCGTTCTCCCACGCCGAACGTATCGATTTCCGCACCCTGCATGATCAGATCCCGTATCAGGTACTCATCAAGTGAATTAGAGGCCACGATTTTACAGTTTGGAAGCCCCGCTTCGTTCAGCATCGCCCTCGCTTTCTTGGAAAGATAGGAGATATCGCCAGAATCCAGACGGATACCGAAGTCGGTAATTCCCTGCGGAAGCAGCACATCTCTGAACGCCCGGATCGCATTCGGTACGCCGCTCTTCAGCGTATTATACGTATCCACCAGCAGGGTAGCGTTATGCGGATACAACTCACAGTAGGTTCGGAACGCCTCATATTCCGTATCAAACATCTGAATCCAGGAATGTGCCATCGTACCGCTGGCAGGTACGCCGTACAGCTTTTCCGTCAGCGTGCATGCTGTTCCGGCACAGCCTCCGATATACGCGGCCCTTGCGCCGATTACTGCTCCGTCCGCTCCCTGCGCTCGTCGGGAACCGAATTCCAGAACTGCTCTTCCCTGTGCCGCACGGACGATCCGATTGGCCTTCGTTGCAATTAGAGACTGATGATTGATCGCTAACAGCAGATAGGTTTCAAGCAGCTGCGCCTCTATCGCAGGCGCCCTGACCGTCAGGATCGGCTCATTAGGAAACACCGGCGTTCCTTCCGGCACGGCATAAAGATCCCCGGTAAAGCGGAAGGATTTCAGATACTCCAGAAACGCTTCGTCAAACAGATTTTTGGCACGCAGACATTCAATGTCCGCTTCTGAAAAATGAAACTGACGGATATACTCTATAATCTGTTCCAATCCTGCGGCTATCGCAAATCCGCCGCCGTCTGGAACAGAACGAAAAAAAACATCAAAATATGCTTTTCTTTTGGAAAAACCGTTCCGGAGATAGCCGTTCCCCATGGTCAGTTCGTAAAAATCGCAGAGCATCGAAAGATTTCTTTCATCCATTCTCTTTTTCTCCTCCCATTTTCCGATCGCCGGTCACCCGGATCTGCATGCTTTCCATCACACACAGGGCTGCTTCCTGCAGCTGTTCGTCATTGGAAGCGACACAGGTGCGGTCCACAACAAGATCAGTTTCCGGTTGTGCGGTGTGAGCAAGCACCGCATTGGAAAGCACACAGATATTGCTCACCACTCCTACAAGCTCAATCCTTGCATACGGCGTTCGCTTCAGATGCTCGTACAGTTCATCCGAACCGAAGGTCGTTTTTTCAAAGCAAAGATCACTTTCCCGCCGATGTCTTCCGGTTTCACCGTACAAATCGTGACCGGTGGTTCCCTTAATACAGTGTAAAACGGGCAGAAAACGCCCCTCGCGGGACTGCAAATACGTATCGCAATGCGTATCCAGGGTGAATAAAATTACGTCCCCATTTTCTCGATACGTCCTGATTTTCTCAGCGATTCTTGCGTCCAGCTCGGCAGCCTTCGGAAAGCCGAGCGAGCCGGAAACAAAATCCTTTTGGTAATCCACTACTATCAGGCAATTCTTCATCGATCGTTCCTCCCCATTCCCTTATTTCCTATTTTCCGTTTGAAGCGCAGCGAGCGTATCTTGAATCTCGCGCAGTGCCTGCGCCGGCGTTTCCGCATGATATACCGCCTGCTCCATTGGGCAAAGTCCGGTGCCTGCGCGATTCCGAATCGCAGGTACCGTTATCTCGTGCAGTGGCTCAATCCCATATGAAACAAGCAGGGAAACAGCCGGCTCACTCATGACAGGAGCATAGACGGCGTCCACACCAAGCAGTGCATACAAAAATGCCGCAGCTTTTCCGACCACCCGATCCGCTGCCATTCCGCCACGCAGTTCCTCTTTTCTTTCCAGCCACATCAGAAGCGGTTTGACGCCTCGTTCCGTAGTGGTCAGGACAAGGTCGCCCCTGACAAGCACACAGGTATACGTCCCGCACGCCAAAAGCGTCTTGGCTTTATCCAAATCGGCAGATCGCCGCATGATGCCCACTCCTTTACTCAAAAAACAGCGCGAAAGCCGGAAAGGTTCTTTCGCGCAGACTTGATTTTACATGATTTGCTTCGCATGCAGCATCACTGCCGCGTTTCCGATAATTCACCCTCTGCACTTTCCTCGGGAAGGATGCAGAAACGCTTCCAATGTCTGGTAATGGTAGTCAGGGCGACCGCCAGACACCCAACGGCGAACGGCAACCTCCCGGTGGCAACCAAAAGTGCCGGCGCCAAAATCCCGAACACGCTGAAAGCGAAAATGCTGCGGCGGCGATGCGATGGAATTTTCAGCACAGTAGAAAACAGAATATACGCCGCAGCGAGAAGCAGCCCGACAAAGCTCTCCGGCATCAGGGCAAACGTTACCCCGAAAGAAGTTGCAATGCATTTACCCCCATGAAAACGGTTGAAAGGCGCTATCGCATGCCCCAGAACCGGCGCTGCCAGCACAGCGGCAAACAAAAGACGGTCCGTATCCAGAACCCGGCGCGCGAGCAATACCGGAATAAAGCCCTTCAGCACGTCCAGCAACAGGCATGTCAGCCCAATGGCAATCCCGCAGGATGCAAATACATTGGCGGCGCCGGGATTGTGATCCTCGTGCTCCTCGCAAACATCCTTTCGCAAAAGCAGCATTGGGATAAACTTGCTGTACATAACGCTTCCGGAAAGAAAGCTGCCGGCAATCATAAGCACCCATAAAGTCAATTCTCTGTTCATTCTTTTGCGACCCGGCGTACAATGGTTTCGGCAGCGTTGGGAGAGATGAGCTCCCTCTGCCTTGTACGCATCCTTTCCGCTTTCTCCTGATGATGCGCGAGATCTTCTGCATATGCGATGGCTTCCCGTTCCGTCTTTGCCCAGAGGGACATGCCGTTTCCTGAAAAGAAAGCGGCATTTTTTGTTTCACAGCCGGGTATCGCGCCGAAATGAACCAGCGGCACATTTGCAACCGCCGCCTCCGTGCTGGACAATCCACCCGGCTTCGAAATCATCACATCAGCAGCATTCATATACAGATTGACCTGTGTAGTAAAGGAAACCGTCCGCAGCGGTGCTCCGGTTCCATACCGCTCCTCCAGCTTCTTCCGCAGGGCTTCATTTCTTCCGACCAGCACACAGGCAAGAACATCCTCTCCGCCGGTAGACAGAAGTGCATCGCAAAGACCGAAGATATTTTCACATCCAACGCCTCCGCTCATCAGCAAATACACCTTTTTCTCCTGCGGGAGGCACAACACCTGACGTGCGAGGCGTTTTTCCGTATGTGTCTGAAATTTTGCAGAAACCGGAATGCCGCTCGCATAAATGCATTCCTCCGACACGCCTTTTCGAATCAAATGCTGTCTGATCTCCTCATGCGGAACAAAATAACCATCCAGCGATACCTCGGTAAAAAACGGTATACAGGTGTAATCCGTCAGAACACCGTAACTTGGAAACGGAATGCACAGCCGTTTACGGATCGCCGTCATAGCTTCCATCCCGTACAAATGCGTCGATATCACGGCGTCAAACTGTTGAGCCCTGATATAGTCGTACAGATTCCGCGCATAATGCGCATTGGCAAGATAAACCGGAGAAGTTATGCCGGTAGAACTGTACAAATCTCCGGCCTTATAAAGCGCGCCGAAAGCTCCCGGCACTTTCTTGATCATATTATTATAGCAGGAGGAAACCCAGTGCCGCGCCCTCTCGCTTTGAAAGGCGACGGGATCCGTCAATTCACATGCGATCCGCCGTCTCTTCAATTCTTCCTCAATCGCACGCGCCGCGCTGTTATGCCCTTCGCCGGTAAAACAACTCAAGAGCAGGATTTTCATACTTGATGCCTCATATACGGTCGGAATCGGAAAGGAGCCTGATTCTTTTCATCAGTATAACAAAAAAGTCATCTTTTTGCAATAGACATGGGAAAGCTGTTTCCGGATTTTTTTGGACACACGTGCCTTTTTGTCCGAAAAACAGACATGCGAGGATATGCCAGAATACGGCGGAAAATTACCCGATAAAAGCGTTCGCAGCAGTCAACGTGTTCTGAAGCATGGCAATATCCACCCGGGAAACCGGACAGTGACCGCGAAGCGCTATCGCAGCTGCGGTCCCTGCCGCTTCACCGAGCGTACAGACAATCGGCATGATGCGGATCGATGCCTGCGCCTCATGCGTCGCGGAAATACAGCGACCGGCAACCAACAGATTTTCTGAGTCCTTCGGAATCAGGCTGCGGTATGGAATGGTATAATACTGACCGTCCGGGAAGAAATAGTGCGAGGTTCCGGAGCCTTCCGGATTATGGATATCAATATCATAATTACCCGCTGCAATCCGATCCGGAAAGCGCGTGCATGCAATCAGTTCCTCCGAAGTAAGGATGTGTTCACCGTCAATCATGCGGCTCTCTCGGACACCGGTCTGCACCGCAGAGGAAAAGATAGAGGAATTTTCAAAGCCCGGCACATGGGCGCGCAGAAACTCCCAAAGCTCTACTATCTGCTCACGTGCCTCCAGATCTGCCAATGTGATTTCCCAACCGTCGGTCGGATTTCGGCGGATCACACGGGTCGCATTCAGCCGAACAATCGAAGGGACGGTCGTCTGAAATACCATGATACCGTCCATCGGATTCTTGATATATCCCTTTTTCTGCTCCGCCTGCCAAAGGGGAACAATACGGTCCTGATTGCGCTGAAACGGCTCCGGATCAACGCCTGCAATCAAAAAATTCAGCGTCATCGGCTGGCAGAGATGGTCCTCCGGTCTGCCGAGACGGTACGGAAAGCCGGCAAGAGCGACGACGTCCGCATCCCCCGTACAATCGATAAAATAGGAAGCTTCCAGCTTTACCATACCGGACTTATTAGCCGCCGTAACGGAGATCAGATGATTGTTCTCCCGTTCAGCCGCAACCACCACACTGTTGAACAGCAGTTCCACTCCTGCTTCCTGCATCTTACGGTTCAGAAGGATCTTCAGCCATTCGGGATTGAAAATATTACGGAGCATCGCCCCCGCTTTATTCATTCCGTCAACCAGTTCCTCAAAGATACCGCGGGAAAGATACTTGGTTTCTCCCGTCTCAGGCTCCTTGGTGAAATAGCGCATAAACGGATTGACGCCCATGGTGGCGGGAGCACCGCCAAGCGCATTGATCCGTTCGATTAAAAGAGTTTTGGCGCCATTTCTTGCTGCGGCAAGTGCTGCGCCGGATCCGGCGAAGCCCCCGCCGATCACGATGACATCATACGTGCGAACAGGCGGCGTCGTTTCATTGGTCATTTATAATATTCCTCCTTTTTCAGAACAAAATTCTGAACGATCATAATCAGAATGCCGACGGCAGCAAGCCCGGCTATCACAAGAAACACAGGGGAAATTCCGCCCGTATCTGCAGCCTCCTCGCTGATCTCCGCAGCAGAGGTCAGAAAGCGAAAGCAATAAAGGAACCTGTTCATGTTCATATCCATCCCATACAATGTTCAAAGCGTCACCGGCTTTATAAGCGGAGTATATCACTTTTCCGTCTGGAATGCAAGGTTTTTCTTGACATTTTCCCATTGCCGCGCTATAATAAGTATGTAAATAAGAAAAGCGACAAGGATGGGCACCCGAATGGAAGCCATGCACGAAGATATTGCCAGCATTTTATTTTCAGAGGAGCAGCTCCGCACACGCGTCAAAGAGCTTGGCGCACAGATTTCCCGCGATTATGCGGGAAAAGTGCCGATTGTGATCGGAATTCTCAAGGGAGCCATTATTTTTTATGCAGATCTCCTACGGGAATGTGATTTGGCGACGCAGTTGGAATTCATGGCGGTATCCTCCTATGGAAACGGCACAACCTCCGGCAAGCTGGTCTTTAAAAAGGACACGGACGCCAACTTGGAAGGGCGCGACGTACTGATCGTCGAGGATATCATTGATTCCGGGAACACACTGTTTATGCTGAAGCAGGAATTGAGCAAGCGCCATCCTGCCTCCATCAAGATCTGTGCGCTTCTGGACAAGGCTGCCAGACGTACCGCGGATATCTCCGCAGATTATGTCGGGTTTGCCTGCGCAGATGAGTTTGTCGTCGGCTACGGATTGGATTTTGCTGAAAAGTACCGCAATTTACCGTACATTGGCGTGCTGAAGCCTTCCGTTTATGAAACCTGAAACCTGAGCCGGAGCTGATAACAGCTCCGGCTCAGATTTATATTAGTTAGCTATAGAATTTTTTCAAAAAACAAATGCTCCCGATGAAATACCATACCGCCGACCTTCATAGAGGACGAAGCCGCCAACTGAAATCCTAATGACCGATACAAGGAAACCGCAGGGATATTCTGTGCTCCCGTATCAAGTCTAAGCGCCGTGCAGGATCGTTTTCTTGCCATTTCCAGCGCATGAAGTACAAGCGCCGTGCCGATGCCTTTTCCCGCCATACAGGGACGTACCATCAACAGATGGAGCACACAAACATTTTTATCCGCTGCGCCGCTCTGCCAAACGATGCTTTTGTACTCTTCCGGCTGACGATCATCCAGAATCATGCTTCCCGCGATCACACCGCCTTCTTCATAAACATACAAAGCCTTCTGACGCAGCGCTTTTTCGGCGGTCTCTCTCGTCGGATAAACGCCTTCTTGAAAAACGGTATATGCGATATGAGCTTTTTCATACGTGAAGTGCTCAAAATAGGCTGCTTCTATTCCGTCTAAATCCCCATGGGCAGCTTTCCTGATATGGCTATTCATGGCTCTCGGCCGATCTCCTCACGGACAACGGCGAGAAGCTGTTCCTCCTGCACCGGCTTCATAACGTAATTCTTTGCCCCTGCTCGCAGGCTTTCGATCACCATTGCCCGTTGTCCCATGGCTGAAACCATGACAACTAAGGCCGATGGATCCTCTTTTTTGATCGCTTTCAATGCCTCAAAGCCATCCATTACCGGCATAGTAATATCCATCAGCACCAGATCCGGTCTCATCTCTTCATACAATTCAACTGCCCTACGGCCGTTTTCCGCTTCTCCAACGACCTTATAACCGTTTCTATTCAAAATATCCTTGATCAGCAGCCGCACAAATGCGGCATCGTCACAAATTAAAATACTTTTTTCCATCGCGTTCTCTCTAATCTTTCTTCAAATGATCCTGTTGAACCGTCTCTATTTCCTCCAGTGCCGCAAGCTCGTCCCCGGTCAGCTCGCGAACGCTTCCCTCCGGAAGATCCTCCGGCAAAAACAAATTTCCCATTGCGACGCGATGCAACGCCGTCACGGTAGCACCGCAGACGGCAAACATTCGCTTGATCTGGTGATACCGTCCCTCTGTTAAAGTTACAAGCGCCGTTTTCTCTCCGGTGATGACCAGCCCCGCCGGCTTGCAGATTCCATCGGAAAGCGGAATCCCCTCGACAAACCGGCGTGCCATCTCCTCAGTCGGAGAGACGTCCAGTGTGGCAAGATAGCGTTTCTTGATATGCCGCTTCGGAGAAAGGATTCGGTGCGCAAGCTGCCCGTCGTCCGTCAGAAGCATCAATCCGGTTGTATCCTTATCCAATCGGCCGGCAGGAAACAGGCCGCGCCGGAATAGCAACGGCGGAACCAGCTCCAGCACTGTCGGACCGTCGCTGTCCTCCGTGGAGGACACATAGCCCCTAGGCTTATGCAGCAGCAAATACAGATGCTTCCTGACAGAAACCGGAACCCCGTCAATCGCAATAACCGATGCGTCCGGATCCGCCTTTTCATCTGCGCGCCGTACGGGAATACCATCAACCGTCACCCTGCCGCGCGAAATCAGCCCCTTGACCTCCTTGCGGGAATAGCTCCCCTGCGAAGCAATGAGCTTATCCAAACGTTCTGCGTTCATTCCGGATTACGCTTGATTTCATAGGTGCCGAGCACCTGCCGCTTAATCTGCATATAATCCTTCGCCGTCACATCGCCGTCCAGATCAGTGTCGGCATACGGCTGCCGCTCCCCGATCTCAAAGGTCCCAAGCACCTGCCGCTTAACCATCATATAGTCCTTGGCATCTACCTCGCCGTTGCCGTCCACATCCCCGAGATCCAGACGCAGAAGCGCACTGCACAGTTCTTCCGCATACAGTGCATATCCTTTGTCATTCGGATGCACACCGTCGGCAAGAAACTCACAATACTCCTCCTGTTCGGAAAATACCCGGTAAAGATCCGCCGTTACCAACCCGAATTCCTCCGCCAACCCGCGCATCGCCTCCACATAAGAGAGGTTGAACGCATTGATTCCACCGTACGGTTCGAACACCGCGCGATCATGACGCGTATAATACTGCTCCTCCCCAATCGGATTTTCGATCACGAGAATCACGCGCGCGCCGATTTTCTGCGCCTGCTCAATCATATACCGGAGATTCTCCCGATAGGTTTCGAGCGGCACATATTTTGCCATATCCCGTGCAGAATCGTTCATGCCAAAGGAAATCAAAACGATATCCGGCTTCAATGCCAACGCAGCGGAGAATGCCTGCCGTCCCTCACTGGAATTGCGCCCGCCAACCCCTTGGTTGATCACCTGCACTCCAAAGGTACTTTCCGCTCTGGCAAACCAGCTGCCAGCTGCCGTAATGCTGTCCCCGAATGCAACGATCGTTCTATCCGCTGCAGTCAGCGCGCCTGCAGCGCTGCCGGGAAACGCAGCCAAGGTCGCCGCCGACAGCAATAAAAAGAAAAAACGTTTGAATTTCATTACAGAACATCCGCCTTTCTCTCCTGAAAGAAGGTTCTTCATTCCCGATTCCTTCGACTTATTGTTTTCAGTTTACCACAGCCGACATCTTTTTTCAAGAGAAACTTTCGGAAAGCACTTGAAATTTCCCGCGTTTATGATAAGATATAGGAAACAGGAATTTTTGACAATAAAAAGGAGTGTCCCTATGCAAAAACCGATTACAGGTACCTGGTTTGAATTCTGGCACCATAACCTTCCCGAAGGAAAATATTGGAATCCCGTCTGCCGGCATTTTTCCGCCGAACAATGGGAAGCAAAAGTAGACGAAATTGCCTCCGTCGGTATGAAATATATCGTTCTGATGGACACAGCAATTGGCTATGACACCTACACGGAAAGTTATTTTCACACTGATATTTTCCCCTTTGCCGATATGGCGTGCAAAGATCCGATCGGCGCGCTGCTGCATGCTGCCGACCGCAACGGGATTAAAGTTTTTATTTCCTGCGGCTTTTACGGCAATTGGACCCATACGTTGGAAAACATGACCTCTCCCGAAGTGACGGAGCGCGCCTTCAAAGCGATGGAGCAGCTTTGGGCACAATACGGTTGCCATACCTCCTTCTACGGTTGGTATTTTCCGGATGAAACCTGCATCGACGGGCATTTTCTTCCAGCGTTCATCGACTATGTCAACCGCTATTCCGCGCATGCGCATAAAATCGCCCCCGGCACCAAAACGCTGATCGCTCCTTATGGAACCAATATTTTGGTAACGGATGCGCTGTATGTCGAGCAGCTGAAGCAGCTGGATGTGGATATCATCGCTTATCAGGACGAGATCGGCGTCCGCAAATCCCAGCCGGAGGATACCGCTGCCTACTATAAGGCGCTGCGCAAAGCGCATGACGAAGCCGGCAGAGCTGCGCTTTGGGCGGACATGGAGGTCTTTTCCTTTGAGGATCAGGTATACCGTTCCGCGCTGATTCCCGCGACGATGGAGCGCGTGGAGCGTCAGATCGAATCGATTGCGGAATACGTAGACGAAATCCTTTGCTATCAGTATCAGGGTATGTTCAACCAACCCGGCACCATTGCTTACTGCGGGCATCCGGATTCGGTTCGCTACTATCAAGAGCTTGCCGAGCATAACCGCAAATACGGCGGCTGATTCATGCTGCGGATCAATCTGAAGCTCCCTGCCGGAACACCTGATGCACTTTCCGCAGCAGCGGCATTCCGTCTCGGTATCAGCAGAAACGCCTTTACGCTGTTCCCGCGAAAGCGCTCAGTAGACGCGCGCCGGACGCCGGTCTTTATCTGGACCGCCGATCTGCAATTCTTTGATCCAGAGCTGGAAAAAGAGGTTCTCCGGCGACACGGCGGCGCCTTTTTGACAGTCGCGCCGGAAGAAAAGCGCTACGTATTTCCAATTGCCGAGAGACTCCCGAAAACGCGTCCGATCGTTGTCGGCTTCGGACCGGCTGGACTGTTCTGCGCGCTGATGCTGGCACGGAGCGGATGCCGACCACTGATTCTGGAACGCGGCGGACCCATCGAAGAACGCGTCACGGCTGTGGAAACCTTTTTCCGCGAAGGAACACTGGACACAGCCTGCAATATCCAGTTCGGAGAGGGAGGTGCGGGCACGTTTTCAGACGGCAAACTGAACACGCTGATCAAGGATCGCTCCTTCCGCGGCTATTATATTTTAGAGCAATTTGTAAAAGCCGGCGCTCCAGAGGAGTTGCTTTGGCTAAATAAACCGCATCTTGGCACCGATTTACTGCGTGACGTCATCCGTCACCTGCGGCGGGAAATTTGTGAAAAAGGCGGCGAGGTACGCTTCCGAAACAAGGTTACTTCCCTGCTGACGGAAAACGGACGCGTCACCGGTGTGGAAACAGAAAACGGGGAACGCTTTGACAGTGAAACCGTTGTTTTGGCACCCGGTCACTCCGCACGGGATACTTTCCGTATGCTGCACGAAACAGGCGTTCCGATGGAAAAGAAACCGTTTTCGGTCGGCGTAAGAATCGAGCATCCGCAGGAGCTGATCAACCGTGCGCAATACGGTATCCCTGCAGCCGACGGCTTCCCCCCGGCAGATTACAAGCTGGTCTGCCATACTGCGGACGGCCGGACAGTGTACACCTTCTGCATGTGTCCGGGCGGCGTCGTAGTTGCAGCAGCCTCAGAGGAAAACAGCGTAGTTACCAACGGGATGAGCTTCCACGCACGCGACGGAAAAAATGCCAACGCCGCCCTGCTCTGCGAGGTTCGTCCTGAGGACATTCCCGGCGGACTGTTTTCCGGAATGGAATTTCAACAGGAACTGGAGCAAAGTGCCTTCCGCGCAGGCGGCGGTGCTTATAAAGCTCCCGCACAGACGGTCGGTGATTTTCTTGCAAAGAAAAAAACGGCAGCGTTCGGCAGTGTGCTTCCGACCTATTCACGGGGCGTTACCCCCGCCGACCTGCACACGGTGCTGCCTCCTTTCGTTTCCAACGCACTGAAGGAAGCGCTTCCGTATTTTGGACGGAAGCTTAAGGGGTTTGATCTGCCGGACGCGGTTCTGACCGGAGTGGAAAGCCGGAGCACCTCTCCCGTACGTATCCTTCGCGGAGAAACCATGCAATCTGCCGTTTCCGGACTGTACCCGATCGGAGAGGGTGCCGGCTACGCAGGCGGCATCATATCCGCTGCCATCGACGGTCTGAAATGCGCCGAAAGGATCATTCTGTCCGAAAATTCCGACGACTTCACTCACGACGCGCATACTTAAACCGGAAAGGGGACATCCTATTTCCATAGGGAACTTTCCCTGCGATGCAACACAACAACCGGTCCTGTTTGCAAAGCATGGGGCTTAGAAAGACGGCGGACATTCATTTTACCCAAGTTGAAATGCAGAGAAAGGGTAATAATAATGAAATTATTATTTATGATAGGGAATGCCGCTGTCGGTAAAATGACTGTTGGGCAGGAACTTATGAAGTTCACGGGATTGAGGTTGTTTCACAATCATATGACCATCGACCCTGTAATAGAAATCTTTGGGCAATATAATAGAAAAGCCATTAACAGACTTCGTCAGGTGGTTTTTGAGGAGTTTGCGAAGTCAGATTGCTACGGAATGATTTTTACATATATGTGGGCTTTTGATCAACAAGCAGATTGGGATTACATTGAATATGTAAAAAGTATTTTTGAACCCTATAATACAGATTTTTACTATGTGGAACTTGTTGCTCCCCGTGAAATTAGATTAGAACGAAATGCTACTGAAAATCGCTTGCAGAACAAAGCATCAAAAAGGGACATTGAAGTGTCGAACCAAAGACTCATCAGCGATGATACCAAATATCGACTTGAAAGTTTTGATGGTGAAATTCCATTTGATAACTATATAAAAATTGACAATTCAAATCTTTCGCCTGATGTAGTTGCTAAAATGATTCAAGAAAAATTCAATTTGTAACCTATAATTCTAACATCGCGGAACACTCAGAATCAGGAAAATAAATTATTTTCGCAATATAATGTAATCACACAGAAAGGAGGGATACGATGGATTGGATTACCGGAATAC
>CAZJVB010000022.1:0-25035 GCA_964549435.1 uncultured Ruminococcus sp.
GGGGAGACCGCCTCCTGCGCCTTTCAGCTCCAGCGTGATCGGGAGGGAGAAGCGGATCGCTTTCAGACGGTTGGCCAAGCGGTTCCAATCGATAACGCCGACGAAAGGAAGAAGATGTTCGTCCTGCTTCCCGAAATTATCGTGCAGGTGGACAGCAACCAAATCCTTTGCAAACTGTTCCAGAACACCGTCGCCTCCGTCGTACAGATTTTCGTGTCCGCAGTCATAGCAGAATTTGCGTGCGGGCGAATCCAGATGTTCGAAAAGATACTGCAAATACGCGATTTTTCGAAGATTTTCAAAGGCGACCGCTACACCCAACCGTTCCGCTTCCCGACAGATCCGTTCGTATCGGCGCAGCCCGACCGTTCCCGGCGGAGGCGGCCGGTCTCCGCTGGACAGATGCAGGATGACGGTGTGCACGCCGATGGCAGCGGTTCCGCGGATGCAGGAAACAAAGTAGTCTGCGAGCGCTTCCCCCTGCAGATTGTCAAGCCAGATGTCGTTGATACCTGTAAAGGAAGCGTGTACCGTTTCGACTGTCAGCCCGGCGGCGCTTGCCGCCGCAGCAGCGCGCAGTCCCTCGCCATGGAAGCCCCACATGACGAAGGTGTGCGTAAAGCCGGCCCTTGCAAGATTTTCTGCGCAGGCGGTGGGCGAAAGCGTACTGTCATAACCCAGATTGCAGGATTTAATCATAGGAAGCCTCTCTTTGAAAATTACGAAGCAGATGCGGTATGCAGGTGCTCGGTGCAAACGCGGTTATACGGCATACTGGAGCCGCTGGTATAGCCGGGATATTCGTTTTCGCCGTAGAGGTTTTGGAAGAACGCGACATACTTGGAGGTGGGGTAGGTATATCCATCGGGGACCGGGATATAGATAAATTGTGCGTCGGAGATCCGGACATTCTTTTCGAAGCACCGTTCCGATTTGTCCAGCAGTCGGAAGCCGACGGTGACCAGATCCTCCTCCGGACAGCTGCAGCCGGGCAGAGAGATCGCCTTCGTTTTGGTGTCCCACTGGACGGCAATATGCTTATCGCAGGTCTCCGTAGGCGGATCGGATTTCAGATAGTAGAATTCGCTGGTGACGCAGGAGCTTTGACCGCCGTACAGATAGCCGATGTCATGCTCGCAGGCGTCGGTTGCCAGCTTTCCGGAGATCGTGCAGATACGGATACCTTCCTCCTTTGCATAGGCGACGGTACTCGGTTGGACAAAGGTATGAGAATAGGAGATTCCGTTTTCCGTGTAGTATTGATAAATCAGGCGGAATACGGAATTCCAAAGCGTGGCGGCAGCGCCGCCGGTTGCAGTGATGGTCTTGTTGTTATCATATCCGTACCAGCAGGCGGCGACAAGATCCGGGGTATAGCCGCAGAAGTACAGATCCTTGTTGTCGTTGGTGGTACCGGTTTTTGCGGCAACCTCCAGTCCGTTGAACTCCTTTTGGAAGTTAATATAGTTGCGGGCAGTACCGTTGGAGCCAGTGATGACGGTCTTCAGCAGGCTTGTTATCATGAAGGCGGTAGCTTCGGAGTAAAGAACCTCATGCTTTTCGGTATTGTTTAGAATGACATTGCCTGCCGAGTCCCGCACGACGGAATAGGTGCGTGCCTGAGAGGTGATGCCGCCGTTGGCAAGGCAGGCGTATGCCTGCGTCATTTCCCGTACGGTGACGCCGAAGGTAAAGGAGCCCAGAGAAAGCGGAGATAACGAGGCATCTGAAAAGACGGTTCCGCTGCTGTTGGTGTATCCGTCCACCAGCGTGGTGAAGCCGGATTTCAGCATATTATTGTACACGCTGTCCACGCCCAGTAGGCTGCAGGTTTTGACTGCGACGGTGTTCAGGGAGCGTTGGATCGCATTTTCCAGCGAAGAACGGCCGGTATAGGTCTTGGTCGCGTTGTTGGGCCAAAGCGCATCGCTTGCCTCATCGTAAAGCACCGGAACGTCGTCGCAGGGACCGGCGTAGTTATAGATGCCGCTTTCTAGCGCATAGGCGTATACGGAAATCGGTTTGATGGACGAGCCGCACTGCCGCTTGCTTTGGGTGGCGCGGTTGAGTCCCCGGCTGATTTTCTTTTCTCCTCTGCCGCCGACGATGCCGAGCAGGTCACCGGTTTCGGGATCCATGACGCACATGGCCGACTGCGCCTGAATCCCGGTGGTGGCAAGCCAGTAGCTTTCATCGCAGTAAACGGTTTCCAGAATTTCCTGAATCGTCGGATCCAGACAGGTGATAATCTGCAGACCGCCGGAGTACAGCTTGATGGAGGCGGTTTTCTCGTCATAGCCATAGGCTTCCATCAGGTCCGCGATGACATCGTCGATGACGGCGTCGATATAGTAGGAATGGATGGTCTCGGTATAGGTATAATCCTCGTCGTTTGCGAGCACCAGCGGGGAATCGTAAACCTCGTCGTATTCCTCCTGCGTAATCATTCCCTGCCGCAGCATTTCGCGCAGCACCAGATTGCGGCGTTCCAGATTGAACTGCGGATTAATCAGAGGATCGTATTTGATCGGAGATTTGCCGATGGCTGCCAGTGCGGCGCATTCGTTCAGTGTCAGCTCGGAGAGGGACTTGCCGAAGTATTCCTCTGCCGCCGCGCGGACGCCGTAGCAGTTTTCAGAAAGGTAGATGGTGTTGAGATACATCTCCAGAATCTCGGTTTTGTCGTACTTCTTTTCCACGTTCAGCGCGCGGAAGATCTCCTGAATCTTTCGCTGGATGGTATCCTGATTTTCGCCGGAAACGTTTTTGATGAGCTGCTGCGTCAGTGTGGAGCCGCCGTAGCTGGAGCCGGACGGGATAAAGAAATTATAGATGGCAGACAGGGTGCGCTTGGTATCGACGCCGTTGTGCTCCCAAAAGCGCTGGTCCTCGATGGCGATATAGGCGTTGATCAGCGTGGTCGGGATATCGCTGTAGGAAACCCAAAGGCGGTTTTCGCTGGAGGTCAGACGATCCTCCGTCAGCTCCACCTCGTCCCCGTTCCGATCGACATAGTAAAGCGACGTAGTCAGCGAGGAGTCGTACTTGAGGTTGTCCAGTCCGGTATAGTCGGTATTGACATAGCTGCGCAGATAGACCATGAAGGCGAGCCCGACCACGGCGCAGACGATGATGCCGACAATGATGATTGTCAACAGGATGTTCAGCGCATAGGTCAGTACCTTACGGAGCAGGAACAGGACGGTTTTCCCGGAGTATTTTCCGGTTTTGCCGAGAATTGCAAGCGTCTTTTTGCGGCGCTCTTCATCCTCCCCGTGTCCGCGGGCTTTTTTCTGTCTGCCGCCGGTTCCGTCGCCGCCGGCAGGGTTCTCGCTGTCCTCCAGCACGGTTTCAAACAGTCTGGTTTTTCCCTCGCCGGTTTCCGGTACGGCGGCGTCGGGCGTTTCGTCGCTGTTCCTGTCAGCGGAGTACAGTTCTTCGTCTTTCATGTTTGCGATCAGTCCTTTCTTACAGGGGCATGTTCGGTTGCCTTGACGGCGACATTGGCGTCGCCGAGAAGCTGCCGCAGCGTCTGTAGCAGCGATTCCTTTGGCTCGCAGGCGGCGTTTTTGACCGCGCGGAGCTTTTTCTCTTCGGAAAAGTAGACCAGTATCCTTGCATCGCCCGGTACCGCTTTTGCGGCGGCGATCGCATCGTCCAGCTTTTCGCGGTTTTCTGCGGTCGCCTTGAGATACAGTGCCGGCACACCGACAGCGGTCTCCCTTGACAGAATACCATCTTCCCTTGTCGGAATTGTTTCCGGGTTGGAAACATTTATCTTTTTTAAGATCATCTTGACCTCCGGCGGACTGTCCTCCTCCCGCCCTTCGACCAGCTCCACCTCTCCGAAGAAATCGAAGATCGCGCCGGGGACGACCTGAGAGCCGAACCGTTCGTAGGCATTGGGGAACAGGATCAGTTCCAGATTGCCGGTCTCATCCTCTGCGGCGGCGAACGCCATGGCGGTGTTCTTTTTGGTCAGCCGGATGCGCTTGGATGTGACCATCCCGAGAAAATGCTGCTCCTGCTTCTGGCGGATGCTGCCGCCGGTCAGTCCGGCGAGCAGCTCCCGGGCGGTTTTTGCTCCGCTTTTTTGCCGGACGGCGGCATACTTATCCAACGGATGTCCGGAAAAGTACAGGCCGGTATACTCCTTTTCGGCGGACAGCCGTTCCGCAGGCGGCAGGGTTTCCTCCGGAGACAGGTTCAATTGCAGAACGGAGCTGCCGCTTTCCGGTGAATCGAACATACCGATCTGTCCGGCGGAGCTTCTTCCGCGCATGCGGGAAAGCTGTTCCAGCGCACGTTCCAGTGAGGAAAGGATGCTCCCGCGACCGGCGCCGAAGCAGTCCAGCGCACCGGCACGCGTCAGGGCTTCGATCGGTCGGGCACCGGCAACCGGAGACAGCCGTGTCAGAAAATCCTCCACGGAACGGTAGACGCCGGCATGACGTTCCGCGACGATTCTGCCGGCAAACAGCCCGCCGACGCTCTTGACCGCGGACAGTCCGTAGCGGATCTGCTCCCCTTCGGCGGCAAACGCCGCTTCGGATCGGTTGACGTCCGGCGGGAGGATACGGATGCCGAGAGAGGCGCAATCCGCCGCGTATTCCTGCAGCTTTTCCCGCCAGCCGCCAACGGTATTGAGCAGAGCGCACATGTAAATCTGCGGGTAATGCGCCTTAAGGTAGGCGGTGCGATAGGCAACCACGGCATAGGCGACAGCGTGGCTCTTGTTGAAGGCATATTTTGCAAACTCGCGCATCAGGTCGAAGATCGCGGCGGCTTTGTCGACGGGGATCCCGTTTTCCCGGCAGCCGTTGAGGAAGGCGGCTTCCTCCTTTTCCATTTCCGAGCGTTTCTTTTTTGCCATGGCACGGCGCACCAGATCGGCATGTCCGAAGGTGAAATGCGCCAGCCTGCGGCAGATCAGCATGACCTGCTCCTGATAGAGCATGCAGCCGTGCGTTTCCTCCAAAATGGGCTTCAGCTCCGGAACCAGATATTCCGTGCCGGCGGGATCGCGGCGGTTCTTCAGGAAGGTATCGATGGAGAGCGCCGGGCCGGGACGGTAGAGGGAAATGACCGAGACGATATCCTCCAGCGTGCGAGGCTGCAGCTTCTGCAGCAGACCGCGCATCCCCTCGCTTTCCAGCTGGAACAGTCCCAGCGAATGCCCTGCCGACAGCAGCGCATAGGTTTCGCTGTCGTCGAACGGGACGGCATCGATGCGGAAATCCGGCTGCAGCTTCCGGACGCCCAGCTCCGTTTCCCGGATGATCGACAGATAGCGAAGCCCCAGAAAATCGATTTTCAGGAGCCCCAGCTCCGCGACTGTATTCATGGTGTACTGTGTAACGGTTACGTCGTCGTTGACGGACAGCGGAACATAATGCGTCAGCGGCAGGTCAGTGACCACCACGCCGGTGGCATGGGTGGACGTATTGCGCGGTCTGCCTTCCAGCCGCAATGCGTTTGCCACCAGCAGCGCGACGTCCGGATCCTCGTCGCAGCGTTTTTTCAGTTCCGGGCTTTCTTTCAGGGCGTTTTCCAGCGTGATATTGAAAATACGCGGTACCAGCCGGACAACCTCGTCCACCTCCGTATAGGAAAGCCCCATGGCGCGTCCTGCATCCCGCAGCGCCTGCTTGCATGCCATCGTGCCGAACGTGACGATCTGCGCCACGTGGTCGCGCCCGTATTTTTCGGAAACATACTCGATGACCTCGCCGCGGCGCTCGTCACTGAAATCGATGTCAAAATCCGGCATGCTGATGCGTTCGGGATTCAGAAACCGTTCGAACAGCAAGCCGAACGCCAGCGGATCGACGTCCGTAATGCCGAGGCAGTACGCGACAAGGCTGCCGACGCCGCTGCCGCGTCCGGGACCTACGGGGATATCCGCCTGCTTGGCAAAGCGGACAAAATCCCAGACGATCAGATAGTAATCCGAAAAGCCCATCTCACGAATGACGGACAGCTCATACTGCATGCGCTCCTCGTAGTCCCTGCCGCTTTGCAGGAACCCATCGCGGATGCGCGCTTCGTATCCTTCGAGACAGAGGCGCTGCAGGTAGGCGTTTGAAGCGTCGGCGGGCGGCGTGTCGGCGGGAAGCTCTCCGGCGGGAACCGGAAAAACCGGCAGATGGCAGGTATTGAAGTCGAAGTGGAAGCTGCAGCGGTCCGCGATGCGGACGGTATTTTCCAGTGCCTCGGGCAGATCCGGGAACAGCGCCTGCATTTCCTGTTCGGTTTTGAGATAGTATTGCGTTCCTTCCATGCCGGGGCGCTCCGCCAACGTTACGCCCTCCCGAATGGCGGCGAGCAGCTGCTGCAGCTCCGCATCCTCCTGCTTCAGATAATGGACGTCGTTGGCGGCGACCAGCGGAATCGCCAGCTCGCGGGAAAAGCGGAGCAGCTCCTCGCCGACCTGCCGTTCGCCGCTGACGCCGTGACGGCCGATCTCCAGATAGAAATTGCCGTGCCCGAAGGTACGCTCCAGCCAGAGGATCTGCTCGCGTGCTGCGGAGCGGTCTCCGCGCAGCAGGCATTGGGCGACGCTTCCGGACAGTCCGCCGGACAGGGCGATCAGTCCTTCGGCATGCTTCTGCAGTGTCTCCCGGTCGGTGCGCGGAACTTCAAAGAAGCCCTTGGTGAACGCCTGTGAGACGATGGACATCAGGTTTGCATAACCGGTTTCATTGCGTACCAGTAGGACGAGCTGGGTGACGCCGCTGTCCAGCAGACGTTCCTTGTCCTCCATCCGGCGGGGAGCGACGTTGACTTCGCAGCCGATAATCGGCTTGACGCCCGCCGCCTGGCATGCCTTATAGAAGGAGACGGCGCCGTACATCACGCCGTGGTCGGTGATCGCGACGGCGGTCTGTCCCGCTGCCTTGACGGCTTCGGGAAGCCTTTCGATCCGGCACTCGCCGTCCAGCAGGCTGTATTCGGTATGGAGATGAAGGTGAACGAACGACATATTCCCTCCGTGCGGTTTCGTGTCTCAGGAATCGGTAAGCTCTGCGGCAAGAGCAGTGAGCTTTTGCAGCCGGTGGTTCAGACCGCTGCGGCTGACCGGCGGAACGGAAAGCCGTCGCAGCTCCTCCAGACTGGCTTCCGGGTGAGAGAGCCGCAGCTCTGCCGCCGCCTGCAGCTCCGGAGGCAGCGTCGCGAAGCGTCTCGCCTGCTTCAGTCTTGAGATCGCGGCAAGCTGTTCCGCGGCGGCGTTGGCGGTACGGGTGAGATTGGCGGTTTCTGCGTTGCACTTGCGGTTCAGATCACTGCGGCACTGCTTGTCTACCTGCACCTCCATGATGCGCAGGGAATATTTGGTGGCGCCCATCATGGAGATCACGTCGGCGACCGCTTCGCTTTTTTTCAGGTAGATCAGATTGCGCCCGCGGCGGCGGGTGACCTTGGCTTCGATGCCCGCCTGCCGCAGCACCTCCTGCACGTAGCAGGCATATTCATCACAGAACGTAAAGGTCAGCATCGCGTCCTTTTCCGGCGGCGTGACGTAGCCGAAACGAAAGAACACCCCGCGCAGAAAGCAGCCGCGGCAATGCTCGCATTGCGCCTCGAACGGCTCCGCCTCGTAACCGGCGGAGCAGGCGAGCATGCAGCATTCCTTGCGGAAGCCCAGCGTCTGCAGATAGCTTTTCAGTTCGGAGGAATAGGACATCCCCTGCTTCCCTCCCTTCTCAAAAAGACAGGATTTGCATTTCCGGCTCTAACAGCACACCGCTTTGCTCCAGCACCGCCTTCTGTACGGCGGCGATCAGGGCGCGGACATCGGCAGCGGTTGCGCCGCCGCGGTTGATGAGGAAGCCGGCGTGCTTTTCGGAGATCTGCGCGCCGCCGACGGTAAGGCCCTTCAGTCCTGCCCGTTCGATCAGCGCTCCTGCATAATGCCCTTCCGGGCGCTTGAACGCGCTGCCGCAGGAGGGGAATTCCAACGGCTGCTTTGCCTTACGCGCTGCCATGTTACGCTCCATATCCGCCTTGATCGTTTCGGGATCGCCGTCCGGGCAGGAAAAAACAGCATGCAGAAGGAACAGCCCGTTTTCCTGTAAGGCGCTGTGCCGGTAGGAAAAGCGAAAGTCGTCCTTCGTCAGCGTCCTGCGGTTGCCGCTGCGGTCTATGCAGTCCGCCTGTGAGAAGCAGTCGGCAAGTTCGCCGCCGTAGGCGCCTGCATTCATGTACACGCCACCGCCGACTGTGCCGGGAATACCGTAGGCGAACGCCAGCCCGCTTTTTCCATTGCTTTGCGCAAAGGCGGACAGCGCCGAGAGGGATACGCCGCAGGAAGCGACGATTTCGCCGTGTTCCATGCGCAGTTCCCGCACGGAGGAGGTCAGGACGACGGCCCCTTCGTAGCCGTCATCCGGAAACAGCAGGTTGGAGGCGTTGCCAACCACCAGAAACGGCGTGCCGGCATCGGTAAGGGCGGGAAGCAGCGCGGCGAGTTCCTCCTCGCTTTCCGGGCGGTAGAGATATCGCACGACGCCGCCGACGCGCATGCTGGTGTACGGTGCGATGCAGACAAATTCCTGCGGAACGGTGGACGGGTTTGGCATGCGAAGCACTCCTTTTTATCGGTGGAAAAGTAAAGTCGGTCGGAGAATTTCATTCTCTATTATTATACAACACTTTTCCGGGAATAGCAACCCTTCCGCTCAAGATTTCTTTTCAGGTTGCGGAAAGGTATTCCGCCAGTTCCTCCAGCGTCATGCCTTCGTGCAGGGCGAGGTTGATGCCGGCGGCAATCAGTCGGGCGGCGCCTGCGGCGACGGTATCGCTGTCACGCGGGGTGATAAAAAAGTCCTTGCCCGCGCCGGACAGCAGCTTCTGTACGACCTTGTCGAAGGTCGGCAGGTCGGCGGGATAGCCCTCCTTTTCTGCCAGTTCCTCCAGCAGGTCGTAGGCGAGGGTGCCTGCGTCGACCACGGTCGGCACACCGATGGAGATGACCGGCACGCCCAGCGTTTCCGCCGAGAGGCAGGAGCGGGTATTGGAAACGCCGGAGCCGGGGCGGATACCGGTATCCGAAAGCTGGACGGTGGAAGCGAGGCGGGACAGGCGGCGCGAGGCAAGCGCATCGATGGCGATCACGCAGGAGGGGCGGATGCGCTCTGTGACGCTGCGGATGATTTCTGCGCTTTCGATGCCGGTTTGCCCCAGTACACCGGGTGCGACGGCGGCAAGCTCCCCGAAGCCTGCGCTTTCAAAAAGGCTTTGGTCCAGAATGCGAATGTGCCGCGTGACCAGTACGCCGCTGACCACACGCGGACCGATGGAATCCGGCGTGATGCGATCGTTTCCCAGTCCCGCGACCAGTACGCAGCCGCGTTTTTCCGGTAGCAGCGCGCGCAGCTCTTTTGCCAGAATTTCCGCAGCGGCGCCGAACGCGTCCGACTGCGCATGCCAGATTTCACCCACATCCACGGTAATATAGACGCCCGGCTGCTTGCCGCTCAGGCGCTCTCCTTCACCGGGCAGAATACGCATCGAGGTGACGCGGATGCCGTTTTCCTCCCGTTCTTCTGTCAGAATGCCGTCCTGTTTTCCCGGCTCGGCGTTTAATTCTCGCATTTCCAGCGCGAGATCTGTCCTTTTTCTATACATTTTGTCGGCTCCAAAAAAGAATTTTTTCTCTTATTTTGTCTCGATTGAAAAAATTTATGATTTTTTGAAATTCCCTATTGCAAAATAAAAAAAAGTGTGTTAAGATAAGTAGGTTCCAAAATAACAGTAGGAGGTGAGTCGTTTGCCTAACATTAAGTCTGCGAAAAAGCGTGTTCTTGTGACCAAGACCAAGACCTTGCAGAACAAGAGTTTCCGTTCCGCGATGAAAACTTCAATCAAGAAGTATCAGGCTGCACTTGCTGAGGGTGACAAGGAGCTTGCTTCCAAAACCTACCTCGACGCAGTCAGCATGATTGACCGCGCTGTCAACAAGGGAATTCTTCATAAGAATAATGCCGCAAGAAAAAAGAGCCGGTTCACACAGATGCTCAATCAGGCGCAGTAACATGCATTCGGTGGACAGATTGTGCGCTTTGCTGATAAAGGAGTGTGCAGTCTGTCCTTATGAACAAGGCTCTTTCCTTCCTGCGGATCTGTCTTCCATGCGGGTGTAGTTCAATGGTAGAATTCCAGCCTTCCAAGCTGGCCGTGCGGGTCCGATTCCCGTCACCCGCTCCACAGATTCCCGAAAGATGTGTATGCGTCTTTAGCTCAGCTGGATAGAGCAACTGCCTTCTAAGCAGTAGGCCGAGGGTTCGAGTCCCCCAAGACGCGCCATTCGTGCAACCGGACGGCGGCTGTCGCAGGAGGCTCCAATCGGGGCTTCGGCGGTCTGCGGCAAGGACGCCTCGGTTACACATTCGGTGGATGTAGCTCAGTTGGTTAGAGTGTCAGGTTGTGGCCCTGAAGGTCGTCGGTTCGAGCCCGATCTTCCACCCCATAAAAAAAGCACTTCGCAGGAAGTGCTTTTTTTATGCTGTATTTATGCTGTAAAAGTGGATCAATACTGCCTGCCCCAGTACAACATATGCTTTGCGGGTTTCCCGCAGCAGACGCAGGTAGAAGCGAGCGTTTCCTCGTGGAACGGGATACAGCGGGATTTGACGCCGCCGGTCACATCCTTGATCTTCTCTTCGCAGGCGGTGTCACCACACCACATCGCTTTGATAAAGCCGGGGTGATTTGCCGCACAGTCGAGAAATTCCTCAAAGGTGGTCGCGGCAAAGGTTTTTGCCTCCAGATTCTTCCGGACACGCTCCACCAGCTCGTTATGAACGGCGGTCAAAGCGGTTTGCGCCGCCTGCTCAATCTGTGCCAGCGGGACGGCGGTCTTGGTTCCGCTCACGCGGGAGACCAGCACGCAGGAGCCGTTCTGCAGGTCGCGGGGACCGAGCTCCAGACGAACCGGCACGCCCTTCATCTCATATTCTGCGAATTTCCAGCCGGGAGAGTTATCCGAGTCGTCCAGCTTGACCCGAATGCCGGCGGTGCGCAAACGATCCGCGATGACGTGCGCCTGCTCCAGCACCCCCTCCTTATGTGACTGCACCGGGATGACGGCGACCTGAACAGGGGCGACCTTCGGCGGGAGAATCAGCCCGTTATCGTCGCCGTGCGTCATGATGATCGCGCCGATCATACGGGTGGAAACGCCCCATGAGGTCTGATGCGGATATTTGACGGTGTTATCCTTGTCGGTGAAGGTGATATCGAACGCATGGGCGAAGCCGTCCCCGAAATAATGGGAGGTGCCGCCCTGCAGCGCGACGCCGTTATGCATCATAGGCTCGATGGTATAGGTTTCAATCGCGCCGGCGAACTTTTCCTTTTCGGTTTTTCTGCCGGTTATGGCAGGGATGGCGAGGGTTTCGAGATAGAAATCCTCATAAACGCGGAGCATCCGCAGCGTTTCTTCCCGCGCCTCTTCCTCGGTGGCGTGCATGGTATGCCCCTCCTGCCAAAGGAACTCCGAGGTGCGCAGGAACGGGCGGGTGGTCTTTTCCCAGCGGACGACGTTCACCCATTGGTTGTAGAGCTTAGGCAGGTCGCGGTAAGAATGAATGATATTGCGGAAATGGTCGCAGAACAGCGTTTCGGAGGTCGGGCGGATTGCGAGACGCTCCGCCAGCTTATTTTCACCGCCAACCGTTACCCATGCGCATTCCGGCGCAAAGCCCTCGACGTGATCCTTTTCCTTTTGCAGCAGGCCTTCGGGGATAAACAGCGGCATATAGACATTTTCATGTCCAAGCGCTTTGAAGCGGGCGTCAAGATCCTTTTGGATATGTTCCCAGATCGCGTAGCCGTAGGGACGAATGATCATGCAGCCTTTGACGCCGGAATAGTCGGCAAGCTCCGCCTTACGAACGACGTCGGTATACCACTGTGCGAAATCGACGTCCATGGAAGTGATGGCTTCCACCAGTTTCTTTTCAGCCATATGTTTGATACAGCGTCCTTTCTTGATTTCCCTGCAATTTTTTCTTGTATATCTATTGCAAAATCCGAAAAAGTTTAGTATAATGACATAACATTATAACAGAAGATTTTTTTCTTGTCAAGGGATGTTCCGAAAGAATGTCTCCTTGGCGGCAATCGGGTGAAAGACGGGGTGACAGGGAATGGCGGACAGCTATCTGGATCTTGCAAATGTTGTATATCTGAAACCGGAGAATGCGGTCTTTACGCGCACAAAGAACGGTTTTCCCGCGATGCGTGCTTTTCTGCCGCCTGTGACGGATGATCTGACCGAGGAGCAGCGTCCGCCGGAATGGCAGGATTTCGGGCGGGTGCAGTTTCACCGTGCGTTTCCGTTTGACGCGCCCGACGAATACATTTCCGTGCTGGACATGGACGGGAAGGAATACGGGATCATCCGCGCCCTTAGTGATTTTGAAGGGGAGGCGCGTGCGCTGATCGAGGCGGAGCTGGAGCGCAAATATCTGGCGCCGGTCATCACAAAGATCCTTTCCCTGAAGGATAAAATGGGCTTTTCCTATTGGGATGCGGAGACGGACTGCGGAAAGCGCTCCTTTACCATGCGGGACACGTACCGCAATCTGTTTCACAATTCCGAAAACGGCGTTGTGCTGACGGATGTGGACGGCAATCGTTATCTGATTCCGGATGTCCTGAAGCTGGATCCCAAAAGCTATCGGAAGATCGAGCTGTACTTATAAAGACGTCCCTGCCTCTCTGAGGCGGCGGATTTCGCAAGCGATGCTGCCGGCTCCTGCCGCGTTGCATGACGGGGCAGACCGTGGAAGGAAAAGTATGTCGGAACCAAAGAAGCCGTTTCCTAAAAAACATCATAAAAAAAGAAAACCGGATTCCCCGCAGCAGCTTGCCGCACGCGAACGTGCAAGGCGGGCACTGGGCAGGGAAGCGGAGGTTTCGTTTGACTTCAATCTGGATTTTCAGAATCGCCCCGTATACGGCGCCTGCGCTATGGATGCGAAGGAAGCCGTCTTTGTCGCCGGAGAGGAGGTGCGGCGGTTTCCGCTGCACGGTCCGGATGAAATCCGGTTGAATCGCGGCGTCGGGGTGATTTCGATCGAAAGCAGGCTGGACGGTGAGGAGATCGAGCTTTGCCGCGCAGATATGCGGCACTGCCGGACCTTTGAGGACATGGTCGGGCAGCTGGAGGCGCGTCGCTGCAGCCGTCCCGTGCAGAAGCCGAAGGAGCATCGCTGTCCGAAGTGCGGGAGACCGTATCCGAAGGGAAGCGACGCCTGCGTGCATTGTGCGAACAAGAAGAAGTTGCTGTCCCGCTTTCTTTCCTTTGCCCGCGCGGACCTTCGTTTGCTGCTGCTTGCCGGACTGTTTCTGGTCCTGACCTCCGGCGTGAGCGTTCTGACGCCGCAGGTGCAGCGGTATCTGATCGATCGTTTCCTTTCCCCTGCGGAGGGGGTGGCACCGGGAACGCATGCCGGTCTGGCGGCGGTAGTGGGCTTGCTGGCGCTGTGCGGTTTTTCGGTTGCGGTGTTCAGCTGTCTGCGCCGGATCCTGACCGCCAAGGCGGCTGCTCGGATTCTGATGCGGATCCGCAGGCAGCTGTACGAGAAGGTGCAGTCGCTTTCCCTGACCGGGCTTTCCAAGCGCTCTGCCGGGGAGCTGATTACCCGTCTTTCCGGCGATACGACGCAGTTGCAGTCCTTCCTGACCAATCTGGTGCCGCAGCTGCTGCAGCAGGCGGTCACGCTGGTGGCGGTGGGAATCATTCTGTTTTCCCGCAACTGGCTGTTGACGCTGCTGATCATCGCGCCGGTCCCTTTGCTGGTGCTGCTGTTTATATCGGTCAATAAGCTGACAAGGCGATTGTATCATCGGCAGTGGCAGCTGGAAAGCGATATCAACAACCAATTGCACGACGTCTTTTCCGGCATCCGTGAGGTCAAGGTGTTTGGCACGGAGGCGCGCGAGGGCGAGCGTTTTCGGCGCTGTGCGAGGCGGTATGCCGACACGAGTAAGAAAAACGAGCTGATTTGGAATGCGATCGTGCCGTTTTCCGGCTTTTTGTTGGGCGCCGGAGAATTTCTGGTGCTGTTCTTTGTTGGCAGGCAGGTCATTTCCGGCACTGCAACTGCCGGGGAGCTGACCGAGTTTCTGGCGTATGTGACGACGCTGTACGGACCGATCCGCTGGTTTGCGCAGGTTCCGCGGATGTTCTCCCGCTCCTTCACCTCCATGAGCAAGGTTTCCGAGGTGCTGGATGAGCAGGAGGATATGCCTGACGGCGCTTTGCAGGACGTCGAGCTGCACGGTGAAATTGCGTTCCGGGACGCTTCCTTCGGGTACAACCCGCCGGATTACGTGCTGAAGCATCTGACGCTGGACATACATCAGGGAGATTTCATCGGATTGGTCGGCCGCAGCGGTGTCGGAAAGACCACGGTTATCAATCTGATCATGCGGATGTATGACCTGAATGAAGGTGCACTGCTGATCGACGGCAAGGATGTGCGGACGTACACCGCAGCGGCGTTTCGTTCGCAGATCGGTGTAGTGCTGCAGGAAAACTACCTGTTCAACGGGACCATTTACAGTAATCTGGCATATGCCAAGCCGGACGCGACGCGGGATGAGGTTCTGCGCGCCGCCAAGCTGGCGGGGGCGCATGCGTTCATTATGAAACTGCCGGACGGGTATAATACCTATGTCGGTGCGCGCGGAAATACGCTTTCCGGCGGGGAAAAGCAGCGCATTGCCATTGCGCGGGCGATTCTGCGGAACCCGAAGCTGCTGATTTTGGACGAGGCAACCTCCTCGCTGGATACCGAGACGGAGAAGCAGATTCAGGATGCGCTCTTTGCATTGTCTAAAGGTCGCACGACGGTCGCCATTGCGCACCGGCTTTCCACGCTGCGGAACGCGACCAAGCTGGCTGTCTTTGAAAAGGGCGAGCTGGAGGAGCTGGGGACGCACGAAGAGCTGATGGAAAAGGAAGGCCGATATTACCGGCTGGTCATGGCGCAGCGTGAAATGAGCAAGATGCAGAAATGATCAACAATATCGATACAGAAAGGCGCGCGGCAGCCTGCCGCGCGAACGGCACAAACGGATGAGAAACGAAGAAAAAACCATGGAAAAAATCGTCGCCTTTTGTAAGGGACGCGGATTCGTCTTCAGCGGCAGTGAGATTTACGGAGGACTGGCGAACACGTGGGACTACGGACCGCTCGGCGTGGAGTTCAAAAATAACGTCAAGGCGGCATGGCGGAAGAAATTCATTCAGGAGTGCCCGTATAATGTCGGTCAGGATTCCGCGATCCTGATGAATCCGCAGGTTTGGGTGGCGTCCGGGCATGTCACCACCTTCAACGATCCGCTGATCGACTGCAAGGCATGCAAGATGCGTCACCGCGCGGACAAGCTGATCGAGGAGTTCAACAGCGAAAATGGGATCACGGATGTGACTGTCGAGGCGATGTCCAACGAGGATATGGTTTCGTATATCCGGGAAAAGAAGGTCCCCTGTCCCGGCTGCGGCAAGCATGATTTCACGGATATCCGCAAGTTCAATCTGATGTTCAAAACCTTTCAGGGGGTGACGGAGGACAGCGCGGCAACGGTGTATCTCCGCCCGGAAACCGCGCAGGGGATTTTCGTCAATTTTAAGAATATTCAGCGCACCACCCGCAAAAAGGTGCCGTTTGGCGTCGCGCAGATCGGAAAGACCTTCCGGAACGAGATCACGCCCGGCAACTTTACCTTCCGCACCCGCGAGTTCGAGCAGATGGAGCTGGAGTTCTTCTGCAAGCCCGGCACGGAATTGGAGTGGTTTTCCTACTGGAAGGAGTTTTGCCGCCGTTGGCTCCTGGAGCTGGGCATCCGGGAGGAAAATCTCCGCACCCGCGATCACGATCCGGCAGAGCTTGCGTTCTATTCCAATGCGACGACCGATTTCGAGTTCCTGTTCCCGTTCGGCTGGGGCGAGCTCTGGGGCGTTGCATCCCGCACCGATTACGATCTGACGCAGCATCAGAAGGTATCCGGACAGGATATGACCTATTTTGACGCGGAAACCAACGAGCACTACATTCCGTATGTCATCGAGCCGTCTTTGGGCTGTGACCGTGTCGCACTGGCGTTCCTGATTGATGCGTATGATGAGGAGAATCTCGGCACAGAGGAGAAGCCGGATATGCGCACCGTGCTGCATCTGCATCCGGCGCTTGCCCCGAATAAGGCGGCGGTGCTCCCGCTGTCCAAGAAGCTTGCCGGTCCTGCGACGGAGCTTTATAACGAGCTGTGCAAAACGTTCACGGTGGATTACGACGAGGCGGGTTCGATCGGCAAGCGGTATCGCCGGCAGGATGAGATCGGGACGCCGATCTGCATCACCTATGATTTCGAGAGCGAGACGGATCACTGTGTGACCGTGCGCGACCGTGATACCATGGAGCAGATCCGTGTGCCGATCGCGGAGTTAAAACGGATCATTGAAGAGCGCATCGCGTTCTGAGTGTGCGCGGAAAGACAGGGGCGTTTTTTGCCATGAATGATGCATTACAGCTGATCGAGCAGCGGTTGGCCTCCGGCTCCAAAGCACAGAAAAAGATCGGCAAATACCTTCTGGAGCATTACACGACTGCTGCCGGCATGACCGCTGCACGGCTTGCGGAGACAGTCGGTACTTCGGAATCTACCGTGGTGCGCTATGCAGCGGAGCTGGGGTACCGGGGGTATCCGGAGCTGCAGGCGGCGCTGAAGGAGTCTATCCGCGGTACGCTGACGTCGCTGCAGCGCATGGAGCTTTCCCGCGCGTCTACAGGCGGCGAGGCGTTTGCGCGGAGCATGCGTGCGGATATGGAGAACATCAAGAAGACGCTTGCGGAAACCGATGCGCAGACGTTTGATCATATCGCGGAACGGCTGGTCGCTGCGCGCCGGATCTATATTGTCGGGGCGCGTTCCTCGACCTCGTTAGCGATGTTTCTGGATTTCTATCTGGCGCAGCTTTTGGACGATGTGCGCCTTTTGCAGACAATCACCGGCGGCGAGTTTTTTGACCAGCTGCTGTCAGTCGGGGAGCCGGACGTCGTGATTGGCATTTCCTTTCCGCGGTATTCCCGCCGGACGGTCAATGCGCTGGATTTTTCCCACAAGCAGAATGCGTATGTCTGTGCAGTGACGGACAGCGAGCGCAGTCCGCTGGCGCCGTTTGCGGATACGGTGGTGTTTGCGCACAATGAGAACGACTGCTTTGTCGATTCGCTGGTCGCGCCGATGGCGGTGCTGAACGCTTTGATTGCAGCGGTCGCCGCAAAGCATCCGAATGCTTGTGCCGGCCGCCTTTCCCGGCTGGAGAAGCTGTGGGAAGAGTACGACGTGTATAATAAGACAAGGTAGGGCGAGCGCAGGCGTGTATCATAGACGGGGATAGGGCAAAACGCTGATATTTCTTTGTTTTGTCGGATTTTTCGAGGCAGAGAATGACAGTTTGGGAACCTTTTTGCGAAAAAGGTTCCCTTTCTTATGTTCCTGAGTGGAGAAGCCCGTAAGGAGGCTTCCTCTGTTTGTTTCAGCGGCGTTTTCCGGCGGTCAGCTTTTTCAGCTTTCGCTTCTGGCTGGGGCGGTGTGCCGCAGCAGTGAGGCTTCCCAGCGCGGCGGCGATGAGCAAGACCAGCAACGGCGCGAACCGATGCAGCGCGCCGCGTTCCCCGGAGGAGGGGAAAAACAGGGAAAGGGCAAACAGAAACAGCAGCAGTGCGCCGCCTGCGACCAGTCCGCCGAGAAAAGGGTTCAGCCCCGCGCCGGCGGCTTTTTTTGCACTGAGCAGCGCGCCTCCGTATCCGCCGGCAAACACGGCGATCATGGCGGCCGGAAAAACGATCGCCTGCGGAGAGGGGGATTTCAAAGCCGCACCCGCCAGCAGAAGGGCAAAGGCGAACAGCAGACCGACGCCGAGTAAAAAGCCGGCGCCGCCGGCCCGAAGCAGCGCGTTGCCTCCCGTTCCGGCACGCTCCGGCTTCCGGCGCGTTTTTTTTCGCCCTGCGGGGCGTTGGGTTCCCTGTGTCATATCCGATTCCGTTCCTTTCTCAATGTATGCGTCATAGTACGTTTCAATCTATGCGGCATCGGACAAGAATATGCTTGACAGATTTGCGCAGACGTGCTATCATGCTGTCAGATAAGAATTTGTTAGGGGAAAAGGAGTTTTTAGTTTATGGCAATCGTGACCTTCGGTGAGATCATGCTTCGTTTACAGCCGCCGTCCTATCAGCGGTTCGTGCAGACCGCCTCCTACGAGGCGACCTTCGGCGGCGGGGAAGCGAATGTAGCGGTTTCGCTTTGCAATTTCGGCAAGGAAGCTGTTTTTGTGACCGGATTACCGGATCATGACATTGGCAAAGCGTGTATCGGGCAGCTGCGCCGCTGGGGGGTGGATACCCGTCATATCGTGGTTCGTCCCGGTCGTATGGGCATTTATTACTGTGAAAAGGGCGCGTCGCAGCGTCCCTCTAAGGTGATTTACGACCGCGCCGGCTCAGTTGCGGCAGGACTTTCGGTGGGTGACGTTGATTGGGAAGCGGTGCTGTCGGGTGCAGAATGGTTTCATTTCACCGGCATTACGCCTGCACTTGGAGATAACGTCGCGGCGTTGACGCTGGAGGCATGCAAAGCGGCAAAGGCGTTGGGCGTGCCGATTTCCTGCGATCTCAATTACCGCAAGAAGCTTTGGTCGCGGGAGAAAGCGGGGCAGGTGATGTCGGAGCTGGTGCCGTATGTCAATCTGCTGCTTGCCAATGAGGAGGATGCGGCGGACGTGTTCGGCATCCGTGCGGCGAAGAGCGACGTCACAAAGGGGGAGATTGACATCGACGGCTACCGCGACGTGGCAAAGCAGCTGATCGATCGGTTCGGTGTGAATAAGGTGGCGATCACGCTGCGGGAATCCGTATCGGCGTCCCGGAACCGTTTGTCGGGGCTGCTGTATAACGGGAAGGAGCTGTTCGTCTCCAAAAAGTACGATATGCAGATTGTGGACCGCGTCGGCGGCGGAGACAGCTTCGGTGCCGGTCTGATTTACGGACAGACCTCCGGTATGAACGACGCCTCCTCGCTGGAGTTTGCGGTCGCGGCATCCTGTCTGAAGCACAGCATTGAAGGAGACTTCAATGCGGTCACCGTTTCCGAGGTGCTTACGCTTTCGGGCGGCGACGGCTCCGGGCGTGTCCAAAGATAACGGCGATGGCGTTGAAGGAACGGGTGCTGGAAGCCCTGCTCGGCGGGGAACAGCTTTCCGGTGAATTGCTGGCGGAGCGGCTCGGCGTGACGCGCGGTGCGATTTGGAAGGCGGTAGGGCAGCTGCGCGAGGAGGGGTATTCCATTCAGGCGGGAACCAACCGCGGGTATGTGCTGGTCGCCTGTGACCGGCTTTCGGCGGAGGCGATCTCCCATTACGGCGACGGAGGGTATGTGCTGGAGCTGCATGACTGCATCGGTTCGACCAACGACCGCGCCAAGGAACTGGCGGCAGGCGGCGCGCGGGCACTCTGCGTGCTTTCCGATCGGCAGGACGGCGGTAAGGGGAGGATGGGCAGAGCCTTTTTCTCTCCGGCCGGCAGCGGGCTGTATCTCTCCCTGATTCTGCACCCTGCTATCCGTGGGGAGGATTGCGCGCTGATCACCACTTATGCAGCGGTTGCCGTTGCAGAAGCGATCGAGGAGCTGACCGGTGCGAAAGCCGGTATCAAATGGGTGAATGACGTCTGGATCGGAACGCATAAGGTCTGCGGAATTCTGACCGAGGCTTCCGTGGATTTCGAAACCGGCAGCTTTGATTATGCGGTTGTAGGCATTGGCATCAACGTGCGAAAAACGGTGTTTCCGGAGCCGCTTTCCGCCGTCGCTTCGGACTTGGAGACGGAAACCGGCGTGCAGGTGGATCGCAACCGGCTGGCATCCGCTCTGCTGTGCCGATTCGCAGAACCTGATACGGCGATCCTAAGCGGCGGACACCTGAAAGGGTACCGTGAGCGCTGCATCATTTTAGGGAAAAACGTGCAGGTAACGCGCGGCTCGGAGCAGTTTCCGGCAAAGGCGGTGGGGATCAACGACCGCGGAGAGCTGCTGGTAGAGGTCGGCGGGGAAACGCGTGCACTGAGCAGCGGCGAGGTTTCTGTTCGCATGGTGTGAAGGATCGGGCAATCATGATCTGACAGGCGCTAGAAGATATAGGAAAGCCCGCGCAGGCGCGTGCCGAAATAAAAAGGCTTTCGCATCAACGATGCGAAAGCCTTTTTTCATTTTTCTGTTTGAGAATCCGGGTTCAGTACCGTTTCCATGGTGATTTTCTGCGGCTTCATGCCGCACGCTTCATAGAAGTGCAGTGCAGACGGATTGCAGCACCAAACGTTGAGCGTGACATGATAGCAGCCGGTACGTTCCGCAAATCGCAGAACGTATTCGTATAAATGCTTTCCGATGTGCTGCCCGCGTTTGGTTTCCTCGACGCACAGATCGTCAATGTAAAGCGTTTTCCGGTCGCAGGCGATCTGGTCGCCCTTGCATTCCTGCAGGATGCAGAACGCATATCCTGCAATCTCTCCGTTTTCGTCCGTACAGACAAACACGGGGCGGGCGTCGTCCCGAAATAGGGCAAGCAGCTCCGTATCCGTATATTTTTTTGCATTTGGCTTGAACAGATCCGGTCTGCCGTTGTGATGCACCGTCAGAACCTGCCGGAGCAGGCGGTTGATTCCTTCGAGATCCTGTCTGTTTGCGCGCCGGATCGGCAGCGCGGAGAAATCACTGCGGGGAGCCATTGTCAGTCCGCTTTTACAAAGTCTTCCTTCCCTGCGCCGCAGAGAGGGCAGACGAAATCATCAGGCAGATCATCAAAGCGTGTTCCCGGCTCGATGCCATCATCGGGGGAACCCGTTTCCTCGTCGTATTCCCAGCCACAAAGTTCGCAGACGTATTTCATTTCGGTTTTCTCCTTTTCTGATTGCAAAATGGTATAACTTACCTACTGCAAGCATGCGATAGTATAGCGCAAGATTTCCGTATTGTCAAGAGGAAATTCCGGATTTTTTGATTGGAACTGCCGGCAAACAGCAAAAAGTGCGACCGCCGGGCTTTGCCGACGGCCGCAGTTGCCGCTATGCTTTCTTCTCTTCGTGATATTCTTTCTCGGTGTTGACGTTCCAAACGGCGGATTTATCCGTTGCGCCGGTTTTGATGCAGTTGACGGCTTCGAACGCGGTCACCATCGAATGGTCCATATTATTGTAGCGGTGCTGTCCGTTCCGTCCGATGCAAAACAGGTTGCCGAATGTGTCCAGCCAGTCCCTGACCTCGGAGAACCGATCGTAAACGCCGAAATAGGCCGGGTATGCCTTTTTTACGCGGACACGGGTTGCATCCAGCACGTCCTCCTTGCGGATGACGCCGATGTGCTCCAGCTCGCCTTTTGCAAATTCAATGAAATCCCCGTCCGCCATATTCCACATTTCGTCGCCCTCGGAGCAGAAATATTCCAGACCGATCCAAACCGTATTTTCCGGATCCTTGACCATATAGGGGGACCAGTTGTTGAAGATCTGCAGGCGGCCCAGACGGACGTCCCGCTCCTGAATGTAGATCCAGCAGTCCGGAATGATATTGGAGAGCGTTTTCATTTTGGTTCGGTTTTGAATTTGCAGGCGGTTGACCAGCAGTCCGACGGTGATAAAATCGCGGTACGGCAGATTGGTCGCCACTTCATAGACCGCCTGCGGGACGTGTTCCTGTCCCATGCCGGCGACCAGATCTTTGATCGGCATGGAGGAAAGGAAGTAGTCTCCCGTAACGACGGTTCCGTCCTGCAGGGTGACGGATTCCACCGTTCCTTCACCGAGCGCAATAAGCTGAACCGACGCGTTCATGCGGATTTCGCCGCCCAGAGAGCGGATTTCATCCGCCAGCGCTTCCCAAAGCTGACCGGGTCCCTTCTTCGGATAAATATACTGCTCGATCAGTGAGGTTTCCACTGCGCCGCTTTTCTTCCGGAACGGCTTGGTCAGGGCGTCTGCCAGCGCTTTCCAAAGGGAAAGCCCCTTGACGCGCTGCGCGCCCCAATCCGCTGAGAGGTATTTCGGGTTGACGCCCCAGAGTTTTTCGGTGTAATCCTCAAAAAACATTTCATACAGCGGGCGGCCGAAGCGGTTGATGTAAAAGTTGGCAAGGTTGTCCTCCGGCAGCTTGCGGAAGCAGGAGCCGAGGTACCCGAAGCCGGCGCGCATGGTATTTTTGAAGCCCATGTTGCGGAAGGTTTCCGCACTCATGGAGATCGGATATTGAAAGAATTTTTTCAGAAAATAGATGCGGGAAACGCGGTCGCGCACCAGCATGACACGGTCGGTTTGTTCCGGATCGGGACCGCCCGCCGCCAGCGGCTTTTCCCTGCCAAGCTTCTTGTCATCCATAGCGGGAGCGCCCTGCGTCGGCAGGATATGTGCCCAGAGGTCGTTGACCTCCTGATCCTTGGAGAAGAAACGGTGGCCGCCGATATCCATTCGGTTTCCGTGGTAGCTGACCGTGCGGGAGATTCCGCCGATCGCGTCGCTTTCCTCCAGTATTACCGGTTTGATATCGGTTTCCGTTAACAGCCGATAGGCGGCAGTCAGACCGGCAGGACCCGCGCCGATGATGATTGCTGTTTTCGCCATTTGATTTTCCATTCCTTTCTCGGTGATTTCACCGTAGGAGAGTTAATAACAATAGACTTTGCAGACAAAGGCTTTACATGCATGAAACTAATGGAGCAGAACATCATATATCTTCTCTCAAAATACATTTTAACTGCGTAATATTTAAAGAAAAATGCTACTCATTTAGAAGAATGTTCTTTCCCTTAGAAAGCATAGGAAAAAGGGCACCATTTCCGTAGAAATGCTTTGCATTTTTATTTGTTGAAGGTTTTATATTTCCTCACAGACTAGAACTTTTGCAGCTATGATAAAGAAATCAAAAACTATTCAGTTTATCCATTCTCCTGTATTTAAGTCAATAAATTGTGCGAGTTTAATTGTCCCTTCAAACCCAGCGCCATACTCACCCGCATGAGTTTGATCATCAAATTTGAAACTGATATTATACAATCGACCTTTTTTGGTTTTTGAGATTAATTTATTATCCATCATAAATTGGATAACCCTGCGATGGTTCTCTATATCATCGCCATTCAAATAAAAACAAATTACACCTGTTTTCTCACCCGTCAGCTCCATATCCGTGCATTTACAAGCATAGCAAACATTCTCTGCGATTGCCTTTTCACATATATTCATAGCAAATTCTTGGTTATTAAAAAAATACATCCATTTGCCACATCTATTCCCCTCGAGCAATCTCTCCTGTTCTGTATGATACCAACACCAGCCTCCAAGCCTCTCCATTTTGAATACCTCCATTTGTATCATATAAATTTGACTCTCAATTCTTGTGATAGTATAGTGTTTTTATGTGAAATTTCTATTATTTCTCTATACTTATGCAACGGTAGCAGTACAATTCACAATCGTCAAAGTTGAAATGAGCGGGCTTCGCTCGTCATTGACAAATACGAATATTATTGCTTATATGGCAGATACGAGAGAGAAATCAACGAATGCTTTTGCTCTTGAGATATAATGCAGTATTTTTTAGTAGCTTAAAATAAGCATTATTTTATTTTTGTTTTGAGACGAACAATTTACGTCCGATGTAATTCCAGCCGGTGACGGGCACGGCGATGGCAATTTTATAGATCAGTTCCTTGACCGGATTCTTCCCGAACAGGGAGATGCAGAGCTGGTTTCCGCCGATGCTCAGCAGAAGACCGATCACGCCGACCACGGAGAATGCCAGAAATGCGCGTGCGGAACGGGTGGCGCCCTTTTGGGTATCGGAGGTGAAAACCAGAAACATGGACATCAGATTGTTGATGAGCAGTCCGATCAGGAAGCCCGCCGTGACGGAGAGCATGTTCCGAACCGAGCCGAAAATCCACCATTCGCCGAGGTCCGGAAGCAGGAAGCTGTTGAGGACGGCGAACGTAAGATTATCAAACACAAATGCCGTTCCGCCGCCGAACAGATAGCGGATCAGTTCTATCGCCCACAGTTTTTTTATCAATGCTTTCATTTCGGGTTTATTATCCCTTTCCAAGCGATAAGATTGACAACAGTATACACTGAATTTCGATTTAAGTCAAGTCTTTTCGTTCAGAATACGGAAAGTACGCGGCGGAGGAAAAAATCCCTCTGCCTTTGCTCCGGCTTTCGGGGGCAAAAGCAGAGGGTGCTTTGATGAAGCGAAAGAAATGATTGCTCTGAAGATTAGAGCGTGTGGTCTTCTCTGCGGCGCAGACGGATCGCGGTAAGCAGTCCGAGCAACGCGCCGGTTCCGAGAAGGAACGGGAAAACGCTGCCGGCGTCACCGGCTGCCGGCGGTTCGGAGGAAGAGGAAAGGTCCGGCGCCTCGGTACGGTTCAGCGTCAGCGTGGTACCGGTACCGGTAAAGGTGGCGAGATTCTTATCCGTGGCGGAAACGGTGTCATCCTGAATGCGCAGCGTCGTCGTCTCCGGGATTGTATTCGGAACAGTGAAACGGAAAGCCAGCACCAGCGAACCGTTTTCCTTAGTCGCCTGCGTCAGGTCCTCAGTCAGACCGACAGAAACGCGGATGGTTCCGGTTTCCTGATCTGCGGTCGTCAGATTTTCCCATTTATCACCCGGCAATTTGGTAATGCAGTCGAGCGAGTTATCCTTGTTCAGCTCGTTTGCCAGCGTAAGGGCAGCGGGATCATAGGTCAGGTCGAAGAAAAAGCCGGTGTATTCGGCATCTCCATCCAGACCGTCGATGGTTGCTGTGACCGAGACAGTACCGCCGGGATAATAATCTCCGGTAGCCTTCAGCGTGACAGAGAACACGGGATTGGTGGTATCCGGATCAGAGGTGTCCGGATCGGTGGTGTCCGGATCAGAGGTGTCCGGATCAGAGGTGTCCGGATCAGAGGTGTCCGGATCAGAGGTGTCCGGA
>CAZJVB010000022.1:25135-36631 GCA_964549435.1 uncultured Ruminococcus sp.
TCGGTGGTGTCCGGATCAGAGGTGTCCGGATCGGTGGTGTCCGGATCAGAGGTATACGGATCGGTCAGCGTATTGTCGGTATCCGCGTCCGTGTCGGGATCGTATTCAGGTCCGGCAAGTGCGAAGACGGAGCCAAAGGGAAACAGCAGCGCCAGCACAGTCAGACAGGCGAACAGCGACCGGAACGGGATGCGGGAAAAAGATTGTTGTTTCATCTATCAAAATTCCTTTCTGAAATGTTGCAGCCGGAAAGGAACGCTCTCGGAGGAAACGCGACTCAGGGAAGCTGCCAGTCGATCGCTTTTTCTCCAAGGAAACGGTTGCAGGCGGAAAAGTGTCTGCAGCCGAAAAAGCCGCGGGAAGCGGACAGAGGGCTTGGGTGTGCTGCCTCCAGAATGAGATGGCGCGGATTGGTAATCAACAGCTTTTTTTTGCGCGCGTAATTGCCCCAGAGCAGAAAGCAGATGGGTTCTTCCCGTTCGTTCAGCAGCTCGATGGCGCGATCGGTGAAGGTTTCCCATCCTCTGCCGCGGTGGCTGCCTGCGCAGCCCTCCCGCACGGTGAGAACGCTGTTCAACAGCAGAACCCCCCGTTTCGCCCATTCGGTCAGATCTCCGTCCTTGGGCGGCACGCAGCCCAGATCGTCCTGCAGTTCCCTGAAGATGTTGCAGAGAGAGGGCGGCGCCTCCACGCCCTTGCGGACAGAGAAGCAAAGACCGTGTGCCTGTCCGTATTCGTGGTAAGGATCCTGTCCGAGAATCACAGCGCGGACGGCGGCGTAATCCGTTTCCCGAAAGGCGGCGAACAGATCTTCCATAGGCGGAAAAATCCGGACACCGCTTTCTAAATATTCCTTTTTCAAAAAAGCGCGCAACTGCTGATAATAGGATTTTTCATATTCGGGCGCCAGAAGGACGTCCCAACCGTTTCCAAATCGGAACATAGCTTGTCGCCTCCATTCTGATGTTGTCGCAAAAACAGTATAACACAGAGGCGAGGACTTTGCAAGAGCGTTGCGGCTGCCGCGATCATGAATTCGCAAAATTATTTTACCCGCTTGCGAAGAAAAAATGTATTTTGCGGTTGACAAAGCGGCGTTTAAAGGCTAAAATAAAAGAAAAGTTTTGCTAACATTTTTTTCGTTCATACGGATGCAGTCTGCATGCCGTGTGTAAAGAAAGGGAAGGTGAGATCAGATGGACGCGGGACGAAGTAGCGGCATAAAACTGCGAAAGGTAGGGGCGTTTTCCGATTGTCGGTGCGTGCATCGGATCTGCCTTTTACCGGCGTTTGAATTTTAGCGCTTTTTTTGCGGTTTTACGCCATCTCTTTTCGGCAAAGATAAAAAGAAATGGGGTAGACGAGCATGAATTTTGAAAAAATGGTACGGGACGAGCTTCCCGCACGCGTAAGGGATATGCTGGAGAATCGGCAGTTCCGGGAGCTGCGGGGAGCGCTTTCGCTGCTGGAGTCGCAGGATATCGCGCTGGTGACCGAGCAATTGGAGGAGCGGGAGGTGGTGCTGGTGTACCGCCTGCTTCCCAAGGAGACGGCGGCGGAGGTATTTGTCGAAATGTCCCCGGAGCATCAGGAGGCGCTGATCCGCATGTTCAGCGATTCCGAACTGCGGGAGGTGCTGGATGAGCTGTATATCGACGATACGGTGGATCTGATCGAGGAGATGCCTGCCGGCGTGGTCAAGCGGATTCTGCGCAATACGGACAGGGAGTCGCGTGCTGCGATTAACACCATTCTGCGGTATCCGAAGGACAGCGCAGGCAGCATCATGACGACCGAATATGTCCGATTGGATAAGGATATGACGGTTGCCGACGCGTTTGCGCGGATCCGGCGAACCGGAGTGGATAAGGAGACTATTTATACCTGCTATGTGACCGAAAAGGACCGGTTGCTGATCGGGCTGGTCACGGTTCGCGATCTGCTGCTGGCGGAGGAGGACGCCGTCATCGGCGATATCATGACCACCAACGTGATCTACGTGGAGACCGCCGAGGACAAGGAAACCGTTGCCCAGATGATGGGCAAATACGATTTTCTGGCGATCCCGGTCGTGGATCGCGGCGGACGTTTGGTCGGCATCGTGACCTATGACGATGCGGCGGACGTCATCCGGGATGAAGCGACGGAGGATATCGAGAAGATGGCGGCGATCGTTCCGACGGATAAGCCGTACCTGAAAACCGGCGTGTTTGAAACTTGGCGCAAGCGCATCCCCTGGTTGCTGCTGCTGCTGATTTCCGCCACCTTTACCAGTACGATTTTAAGTTATTATGAGGATGCGCTCGGCAAGGTCGCCATCCTGACCATTTTTATTCCGATGCTGATGGATACCGCAGGAAATGCAGGCAGTCAGGCGTCCGTCACCGTGATTCGCGGGCTTTCGCTGGGGGATCTGCATGTGGGAGATGTCCTGCGGATCGTCTGGAAAGAGGGACGGGTGGCGCTCCTTTGCGGCGTTGCGCTGGCGATCGTCGGCTTCGGCAAGGTGATGCTGGTGGATCATGCCGATCCGATGACGGCGCTGGTGGTCTGTCTGACGCTGGCGATCACGGTGTTTCTTGCCAAGCTGGTGGGCTGCTGTCTGCCGCTGCTTGCGAAGCGCTTGGGGTTTGATCCCGCCGTGATGGCGAGCCCTTTCATCACAACCATCGTGGATGCGCTCTCCCTGCTGGTATATTTTGCAGTTGCATCCCGTCTGCTGCCGGCGCTTGCCGCTTGATTTCTTAGCATATAAAATCATAGAGACGGAGAGTTGAGTCATGGCGATTCGTATCACAGAAAGCAATCTTCAATTCCAGCTGGACATGCGCTCGTCCAGCTATGTTATGCAGGTGCGGGACGGCTTCTTGCTGCACCTGTACTGGGGCGGAAGGCTTGCCCCGGACGATCATTCCTACTTCTTCCGTGAGCAGGGACGCGCGGCGTTTTCCCCGCGCATGGAGCACTGTCAGGGCTTCATTCTGGACGATGTGCCGCTGGAATACCCCTGCTGGGGGCGCGGAGACCTTCGCACGCCGGCGCTGGAGATTGAAAATGCGGACGGCTCGAATATTGTCGATCTGCGGTATGAAGACTTCCGCGTGTCGTCGGGGAAACCGAGAATTCCCGGTCTGCCCGCCGTGTATGCGGAGAAAGCGGAGGAATGCGAGACGCTGACCATCCTTCTTCGCGACCGGATCAGCGGGATCGTTGTCGAGCTGTATTACTGTGTCTTTGAGGAGACGGATATCCTTACCCGTTACGTGCGGATCCGGAACGACGGTGCGCAGCCGGTGCAGCTCCGCCGTGCGATGAGCGCGAGCGTGGAGTTTGACCATACGCGGTATGACGTGATTTCCAACTATGGCACGCATTGCCGGGAGCGGCAGCTGGAGCGCCGTCCGCTGACGCACGGTCGCTTCCTGCTTTCCAGCAGGCGCGGGGCTTCCTCCCATGTGCATAACCCGTTTCTGCTCCTGACCTCTCCGACCGCGGACGAGACGTCCGGCGATGTTTACGCGGCGGTGTTGGTTTATTCCGGCTCCTTTGCATCAGAAGTCGCCGCAGGGCAGTTCGATACTGCGCGCGCGATGATCGGACTGAATCCGGAGGAATTCAGCTGGAAGCTGGAGCCGGGGGAGGAATTCTATACGCCGGAGGCTGTCTTGACCTATTCGGGCGAGGGGCTGGATCAAATGTCGCAGAATTTTCACCGCCTGTTCCGCACACGCCTTTGCCGCGGGAAGTACCGGGATCTCCGGCGTCCCGTGCTGCTGAACAGTTGGGAAGCCTGCTATTTCGGATTCGACGAGGCGCGCCTGAAAAAGATCGGCAGCTGCTGCGCGGATCTTGGCATTGAGCTGCTGGTAATCGACGACGGCTGGTTTGGCAGGCGGGACAGCGACAATTGCTCGCTGGGTGACTGGGTAGTGGACCGCCGGAAGCTGCCGAACGGACTGGAGGGCATTTATGAGCACCTGAAGGGACTTGGCATTGGGCTTGGCATCTGGTTTGAGCCGGAGATGGTTTCGCCGGACAGCGATCTTTACCGCGCGCACCCGGATTGGTGTCTGCATATCGAAGGACGGCCGCGCTCGGAGGGACGGCAGCAGCTGATTCTGAATCTGTCCCGACCGGAGGTCTGCGCGTATCTGTACGACGCGATTTCCGCCGTGTTGAAGACCGGCATGATTTCCTATGTCAAGTGGGATTTTAACCGGAATATGACGGAGGTCGGAAGCGAGGCGCTGCCTGCCGACCGGCAGCGGGAAGTGACGCATCGGTATTATCTCGGTCTTTACGGGTTGCTGGAACGGCTGGTCACGGCGTTTCCGGAGGTACTGTTTGAATCCTGTTCAGGCGGAGGCGGACGGTTTGATGCGGGCATGCTGTACTATATGCCGCAGGTCTGGACCTCGGATAATTCGGATGCGATTGAGCGTCTGCGCATTCAGCACGGCACCTCGCTGGTTTATCCGATGTCTGCGATGAGTGCGCACGTATCCGCTTCTCCGAACCATCAGACCGGGCATGTTACCCCGTTTGAGACGCGTTTCTGCGTGGCGCTGACCGGTTCCTTCGGGTATGAGCTGGATCCGACCTGCCTTTCCGATGAGGAAAAGGAGCTGGTACGTTCCACCGGCGCTATTTACAAGGAATACGGCGAGCGGCTTGCGAACGGCAGCTATCACCGTCTGCGCAGTCCGTTCGAGGAGCCCTGTGCGGCATGGTGCACGGTTTCGGCGGATCGGTCGCTGTGCATTGCCGGTTATGTGCTGACGCATGTGCGCATGTACGGCAACAATGAGCGCATTGCTTTGCGCGGTCTGAAGCCGGACGCGCGGTATCGGGAGAAGTTCACCGGTGAGGTTTACCGCGGAGATCAGCTGATGCGCTTCGGGCTGCATGCACCGACGGCGCTGGAGTATCAGAGCATCCTTTGGATTCTGGAGGAGCTTCCGCCGGAGGAGGCAGCCGGTTCATAAATCCCGTAAAAAAAGGTTGAAAATCGGGAAAACTTATGCTATACTGCATATATCATCATGTATTGACAGGAGGTTTGCAGAAGATGGAATTTTTGAAAAAATATTGGCCCACACCGTTCAAGATCCGTGCGAAGGATGTCACTTCCTTTATCGTACAGCTGATCATTTTTATCGTGGTCTGCGCGGTGATCGGGGTGCTCATCGGCGTTCTGGCACGGATTCCGGTGCTTGGCATTCTGTTCGGTATCGTCGGCGCTTTGCTGGAGATCTACAGTTTGATCGGTATTGTTCTTTGTGTTCTGGTTTTTCTGGATCTCGTAAAGTAAAAAGCGATCAGGAGCGAAAAGGAAAAGGCATGCGTCAAGCATGCCTTTTTTTGAAATAAAAATACCCGGTTCCGGCAAAACTACACGTGAAAACGGAAATGAAAGGGAGTTTTATCAATCATGAGCAAAAGAAATATGGTCTGGAAGGGCGGACTTTCGGTTCTGCTGCTTTCGAGCCTGCTGTTTTCACTAAGTTCCTGCGCCTTCGGCGACGGACGGCTGCCGTCAGAGGATACCTTCCGGGAAAGCGGTGGGGAGTCGGCTGCCGCAGGGGATGCAGCGAACCCCTCTCCGGCTGTTTCCTCTGCGGAAGCCTTCGGGAACACGGATGTTTACGTTGCGCTGGGTGATTCCATCTGCCGCGGATACGGGCTGGAGGATCCGGAGGCGCAGCGCTATTCCACACTGATCGGGGAGAAAACCGGAGCGACGGTTTACAATTACGGCGTGGATGGGCAGACCGGCGCAGAGCTGATCGCGTATATCCGCGCGGGCAATACGCCGGAGCTTCAGCATGCGGACGTCATATCCATCAGCATCGGTGCAAACAATATTCTGCATGTCGTGACTACGCTGTTTTCATCTCTGTTCGGCTCCGGGCAGACACAGCAACTCGATCTGTCGTCGGTCCTGCCCGCGCTGGATGAGGGGATCGCCTCCTTTGCCGATGAGATTCCGGAGCTGATCGCGCTGATCCGGGAGCAGGCGCCGGACGCGACCATTCTGTTTCAGACCATTTACAATCCGTACAAGATGTTTGCGCACCTGACGCTGCTGCTGGACGGGAAGGAATATTCCGTCGCGGCGTTTACGGACCGTTATGTGTCCCGTCTGAACGCGTTGATCCGCACCGGAGCAAAGGAAAACGGATATACCGTCTGCGACGTGTACACCGCTTTCGAGATGAGTGCCGATGATCTGGTGAATGCCTCTTTAAGCCGGCTCAGTATGGATCCGCATCCTAATGCAGCGGGACATGCTTTGATTGCCGGCGTCCTGTTGCGGGAGCTGGGCGCAGAGAAGGAAACGTAACGAAACGTACAGTTGAAGGCAGGACACAACCGGAAGTTGTGTAAAGGGCGCCGCCGGACGGTGCGAGCTGCCGCCCCTCGGCGGTTTTTTAACCGAGCAGTTATTGAAAAGCTGCGATTCGTATGCTATACTGTGAACAACAGGCAATGCTATCCGCTGATTGTTTGTTGCCAATCAAAAGAATAGGAGAAAAAATGTATGCAATATTCTGTGGAACAGATCGGAAGCATCATTTCAAAAAGACGTCGGGAGAAAGGGCTGACACAGGAGGCGCTGGCGTCTCTGCTTCATATAACGCCGCAGGCGATATCCAAGTGGGAAAACGGCGTAGGGTTCCCGGACCTGACGTTGATCCCACGGATTGCAGACATTCTGGAGTTGCAGCCGGACATACTGTTCGGTTCCGGCGGCATGTCTGATAATATCCCTGCGACCTTTCAGGGGCTGCCCTTTATTACATCGAATGAGGAAAACGCCCTATATGCCGAAAAAACATGGGACCGGACGGAAAACGGGACGATCTATTTTACGGACGGCAGCGAAGCAGATCTGCGGACCGGAACGATTGTCAATGCCGGAGCCGGTGAGATGCGGATTGTCAGGAAAAGTGAGCTTTGTCCGTTTGAGGAGGGGAATGCGCCGGGTTCGTACAGCGGCACCTTCCGGGATATAGATTCGCTGGAGATCGACTGCGGGTTTCCCTGCAGGGTAGAGCTCCGGAAGGGAGAAGTCGGCGAGACGCGCGTTGAAGTGACCGGGTGCAAGCAGTTTCTTTCGTTTCTGGAAGTGCATGCGAAGAAGCAAACGCTTTTGATCGCGGTAAAAAGGATGCAGGACGGAAATTCCGGCGGACAGAATTGTATCACCGTCTTTTGCGGTTTTACGGAAGGACGTGTTCTGCGCGCGGAAATCAACGGCAGCAGCGATATTTTTGTGGAGCCGTCGTTTGAAACTGAAGGTTTTACGATCAATGGCAGTGGAGAAATCAGAGCGGGCGCCGCGGATGTTTGCAGGGTGAAAATCAACGGTTCGGGCAGTTTGAAGCTCGGAGAGGCGTCGGAGCGGTTATATGTCCATATCAACGGCAGCGGCGAAGTTTCCTGCGGTTCGACATATAACACGGACATCCAAATCAACGGATCCGGTTGGTTTGACTGTAAAAGCGCCAGCGGCTCTATGGCGGCGAATATCGCAGGCAGCGGGGGACTCTGCCTTGCCGGTGAGGTAGAGACGCTGGCTATAGGGATTTCCGGCAGCTGCAGTCTGGACGGTAAGCACCTGATCGCCGGCAATGCGAATCTGCAGGTGAGCGACGGCGGTGAAATAACGATCGGACGGATCAGAGGCCGTTCGGTGGAGCACCTTTCCAAGAATTGCAAACTGACGGTGCTGCAACGCGGATGAGGCTTCCTTATTTGCGGGATAGAAAAAAACAGCGTGGCGCGGTGCCACGCTGTTTTTGCATCTCAGAACGGATTCCGGTTACGCTTCCGGAAATTGATAGGTGCCGAGGATGACGCGTTTGAGCATCATGTAGTCCTTCGCTTCCACCTTGCCGTTTTGATCGACGTCCGCTCTTGCGTATTCTTCCTCGGTGAGGTTGTAGGTACCGAGAATATGACGCTTCAGCTTCATATAGTCCTTCGCATGCAGACTGCCGTCGCCGTCAATATCGCCGCGCAATCCGGCGGCGGGCGTCTGATAGGTATAGGTGATTTCCGTGTCGCCCGTGATCGTTTGCAGCGTTTCCTCACCGACGAGCGTCTTGCCCTCGATCGTCTTTGCAGGAACGATCATCGCGGAGCCGATGGCTGCGGTCAGGGAATAGGAAGCCAGCGTATTGCCGTCCTGATCCTCGCAGGTAACGCTGATCGTCGCAGCGTTCACTCCGTCATACTTGGCGAGCAGATAGCTGCTGACATATTTTGCCCACAGGGTATGTCCCTCGGTGGATTGGTGGATGCCGTCGCCGGCATTGAGGAAGGTAGACATGTTCACAGACTGCGTTTCCGCATAGATATCGATGAGACCGCAGCCGTATTCGATAGCAATCTGACGGATCGCCTCACAGAAATCCTTCATGTTGCCGTAGGCATAGTCCAAACCGTAGGAGCCGGGGGTGTAGTACCCGGAGGCGGCATAGGCGTCATGCGGGCAGATCAGCACGACGTCGGTACCGATTGCCTGCAGTTCGGTGACGAATTTGATCATATTGGCCGTGTAGGCTTCCAGCGAGACGTTCGGACGTCCGGAGGAAATCACCTGTGCTTGGTCATTCATGCCGAAGCAGATCAGTGCGATATCCGGCTCATAGTCCAGCACGTCCGCCTGAAAGCGGGCGATTCCCTGATAGGTGCTGTCGCCGCCGACGCCGGAGTTGATGACCTCGTTGCCGATATAACCGCCGAGCATGGAAACCCAGCCGCTGCGTGCGGTCAGCGAGTCGCCGAACGCGACGATCAGCTTATTGGACAGCGCGCTGTTCATCGCGGTTTCGGATATGCAGTAGAGCCTGGCGGTGACAGCGGGAGAAGCGCACTTGCTTCCGCTGTTCGCATACAGGGTGATTGTATACGCGTTACCGGTTGCCATCAGACCTGCGGGAATCTCAAAGGAGGTTCCGTTGACTACGGTCGGCGGTACAATGAGCTTATTGAAGGTGTTTGGCGTGGAGGTGTTGACCGCAATGGTATAGGAGGAGGCACCGGCAACCGCGTCCCACTGTACCGTAAAGCCGGTATCGGTGCATTTGGTGGTTGCGCCGGCCGAGGCGACGTTGTTTATGACCGGTGCGTCGTACTGGCTGTCCGCTCCGTCGGGAGTCACGGGCGTCAGACCTTCCTCCGGGGCGTTGACGCAGATCAGATAGCTGTCACCGTCACGGTACAGCCATGCCTGCGCGCCGACAGAGCAGGCGAGCACGCTGTTTTTGGAGGAGGAGCCGCAATCCATGATGACAAATCCGTTTTCCGGAATGACCGGATTCTTGATGTAACCCGTTGCGGCGCCGACGTCCAGCGCGGTGCAGACATAGCTGTTCTCGGAAGCATCCCAAGAGAACATCAGGGAATACCACCAGCTGTAATCCCCGCTGACATAGCTGCCGCGGTCGGGCGTGAAGAGAATACAGTCGCCTGAGGCGTAATGATTGGAATTGACATAGTTGGGTGTGATCCGGTACTGTACGAGCTCGCCTGCGGAGGCGACCGGATCGTATGCCTGCTCCCCTTCTACAGGGGCGCCGATCTGCAGGTATGCGTTGCTGACATAGTCGGAAGCGTACCACAGCTTGCCGTTATCGCTGATGACGCCTGCGGCAAGGCGGGTTCCGTACAGATATGCCTTGGTACCGACCTCCAGCGTTGCAGCATAAGCATTGCTGTTTTTGATGCGGTCGGTGATATAGTTGATGCCGCCGGAGGCACTGTAGTCGTTGCCGACGCAGATGCAGTAGGCAAAGCCGTACTCCGGGATCTGCATCGCGGACTTATCGACATTGTTGGACTGCGTGTTTTTTTCAGTCAGAACGAAGCAGCTCTGCTCTGCATCCCAGTCGAAGATGTACACGCTCCACCATGCGAAGTTGCCCTTGGTTCCCAGCGTATCCGTATGGGAGCCGGCGATGATGATCGCGGAGCCTTCCGTAGAGTTGGTGGAATTGATGTGGGTGATGATCAGCTTCTGATCCGTTTCGCCGTACGCGAAAGCAGTCAGCGGAAGCAGCGGGAGCAGCAGCGCAGACAGTAGCAGAACGGTCAAAAGAGCCATGCGGGAACGTCTTTGTTTCATAAACCGAGTAGCAACCTTTCCGATTTTTTATTTTCGGTGTCATTCTAACACAGAACCGCGCGGATTGCAACGCTTTCAAAGAAAAAAATCCAAAAGATGTATATCTGTTTTTGGAATTGACAAAGGTCTGCCGGAAATATTTGCCGGAAATATTTCCGCAAAGCGCTTGACAAACCGGGCGATATCTGTTATACTAAAGAAAACTGATGAGGAAGAGAAGTACGCTTTTGAACATTCTCCAAAGAGAGCCGCGGGCGGTGGAAGCGCGGTGAGGATAGGAAGCGGAATGGACTTCTGAGGGCAACCGGAAACGGTGCATTCGCTGCACCGGAGTATGCGCGCCGGAGTGCGGCTCTCCGTTAAAAAAGGTCTGCATATTGCAGTATGCGTAAAGGTGGGCGCGCAATTGGCGTGTCAAGCCGGGTGGCACCGCAGGACTCTGATCAGATCCTGTCCCAGCAAGTTAAGCATGGGATGGGATCTTTTTGCCGTTATTTATGCGGCGGAGCGTTCCGTCTCAGGGAATTCGACAAAAGAAAGCGAGGGCAAACGACATGGCAAGTAAGGAAATCCCCTACAAGATCTATCTGGAAGAAAGCGAGATGCCGAAAGCATGGTACAACCTGCGTGCCGACATGAAAACGAAGCCGGAGCCGCTGATGAATCCGCAGACGCACCGGCCGATGACGGCGGAGGAGCTTTCCGGTGTCTTCTGCGCGGATCTGGTGCAGCAGGAGCTGGATAACACCACGCCGTACATCGAGATCCCGGATGAGATTCTGCGGTTCTACAGGATGTACCGTCCCTCTCCTCTGGTTCGTGCATACTGTCTGGAGGAAAAGCTGCAGACGCCGGCAAAGATCTATTACAAATTTGAAGGAAACAACACCAGCGGCAGCCATAAGCTGAATTCCGCGATCGCGCAGGCGTATTACGCGAAGAAGCAGGGACTGAAGGGCGTGACTACGGAAACCGGTGCGGGGCAGTGGGGAACGGCGCTTTCCATGGCATGCGCGTACCTCGGACTGGATTGCAAGGTTTATATGGTCAAGGTTTCCTATGAGCAGAAGCCCTTCCGCCGGGAGGTCATGCGCACGTACGGTGCATCCGTCACACCTTCCCCCTCGACGGAAACCGAGGTCGGCAAGCGGATTCTGGAGGCGCATCCCGGAACCGGCGGAAGCTTAGGCTGCGCGATCTCCGAGGCGGTGGAAAAGGCGGTTACGTCCGAGGGCTACCGGTATGTATTGGGAAGCGTGCTCAATCAGGTGCTGCTGCACCAGTCGGTCATCGGTTTGGAAACCAAGGCCGCCATGGATCGATATGGGATGAAACCGGACATCATCATCGGCTGCGCGGGCGGC
>CAZJVB010000023.1:0-36557 GCA_964549435.1 uncultured Ruminococcus sp.
TTGGGGTTACACCGTATCCTACATAAATTACTTCCTTACGAAGTCGTGCCAAAAGGAGCTTTGTCTTTTGTCTCCACGCTTGCAAAAGCAAGTGTCTTTTGGTGATCCATCGGAGACTCGAACTCCGGACCCTCTGATTAAAAGTCAGATGCTCTACCGACTGAGCTAATGGATCCTATCGCCAACGCACAATAGAATACCACAAAATAAATCGAATGTCAAGAGTTTTTTGCAGATTCCGAAAAGATTCCCGCTCCCTTTAATAAAAGCGGAAGTTGGCAATGACTTTTCCTAAAATCACAACGTCTTTTGCATAGATTGGTTTCATCGCAGAATTAGCTGGCTGGAGGCGAATTCTCCCATTATCACGATAAAATCGCTTTACAGTTGCTTCTTCATCAATCATGGCAACCACGATCTCCCCATCGTCCGCACGCTGCATACTTTCTACAACTACAATATCTCCATTCAGAATGCCAGCCTCAATCATACTTTCTCCCATAACACGAAGAGCAAATAGATTCGATCGGCCTCTCGCCATAACGGTCGGAAAGTCAACATACCCATCATAATTCTCAACCGCAAGAATCGGGGTTCCTGCCGTCACGCGTCCAAGTATCGGAACGCGACGAGTTGGCTCACTGCCCTCCCTAAAATCCGTTTCAATGCGCATAGTACGACTCTTACCGGAGGACATTTGCAAATATCCCTTAGCTTCTAAACGATGTAGATAACTGTGCACTGTAGAAGTAGATCGAATACCAAGCGCTTGGCAAATATCCCGAACCACCGGCGCATAACCATCCCGCTCAATGCACCCCTTTACAAATTGATAGACCTGCAATTCTTTTTCTGTCAGTTCCGTCATGTTTTTTATCTCCCTTCACAAGATACGCCCAACAGGAATAACTCTTTAGCACGCTCGTGTTGACCGCTGAGCCAAAAATATCCATAAAGACATTCCAATCCGGTCGCACGGCGGTACGCCGTCACAGACGCACTTTTAGCACGGTGCGCACTCTTCGCATTTCTGCCGCGTTTATAAATTGACACTTCCTTTTCCGTCATATACGGAAGCAGCCGTTCTAGCATGGCACTTTGACTTGCTGCAGTGACAATTTGATGTGAACACGCGTTTAGATCGGCAGCTTTGCAGTTTCCGTCACCGATCAGATATTCCCGCGCGAGCGTTTCAAAATAAGCATCCCCCATGTACGCCAAAAGCAAAGGATTGAACTTCTCGCATCGCCCCTTCAAATCCGTTTCCATACTGCTCCCTGTGGGGTGTCAATAATCAGAATCCCTTTTGCTTTTAAAGTGTCTCGAATGGCATCCGCCTCTGCAAAGTTCTTTGCTTTTTTTGCTTCCTTTCGTTTGTCCAACATTTCCTGAATATAAGTTTCCTCGTCATCAGTGACCGCCGTCTCTTCGGACTTCACAATCTTCTCTGCAGCGAAAAGCAGATCCAAAGAAAGCACCTGATCAAAACTTCCCAACAACGCAAGTTTTGTCGCCGCATTCGTAGGGGACTTCAAGACATCATACAAGATTGTGATTGCCATGGAAGTATTCAAGTCATCCCCGAGAGCATCGTCAAATTGCTGTTTGAACGATGCGACTGCTGATGAATCCACTTCCCCGGCACGATTCGGCAATAACGCTGCAATGCGTTCTGTCAGTTTTCTATATGATGATTGTGCATTATCCAGATTTTCATAAGAGAATACCAAAGATTTGCGATAGTGAGACTGCAAGCAGAATAAGCGGTAGACCAATGGATCGTATCCTTTTTCCTGCAGCAGCGATACCGTCAGGAATTCGCCCTTAGATTTGCTCATCTTCCCGCCTGACGTATTTAGATGGTGCACGTGAAACCACTGCGGGCACCATACATGTCCGAGATATGCCTCACTCTGCGCAATCTCATTGGTATGATGCGGAAATTGATTATCAATTCCACCACAATGCAAATCCAGATGTTCTCCGCAATATTTGATACTGATCGCGGAACACTCAATATGCCAGCCTGGATATCCAAGTCCCCATGGACTCTCCCATTTTAACTCTTGATCTTCGAATTTTGATTTAGTAAACCAAAGAACAAAATCGCTCTTGTTACGCTTGTTATCGTCCGCCTCAACGCCTTCGCGGACGCCAACCTCCAAATTTTCATCGTTATGCTTGTGAAAAACATGGTATTCCTGAAGTTTGGAAGTATCGAAATAGACATTGCCTCCGGCAACATAAGCGTAACCATCTGCAAGCAGCTTCTGAATCATCCCGATGAATTCCGGAATGCAATTAGTTGCAGGTTCTACAACATCCGGTCTGCGAATATGCAATTTTTCGCAATCTTCAAAAAAAGCATCGGTATAAAACTTGGCGATCTCCATGACCGTCTTATGTTCCCGTTTTGCTCCCTTGAGCATCTTATCCTCTCCGGTATCTGCGTCGCTGGAAAGATGACCGACATCGGTAATATTCATGACGCGGAGAACGTCATAGCCAGTCCACCGAAGATACTTCTCCAGCACATCCTCCATAATGTAACTGCGAAGATTTCCAATATGGGCGTAGTGATAAACGGTCGGTCCGCAGGTATACATTCGTACCTTTCCCGGTTCATAGGTGACAAATGGATCGACTGTGCGAGTCAAGCTATTATAAAATTTCATCATAATGCGGCATATGCCTTTCTGAGACGTAACGAATTCTCTTTATTTTTCAGTATCCAAATATTTCCAATAAGTAAAGATGTAGTGAAGTCCCGACCAAACGGTAAAAAAGATCATGAGCAGGATAGTAATAAAAGACAGCCAGCCCCGAAAGAAAGGAAGCAAAACGGGTTCCAGCAGCACAGTGCTGATGCAGACGATTTGTGTATTGGTCTTTATTTTTCCCAGCATATTAGCAGCGACAACAACGCCGCTTTTTGCAACCACAAGCCTCATGGACGTCACAGCCAGTTCACGGAACAGCACGATGATAGATCCCCAGAAAAACAGTTGACGAAGTATTTCCGCCGGAATACAGTAATCATACACAATCAGGTCATTATAGCAAAACGCATACGAGGACATGCAAATTGCAAACATCGCCCCTAATACTAAAAACTTATCTGCCAACGGATCCATAAATTTTCCAAAATCAGTAATCATATTATGCTTCCGCGCTATATGACCGTCCAGATAATCCGTAACAGAAGCGGCAATAAATATGAACGCTGCAATCACTCGACTCAACCAATCAGCATAGGAAGCGTCGAACGGAAAGAAATCATAGACTGCAAAGACTATGAAAAATGGTATACAGATAATACGAAACAACGTGAGCTTATTCGGTGTATTCACAAAGAAGACCTCCCTGTATCGTTTTATACTGTCTTGCCGAGAAGATCGTAATCCAAAACCTCTTTGATGAGTACGTCTGCAAATTGCCCTTCCGGAATATTTTTGGAAGAGGAGAAATAAACCTTACCGTCAATATCATAAGCATCGGCATATGAACGCCCATAAAAGCTCTCTGCGACCGGATCATATCCTTCGCAAAGAACCCGAAGTGTCTTTCCTACAAAGGCCTCGTTGCATGCATTATGGATCCGCTCCTGTTGCTCCATCAGAATATCCTGTCTCTTTTGCTTGGTCTTTTCCGGTATCTGATTCGGCATATCATAAGCGGGCGTCCCCTCTTCTCGCGAATACGGAAAAACGCCGAGACGTTCAAAACGAATCTCCTTTAAGTAAGCACGCAATTCCTCAAACTGCGCGTTGCTCTCGCCCGGAAATCCCACAATAACTGTAGAACGCAGGATCAATCCCGGAACTCTCTGACGCAATTTGCGGATGACCTCCGTGATACCCGCCCGCGTATCACGGCGATTCATACGGGAAAGAATCTCATCATTGATGTGCTGAATAGGCATGTCTATGTATTTAACAACCTTGTCGTTAGAAGCGATCACATCGATCAATGCATCGGTAATACGATCCGGATAACAATACAGCAAACGAATCCATTCAATCCCGTCAATTTCAGAAAGCGCAGTGATCAGACTGTCCAGTGCATAGGTACCGTAAAGATCCTCTCCGTAGCGAGTGGTATCCTGCGCAATCAGGCAAAGCTCTTTCACTCCCAGCCCGGCAAGCTCCTGTGCTTCTTCAAGTAATTCGCCCATCGGTCGGCTCCGAAATTTCCCTCTGATGGAGGGAATCACGCAATAGGAGCAATGATTATCACATCCCTCTGCAATCTGCAGATAAGCAAAATGATCCGGCGTAGTAATCACACGCTCTCCGCCAAATACTGCACGGTCGATTTCTCCGAAATCTCGATAGCTTTTTCCCGCATATGCCGCGCGGACCGCTTCACCGATTTTATCGATCGAACCGGTACCAACAATGCAGTTGACCTCCGGAAGCTCCTTTAAAATCTCCTCGCCGTAACGCTGTGGAAGACATCCTGCCACAACAATTCCTTTCAGCGTATGATGCTCTTTCAGCCAGGCGACATCCAAGATATTGTCAATCGCTTCCTTTTTAGCGCTTTCGATAAAAGCGCAGGTATTAACAACGATCACGTCCGCATCTACATCCTCTGCAACGATTTCAAAACCGTCCTGCGCAAGCAATGCAAGCATCCGCTCCGTATTCAACAAATTTTTTGGACATCCGAGAGAAACAAAACCCACCTTAACAGCCATGTGATAACGCCTTCCAGTATTACATTACTATGTTGATTTCAGCAAAAAAGTTCATTGAGCACATCAGCAATTTCCGACCATGCATATCCATACCGATTCAGATAGACAGAAACCTTACGGCGAACAGCCGCATCCGAAAGGGTTTCCCTTGCATATTTCTTCTCAATCAATTCTACAATTTTTTCGCGGTGATCGGCGAAAAAATACGGTTCCAACGTCTGCTCAATCACGTCAATGGGAAAGCCCTTGCCGTACAACTCCTGTTTGATCCGCATCGGACCATAGGATCGAAGGACATAGTAATTTTCCGCATAGCGACCTGCCAACCGCAAATCGTTCAAATACCCGCGCGATTCCAGTAAATCTACCGTTTCCTCGCACAGTTCCTTCGGAAAAGATCGACGCAACTTTTCAGTTAATCGTTTTTTAGAAAGATCACCGTAGGAAAGAAAGGAAAACGCTTTCTGAATGCATGCAAGGCGCATATCCGCCGCAAGAAGCTGTTCATATGCTTCCTCCGTCAGGACAGTTCCCTGATCAATCGAAAGCAGCTCACAATCCACCAAAGTGATGCGAAACCGATTTCCCGCACAATACACAAGAGCCTCATGCTGCTCCTCATCCCGAAGCAGCTTTTCCACTACATACATTTAATCATTCCAACTCATCCGGGAAAGAAAGCGGTTCCTCCGGTCCATCGATTGAATCCCCAATGGCTTCCGGCTTCCTTACATAATATTCTTTGATCTTGGTCTCCAGCTCTTCTGCAAGTGCTTTATTTTCACAAAGAATCCCACGTACCTTGTCCTTGCCGTTTCCGAGTTTTTCGCCATTATAGGAGAGCCAACCGCCGCTTTTTTCCAAAATCCCGCTTTTTACACCCAACTCAATGATTTCGCTTTCCTTGGAAATTCCGTGACCATAAATGATATCAAATTCTGCTGTACGGAACGGAGGCGCCACCTTATTCTTGACTACTTTACAACGCACATGATTGCCATAAATATCTTCCCCGGTGCCAAGCTGTGCCGTTTTGCGGACATCTATACGAACAGACGCATAGAATTTCAACGCCCTGCCGCCGGTTGTGACCTCCGGATTTCCGTAAACTACACCGACCTTTTCACGGAGCTGGTTAATAAAAATCACAATACAATTAGACTTGGCAATCGCACCGGAAAGCTTGCGAAGGGCCTGAGACATCAGTCTGGCCTGCAAACCGACATGGGAGGCCCCCATGTCTCCGTCTAACTCATTTCGCGGAACAAGTGCGGCGACAGAATCCACCACAACGACCTCAATCGCACCGGAACGAACCAATGCCTCTGTTATTTCCAGCGCCTGCTCCCCATCATCCGGCTGGGAGACTAGCAGTTTATCCGTATCCACGCCGAGCGCTTTGGCATAAACGGGATCCAGCGCATGCTCTGCGTCAATAAAAGCAGCTTCACCGCCAAGCTTCTGAATCTCCGCAACGATATGCAGGGCAATTGTCGTTTTACCCGAAGATTCCGGACCATACACTTCAATAATTCTTCCGCGGGGAACGCCACCGATGCCGAGCGCAATATCCAAAGAAAGAGAGCCGGTCGTCACACCTGTAACCTCCATTCTGAGGTTATCTCCCAACCGCATAATTGCGCCTTTCCCGCATTGCTTTTCAATTTGGGCAATCGCGGTTTCCAAAGCGGCAGTTTTGCTATCTTTTGCATCTTTGTTCGCCATTTTTGCACATTCCTCCCCGATTCTTCATATTCGAACTGTTGTTCTGACATAGAATACCATATTTCCAACGGGTTGTCAATTCCCTTTTTTCAAAAAAATTGTGAACAACTGTATGAAAAGTACAGCTTGGGAGAATTTGCGCCATTTTATTGCAAAAAAAAGCTTCATTTTGTTAAATAAGGCTATATACAAATTTTTAATTCTGTTGTAAAATTTATATAGGAATCGTATCAAAAAAGGAATAAGGAGAGAATCAAAGATGTCAAACGGCAGCAAGGGCAGCCTCGGATTGATCGTTATGAATAACTGCAGAGAGCTTGGCGAAAAAGTAAATGCTTGGCTCAAGGAGCTTCGCGGAGAACGCAACAGCGACGTCAACTACATTATCCCAACCGAAGAAGTTCGCTTCAATAATGGCGAGGGAAAATTCCGGATTCTGGATTCGGTGCGTGGAAAGGATCTTTACATTTTAAGTGATGTCGGCAACTATCACTGTACATATAAAATGTTCGGATATGAAAACCGTATGGGACCGGACGAACATTTTCAGGACATCAAGCGCGTAGTCTCCGCTATCGGCGGCAAAGCCAGCCGCATCACACTGATTATGCCGCTTCTATACGCTTCCAGACAGCACAGAAGAAAAGGCAGGGAATCTCTCGACTGCGCAATGGCACTTGAAGAACTGAAAAACATCGGCGTCAATACCATTCTGACCTTTGACGCTCATGACCCCACCATTTACAATTCAATTCCCGGAACTTCTTTTGAAAACATTTTCCCCACCTATTCGATTCTGAAAAACTTCATCGCTATCGAAGGTGACGATATCTTTAAGGATAATATGACCGTAATCAGTCCGGATACCGGAGCTATGGAGCGAGCGGTATATTACGCAAATGTTCTTGGGTTAGATGTCGGTATGTTTTATAAGCGACGCGACCATTCCCGTATCGTCAACGGAAAGAATCCGATTGTTCAGCACGAATACATAGGCGGACCGTTGGACAACAAAAAAGTATTGATTATCGACGATATGATAGCCTCCGGGCAGTCCATTATAGAAGTTGTCAATGAAGCTGTCAAACGTAATGCAAAAGAAATTTACGCTGCCACAACCTTTGCCTTTTTCACTGAGGGCGTGGAAAAGTTCGACCGCCTCTATGAGGAAGGGAAGCTGACACGTCTTTATACTACCAATCTCTCCTATATTCCTGAGGACTACCTCGGTCGTCCTTGGCTGGTTTGCGCAGATCTTTCCAAGTTTATCGCCAAAATTGCTAACACACTCAACAATGATGAATCCATCTCCCCCCTGTTAGACTGCACCAGCCGCATCAGACGTCTTTTAAAGCACACACATACCAATTGATACGATCGTGAAAGCAACTGAATGGAAGTTCGGTGTATCCAGCTGCGCAGCAAATTCTATTTCGCGGGAAGTTTTTGAAGCATACGCCCGGAATCAAATTGCTTTAATGGAAATTTCTCTGCCATGGGAATTATATCCGTCAATCGATTGGAAAGAGGTTGCTGAAACTGCCGCAGCCACTGGCGTAGAGGTTTATTCGCTACATTTACCCTTTTTTCCGTTTGAGACCAACAATCTTGCCAGTCCGGATGTGCAGATCCGAAAGAACTCCGTCGCTATGCAGACGGAACTGATCGAACGGGCAGGCGACATCGGTATCCACATTGCCGTAATCCATCCCAGTGCAGAACCCATTCTACCAGAGGCTCGAAAGGAGTGCTTGTTGTATGCACAGGAAAGTCTTGCTATTCTGGCAGAGCATGCAGCACGCTGCGGCAGTACTGTTGCCGTGGAAAACCTTCCCCGTACCTGTTTGGGAAACTGTATCGACGAAATGCGTTTTTTGACCCAAGGAGACGAACGACTTCGCATCTGCTTTGATACCAATCATCTTCTGAAAGAAAAGAACAGCGATTTTATCAAAGCGCTCGGAAAACAATTCGTGACAATCCACGTTTCCGATTACGATTTCATCGACGAAAAGCATTGGCTGCCTTATGAGGGCAAAACAGATTGGGTGGAACTGGTCACCCTCTTAGAGGAAGCCGATTACAGCGGACCTTTTCTATATGAAGTCGGTCTACGTACGCCACCAACCCTTCATCGACGCGATCTGACCTTTGCCGACTACCGAGAGAACTATGAAGCCTGCATTCATAAGCTTCCCGCTAAACGGATTGAATAACAAGTCTACCCAAACCCTTGCTCCCAAGGCAAGGGTTTTCCATTACACGAATCTCCCTCAGAATGTCAAGAGCGATGATAGAGAATGACAGTTTTATACCTATAATTTGTAAGAAACAGAGAAAATATTAACAATCCGTTAAACAAAAGAAAAATAGATGTGCTATACTATAGATATGTTTTGGAAGGAGGATAAGCTATGATCAGCAAATCGTTACGCGCCGCCGCTGAGGGGATCGGTCTTACCTATGTCGAAAACAACACAGCTGACAAAACCTATATTTACGGCGTTTATGGCGGATATTTAATGACCTTATATGATTCCGGCAACCATAAAACCGTCTTTATCAACTATTCTTTGGAGCCTGCCGAGGAGGAGGACTCCGTCCGACTGCTGGAGCTTTCAGAAGCACTCAAAGCCGTATTAAGCGGACTGTCCGTATCCGATTATACGGTGGAACGCGATGGTCTTTCCTGTACGGTAAACTGCCAGATTGACGCCTTCCTGGAACTGTTGGATCGTCTGATCGCCATGCTTTCCGAAAAAGGGGTTCGCGGCGTCTCTCACTGCAGCTGCTGCGGAAATAGAATCGGCAAACGCTATCCCAAAAAGCTGACTGTTAACCGTTTCAATTATTTGCTGTGCGAGCATTGTGCATTGGACAAAGTGGAAAGCAACGCAAAGGAGCCATCCTCACGCATCGCTCAACTTCCTAAAAAAACAGGTTTAGGAGTTATCGGTGCCGTTGGTGGCGGTATTTTAGGGATTCTTCTTTACTTTCTGATCTATGGTTTCCTGTTTTCGTTATTCAAAGATTCCGACTTTGAAATCCGGTATATTTTCTGCCTGCTCGGCTTTGTGACCGCCGCACTGGTTTATGTCGGATTTACGATGTTCAGCAAACGTCCCTGTTTGAGCGCATACCTTTCTATTTCTTCTGTCACACTTCTTTCGGTTGCGGTCGCACAGTATATCGGTTCATTTGTAGGTTATGCTAAACTGCAGGGCTTTACCCTGTCACAGGCAATGAAGGTTCCCTCCTTGTGGCTGATTCACCTTCGCTCTACACTGGACATTAGCCTAACTTACGATCAAAGCATCATAGACCTGTACCATGTAGCGCCGCTTTTCTATAAACTTCTTGGATTCAGCCTTCTGTTTGCACTGATCGGCACCATCATTTTCCAGCTTGGGCTCTATGAAAAAGGTAAGGTTCGTACAGAACCCGTAGAGGTAGAGACGCTCCGCATAGCAGCTCCGGCAGAGGATGCAAAGAATTAAGATCAAAAAGCTTGTTTCGCTATATAGATAACTTTATATGGATGCAGGGACGAAACAGTATGAACTTTGGGAAAACAATAATTTATTAGGTAATAAAAAATGAAAAATATCAAATTTTGGATACCTGTATTCTGCTGCACACTTTGCCTGCTTCTGCTCGCATCCTGTGCATCAGATCAGAAAGCATCAGAATCAACAAGTGCAGCTTCTTCGCAAACGGAGAGCGTCGTATCTGAAGCCAGCAGTATGGTGGAGGAATCCAGCACCTCAGCAGAGGAAACCAGCAATACGGTCGAATATACCATGCCTATCACCGTAGATTATGCAAGTGAAGAAATGCTGAATGACACGGACAGCTACCTCCACTTCACGGATGAAACCGTATCTAACAACGATTGGAATTTGGTCTTCACAACGGATACCGCGGTACAGGATTTCAAATTCCTGGCACTTGATGAGTCGACAGTATTAACAATAGAAAGTGTTTTATACACCATAGAAGAACTTTCCACGGAAAAGCCGTTTGTTGCATCGACCTATATCAATGATGCAACGGCCAATCGCGGCATTTCCTTTACAGACGTGAATGGCGAAACAAGATATTATGCGGTGAGTTTTTCTGGAGCTGATGGCTCCATCTCCCTTGAGGAATTCTTTGTTGATTAAGAATTCTTAATGCAACCCAACTAATTTAAGTTAAAGTTCATACTGTTCCGTTTCTGTGTCCATAGGTTTAAAAAGTCCGGTCACTTATAAACTAGCATGTTGAAATCCAGTCGATTGGGAGGCAAGGCCTCCCAATTTTAAAATAAGGAGGATTGCGCTGTGTATATCTTAATTGTGGAAGACGAGGTTGCGCTTGCCGATACGCTCGGTGAAATGATGAAAGCACAGCACTATGCCTTTGACGTGGTATACAATGGCGAGGACGGTCTTACCTATGGAGAAAGCAATCTTTACGACACGATTATTTTGGACATTATGCTTCCAAAAATGGACGGTTTCGAAGTTGTACGCAGACTGCGGGAAAAAAAGATCCAAACGCCTGTTATCCTATTAACCGCCAGAGATGATACCTCGGATAAAGTACGCGGCTTGGATTGCGGTGCAGATGACTACATCACCAAGCCGTTTTCTAAGGAAGAGCTATTCGCACGGATACGCGCAAACTCCAGAAGGCAGGGAGAAGTCGTTCTGGACGAGATTCGCTGCGAAGATCTGATTCTCAGCCTCTCTAACTGTGAGCTTTCCTGTGGAAAGAAATCCGTAAGACTCGGATTTAAGGAATTTGAAATTTTCAAAATGCTCACCCTGAACCCTTCGCAGATTATACCAAAAAGTGAAATCCTGACAAAGGTTTGGGGACCTTTATCTGAAGCAGATGATAACCATGTTGAGGTCTATATCTCTTTTCTACGAAAGAAGCTAAATTTTCTCGAATCCCGCGTAAGCATAGAGGCTGTCCGGAAAATCGGCTACCGGCTGGAGGGCGGTCAAAAAGGAGGCGAGGAACAGTGATTAGAAAATTGAAGGCGAAATTTATATTCGCCAATATGCTATCAATCACTGTGGTTATTTCTGCTGCGCTCTGTATCATCTATTTCCTGACTGCAAGAAACCTGGAACGAGAAAGTATGGAAACAATGAAACTGCTATCAGAACGCAGCGGAAGCTTATTGGATAACTTCTTTTCCCTAAATTTCCGAAACGATATATTGATCACACCGGAAATGCAGCATGACATCCGCCAAAATGGGATGTTCCGCTCCTATTTTACGATATATGTCTATGAGGATGACGGCACCTACCAGGTAGACGGATTTGATACAGCAGAGGAGGATCGAAGCCATTATATCAACAGCATCATCCAAAGGGTATATACTCAAGATGAGGACAGCGGACTCTTATCCGAATATGCGCTTCGTTACTTTTCCATCCCGACGCCTCGCGGTAAAAAGATCGTGCTGTTGGATAAAACATACGAGGATACTACGCTGCACAATCTGCTTCTTCTTCTCCTGTCGGTCGGAAGCGCCTCCTTTATCCTCATGCTGCTTGCCAGTTATCTGATTTCCAGACTAACTGTAAAGACGGTTGAAAATTCACTGCTCCAGCAAAAACAGTTGATTTCCGATATCTCACACGAATTAAAAACGCCAATCGCTGTCATTGGCGCAAGTGCAGATGTAGTACGTTCTCACCCCCACTCTATCGTGGAGGAACAGGATAAATTTTTGAACTATATTTACTCAGAAACTAAGCGGATGTCCTCTTTAATATCAGATCTCCTTCTATTGGCACGCTCCAACGAATATCAGGAGCAGTCTGCACACCCAATTATGAATTTGAGTGACCTCGCTTACAGTGTTTCTCTTCCCTTTGAAAGCATCTGCTTTGAAAAAGACCGGGAATTGGTGATCAACATCGAACCCAATCTGTATATCCGCGCGAAGGAAGGCGCAATCAAACAATTGATTTCCATCCTTCTCGACAATGCATGCAAATATTCCAACGAAAAGGGGATTATCTTTTTCCGTGTCACAACCGAGTCGGATAAAGTACTCTTATCAGTGCGCAATACCGGTATACCGATTCCTCCGGAAAAGTTGCCTATGATCTTTGACCGATTCTACCGCATAGACGAGTCCCGCTCTAGAAGTGAAGGCGGACACGGTCTCGGTTTGGCAATTGCAAAAAAAATCACAGAAGAAAACAACGGAAAAATTCACGCCGAGAGTTCTACAGGATATGGAACTGTCTTTACTTGTGTCTTCCGGCGTTTGAAAAATCTTCCGGAGCATATTGATACAAGGCATTCATAATCAGGTTACAATTCCGAATCATGAACCCCTCTGGTTATGGGAAAACTAATGATAGAATCCCAAGCCGGAGGTTTTTATGTATCATAAAGTTGAAATATGCGGAATAAACACATCCAAACTGAAGCTTCTGACGGAAGAAGAGAAAACGCAATTGCTGCGGCAAGCACGAGCCGGCGATCAAACTGCACGGGAGAAACTGATCACCGGAAATCTGCGACTGGTTCTGAGTGTTATACAATCTTTTCAGAACCGGGGAGAAAACGCCGATGACCTGTTTCAGGTCGGCTGTATCGGCTTGATCAAAGCGGTTGACAATTTTGATCTCAGTCAGGAAGTCAAATTTAGCACCTATGCTGTGCCACTGGTCATCGGTGAAGTAAGACGCTACTTGCGGGACAACAGTATGCTGCGCGTACCACGCTCCATGCGCGATCTTGCGTACAAAGCGATGAAAGCCAAGGAAAAATTGAATCGCGACTTACTTCGAGAACCGACAATCGAAGAGATCTCAAAAGAACTCGGAGAGAGCGCAAAATCGGTACAAAACGCGCTGGAGGCTATTGTAGATCCTATTTCCCTGTTTGATCCAGTTTATTCAGACAGCGGAGACTCCGTTTTTGTTCTGGATCAGATCAGCGACACCGCAAATACGGACGACAACTGGCTGGACAGCATAGCCATCGGCAGCGCTATGCAGTCTTTATCGCCCCGTGAACGAAGAATTTTAACATTGCGCTTCTATAACGGAAAAACCCAAACTGAGGTTTCGCAAGAAATCGGCATATCTCAGGCACAAATCTCCAGACTCGAAAAAAACGCACTGCAAAAAGTGCGCAAGCAAATGTCCTGAAGTATAGGCGGCAGAAGAAATCTTCTGCCGCCTATACTTCATCATTCAATTTGACTCTTTGATCCTGATTTCAATATCACCGCTGGTCGTTTTAATTTCACATTGCCCGGCAAGAGAATCAGAGCCGGGAACCCGCACATCACCGCTGGTGGTCTTTGTCACAAAGTTTTTTGCAGACAAAATACTTCCTTCTACATCACCGCTGGTCGTTTTGATATAGAAAGAACCGGAATCCGAATATTTCAGTTCGATGTCCCCACTGACGCTCTTTAACGTTGTTAACCCGCTGATACGTACAGAAGATAGTGTAATCTCCCCGCTGGTAGAGGAAACCGACAGTTCCTCCGCCGTTATGTCTGCAAGCCGAAGATCTCCGCTGGTTGTTGAAACGGACAGCGATCCTCCTACCATATTCGACACAGAGATGTCTCCGCTTGTACTTTTAATAGACAAATTTCCGTCGGTTTTCCCTAAAAACAGAATTTCTCCACTGGTAGTAATCAAATTCGCATCAGTAAGAGAAACTGCATCCGAAACCTCTATATCGCCGCTGACAGATTTCAAAAAAATTGTTTGGTAAGCCTGTTCAGGCAGGTACACGGTCACAGAAAAGTTATCACCCCACCAAAAACCGATCCGGGCATACCATGCACGCGTATCAGAGCGGGTAATTTTAAGTGTTTGATCGATCACCTCCACGTTGTGGAAAATTGTTTCGCTTTCTCTGCAAACTACCTTACAAATTCCATCTGTCGCAGGAAGCAGCAAAATATCGCACTCCACATCGTTAATCTCGATATGGTAAAATTCTTCACTTACTTCATAGGTATTCGTTTCAAAGTACATATTATTAAGCTTTTCCCAATGAAAACCTATTGTTTTCGCAGCAGCTAAAATCATAAGGGAACCAATCAGCAGGCAGGCAACTGCGACAAATATAGCAATCTTTTTTGATTTTTTCATTTCAACTTTCCTGCCTTTCGCAGTCGACTTTCCGATTTCTAATGAGAAGGGTTTTTACTTTTATAACAATCCACTTGCTGAACATAATCACCCATCGTCCCGCTTGCATGGAGGCAAACAGCAGCAGAATCGTGACACCTGTCAAAACAAGGCCTATTCCTATAAAAAGTAAGCATTGCGCAAGGGTCCCTTTAAAGGCGAGAAAAATTCCACTAATCATGCCGTAAACACCGCTAACAGCAGTAGAAAGAACAACTGCATACAAAACAACAATAAACGACCAGACTACTAAATATACAGAAAGAAAGACGATTGCTGCCGCCAACAGAAGAGAGAACCAGATCGGAGAACCGAGAATAAGCAAAACGATTTCCCCCACGCGAAGGACGCGATTTGAGTGCATCTTCGCTTTCATCAGCTTAGGAACGGAGAGATCCATCAAAATCTGCGAAGCAATTTCCTCCACGGTTCCCATTGCCTCCACAGCTTCCTCCGCAGACATTCCGTTTTCAATATAATCATCAATCATTTCTGCATAATAATCCAAGGAACGCTCAATATCACCTTGCGGCAGATCTTTGAGTTTTTCCCTGATCGCTGCAAGGAACTCTTCCTTATTCATACCTTCTTTCCTCCCTAACGACAAATTGATAAATGGATACGATTTCCTTCCACTCCTCCGCAAAAGCAGCAATTCGATCCTTCCCTGCCTGCGTAATATGGTAATATTTTCGCAGTCGACCGTTGTGCTCGACAGACCGTACTGTCAGCAATTCCGATGCCTCCAGCCTTCTCAGAATGGGATATAGGGTAGATTCCGAAATCATCACGTACGGCTTAATATCCTTGATCATCTGATATCCATAGGAATCCTCATTTTTAATCGCTGCAAGCACACAGACATCCAACAGACCACGTTTAAGCTGAATATCCACACCAGTACCTCCCTTCGCATAATACTATATCATACATAGTATTATGTTGTCAAGAAAAAAACAAAAAAAGTTTGCCTACCAGCAAACTTTTTCTTTTTTTACAACCAGTGTTTTTTCAGGTCGCCGACCAAGAGTACACTGTTAATGTTCCTTCATCAAGAGCAGAAAAAATGCGATTCCCGAACGCAAAGCGGCAGGATGACGAAAATGCCTCCGTCTCAAAGAGCGTTTCATTCTCCGGATCCCATACAAACGCTGATGAGGTGTCACCGGAAGTGATTCCGTACAGCAAACCATCCACCATTTCCAACCAACTGATCAGTCCGGAAACGGAAACAGAACACAACGTCTGTCGGCTTGTTGAATAGTATTGGAACACATTTTGCTCCTGCTCTTCGCAGCCGTAAACAGCGATTCCGCTTCCGTCCGCAAAATACGTCCAGTAGTCACAATTGCCGATGTAAAGCAAATCCTGATACTCTCCGGTCGTCAAATCGATTACACCTATGGTATCATATACATAATCTTCATCCGTATCTGTTTTGCAATACAGCAAATCCCCGTCAAACATCAACGGCGTAACCACACTGATATCGGCAACCCAGTCCAGCACAGAAATGGTTTTCCCGCTCCGGTCAACCAAAACATAATAGCGCTCCGTCCCCTGCAGCAACGTCAGAACCGCATAATAATCGTTTTGACGAATTATGCGGGCATAAACCTTTGCTTCTTCCTCATAGAGCAACGGACGATCCTCGCCGTTTTCATGATACAGCAGAACATACGGGCAGGCAGTGCCGGAACTCACCTGTTCATAATCGATCCAAAAGTATCCGTTCTCATTATTGGAATTCTTATCATAAACAAACGGTACAGGAGCCTCTTGACTGCCCTCCCCGAAGCCTTCTTCCTCTGTATAAATCGGGAACCAGTCGTAAAGAACCTTGTTCGCCTCTTCTTCCTTCGACCTCTCGACACTGTAAACTACACAGGCAAAACAAACCGTTTCCGTACAGACTGTATCGGCAATTACCGGAAAAGCGCCTTCGTATGTTCTGCAAAACTCCGCCAGTGTACCGCTTTCGGTATCATAAATGTTCACCGCACGCAATTCTTCCCGTGCTGCGGGTAAATCCACGTTCTCAAAAAGAACAGCTGAAAATAGCGGAAGCTGCGGAGACTCGGATACCTCAGATGAGGTTTCCGTCTCACTTTCTGATGCAGCGGTTGAAGACTCGGTAACCGGCAGCGTTTCATGGCAAGCACAGGTCAGCAAAGCAAATACAAGCAGCAACGACAGCAAAAGCACTGGTCTGCAAACGGATCTCAACGGAAATGTTTTCATGGCAGTAGTCCTCCTGTACCTTTTATTTTACTATAAAATCAGGAAACTGTCAACTGCCAATCAAACGAATCTGATATTTTCTCAACCAATTTTCCAGCTGAAGCAGCCACGCAAACAACTGCGGTTTGGACATCAACTGCCCGAACCAAGTAATATCCTCCCCCTCGATCAGAGCATTCAGTTTCTTCCGGTCAATCAGGTCATGCAGACGGCTGTTCGGATCATTCAGAACGGACAGGAGTCCATTTCGCGTCAGTTCCTCATACCTCGGATCGTGTGTTTTCGGATATGGGCTCTTTTTGCGGAATAAAACCCGATCTGGCAGCCACCCTTTCATAGCATTTCGAAGGAGAGATTTCTCCACACCGTTTTCGAACTTGAGCGTCCACGGAACATTATAAACATATTCCAGAATTCTATGGTCGGCAAACGGTACCCGAACTTCTACTGCGCTGTACATCGACATCCTGTCCTTGCGCTCCAGCAGGGACTGCATAAAAAACCAAACTGACAGCTGCGTTGCTACGCGCGAGCGATACATTTCATCGTTGTCCTCTTCGATACGAGAGACTCCTTTCAAAAAACGCTGATACCGTTCGGCAATCGCATCATACCCCTCTTCCGGACGTACAATTGCGGGATCGAACAGAGAAATACGAGCCATAGGCTGATGCAGCCACGGAAAAAAAGGACGCTCCAGCATTTCCGGTCGATAAAACCACGGATAACCACCGAAAATTTCGTCCGAGCATTCTCCAGAAAGTGCCACCGTATGTCTTCTTTTAATCATACGGCAGAAGAACAACAAGGAGGAATCGATATCCGCCTGACCGGGAAGGTCACGCGCTTCTACCGCCTCTGAAAGTGCATCATATACTTGCTCACTGGTCGCAGTCAAAATCGTATGATCCGTTCCCAGAATTCCAGCAAGCCAAGATGCATATGCATCATCACTCTCCGGTTGAAACATAGATTGATGGAAGTTTTCCCGATTTCCCTGATACTCAAATGAATATGTGCAAAGACGGGTACCGTTTTCCCGACAAGTATCTGCAGCGACCGCAGTGATAACAGAAGAATCCAATCCGCCGGAAAGCAGCGTACAGAGCGGGACATCGCTGACCATTTGACGCCGTACGGCATCCGTTACCAGATCGCGTACTGTTTCAAGAGCCCGCTCTCTGCTGTCCGTAAAGGATTTTGCCTGTAGCTGCCAATAGAAATGACGATGCATCCCTTCCGCATCTATAAAGGCACATTCACCGGGCAAAAGCTTTTGAATCTGACGGAAAGTTCCGCTTTCCAACAAGGTCACCGGTGTCAGGAACAGCAATTCCCAAAGTCCATTTCGGTCGATTTCCGGTTCAATGCCGGGATATGCAAGCAAGGACTTGATTTCCGAGGCAAATAGAAAGACTCCGTCCACCCAAGCAAAATAAAACGGCTTTACACCAAGCCGATCACGGCAAACAAACAATTGCTGCTTTGCCTCATCATAAATACCAAAAGCAAAAATGCCATTGAGTTTTTCCGGACACTTGTCTCCCCAAACAATATAAGACCAAAGCACCGTTTCGGTATCCGAGCGAGTGCGCGGCGTGATACCGGCAAGGCGCAATTCTTCATTTAGTTCTGTACGATTATAGATTTCACCGTTATAGACAATGGTATATTTAGAATTCTGGTATTGTACCGTCATCGGCTGCTGTCCGTTTTCAGGATCTATGACCGCAAGACGGTTATGTCCGAACGTGATGGCTCCAGATCGGAATAAACCGCTTTGATCCGGGCCGCGCCTTCCCATCAAAGCATTCATACGGGTGATTGCAGTTTCTTCCCTGCTGTCACCAAACATACCGCAAATAGAACACATAGTAACCCCTCCTTATGTACTACGAAAAGCATATGCGAAAACGGTAAATTTGTTGAAAAGCAGGATGTAAAATCCGATTTAAAGTTCTCTTTGTTCCTGCACCGCAATTTCTTTAATCTTTTGAACTGTTGCCTCCAGCGCGATATTTTCGATCTGATAATCGTACTCCTGCAGATAGGACATCTCCTCGTCATAGCGGCTCAAACGAATACGAATCTGTTCTGATGAGTCTCCGCGCCCGATCAAACGACGCTTCAATTCCTCTTTTCCGATATATAAAAAGACCGTAACGACTTTCATATCCTTTTTCAGGATTCGGCTTAGATTGACCGCACCTTTAACGTCAATATCCTTAATGATGGTTTTTCCAGACGCAAGTGCCTCTGCCATCAGCTTTCTGGAACTGCCGTATAAGCCGGTATGAATCTGCTCGTATTCGTAAAGCTCGCCTTCCTCTATTTTTCGGCGGAACTGCTCCTCTGTCAGAAAATGATACGGAAACCCCTCTATTTCTCCCGGGCGGGGAGCACGGGTTGTATAGGTTGGCATAAAACCAAAGCAACTTCCTTTTTCCCCAAGCAGTGTATTGATAACAGTATTTTTCCCGACCGCCGAGCAGCCGGACAAGATGATCAGCATCTTTCGGTCTCCTTTGTCCCTTCCTATTTTTTGTCATTATACCTTTAGCTTCGACGAAAGTCAAGTAAAATGTTCTCCCTGCAAAACGTTTTGCACAGCAAAAAAATGCTGTAGAGCATTCAGCACATGCCGTTTGTCAGCACTCCAAAGCGGGGCAACCAGCGTGCGCTTGTCTCCGTCTCCGGTCAAACGATGGATCACAGTTTTTTTCGGAAGCAAACGAACGCATTCCGCCAAAAGAGAAGCATATTCAGGAAAAGAAAGCGTTCCTACTTTTCCTTGACGATATTCCCTGTATAAATCGGTTCCTTTGAGGACATGCAGAAGATGAAACTTTACACCATTCGTCCCGATATTTGAAATATGCCGTACACTTGCATACAGCATTTCCGGTGTTTCTCCCGGAAGACCGATAATCAAATGTGTAATGACCCCGATACCGTGAGCATGCAAACGTACCACCGCATCATCATAAACGGAAAGTGAATAGCCGCGCCGAATATATGCTGCAGTCTCTGCATGTATTGTTTGCAAACCGAGCTCTATCCATACCGGTTTTATGCGATTCAACTCGTCAAGCAGCGTCATTACATCCTCCGACAGACAATCTGGACGCGTTGCCACGGACAGCACCGCAACGCGCGGATGGCGGATCGCTTCCGTAAACAACTCCTTCAAACGAGAAACAGGTGCATACGTATTGGTATGATCCTGAAAATAGGCGATATAACTTCCCCCTTTATTTTTGGACGCAATCCGGCAAGCGGCAAGATCAATCTGTTCGGTTACCGATCTGCCGGTCTGCGAAAATTCCCCCGATCCACTACAGAAAATACAGCCTCTCGTTCCGCAGGTACCATCCCGGTTGGGACAGGTCATACCACCGCTGAGTGCAACCTTATAACCTTTCACTCCAAAGGTTTCCCGAAAATATTGATTCAAGGAATAATACATTCCGAAAGCCCCCTCCTAATAAAATAAAAATCATTGACTTTTCAGAAAAAATTGTTATAATAATTGTAGGAAAAATACACCATGCAATCTGTGAAAAAAGCCTTTGTCAGCATAGCTTTAAAAAGGAGTCATCTGAACGCTCCATTTAGAAAGGGTACTTTCATCATGAAAACATTTCCGATCTCGCACTTTAACGGATCTCGCGGTGAGAATGAGCTGGTTGTTTATACCGGTGCCGGAAGAACCGGTACCAATCGTTACGGTTTAGAGGCCTGTGTACTGCATGATCGTGTCATCTCCTGCAGTAAAAACAACAACCAAATACCGGAAGATGGATATGTGCTTTCCGGACACGGAAAAGCTGCTGCGTTTCTATCCGATTCGCTATGCGTCGGCGCCAAGGTGACCATTGACAAGGAAAAGAACCTCCTGCTGACAGAAATCGATTTTACTACATTACAACAAAACGCCGACAGTCAAATCTCTACGATAGAAAAACGTCTTTCCGAACGAATTGCCGAAGGGGCGACCTTCGACCGTAAAAACGCGGAAGATCTGCTGGAAAAGGCAAAGCAGGCAAAAAACGAGGGCGATTTCGAGAGCGTAAAAAGATGGACCGAGGAAGCATACTATCTGACTGCCCGTTCTGTTCCTGACGAAGTGCGCGCAGTTTGGCATCGTCCTATTGAACAAAACGAACAGGAGGTTGAAGCAACTGTTCGCCGGTTTCGAAATGCAGGGTTCAATTTGATGCTCATCGAAACCAACTACGAGGGCTATGCAAATGCGCAACGCTGTGTTCATGACTTCCTGCCGATTCAGCCTCAGTACCGGGATGGTTTTGATGTGATCGAAGCCTTCATCCGTATCGGTAAGCAAAATGGTATGAAGATACACGCTTGGTTTGAAGATTTTTTCTTTGGCGTTACATATACCGGGTGTGCGATTGCAGAATTACATCCAGAATGGATGGCAAGGCGAAAAGACGGCGGTCTGCTACATGATTCCGAGGATACGTTCTATTTTTTGAATCCGGCACTGCAAGAAGTACGTGATTTTCTGCTCGCGCTTTGCAGAGAGCTTTTGGACCGGTACGACTTCGATGGGCTGCAGCTGGATTATATCCGTTATCCGGTCATTCGGGGCATAGAGCGTTCCGCCGGCTTTGAAGAACAGACAAAGGAACTGTTTCTACAAGAAACCGGGATAAGGCTGGATGAAATTACCACTACGGAATGCGCAGAATGGAAAGCTTTCACGGAATGGCGTGCTGAAAAAATCACTTCCTATGTTGCCTCGATACATGGTCTGATCGCAGAATACCGAGCCAGCGGACGGAATATTCAACTTTCTACAGCAGTATTCGGTGATCCGGACGAAGCCATCCAGATAAAATGTCAGGATTGGCGGCGTTGGGTTAAGAACGGCTGGCTCGATGCCATTTACCCGATGGCATATTTTAACCACGCCGAAGATGTCGGCAGCGAGGTTGCATACATGGTTTCCAACTACGGGGAAGCGCCGAATATTTCCGGCATTGCTCCCATGTACAGTCATCTGCCTATTATCGAGTCTACAAAACAGGTTGAAGAATGCCGAAAAGCAGGCGCCTCCGGCGTTGCTTTCTTTGCAGCGCACTCCTGTACCGATGAACAGTTGGAAAAACTACGGATCGGCGTCTTCAGAGAAGACTGATATAAGCAAGACCGGCGCACTAAAAAATGCCGAAGTGCGTCGGTCTTTTTATGGTTCCGGAACGAACACTAAACCACTTGGAAAAGGTAGAATTTCAAATATTCTGTCTCCGGAACACCCCAAAGAATCGGGTGATCTGGTGCCTGCTGACGTGCCTCCACCTGACGCAATTGTACACAAGCATCTGCGGCGGCTTCTTTCAGCATATCCCGGAAAAACGAATCCTTCATAAAGTGTGAGCAGGAACAAGTGGCAAGATATCCGCCCCGGGGCAGAAGACGCATCGCCTTGCAGTTGATTTCCTTATATCCTGCATAAGCGTTTCGAACAGTTCGATTGCTCTTGGTAAAAGCAGGAGGATCCAGAATGATAAAATCATACTCACGCTTCCCGCTGTTCAAAAGAGAAGTTAAAAAATCAAAAACATCCGCGCAAATAAATTCTACGCTTCCTTCTAAGCCATTTCGACAGGCATTTTTTCTTGCTAGAGCAAGCGCTTCGGAAGAAACGTCAACAGCGGTAACATGTTTAGCGCCGGCAGCAGCCGCATTCAAGGCAAAGGCACCGGTATGCGTAAAGCAATCCAACACCCGTTTTCCTTCCGAAAGACGAGCAACCGCTTTTCGATTCTCCCTTTGATCGAGAAAGAAACCAGTTTTTTGCCCGTTAATATAATCTACTTCATACCGAATGCCATTTTCGATGAGCTCAGTCTTTCCTGAAAGGGAAACGGCGAGTCCCTCCATCGCATAGAAGCCTTTTTCCAGCGGGAGACCTTCCAAGGTTCGAATATGAGATTCGTTCCGCTCATAAAGTGCGTGGATTTTACAGCCATATTCTGACAATACACTTATCAACAGGCGGTAAATCATATCTTTTCGCTGTTCGATGCCGAGACAAAGGCATTCGCTCACCAAAATATCACCGAAACGGTCTATGGTAAGTCCGGGGAATTGATCCGCCTCACCGAAAATCAACCGGCAGCAGGAGAACTCCTTTCCCATAACGGTTCTGCGATAGTCCAATGCATAACGGACGCGACGCTCCCAAAAGGCTTCATCAAACCGGTCGTTACCATTCCTGGAAAGCAAACGTACGCGGATTTTAGAAGCATCATTAATCCATCCCGTTCCCAGCCACTTCCCTTTCCCCGAAAAAACATCGACGAGATCACCGCTTCGGTAAGTACCGGATACTTGGGTGATTTCCTCCCCATAAACCCAAGGATGACCGCTACGAAGAGATTTCTCTGCTTTTTGACTAACCGCAACTTTGCAATATTTTCGTTCCACTAACCAATCCTACCTTTTTGCACAAAATCGGGCGGGACCGATATCGGCCCCACCCTTGAGTCATCAGTATGCAGGAAATGAATCTAAAATGCCGCTGAGACGCTGTAAAAGCAAAACGCTGTCATCAGCATCAATCTGACAATTATGATTCAAATCCCCTGCCGAAAATGCATACTCATCGAACTCGACCAATCCAGCAGAATACTGCAGCATTCGTACTGCATCATATACCGTCAATACCTGATCCAAATCGACGTCGCCCGGTAACTGGTACGGATATGAGAGATGAATCAGTTCTCCGCAGACTGTACAAATTGAGGTACGTTCCCCATCTGCTTCCGGTGTAGCGACTACAGAAATATACCATTCACCGGGCACATGACCAAGCGCTTCTTGAAACGCGTCCGTACGATAACGGTCACACTCTGCACAATACAGAATGGTATACCCCTGCTCCGTACAAGTTGGCTCAACGACCTGGAAGATCTGAAAATCATGCGAAACGACCTGATAACGATTGGAGGCAATCTGCTCTCGACAATACACTTCGCCATAAGTATCAGCATAGCAGCGAAGAGTCAATCTTGAGCAGGAGGTAAAAGCATCCTCTCCGATGAAGGTACAACTTTCCATAATGGTGAAAGAACTTAGCTTAGTACACTTATAGAAGGCACATTTGTTGATATAACGGATATCTCCTAAAAATTTTATGGAAGTCAAACCCGTGCAATAGTAGAAAGTATATGAACTGACGCCGCCGACACCGGCCGGGATTTCAAGCGTTTTGAGGCTGCTGCAATAAGCGAAAGCAGCAGCATTGATCTGATAAACGGTAGAAGGAATTTCCAACTGTGCAAGAGCTTCACAGCCGCAGAAGGCTCCGTAATAAATAATCTCCAGACCTTCCGGCAATGTAACGGAAGACAGAGACGTATCGTTATAGAAGGCACCTACGCCAAGAAACGTTACCGTCTCCGGGACTTCAACAGAAATCAGGGAAGAACAACTTTCAAAACCGCCGACACCGATATTTGTTAAATTCTCACTCAAGGATACGTCCTGTAGATTGCTGCATCCACTGAACGTGAAATTTCCCATCACTGTGATCCCGTCTGCAATCACGCCGTGCAGAATCTTCTCCCGATAGGAATACCAAGGCGTATATACATATCCTTCCAGCGTCGTATCATAGGAATCAAAGTCCGTTTGATGACGCCAATCACGCATAGCACCGCTTCCTGAAAAAGTAAGCGTTCCGGTAGACGAATCGAAGCTCCATCTGATATTTTCCTCATTGCCTTCTGCGCCGCAATAGCCACTGTATACGGTTTCCGCAACAGCCATTCCGACAGGATACGCGCAACACAATACGGAAACGACTAACATAAGAGAGAGTATTTTTTTCATAACATGACCTAACCTTTCCACAAGCAGAAGCTTAACACCACACATATTTTACATACGACCAAAGCAATTGTCAAGGCTTCTGCCGGAATACCAGCTTTTCCTTCCTCACTCGACAGAGACAGTTACCACCAATTCCTCGCTTTGTGCATAACCATAATCCAAGATAACAGCAAAGCGATCCGTCCCAGTGTACCCCTCATTCGCATAATATACAAAGCTTCCGTCACTGTTTAGCCGCAGACTTCCGTGACTCGGAGAAACAGACAATGAAAAGACGTACGCACCGGTTGACTCCGCGATTTTCTCACCTTCCAGAATACCGTCTATACAGGTATAGGAAAGAACCCCGGTTATATATTCGGGAATTTCGGCAGTAAAGATCTCCTTAGCAAATTGATAGGTCAGATCATATACGGCTCGCTGATAAGGGTTCTCAGACAGGTACGCATAGTAAAATGCGCCGGGAACACCGTTCTGATAATACATTTTTACTGAATTCATATAGCCGTATTTAGCCCCTGCTGCCAAATACTCCATATAGCGACTAACATCCTGAGAATTTGATACGCTATTCATTTCAATTTCCACACACATACCAAGTGAGTTGGTTTTTTCCGCTGTATATTGGAGAAGAGAAGAATCCCCGCTTGTCGTAAACATGTAGTTAGGCTGCATGCAGGCAAGATCAAACCCATATTCCTCCCAACGTTCATAGCCGGAAGCGCAGTAGTACGGAATCCAGAATAGCTTTACACCAAGAGAATGTGCATAGTCCGCCGCAAAAAGAATCAGCTCCTTTTCCTCGCTGCTATTAACGGAAAGGCTTTCTTCAAACCAATAAAAACCGCCGAATACCAGATTTTCATAGGCACCGCCATGAAAGCGGCTATACTCCTGATCCATCATCCAACGAACGGCCTTTTTTCGATTTTCGAGTGCATCAAAAGAGTCGTTTGTTCCATCACCGTCTATATCACCAAACGTGTTCAAAGTCTTGTTATCGGAAAGAGTCTCCCAAGGATACAGAATCGAAGTAAAGACCGTACAGCGATAATCAGAAAGAGAAAGTGCTGAGGAGACTTGACCTACCGCCTGGTTCAATGCAGACATATTCCGATCCTGCATATAAATATCGTCCAAATAAAATTGCCACCCTGCAAGCGTACGGGCATAATCTCCATAATTGAATCTGGTATATGGCAAATAAAGATACCCATCGAAAAATGTATCCACAAGCTCGCCCGCCTCATTATAATAGCCTACATACGGCAAATATTCTTCCACCGTAATCAGACCATCTTCGGTATGCTGCCCCTCTTCCTCCAAACAATGGTAGGAAAGCAGAACATTATGAACACTGAGAAAATCTTCCGGCATGATATAACCAAGTTCGGTCACAGGATCTTCCGGTTCCGGTACAATGGAAATTGCAGATACAGGAATCGCTTTGGTACCGTAAATCTGCACCTCATCACAAAATACATGACTGGTGACACTAAATTCAATCTTTGCAAAGCGTGCGGCATATACCTGATCAAAGGTCACTTCGCGCTGGAAAAGCTCATCGTCCTTTTCACTCAATAATTCATTGTCAAAATAGACCCGCTGCCACCCGAATCCATCCTCCGACAGAAATACAGAAAAGGTGCCGGGCAGGTAAATACCGGCAGTACTCTGCTGCAGAAAGCAGAACTGAACACCGGTTACTGCGGAGGTATATCCGAAGTCAAACAGGAGGGAACGCCCTGAGGATCGGGTAAAATGAGCAAAAGCGGCATCACCGAAGGTCGCGCTCTTCGCGTACAAACCATCTGTCAGATTTGTCAGTGCAATGATGCTGTTATAATATTCTGTCGCCACTTCCCCAGTAACTTCTTCTACACTCCGTACCAAAGGCATCTGTCCTGCGATCAGATTGATCACGGTATCACGATCGGGTTCGCTATCCGGCCAAACACTCGGCTCAGAAATCTCCGGTAATACAGCGTTTCCATAATACTGCTCTACCTCGCCTTCTTCATATCGCAGAACCTTTAGTTCTCCGATAAAAGTCCATGCAGAGGAGGAAGCGCCTAAAGTAAAACGTATGTACCTCGCAGATATCGGTTCTGCCAGCTTCAACCCCAAATCCAATGAGCCTTCAACCGATATATCGGCAGCCGGATACGCAGTGCCGATGCTTTGGTAGGAGGTGCCATCTTCTGAAATTTCAAACAGAACGCTTGCCGGAGCCCCAATCCCGTAATCTGTCAAACGAAGCAGACAGACGACAAAATCGGCAAGTCCATCTTCCACCATGCCGAGATCCAAAACAATCTGCAGATCATTGGCGCGGTTATATCCCACCCAAGTATTCGTATCAAACGAACTGGAGAGAACGCCGTCTGTTAGTTTCTGACCAGTATCGGGATACGTACTATCCGCAGGCAGAGAGGATAGATAGGATTTTCCTTCTGCAACATTAGAGGCTGTTTGCCGTCGGTTTACGGAAGAAATGGTTTCCGGCTGCGGACGCGAATTACTTTCCGAGAATTCTCCTGCGGAGGAATCCGAATCCGCAACAGATGGGGTTTCCGGATCCGTCACGGAACAGGCGCATACGGTAAACAGCAGCGCGACAGACAAAAGCGCACTTAAAAATAGAAACCGTCTTCTCATGGTTTAAACATGCCTTTCTAATATTTACCTTATCATATCATGCTGCAAAAATTTTGTCAATAAAGTTTTTCTTCTAATCTTGAAATTTGTATTAACTTCTGAAAATTGTCCGGAGAGACCACGAAATTTAATGACTGTATTGACAGATGTAAATGATTAGTGTAAAATCATCCTTGTTATCAATAAGGGAAAGGTATGCGTAAGCATAGCGCTTCAACGATGCAACGAAACAAACGATATGCCGATACAGTGATTGTCGGCACGGGTGTCAGCGGTCTGTTTTGCGCCCTAAATCTGCCTGCAGACCGGAAGATTCTGATGATTACCAAAACCAATACAGAGGAGAGCGATTCTTTTTTAGCTCAAGGCGGTATCTGCGTATTGCGGGACGAATCAGATTATGATAGTTTCTTCGAAGATACTATGAAAGCGGGGCACTATCTGAACAATGTGCGCTCGGTAGAAATTATGATCCGTTCCTCGCAGGATACGATCCGGCAGCTAATCGGATACGGCGTCAATTTTGAACGCAACAGCAATGAACTTGCTTTTACCCGAGAGGGCGCGCACTCCCGTCCGAGGATTCTGTTTCACCAGGATATCACTGGCAAAGAAATTACCAGTAAACTACTCGAACAGGTAAAACAAAGACCGAATATTACTATCTATGAAAATACGACCATGCAAGATATCCTGATAAAGAACGGTAAATGCCGGGGAATTCTGACAGAGGAATTTGAAATGTATGCTGCAGACACCGTGCTGGCAAGTGGAGGTATCGGCGGATTATTCGAAAATTCTACCAACTTCCCCCACCTGACCGGCGATGCGCTGGCAATCTGCCTGCGGCATGGTATTCCGCTCAAAGATGTGGACTATATACAGATCCATCCTACCACGCTGTATTCTCAAAAACCGGGAAGGCGATTTCTGATCTCCGAGTCCGTCCGCGGTGAAGGCGCAAAACTATACAACAAGAACATGCAGCGCTTTGTCAATGAGCTGCTTCCGCGGGATGAGTTAACCAAAGAGATCAAAAAGCAGATGAAAAAAGACGAAACCAGGCATGTTTGGCTGGATATGACATCACTCGGAAAAGATACCATTCTGAACCACTTCCCCAACATCTACCATCATTGCCTGGAGGAACACTTCGACGTAACCAAGATGCCCATACCGGTCGTCCCAGCACAGCATTATTTTATGGGCGGCATTGATGTAAATGAGAACAGCCTGACCGGTATGGAACATCTTTATGCTGTCGGAGAAACCGCGTGCAACGGTGTGCATGGTGCCAATCGGCTTGCAAGCAATTCCCTTTTGGAAAGTCTTGTATTTGCCAAACGTGCCGCTGATCGTATCACGTCGAATTTTAAGCAACTGCCAGAAACATTCTATGATGATATCACCCCGGAGGAACCACAGTATATCAACCGATATCCGTGCGAAGTCAAAGCAGAAATAGAGAGGATGAAGAAAAACCGTGAATGAACTTACAATGTTATTGAACGCAGACCCCTATCTTCTTTCCGCGCTCCGAGAAGACATCTCCAGCGAAGACGTCACCACCAATGCCGTTATGAAGGAGGCAAGGGCAGGCGAAGTTGATTTGATCTGCAAGCAGGACGGCATCATTGCCGGTCTAGGGGTTTTCTGCCGCATTTTTAAATTGCTGGATAGTAATATTTCCTTTCAGATGCGCTTCAAGGACGGGGAGCGTGTGCAGAAAGGGGACCGGATCGGAACCCTGCGCGGCGACATCCGCGTACTGCTTTCCGGCGAGCGAACCGCTTTGAATTATTTGCAGCGCATGAGTGGCATTGCTACGTATACCCGCTCAATTGCAGACCTACTGCAAGGAAGCCGGATCAAATTGCTTGATACCCGCAAAACAACCCCCAATATGCGTATCTTTGAAAAATATGCCGTAACAGTCGGCGGCGGAAATAACCACCGTTATAATCTTTCAGATGGCATTCTGCTGAAAGACAACCATATCGGAGCTGCGGGCAGCATCGCCAAAGCCGTACAGATGGCAAAAACATATGCGCCTTTTGTCCGTAAAATTGAAGTGGAAACAGAAACTTTGGAAATGGTTCAAGAAGCGTTGGACGCGGGTGCAGACATCATCATGCTGGATAATATGAGCCACGATATGATGAAAGCCGCCGTTGATCTGATTAACGGACGTGCAGAAACAGAATGCAGCGGAAACGTGACGCGGGAAAATATCGAACGGTTGAAGGACATTGGCGTAGATTATATCTCCAGCGGTGCGCTGACGCACTCCGCACCGATTTTGGATCTTTCGCTGAAAAACCTTCATCCAGTGCAAGATTGAGAGGGCGTCTGCATGGGCTGTACCGAAAGAAGAAACGCGATCTTACAGCTCCTGAAGGGATCCGGAAGTTCTGTATCAGGTTCGTCGCTCTCCGAACGACTCGGCGTCAGCAGGCAAATCATTGTACAGGATATCGCGGTGCTGAAGGCATCCGGTTTTGAAATCATCTCTACCAACCGAGGATACTGTCTTTCCGCCATACCACATGTCCGTCGCGTTGTAAAAATGTACCACACAGACGAAGCAATTGAAGAAGAGTTAAACACCATCGTCGATCTCGGCGGACATGTGACGGATGTTTTTGTCAAGCATAAGGCGTACGGCGAACTGCACGCACAGTTGCCAATCGGATCCCGCAGAGATATTCAGGCATACCTTTCCAATATTCGCAGCGGAAAATCCGTGCCGCTCAAAAACCTCACGTCCGGATATCATTACCACACGATTGAGGCACCGGATGACAATATCATGGATTTGATCATTGAGGAGTTGCAGAAAAAGGGCATGACCGCTAAATTACTGGATTATGAATACGAAGGAGAATAAATCATTATGTCAATGGAATTCCACAGAAAATTACCTATTCCACAGGAAATCAGGGAGAAGTATTCCCTTTCCGATTCCGCTGCAGAGCAAAAAAAACAACGTGACCGGGAAATAGCAAATGTTTTCACCGGCGCATCCGATCGCTTCCTTCTAATTATAGGTCCCTGCTCCGCAGACTATGAAGAATCCGTCATGGATTATGTCAACCGACTTGCAAAGGTGCAAGAACGTGTGAAGGATAAAATCATCATCATTCCGCGCATTTACACAAACAAGCCGCGCACTACCGGAGACGGCTACAAAGGCATGGTGCATCAGCCTGATCCGAACGGCAAACCGGACATGCTTGCCGGACTTTTGGCAATCCGGCATCTACACGCGCGCGTAATTACAGAAACCGGTCTTACCAGCGCGGACGAGATGCTCTATCCGGAAAATTACCGCTATCTTTCCGATCTGCTCTCCTATGTTGCGATCGGAGCCCGCTCCGTAGAGGATCAGCAGCATCGACTAACCTCCAGCGGTATTGATGTTCCGGTCGGCATGAAAAATCCCTCTTGTGGAGATCTTTCTGTCATGCTCAACTCCATTATGGCTGCACAGCATTCCCACACGTTTATTTATCGAGGTTGGGAGGTTACCTCCTCCGGTAACCCGTTAGCACATGCGGTCCTGCGCGGCAGCATTGATAACGACGGGAAGTGCTTTCCGAATTATCACTATGAAGATCTCAATAAGCTCTATGAAGCCTATGCCGCCAAAGGGCTGGAAAATATCGCCTGTATTGTCGATACCAATCACTATAACTCCAATAAAAAATACGGTGAACAAGTACGTATTGCAAAAGAGGTACTTCACTCCTGCCGCCATTCGACAGAGATTCGTAGCATGATAAAAGGTTTGATGATCGAGAGCTATATAGAAGATGGTAATCAAAAGATCGGAGATAACTGCTACGGAAAATCCATCACTGATCCGTGCCTTGGTTGGGAAAAGAGCGAACGTCTGATTTATGATATCGCAGATCTGCTTTGAATGTGAGGAACAGAATTATGAAGGCAACGGTTTCCTTTATCAAACTCTCCCCTAAAGCGATCGCACCTTCTTACGGAAGCGATTTTGCGGCCGGCGCCGACCTTTACGCACTGGCAGACGAAGATACGGTTATCCATCCTGGAGAAACCGTGATGTTTCACACCGGTATCGCATTGGAGATTCCGGAGGGCTACGCCGGATTGGTCTTTGCACGCAGCGGGCTGGCCTCCAAACGCCATTTGGCGCCCGCTAATAAAGTCGGCGTCATTGACAGTGACTACCGAGGTGAGATTATGGTAGCACTTCACAATCACGGAAAAAAGGAGCAGACAATCCTCCCCGGTGAACGGATTGCGCAGCTTGTAATTACTCCTTATCTGACGGCGACCTTTACAGAAACCGGTGAGCTCTCGGAGACGACGCGGGGTGCCGGCGGTTTCGGTTCGACCGGTCGTATATAATCGTGAACAGAGCTTATCTCATTGGCATTGCCGGCGGAAGTGCCAGCGGAAAAACCACGTTCTCTAAAAAGCTAAAGGAAGAGCTTCATTAAAGAAGGAATTTCTGTAGTGGTGATATCCATGGACAGTTTTTTCAAACCGGACGAGGACAGAAATACTGTTTCTGCCCCTATCCAACCAGATAAACGATACCGAGATGATAATCACCCAACCTCATTTGATTTACAAGCATTAAAAACACATATTCGAACGTTAGCAAAGCAGCAGAAATTTCAAGTGATTATCGTAGAGGGGTTATTTGCTCTTCAGGAAGAGGGATTGTTTGAACTGCTGGATTTGAAATTGTTTATTGACTGCCAAGCAGACGAGCGAATCGTTAGAAGAATCAAGAGAAATATGGAATGGGGTCTTTCATACGACGAAATTACGAGTATCTATCTCGATTTGGTCCGCTACCGTCATGACGAATTTGTTCAGCCCTACAAATGGCGCGCAGACATGATTATCAACGGAGCAGGCGATTCGAAAAAGGTATTGTCTATGCTGAAAACTTATATTTTGCAATGCTGTGAAGAATAGTCAAGCTGAGAACCATTAAATGGTTCCGGTCAACAAAAGGAGATTTGCCATTTGACAAATCTCCTCTTTTGATGAAAAAGGAAACAAAATGTTAAAATATGGTATTTAGGCACATCCTTTTGACATCGCAATTACAGAAATAATCTTTTTCGTCACAACCCTTTCCAATAGAATTTCCCGGGAAAACGATTTCATAAGCCCTCACAATCAAAATCCGGAATAAAATGTTCAGAAGCTGCACTTTCCTCCTGAATAAATGCTTTGCGAATTCCTATTTTCCACGCAAAGGAAACCAATTCCTCATATTCTTCTTCTGTCACGCGACGGTTCAGCTCTGGAAAGTTTTCCAGGGAAAAGGGAGTGAATTGTCTCATAATACTAAAAAGAATCCTGTCTCCATATGCCTGATATAAATATGCTACTATTCGTTTGGAATCATTCACATGCCCAGGCAAAAGCAGATGCCGAACCACGACGCCGCTTTGCAGCATGCCATGTCGATCGAATTTCAGGTCGGAACGTTGGCGAATCATTTCCGCAATTGCCGCTTTCGCAACCTGCGGATAATCCGGTGCAGAAGAATACTTTTTTGCAAGCAATGGAGAAAAATATTTAAAATCAGGCAGATAGATGTCTATCAACCCCTCCATATCCCGTAACGATTCCACAGTCTCATACCCGCTGCAGTTCATCAGAAACGGAAGCCGAAAGCCATATTCTTTTGCAGACTGGATCGCGTCAGCAATCTGCGGAAGATAAGGATCAGGAGTAACCAGATTAATATTATGGACCCCCTGCTCCTGTAAGGAAAAGAAAAGAGCAACCAACTGCTTAACCGTAAACGCTTTTCCTACACCGCCGCCGGAAATAGAGCGATTTTGACAGTATACACACCTGAGCTGGCATCCAGAAAAGAACACTGTACCAGAACCGCGTTTACCTGAAATGCAGGGTTCCTCCCAGTTGTGTGGTGCAGCACGGGCAACAAGGAGTTTTTCACCGGCACCGCAAAAACCATTTTTTTGTTCGCGGTCCGTCAAGCATCGACGCGGGCAAAGCGTACAATTCATATCTATGACCATTCCTTTCTGTTACGCTTAAAGGCGCTAAAAGAAGCTATTTCTACCCTCTACTGCTCCACTTGTTATGCGGGCTTTGGATGTTATCAATTATTAAAAAAATTAGCTTTGTGCGCCCTTCTATTTACTTCATTTCCAAGCTTCAGCCCTTTACCTTATTAGTTTAGTATAAGAAAAAAATGTCGGAAAGTCAAGCAAAATTTCGATCTCATGCCTTGCACTTTTCTTGATTTTGTTATATAATAGCTCAATCATAGTAAAAAGGATACAGATATAATGTTTTACAGAGAATTCGATTTTTCCGATCCCTCCAACTATCTACCGCTTGGAAAAACGCCGGATGCAGAAAACGGTCAGCTTTCTCTTCCTTGGTGCGATAGCGGCTTTTCCTTCTGCTTCTCCGGAACCGGCTTTATTCTTCATTTCTGCGACTATAACAGCGAAACAACTGTCTACCTTCGCATTTGGGTTGACGGCATTTCGCAACGATTTGCAGTTGCCAACGGAAAAGAAAAGATTATTTTAGAGAATTTGAAAGAAGGACCGCATACCGTTCGCCTTTTACGGGTAACGGAGGGAACGGAATCACTTTTGGTATCGCAGTTTGTTTTGTGCGGCGAAAATCCAGAGCTTTCAGAGCCGCCCAAGGAACGCCCGCTTCGTCTTGCCTGCATTGGGGACTCTATCTCCTGCGGCTACGGCGTTTTGGGTCCTTCTACAGTGCCCGGATATAATACGTTCGAGCAGGATTCATCCCGCTCCTATGCCTATTACACAGCCGAACTTCTGCATGCAGAAATATTTCTATCCGGTGCTTCCGGCAAAGGAATAGTTGCCAACTGTAACGGTGACCGCACAGATATGACGCTAAGACAGGCATTTCAATGGAAAACACCGACCGGTGGTCAATGGGACCACAGCCGTTGGATTCCGGATTTGACTGTCATCAACGCCGGTACCAACGATGCTTGGGGCGGCGTCACTGATGAGGAGTTTATTTCTGCTGCCCTGATGCTGTTGCAGGAAGTGCGAACAGCTTATCCCGGGAAACCCATTCTGTGGTGTTACGGTATTATGGATCAAACCAAAATGGATGCAATTGAACGCGCTGTTAAAACATTTAATGATCAGGTCGGAGATACTTATTATTTGCCTGTCGCATCCATGTATCAAGTGCGAGGTGAAGTCGGCGGAGGAGGACATCCAAACACCAATACATCTGCCCGCGTGTCGTCTCTTTTGGCGGAGAAGATTAAAAAAATTCTAACCTAAAAAACAACCCCGCAAGATCTTTTGACCTCACAAGGTTGTTTTTACTCAGGGGAAACAAACACTTCAAAAAGCGATGCCGATTATTTTAAACATATTCCGTGAGAAGCAATGAAAAATGCTGCTTCTAAAACATCCTTTAGGAAGCGATGTTCCGCAGAAGCAACACACAGAAAACGTGATGCTTCTTCATTAAGAATGACATTGGAATTACAGATCATCCGCATCCTGAACCGGCGTATCATCATCACGGGGAATTCCCGTATAACTACCGGAAGGATCCGTCTCACTATAGAGACACATCTCTCCAATGAAATCGTCTGTTAGATCATAAAATCCATCGTCAACTCCACGCGGTGTCGAATGAATCGGAAACGTATACCGACCTTTTTTGCTGACATCAGCATTTGGAATCGTTCGTTTTTTCTCCATAATCATTTACTCCGTCTGTCCGTTCGATTTTCATTTCCCGGACAATCCTATTATAACCGTTGTGAGCGCTTCTATTCGATTCAATAAAAGGTAAAAATCGGAAAACAAAGGAAAGGAATCTGATATGCGAATCATTGGTATTGATTTCGGGGATGCCCGCGTAGGGATCGCCGCTTCTGATGAAACTGAATTTCTTGCGACCGCCATCTGTTCTCTTTCGGTCACAGGCATTAATGATGCTGCACGAAAATGCAGCGCCAAAATCAAAGAACTCGGCGGCGAAAAAATAGTATGCGGTATGCCCTATAATATGAATGGAAGCGAATCCTTCCGCGCAGAAAAAACACGTGTGTTTGCCGATAAGTTGGCAAAAGAAAGCGGGCTGGAAATCGTTTTTATGGACGAGCGTCTTTCTACTGTTGAAGCCTATACCTATATGAATTTGACCGAATTTAAAAGCAGAAAACGCAGATCTGTAATTGATGCATTATCTGCACAGATCATTCTTCAATCCTTCTTAGATCAAAAGAAAAATTATAAATAAGTATTGACAAAACGAAATTGTTCATGTATAATAGCATTCGTGCGTTAGAAAAAGCGCACGAAACATGACGGGGTGTGGCTCAGTTTGGTAGAGCGCCACGTTCGGGACGTGGAAGCCGAAGGTTCAAATCCTTTCACTCCGACCATGATGGGTGTTCTTATAGGATTTCAAAATCCTATAAGAACATTCATTTTTTTGCGAGACGTTTGCGTCATTTCAAGCAATGAAGTTTAGCGTTCGTCTGTCATGTCGCTGCCGATGCAACGCAGGGCTCATAGCCGACCAATACGCCTTTTCTGGTTTGCATCATAACCTGCGGTGCCAGGATCGGAAGAATATCCGGAATTTCAATGAACCCAATGCAATTGTAATAGATGATAATCTTCTGTTTATGAACGCCATCTACTTTTTCTGCTTAAAAAACTTCAATTCGCTCGATCAATTCGTTCAGCATACGCGGTGTCAGTTTCTTGACCCGCGTATATTTCTTTACCGCTGCAACAAACCGCTCGGTTGAAACCACTTTACCGTTCGCTTGCTCTATTGCGTCACGTACTTCATGAATCCGTTCAATCAATTCCTTTTGTTCTTCCTCGTACCGCCTGGACATTTTGGAGAAACGCTCATCCGAAATTTTGCCGGACACATTAGCCTCATAAATCTTTTCAAACAGCTCGTCCAGTTCATGATCGCGTGCAAGCAAACTTCTTAATTCGCTTTCCCGCGCTTTCTGTTGCTGTTCCAAGACACGTTTGGAGTACGAACCGACCGCTTGAGAGAATGCATCCTCATATTGGCAAGCGAAGCGTGTCAATCGCCTGATTTCGCCCAAGACCACCTGTTCTAAAAAGTCCACACGAATGTATCTGTACGAGCTTTCAAACATCTGGACACCCCTGAAAGACGGTAAATATATT
>CAZJVB010000024.1:0-36163 GCA_964549435.1 uncultured Ruminococcus sp.
GCATTGCATAACAGAACTTTTCATACGGTGTCAATGATGTATGTAGCGGGTCTCCCTCTCGAATACGCAGACTGCGGCGGATCTCTTTCGGGATCACGACGCGTCCGAGATCGTCGATGCGCCGCACGATACCGGTTGCTTTCATTTCTATATAAATCTCCTTTTTTGCTGATTCAATACACAAGTATTGTTTGCAAAGTTTGGAAGATTATGCAGCATTACGGTAAAATTTTTGGGGAGGACAGTCCCTGCGGAAATCGCCGTTTATTTATTCTCCTTCTTTTTACAAAGGAGATTCAGCAGAACTACCGCTAAGATAATGATCCCGATCACGAGGAAAATGGCGAGCATTCCTTTTCCCATGTACGGCAGTGTTTCCAAAAATTTTTCGGGTGAAAATTCCATATGCAGCAAACATCCTTTCTGTTCTAACCGAAAAAGCGCAGGATCAGCCCGCCCGCGATGACGGAAGCGATCTGTCCCGATACATTGACGCCGATGGAGTGCATCAGAAGAAAGTTCTGCGGGTCCTCTTTCAGCCCCATTTTATGCACAATTCTTCCGGACATCGGAAATGCAGAAATGCCTGCGGCACCGATCATCGGATTGATTTTATTTTTTAAGAACAGATTCAAAAATTTGGCGAACAGGACGCCTCCCGCTGTATCAAAGATGAAGGCGATCAGCCCAAGCCCTAAAATGAGCAGAGTTGCCGGCTGCAGAAAATGTTCCGCCTGCATCTGTGTGGCAATTGAGATACCCAGAAAGATGGTTACCAGATTGGCAAGTACCTTCTGCGCGGTTTCAGAGAGGGAGTTCAGGACGCCGCATTCACGGATCAGGTTACCGAACATCAGGAAGAATACAAGGGAAGCCGCAGAAGGGGCGATCAGCGCTGTCACCATAAAGATTAGAATTGGGAATAAAATTTTAGTCAGACGGGATACCTCTTTGGTTTGATTCGGCATCCGGATCAGACGTTCTTTTTTGGTAGTGAGCAGTCGAATAACCGGTGGTTGGATGATAGGGACAAGCGCCATATAGGAGTATGCGGCGACCATAATCGCGCCGACATATTTACTGCCGAGCGTCTGCGCTACGACGATCGAAGTGGGACCGTCTGCTGCGCCGATTACGGCGATAGAAGCGGCATCCCTGATATCAAAGAACATGGAGGCTGTACACAGGGTAAAGAAAATGCCGAATTGCGCTGCCGCACCGAAGATCATCAGCTTGGGATTGGAGAGGAGCGGTCCGAAATCAATCATGGCGCCGATGCCGATGAACAGAATCAAGGGAAACAGTTCATTTGCGATTCCGGCTTGGTACAGCGTGGTCAGAGAGCCGCCGGGCAGAATGGCATCTACCATCGGAATATTGACCAGCAAGGTGCCAAAACCGAGCGGAAGCAGCAAGGTTGGCTCCATATCTTTTGCAATGGCGAGATAGATCAGGATTCCGCCGATAATCCACATAATCACGTGCTGCCATGTGAGGTTGGTAAGGTTCTCGTATAAGAATTCCATAGATTCTCCTGCTTTTTGTTTTCCGGTATTTTCGTGCGGAGAGAAACGCCTCTGACAGATTCCGCCATTTTTTCTTATTATAGCATGTCAAAAAATGCGTGTCAAGATGTTCGGCGCAGCATCTTTTTTTATTGACTTGAAAGGGAAAATATGATATTATGAAAGCCGATAGGACAAGCATGCGTTCGGCAAGCTCGTCTTGCCGGCTTCCTAAAAACAATCGCTGCGCAATTGTTTTTCACAGGCTGCTTGGTAAGAGAACCGGTAGATGGATTCGCGTTTATCAAAATATATACGGAAGGAAATGAAAACAACCATGGTATTCAGAAAGGAATATTATGCTGATGTTCGGATTGAGGATCGTTTCTCCACGACCGTGAAAATCCTCAATGGAATTCTTCAGGAATCAAAGGTTCGTACGGAAACGCGCGCTTTTCTGCGTGTTTTTGACGGCAGGATGTGGTATTATGCATCTACAACGGAGCTTTCTCGGATTCAGCAGACACTGGATGATTTGTATGCCGTTGCGATACCGGATGCTGACATCGGTACCAATCCGGTTGTACGGAAGTTGGAGTGTCATCGGGAGAAACTGGAGCGTTTTTCGGATTGCTCTGTGCGGAAGATTCCTCTGGCGGAAAAGACGCAATTCCTGTATTCTTTGATGCCGCTGCTTTCGGCGGATTCCTGTATGGTAATGCCTGTGGGAATCTATTTGGATCGCAACAGCCGGTTTCGGTTTCTTTCTTCTCTTGGCTCGGAGATTGCATATGATTATCAGACCTGCGGCGTTGTTCTTCGCTGTGACATGGTGGAAGAGGAGAAAAAGTGCAGTGCTTCCTGGCAGCGCGGCGTGACGGTATTTCAGGACCTGTGTGACTGTGCGGAGGAGGCAAAGCAAGCCATGGAAGAGCAGTCAGCTTTTATGCGCCGTTCGGTGCCTGTTGAAGCAGGAGAATATCCGGTTGTGCTTTCTCCGGAGGCGGCAGGTGTTTTTGCGCATGAGTCTTTCGGACATAAATCGGAAGCGGACTTCATGCTTTCCGACGAAAGTATGAAGCAGGAATGGCAGATCGGAAAACAGGTCGCTTCTCCGATTCTGACAATTTCCGAATGCGGTGCAATTCCCGGCTCCGGTTATACGCCGTTTGATGATGAAGGCACTCGCGCAAGAAAGAATTACCTGATCAGGAACGGTGTTCTGGCAGGCAGGCTGCACAGTGCGCAAACCGCTGCTTTTCTCGGTGAGGAGGTTACCGGGAACGCGCGTGCGATTGACTGCACATTTGAGCCGATCGTCCGCATGACGAATACCTACATTGAGGGCGGTGACAGCACATTTGAGGAACTGCTTGCGCCGATCGAAAAAGGATACTATATCAAGACTATCAAGCACGGCTCCGGCATGAGTACCTTTACCATTGCGCCGGCGGTGTCTTATGAGATTGTAAACGGAAAATTGGGAAGGCCGGTGCAGATCAGCGTGATAACCGGAAACGTGTTTGAAACATTGGGCTTGATAGACGGACTGTCCCGTGATGTAAAGATGCTTTCATTTGTTTCCGGCGGCTGCGGAAAGATGGAGCAGTATCCGTTGCCGGTTGGGTTCGGCGGTCCGTATGTGCGTATCTCGCGCATGCATGTGCAATAGGGAGACCGGGGAGGAGAATCGTATGGAAAAAGAGAAATTTACCGTTCAAACCAGATCGGTTACATTGAATGTTACCGGCGGAAAGATCGATTCCTATCGCCGCAAAGATGAGACGAAGAATACGGTCCGCGTTTATGAGGGTGGAAAAATTGGTATCGCCGGTTCCCTTGGAGCGGTGTCGGAGGATGCTGCTCTGACGTCGGCAGCGACGGAAGCACTTTCCTATGGGATCCAGTATCCCTGCTCGCTCGAAGTGATTGCTGGAGCTGAGCGGAATGCCTGCGAAATCATCCCGCAGGCGGAGTTTGTCAGCAGAATGCAGCACTTTCTGGATCGACTTGCAGTCGAATGTCCACGCTTTGCGGTCAGCAATAAAATAGAGCTGTCTGGGTTTGAAACCGTTTATGAAAACAGCAGGGGAGCCACCCTTGCCGCTTCGGCAGATTGGCTGTCTATGTCACTGCTGTTTCAAAATAAGGGGGCGGGAAACCTGTATGACTGTTTTTACGGCTCTGTTACGCGTGCGTTTGATGAGGATGCAGTTGTTTTTGACTGCAAAAAAATGCACGATGCATTTTATGCGCCGGCAGAAATTGAGGAGGGGGACTATCCTGTCTTCTTTATGCCGGGAGATATTCTCGGCTCGATGCTGCAACACTTTGTCGGAGAACTGTATGCGTCCGGTGCGTCTCTCCTAAGCGGAAGACTTGGACAGAGGGTTGCGAACGAAGCCTTGACGCTTTGTGATGACCGCAATCCGGCGACGAACCCCTCGGCTTGCTTCTTTGACGATGAGGGGCAGGTGGCTCCCGGATATCGCCAGCCTTTGATTCAGAACGGCATTCTGACGAATGTGCTGGTGTCCAAGGGGACAGCCTCTATGTTGCATCTGCCGGCTGCCTCAACTTCCTCCTCTGCCTATGACGGCGTTCCTTCCGTCGGCTTTTCCGGCTTTTATGTCGAACCTACTGTCGATTCGCCTTCACAGCTTGCTGCCGGACGGGCAGTATTGCTGATGATTGCCTCCGGCGGTGATATGACTCCGGACGGGCATTATGCGACTCCGGTGCAGCTTGCGTATCTGTTGGAAAACGGCGAGATTGTCGGTCGTTTGCCGGAGCTTCACATTTCCGGCAGTTTTTCAGAGTTGCTGGGGGAGCGATATCTCGGCGCGGTATCCAATGCATTTTTTCCATCTATGCACAGCACCTATATGGCGTGCAGGATGAAGGTTACAAAATAGAATAACGAAACAGAGACGGTGATCAGGTATCCTGATCGCCGTCGTTGTTTTTATCGGCGGAGATCAGAAGCATTTGGAAATGCGATGTGTCTTGCAGCTTTCCGTGTTTCCGCAGCGATAGCATAACTCATTTTCGCAGCCGCCGGTTTCAAAAAAAGTGAGGATGTTCTGCGTCGTGGTAGCGGCGATGCTGTCCAGCGCTTCCTCGGTCAGGAAGGCCTGATGGGAGGTGACCAGTACATTGGGCATGGAAATCAGTCTCGCCAAGGTGTCGTCATCGATGATATGACCGGATCGATCCTCGAAAAAGATATCTGCTTCCTCTTCGTAAACATCCATACAGGCGGCGCCGATCCTGCGGGACTTGATGCCATCCAACAGAGCGTTTGCATCCACCAGCGCGCCGCGCGACGTATTTAGAAGAACGACTCCTTTTTTCATTCGGGCAATACTGTCCCGCCCGATCAGATGACGGGTTTCGTCGGTCAGCGGACAGTGCAGGGAGATGACGTCGCTGCTCTCAAAAAGAGCTTCCAATGGAACATAGTCGGCTCTGCAGTCTGCTGCGGGGAACTTGTCGTAGGCGATGACGTTCATGCCGAAGCCGCGGCAAATATCGATAAATACCCGTCCGATTCTGCCGGTGCCGATGACTCCGACCGTCTTGCCGTACAGCTCAAAGCCGGTCAATCCGTTGAGACTGAAATTGTAGTCTTTTGTGCGGTTATAGGCTTTGTGAACCCGACGGATGGATGTCAAAAGCATCGCCATAGTGTGTTCTGCCACTGCATGCGGAGAATACGCCGGGACGTGTACCACATGTATTTTTCCAAATGCATGCGGTACGTCCACATTGTTGTAGCCGGCGCAGCGCAGCGCGATCAGCTTGACCCCGGCGCTTTGCAGTCGATCGATTACCAGGCTGTCTGCGACATCGTTGACAAAGATGCATACGCCGTCATACCCTTCGGCAAGGGAGACCGTGTCCGCGTTGAGCCGTGCTTCAAAGAACTTAAATGCAATTCCCCGTTCCTCTCCGTACCGTTCAAAGGCGGGCTTATCGTAGGGCTTTGTATCAAAGAAGGCAAAACGTGCGGAAGACTTTGTTTTCGGCATGGCGGTCTTTAAGATCCTTTCCTTCATTCTTTAAAAGAAGTATCGACGTTTACTCGGTTTTTTATTCTTTTTCCGGTAGGAGCTTCCTGCGCGTTCTTTTTTGTGAATTTCCAAAACCCTGTTGCAAAACCTGCGGAAAGTGTGCTATACTAAAGCTGATTTCAGATAGCCCAACAGGGGGAAGTTCTTGCCGGTTTTCAAAAACGGTTTGCGGTCGCTTTTCCGTGTGTGGAGATCTGAAATCTCCGTTGCGCAGCGGCGCAGGCGGAAATTCTGTCATCGGATAGCTATTCCTATATATTTTTGAAAGGAGTTTTCATCATGGGATTGATTAAAGCAGGAGTCGGCGCACTTGGGGGAACGCTTGCTGATCAATGGAAGGAGTTCTTCTATTGTGAAGCGATGGAAAAGAATGTGATGGTGACCAAAGGGCAAAAGCGAATTACCGGTCGCTCCTCCAATACCAAGGGGAATGATAACATCATTTCCAATGGATCCGGCATCGCTGTCGCGGACGGACAGTGCATGATCATTGTAGAGCAGGGCAAGGTTGTGGAGGTATGCGCGGAACCCGGCGAGTTTACCTATGATACATCGACGGAGCCCAGTATTTTTGCGGGTTCGCTCGGGGAAAGCATTCTCCAGACCTTCAAGACCATCGGAAAGCGCTTTGCCTATGGCGGAGACACCGGTAAAGATCAGAGGATTTACTATTTCAACACCAAGGAGCTGATTGACAATAAGTTCGGCACGCCGAACCCGGTTCCCTTCCGTGTGGTGGATTCTAAAATCGGTTTGGATATCGATGTGTCCGTCCGCTGCTCCGGTGTCTATTCCTATAGGATTGCGGATCCGATTTTGTTTTACACCCATGTCTGCGGCAATGTAGAGCGTGAATATCGGAGGGAAGAGCTCGAGAGTCAGCTGAAGACGGAGTTCATCAGTGCGCTGGCGCCTGCATTCGGCAGACTGTCTGAGCTGGAGCTTCGTCCGAATCAGCTTGCTAACCATAATGCGGAAATCGAAGCCGCCATGAATCAGGAACTTTCCAAAAAATGGGGAGAGCTGCGCGGTCTGAGGGTTGTTTCCGTGGCTTTAAATCCGGTTACCTTGCCGGATGAGGACGCAGAGCTGATTAAGCAGGCGCAGAAGAATGCTATGTACCGGGATCCTACCATGGCGGCCGCTACCCTGATCGGTGCGCAGTCGGATGCGATGAAGACGGCTGCCGGTAATAAAAACGGCGCTATGGCGGGCTTTATGGGCATGGGTATGGCGATGAATGCCGGCGGTGCAAATGCGCAGAACCTGTTTACTATGGGACAGCAGCAAGCGCCGCAGCAGGAGGTCCCCGCATCTGCGGCTCAAGGAAATGCGCCGGATATCTGGAAGTGCTCCTGCGGTGCATCGGTGAACGGAAAGTTCTGTCCTGAGTGCGGTACCAAAAGACCGGAGCCGGCGCGGTCCGTTGCATGGAAGTGCAAGTGCGGCGCGACTGTCACCGGTAAATTTTGCCCGGAATGCGGGCAGCCGAAACCGGCAGACAGTGATGGCTGGACCTGTTCCTGCGGTGCAGTCAATCGGGGGAAATTCTGTCAGAACTGCGGCTCGAAAAAGCCGGCAGACGCTCCCCTTTATCGGTGTGACAAGTGTGGATGGGAGCCGGAGGATCCGACCAACCCGCCAAAGTTCTGCCCGGAATGTGGTGACAGATTTGATGATCAGGATATCCGGTAATGCGATGGAGGAACATCATATTAGAGAGAAGGGAGAAGAGTTAGGCAGGCATGGCGGAGTTGTTGGAATATAAATGCCCGTGCTGCGGCGGTGCGATTGCGTTTGACAGCGAAATCCAGAAAATGAAGTGTCCGTACTGCGATACGGAGTTTGAAATGGAGACGCTCAAAACGTTGGATGAGGAGTTAAAAAAGGAGCAGTCGGACGATCTGCATTGGGAAACGTCTCCCGGCAGCGAATGGCAAGAAAGTGAGACAGATGGTTTACGCTCCTATATCTGCAAATCCTGCGGCGGTGAAATTGTAGGGGACGAGACGATGGCGGCAACGGCCTGTCCGTTTTGCGGCAATCCGGTTGTCGTGACGGGACAGTTTGCCGGCGCGCTTCGGCCGGACTATGTGATTCCCTTCAAGCTGGATAAAAACGCAGCAAAGGAAGGTCTGAAAAAGCATCTGTCTGGAAAGCGACTGCTGCCGAAGGTATTTCGGGATGAGCAGCATTTGGACGAAATCAAAGGAGTTTATGTGCCGTTCTGGCTGTTTGATGCGGATGCGGGGGTCAATCTGCGTTTTCGCGCTACCAAGGTGCGCCACTGGAGCAATCGGGACTATGATTATACGGAAACCAGCTTTTTTTCGGTACACCGCGCGGGTAATATCGGTTTTGAGCGCGTGCCGGTGGACGGCTCCACTAAGATGGCGGACGATCTGATGGAATCGATCGAACCGTATGATTTTGCAGATGCGGTGGATTTTCAGACCGCTTATTTAGCGGGGTATCTGGCGGATAAATACGACGTTTCTGCGGAGGAAAGCGTCACCCGTGCCAATGAGCGGATTAAGAGCAGCACGCAGGCGGCGTTTGCTGCCACGGTGAAGGGCTATACCACTGTGGTGCCGGAGCATACGGATGTGCGTCTGAAAAACAGCAGAGCAGGGTATGCGCTTTATCCGGTCTGGCTGCTTCATACCTCTTGGCATGGAAAGGACTATCTGTTCGCAATGAATGGGCAAACCGGCAAATTTGTCGGTGATTTGCCGCTGGATAAGGCGGCGTGGCGCAAATGGTTTTTCGGTCTGTTAGGAGCGGTCGGCGCGGCAGTGTTTGCCGTCCTGTGGCTGTTTTGGCTGCTTTGAAAGGGAGGACGGCTATGAAAAAAATTCTGGTATTGTGTACCGTGTTCCTGTTAGCGCTTGTTTTTGCCGTTTTTCCGCTTGCTGAAACGGCGGGTACTTATGTGGTGGATGGCGCTGGACTGCTTTCGGAAGTGGAGGCGGCTTCCCTGCAATCCCGTCTGAAAACCATCAGTGATTCCTGGGGTGTAGATGTCGCAGTTGTGACGGTTGATTCCATCGGTAACTACTCTGCAACAAGATTTGCGGATGACTTCTACGACAAGCAGGGACCGTCGCTCGGTTGGGGAAAGGACGGAATCCTCCTGCTGGTGAGCATGGAATCCCATGTTTGGGCGATCAGTACTGCCGGAAAGGGCATTGATGTTCTGACAGAAAGCAGGCTTGATACGCTGGAGGAGGATGTGATTCCTTATCTGCGAAACGGCAATTATGCGGGGGCGTTCCGCGCATTTGCCGCGGATTGCGAAGGGTTTCTCGACAGGGAACTGTCGTTTCCGCTGCTGCGGAATCTCCTGCTTGCACTTGCGTGCGGTCTTCTGGTTGCGTGGATTGCGACAGCTTCTATGAAATCCAAACTGAAAAGTGTGCGTACCCAAGCTGCTGCCAATCAATATTTTCGCCGCGACAGCATGGTCGTTACGGAGCAGAGGGATTTATTTCTGTACTCCAAGGTGAATCGACGTTCAAGACCGAAGCCTTCCTCCTCCTCTTCTTCCTCTTCGCGTACCCACAAGTCTTCATCCGGCGTCTCTCACGGCGGCCGAAGCGGAAAATTTTGATGTGCTGCCGCATCGGAGAAAATAGGTGTGATCTATGTCCCAAATCACAAAAAGAGCATTGGAGCAATCCTTAAAGAACCTTTTGCTGAAAAAACCATTGAATAAGATCACGATCAATGATATCGCAGAAGATTGCGGTATCAATCGCATGACCTTCTATTATCACTTCAAGGATATTTACGATCTGATGGAATGGTCGTGTCTGGAAGATGCGCGAAGGGCTTTGGCGGAAAAGAAAACGCACGATACCTGGCAGCAGGGACTATTGCAGATCTTTTATGCGGTTCGTGAGAATAAGCCGTTTATCATGAATGTATACCGTTGTGTCGACCGTGAGCAGGTGGAAAAATATCTGAAACCTTTAACCGATCACCTGCTTATGGGAGTTGTTGAGGAACAGGCATCCGGTCTGACCGTTCGTCAGGAGGATAAGGAGTTTATTGCGCGGATATATTCCTATGTGTTTGTCGGTTTGATGTTGGATTGGATTAAGGATGATATGAAAGAGGAGCCTGAGATGATTGTGGGAAAGCTTGCTATTGTCATTCAAGACGCATTTGCGGATGCGCTTTCGCGTTTTAAGTTCTGATGCATCAAATATCTGTTTTTGATAAATTTTTATACAGATGCGGGTCCTGTGATATAACCTTTATCACAGGACTTTTTTTGTCTATTGTCAGGATTTCCCGCATCGATATAATGGAATTGTAAAATAAATGCAGGAGGATTTCACTATGTATTATGCAGCAGGAACTTATGAGTCATTCGCTCATCCCGAAAAGCCGAAGGACGTAGACAAGAAGTCTGCGTATATCATCGGTACCGGTCTTGCAGGTCTGACAGCGGCATTCTATCTTGTCCGTGACGGTCAGATGAAGGGGGAGCACATTCATCTCCTTGAAAAGCTGGAGCTTGCCGGCGGCAGTTGCGATGGACGAAAGGATATCACCAAAGGCTTTTATATGCGCGGCGGTCGGGAAATGGATAACCACTTTGAGGTGATGTGGGATATCTTCCGTGACGTCCCCTCACTGGAAACTCCGGGAGTCTCCGTTCTTGACGAGTATTATTGGCTCAACAAACACGATCCGAACTATTCGCTTTGCAGAGCCTCTGTAAACTGCGGAGAGGATGCGCATACCGATAAGAAGTTCGGTCTTGACAGGGATTCGGCTCTTGCGCTTTCACAACTGTTTATCACGCCGGAGAAGGATTTGGAAGGAAAGAAAATTTCCGATGTGCTCCCGGCATCATTCTGGGATACAAACTTCTGGCTCTACTGGCAGACGATGTTTGCTTTTCAGCGCTGGTCAAGTGCTTTAGAGATGAAGAGATATCTTTGCCGTTATGTGCATCATATCGACGGCTTACCGGATTTCAGTGCCCTTCGTTTCACCAAGTTCAATCAGTATGAAAGTCTGATTCTGCCGCTTGTGAAGTATTTGGAATCACACGGCGTCAGAATCGAATACGGCATGGATGTGAAGAATGTCATCATTGATACGGATGGTGACAAAAAGATTGCCAAACAGATCCTGTATATCAAGGACGGAACCGAGCAGACCATTGACCTGATCGAAGATGACCTTGTTTTCATTACCAACGGCTGCTGTACGGATACCTCCTGTTATGGCGACCAGACACATGCTCCCGATCTTACAAACATCAGAAACGGTGCCGGTGAATCCTGGGACATGTGGAAAAATATTGCGAAACAGGCAACGCACGGCGAATATGGCAATCCCGATGCTTTTTGCAGCGATGTTGAGGCGACCAACTGGATGAGCGCGACTGTCGCGACGTCAAATGAGGAGATCATACGCCATATCGTTAAGATCTGTAAGCGGGATCCACGAGAGGGGAAGGTCACCACAGGCGGCATTGTTACCGTCAAAGACAGCACCGATCATTGGTATTTGTCTTGGACGGTTAACCGCCAACCGCAGTTTCATTCTCAGGATAAAGGCACCGTACTGATTTGGCTCTATTCCCTCAATACCAATCGGGACGGAAACTATGTAAAAAAAGCAATGCGTGAGTGTACCGGCGAGGAGGTATGCCGTGAATGGCTGTACCACATCGGTATTCCGGAGAATGAAATCGATGCGCTCGCCAAGCATGCATGCAACACGACAACCTGCTTTATGCCGTATATCAATGCCTTTTTCCAGCCGAGAAAGAATGAGGATCGTCCGCGTGTGGTTCCTGACGGCGCTGTAAATTTTGCTTTCCTCGGTCAGTTTGCTGAGACGCCCCGCGATACGATTTTTACCATTGAGTATTCCATGCGTACCGGAATGGAATCGGTTTATACGCTTCTTGATGTGGATCGTGGTGTACCGGAGGTTTGGGGCAGCAAATACGATGTTCGTGAGCTGCTTCGTGCTTGCTACTATGCGATTGACAAAAAACCGATCACGGATGTAAAACTGACCTTTAAGGAGAAAGAATTGCTGAAGGTAGTGATGAAGAAGGTGAGGGGGACTGATATTGAAATTCTTCTGAAGGAAAGCGGACTTCTTCCGTAATATCCAATGGAGTAAACCGCTGATTCCGGAAGCACAAAGGGGGCAGTTGCAATTGGAGCGAAAGTTCGGTGGCAACGCCCCTTTCCTTTGCTTGCGCGTGTAGCCAACACTTTTTTTGCCGGAGGTCTTGACCTTTTTGGCGTGCCGGCGTATAATATAAAGATTGAAAAAGATGCTAAAGGGGAAGGGAGACGGGTAAATAGGGATGCGCTTTCTTTATCGATATGTCAGACCGTATGGGGGCGCCATGCTGATCGGCTTTCTGATCAAGTGTTTCGGCACCCTTGTCGAATTGGTGCTGCCATACATACTGAGCTATATTCTGGATGATATCGTTCCGCACGACGGTCGCCTTTCCATGATCCTTCTCTGGGGCGGTGCGATGATTCTTTGCGCGTTGTTAGCGCTGCTCTGCAATGTCAAGGCGAACCGCATGGCGTCAAAGGTTGCGCGGGACAGTGCCGAACAAATCCGGCATGACCTTTTTTATCGTACAATGACGCTTTCCGCCAGGCAGGTCGATGCGTTTACCGTTCCTTCGCTGGAGGCGCGTATCACAACAGATACCTATAACGTACACCAGTTTATCGGACGAATTCAGCGACTGGGGGTTCGTGCGCCTCTGCTGCTGACCGGCGGTATTTTGGTGACACTCATCATGGACCCGTTCCTTTCGTTGGTCATGCTTGCAGTGCTTCCTGTCATTTTTGCCGTGGTGTATGTCGTTTCCCTGTATGGTTCGCGGTTGTATACGAGGGTACAGCGCTCCGTGGACAGTATGATCCGCGTCGTGCGGGAGGATGCACAGGGGATCCGCGTCATCAAAGCGTTGTCTAAGGTGCAGTGGGAGCATCAGCGGTATGATGCGGTCAACCGGCATTTGGTCTGCGATGAAAAAAAAGCCAGTCTGACCATGGGCTTTGTCAATCCCGTGATGAGCCTCCTGATGAATCTCGGGATTACGTTTGTCGTCCTGTTGGGCGCCTACCGTGTCATGGGCGGTCAGACAGAGCCGGGCAAGATTGTCGCTTTCACGCAGTATTTCACTATGATTTCTACGGCAACCCTTTCCATTACACGCATTTTCATGATGTATACTAAGAGCGTTGCTTCCGCTCGCCGGATTGAGGAGGTGGTGGACGCCCCGAAAGAATTGGAGGCGCTGCCGGAGCAGGCATACCCGGCACGGAAAGAGGAGGCATTTCTCGTTTTTGATGATGTCTCCTTCGCTTACGATCAGGGAAAGGATACGCTGAAGCATATCAGCTTTTCCCTTCCACGCGGCGGGATGCTCGGTATCATCGGTGCGACCGGCAGCGGAAAGACGACGGTCGTCAACCTTTTGCTGCGTTTTTATGATGTCAATGCCGGTGCAGTCCGGATAGGCGGTCGGGATATCCGGACGATACCGGAACGGGAGCTGCGTCGGAAATTCGGAATCGCTATGCAGAATGACTTCCTGTATTCCGATACGATTCTGGAAAATATCCGGTTTGGGCGGGAACTCGGGCGGGAGGAAATTGTTCGTGCGGCAAGAATCGCACAAGCGGATGGCTTCATCACCGCCTTTCCGGAAGGATATGAACATCTTCTTTCGCAGAAGGCGACCAATCTTTCCGGAGGTCAGAAGCAGAGATTGCTGATTGCCCGCGCATTGGCGGCGGAGCCGGAAATACTAATACTGGATGACTCCTCCTCCGCTTTGGATTATCAGACGGATGCCCGTCTCCGTGCGGCGATTGCAGAAGAACGGAAGGATATGACGTCGATCGTAGTGGCACAGCGGGTTAGTTCTGTTAAAAATGCCGATTTGATTCTGGTTTTGGAGGAGGGCGAGATCATCGGTATGGGCAGCCATGCGCAGCTGATGGAAACCTGCAGCGTCTATCGGGAGATCAGCGATTCGCAGATGGGAGGGGAGTTTGTTGAGTAAACCGGAAAAAGAAAAACGGTCCTCCGGGCGTCCGCCGCATTTGCTTCTCCGGCTTTGCGGATATATTCTGCATCATTGGCATCTTGCACTGCTGGCGCTTGCTTTTTCATTGGCATCCAACTATCTGGCTTTGTTGGGGCCCCGCTATCTCGGGAATGCAATCGATGCAATTTCCGACGGAGAGGGCGTTTTGCTGGATGTTGTATGGCAGAATTTTTGGCGGATGCTGCTTTGCTATGCCGTTTCGGCGGTGCTTGCTTATCTGTTGACCGTTGTCATGGTGGAGTTAAGTCAGAAAATCACTTACCGGATGCGGAAGCAGTTATTTGAGACTCTGACGACACTGCCGGTTTCCTATTTCGATACCCATTCGACCGGAGATATTGTCAGCAGGATTTCCTACGATATTGATACGGTTAATTCCACACTTTCAACCGACCTTGTGCAGGTGGTAACCAGCGTTTATACTGTTCTTGGCTCTCTGTATTTCATGCTGAAAATTTCTGCGCCGCTGCTGCTGGTATTCGCCGTTACCGTGCCCATATCGATTCTCTTTACCCGTCATAAGGCAAAGAAAATTCAGCCGTTGTTCCGCAAGCGCTCCCGAAAACTCGGCGAGTTGAACGGCTTTGCTGAGGAGCGGCTTTCCGGTGCCAAAACCATCGGCGCATATGACCGGGCGGAAACCGTGACCGGGCAATTCGACCGGAAAAACCGCGAGGCGGTTGACGCCTATTACGACGCGGAATACTACGGGGCGATCATCGGGCCGTCGGTCAATTTTATCAATAATCTTTCTCTATCCCTCGTTATGATTTTAGGCGGCATCCTATATCTGTTTTCACAGAACGGGACGGTTCCTGCGGGTGCGATTTGGTATCTTTCTCTGGGGGGCATCACGCAGTTTGTCATGTACTCCCGCAAATTCGCAGGACCAATCAACGAGTTCGCCAATATTTTAAGCGAGTTTCAGTCCGCATTTACGGCTGCAGAGCGGATTTTCCGTATCATTGATGAGGAACCGGAAAAGAAAGATCTTGCGTCTGCCGCGGCACTTACGTGTGTAAGCGGCGACGTGCGGTTCCGGGATGTTTCGTTCGGATATGTGCCGGAAAAAACCGTGCTGCACCACCTTTCGTTTCAGGCGGAGCCGGGACAGACCGTGGCGATTGTCGGACCGACGGGCGCCGGAAAAACCACGATCATCAACCTATTAATGCGCTTTTATGATGCGGATACGGGCGAGATCACTGTAGACGGAACGGGCGTGCAGGATTTTACAAGGGACAGTCTGCGGCTTGCTTATACGATGGTCTTGCAGGATACATGGCTGTTTTACGGAACTATCCTTGAAAATATTACGTATGGACGAGAGCATGCAACCGCAGAGGAAGCGATTGCCGCGGCAAAGGCGGCGGGAATCCATTCGTTTATCGATCGGCTTCCGCAGGGCTATCATACGCTGCTTTCGGACGACGGCGTGAATATTTCTAAAGGACAGAAGCAGCTATTGACCATCGCGCGTGCGATGCTGGCGGACAGCCGGATGCTGATTCTGGACGAGGCAACCTCCAACGTCGATTCCCGCACCGAGCATAAGATTCAGCGTGCAATGTCCGAATTGATGCGGGGACGGACTTGTTTTGTGATCGCCCATCGTCTTTCCACCATCCGAAGTGCAGACATGATTCTGGTCGTGAAGGACGGTGATGTCATTGAGCGCGGGACACACGAACAATTGTTGCAGCAGGGCGGCTTTTATGCTTCCCTTTACCGGTCGCAATTTTCTTGAAGAAATTTTTAAAAAGCGTAAAAAAAACGATAAAAAATATTGACAAACGTTTTGCACCATGGTATACTTCTTGTAAATGAGGTACGATGCTTCAAAAATGTTATGTTAAGGAGATTTTGTATGAACACAATCAAAAGAATTTTGGCGATTATGCTCGTGGCGGTTATGGCTGTTGCCTGCTATGCGGTTTCGGTCAGCGCTGCGACCTCACAAGTGACTGTTACTGTCTCCGACGGTTCGGTAGAACTTCCGGATGCGGATAAGTTGGCAAAGCTGCTTGACGGTAAAAGAGCATTGGATGCAACGGCGTTCAGTGATGAAGATCTCGTTGCGTTTAAGAATACCGGCTTTGAGCATACGGATGGCGTAGATGCGGCAGTAGAAGCAACACTCACCTTTGTTCTTGACCTCGGTGAGGCTCAGGCAATCGGTGGTGTTTACATGGATTTCTTTAAAGATTCTAATAGCATGGTTGCGCTTCCTACCGAAGTAACTTTTGAGGTTTCTCTTGACGGTAAGAATTATTACGATATTTCTTCCGAAGCAGGTGTCGCGATTGATGAAGAAGCGGAGGAGAATAAGACGGCAACCCTTACGTCCAATTCTACTTCCAGAATCGCGTTGAACGTCCGTTATATCAAAGCGACGGTTACGTTTAAGAATGGTTGGCTTTTCATCTCCGAACTGGGTGTGGACGCCGGTACGGAAGGCGTGCAGGCAGTCAATCCGGATTATGCTTTTGATTATACAGAGCACTCTTGTCTGGATGTTGGTATCGGTGTTTTCACAGGTGATGGTAGTCCGTTCGATCTGAATACTTCTGAGTCGGGCAGACCGTTTAAGAATGCTCAGGTGATGGCTGCCGAGTATGATGAGGCAAAGCAGGCATATAAGATCATCTTCAATGAAGTTAATGTTTGGACGGAAGAGGTTAAGGGTCACCCGACTTCTACGTTGACTCTGGAAGACAATCAGATTATGATCGTCATCAGCACCGGAGGTGTGGTAAATGCTGATAAGCCGGAAGACTCGCTCTTCTCCATCGCAAAGTGGCTTGCCCGCGGCTTGGAAATCGGCGACTATGTGGTTCTGAAGGATGGCAAGCTTTCCTTGGTTCCTGCAGAGAACTTTGTTGCGGTTGATCCCGGCGATTCGTCCAGCGATGAGAGCGACTCCGCTTCTTCTGACGAGACCTCTTCCGAAGAGACTTCCTCTGACGAGACTTCTCCCGTGGATACCTCCTCTACGGCTACCTCTGTGACAGCATCCTCTGACGATACAACGTCTATGGTTCCGGGCGGCGATACCGGCATCATCGTCTTTGCGGTGTTGGGTGTACTTGCTGTGATCGGCGTTGCGGTTGTAGTGAAGGCAAGACGCTGATCTGTTTTTCCGTAGTGAATTGAACATGCAGCCCCCGGAAAACCGGGGGCTGTTTTTTACACAGAACAGTTGTCGTTTCTCACATGGAATGCATTTCTTGTTTTTCTTTAAAAAAGAGAAAGGAACCGAAAATGGAAGATCTCTTGCAGGGATATAATGCAGCCCAGCGGGAGGCTGTAACCTCTACAGAGGGCTATGTTCGTGTGATCGCGGGCGCTGGATCCGGGAAAACCCGCGCGCTGTCCGGGCGGTTTGCCTATTTGGTCAATGAGCTTGGTATCCTGCCCGGCAATATTTTGTGCGTTACCTTTACCAATAAATCGGCAAACGAAATGCGACACCGGATTCATCAATTGACCGGAGATAATGATACCGGTTATATCAATACATTTCATGGGTTCTGTGTGTCTGTGTTGCAGGAGGAAAGCTTTGCGATACAGTACCCGAAGAGCTTTTTGGTACTGGATAATTCCGATATTGACGCCATGTTGAAGATCATTTATGAAGAACGGAAACTGACGCTTCGTGATATGACATTTGGAAAATCGCGTGATATGATTGAGATCAGAAAGACGGTAAAGGAACCTGACTACTATCTTGATATGCTTACCATGTCATTGCATATGCTGAAGGAGAAATACGATACGTCCACGGAAACGGAAGATATTATCTTTTACGGATATCTGTATCAGGAGAAAAAATGCTTTGGCTTAGATTATAATGACCTGATCATCTGCACGCTGTATATTTTCGAACAGAAGGAAGAAATTCGCCTGAAATGGCAAAAGCGTCTGGAATATATGATGATCGATGAGTTTCAGGATATAGACGGTCTGCAGTACCGATTAATGGAGGTGCTGTGCAGCCATCACGGTAACTTGTTCATTGTAGGGGATCCGGACCAGACGATCTATACGTGGAGAGGTGCGGATGTCCGGTATTTGTTGGGGTTTGATAAGGTTTATCCGAACGTAAAGACGATCATGATGATGCAGAATTACCGTTCCACTCCACAAATTCTCGCCGTTGCGAATTCTCTGATTGACCGGAATCGGCACCGCATCAGAAAGGAACTGATTCCCACGCTTCCGGATGGACTCCCGGTCGTTTGCCATCACGGAGAGACCTCGGAAACGGAAGCGATATGGATTGCAGAACAGATCAGAGCGTTGCGGGAAAGCGGTGTTCCGTACCGGGATATTGCCATCCTGTACCGGGCGCACTATGTTACGCGAGTGGTTGAGGATGTTTTTCTCCGGGAAAAAATTCCGTATGCGATCTATAGCGGTGTCCCGTTTTTTGGTCGTATGGAAATCAAGGATGCACTGTCTTATCTCCGTATGGTGGCCTATCAAGATGACTTGTCCTTCCTGCGGATTGTGAATGTTCCTAAGCGGAATCTCGGTGAGCGGAGGATCAAATTTTTGCAGGAATATGCGGCGGAAAATGGCTGTTCTCTTTATGAAGCACTGAATAGGACCGTCGATGAGGATATCTTCAAGGGAACGAAGGCGTCCTGCTTTCTTTCCCTGATACAGGCGTTTTCTTCCAATGCATCAGAGTGTTCCATTTCCGAGTTGCTTTCTTCGATTCTTGACCAAAGCGGCTATGAGAGGATGCTCCGTACAGAAGGCAGTCAGGATCGGCTTGACAATTTGGCAGAGCTGAAGCAGTCGATTTATGAATATGAGACCTCCTGCGGAGAGGAAAGTACGCTGGAGCATTATCTTGCACATGTGGCACTATTTACCAACAGTGACGCGGAGGATACTTGTGACAAGGTCAAGATGATGACAATCCATACAGCAAAGGGCTTGGAATTTTCCTATGTGTTTTTGTGCGCCATGAACGAGGGTATTTTTCCCTCCAGAAAAACCAATACCATTCAGAAAATGGAAGAGGAGCGAAGACTCGCGTTTGTCGCCGTGACGAGGGCAAAAAAGAGGTTGTTTCTATCTGAAGCAGAGGGCAAAAATTTTGACGGCACGTTCCGGTATCCGTCCCGATTTTTACTGGATATAGATCCGTCGCTGCTCACCTATACGCGGCAGCCGCGGGAAGGCTTGATAGCAGAGACAAAAAGCTATATTGAAAGTCAGGTAAAGCAGCTTGAAGAGGGAGAGACAACGAGGGTTCTTCCCGCCGGGCAGCGTGTCAGACATAGCATTTTCGGTATGGGGACAGTTTTGGAGACGGACCTGACGAGGTTTGCCTATATTGTTCAGTTTGATGATCTCGATACGTCTCGTGCCATTTCGTTCCGCGCTAAATTGGAAATCGTTTGAAACACCGGATTTCGTCTACAACAGAGCAAGTTCTCAGTGAAAGAGAGCGGCACTGCAGGGAAGGGCTTCCTTTGCAGTGCCGTTTTTTGTTAAGGATTCTTCTGTTATACGCGGAATAAAAGATCTGCATAGGTTGGCATCGGCCAATCGTCTGTGGGCATTTTTGTTTCCGCAAGATCCACCGCCTGACGGACGGATTGCAGTGCGGCGAAAACGCGGTCATGATAAAAGGCCGCTTGTTCCCGCACATCATGGATGGAATGGCCTTCTGCTGTGACGGATTCCAGCATGCGGGTGCTGTCGTAGATACGATCGCAGAGGTTGATCAATTCTGTCCGGACCGCTTTTTCGTACTTAGTTGCATCGCCAAGCTTCCCGATATAAGCGCTGATCGCGGGAAGGATATCCCGGTTGAGCATTTCGAGCGCGGTAAGGGCTTCTACATTGATGGCTTTACTGTAGCTTTCCAATGAAATTTCATAACGGGAGTGAATCTCCTGTTCGGTATAGATACCGTGACGAACGAAAAGATCGATGTTTTTGCGTTCCAGCATTTGTGGCAGGCAATCAACGGTATTCTTGAGATTCAGTAAGCCGCGCTCAGCGGCTTCCGCTTCCCATTCTGCGGAATAGCCGTTGCCGTTGAAGATGATGCGCTTGTGGTTGTGAATCGTTTCGCGGATCAGTTCCCGAGCGTCTGCCATGACGTTCGCAGAGGATTCCAACCGATCCGCAAACTGGCAAAGAATATCGGCGACAGCGGTATTCAGAACGGTGTTCGGCTGTGCGATATTTTGTGCGGAACCAAGCATCCGGAACTCGAACTTGTTGCCGGTAAAAGCGAAGGGGGAGGTACGGTTGCGATCGGTGTTATCTTTAGGGAAGGACGGAAGGACATGGACGCCTAACTCCATGGCGGAAATGGGTGTGTCTTTGTGATTGGCACCGCTCTCCATATCCTTTAGGATTGCAGTTAGCTCGTCACCGAGGAAAATGGAGATGATTGCAGGTGGCGCTTCGTTCGCACCGAGGCGATGGTCATTGCCGGCAGAAGCGACAGAGACGCGGAGCAGCCCTTGGTATTCATCGACGGCAGCAATGACCGCCGCCAGAAATAGCAGGAACTGTGCATTTTCCGCAGGGGTTTTCCCCGGATCCAAAAGGTTTTTACCGGTATCGGTAGAAAGGGACCAGTTGTTGTGCTTTCCGGATCCGTTGACGCCCGCAAATGGTTTCTCATGAAGCAGGCAGATCATGCCGTGCTCTGCGGCAATGCGACGCATCATCTCCATTGTCAGATGGTTGCCGTCCACCGCGACGTTGGTCGTGGAAAAAATCGGGGCGAGCTCATGTTGAGCGGGAGCCACTTCATTATGCTTGGTTTTTGCAAGTACGCCGAGCCTCCAGAGCGTTTCATCAAGATCCTTCATAAACGCAGCGACGCGCGGCTTAATGGTGCCGAAGTAGTGGTCCTCCATCTCCTGTCCCTTTGGTGCCGGTGCGCCGAACAGCGTCCGACCGGTGAACAGAAGATCCTTACGTTTCTGATACAACTCACGGTCGATCAGGAAATATTCTTGCTCCGGACCGACGGTAGTGGAAACGGAAGTCGCAGAGGTATCGCCGAACAGCTTGATGATCCGCAGCGCTTCGCGATTGAGCTCTTCCATTGAACGCAGGAGCGGTGTCTTGGTATCCAACGTTTGTCCGCCATAGGAGCAGAACACAGTGGGAATGTACAGTGTGCCGTCCTTAACGAAAGCGGGGGAAGTCGGGTCCCACGCCGTATAACCGCGCGCTTCAAATGTGGCACGCAGACCACCTGACGGAAAGGAGGAGGCATCCGGTTCGCCTTTGATCAGCTCTTTGCCGGAAAACTCCATAATGACTGTTCCGTTTCCGGTGGGGGAAATGAAGCTGTCATGCTTTTCTGCGGTCACACCGGTCAATGGCTGGAACCAGTGCGTATAATGGGTGGCGCCGAGTTCCAACGCCCAATCCTTCATTGCTGTAGCAACGACATTTGCCAATCCGATATCCAGATTTTCTCCCTTTTCCATGGTCTTTTTCAGGGATTTGTAAATTTCCTTCGGTAGTTTGTTCTTCATCACGGAGTCATTGAACACCATGCTCCCGAACAGTTCAGGAATGTTCGCCATGTAAAATACCTCTCTTGAAATTTCGCCTTCCTTACTATTGTAATCTGACAAAAAAGTTTTGTCAAGCCATTTTTTTTGTAAGCGCTTTTTTTCGTGTTTTGGTTCTGCAAACTGCCTCCGCTGAGGGGTATTTTGTGGATTTTCACGAGGAAAAGCCAGCGGAACATTTTTAGCAAAAAAGAGAAAAAGGTGTTGACAGAACCGAAAAACTGTACTATAATATGAATGATAATGGTGTCATAGGTGTAGGGCGGAGTGCGCCGTTCGCAGGTGTGGCACACTTTTTTTGTTATGATATAGTGAACAGATCCGGGTGGATGTGATCGAGAAGGAGTAGACCATGAAGTACATTTTTGTTACAGGCGGCGTTATCTCAGGGCTTGGAAAGGGAATCACGGCGGCTGCACTGGGCCGTTTGCTGAAGCAACGGGGGTTGAAAGTTGCGTCGCAGAAGCTGGATCCGTATATCAATGTTGATCCCGGTACGATGAACCCGCTGCAGCACGGGGAGGTTTATGTGACGGTAGACGGTGCGGAGACGGATTTGGATCTTGGTCATTATGAGCGGTTTATCGACGAGGATTTAAACAAGTACTCCAACCTGACGACCGGCAAGGTCTATTGGAATGTTCTGAATAAGGAGCGGCGTGGTGAATATCTCGGAGAAACCATTCAAGTGATTCCGCATATTACTAATGAAATCAAGGAATTCATTTATAACGTCGGCAAGAAATCTGATGCAGATGTTGTTATTACCGAAATCGGCGGTACCGTCGGCGATATTGAAAGCCGCCCGTTTCTGGAAGCGATCCGTCAGGTTTCGCGCGAGATGGGAAAGCAGAATTGCCTGTTTATTCACGTCACCTATATTCCGTATCTGAAATTTGCTGGGGAGCATAAATCCAAACCGACGCAGCATTCTGTCAATGAGCTGCAATCTGTCGGCATTACGCCGGATATCATTGTCATGCGCTGCGATGAACATGTGGATGAGCATATCCGCAAAAAGATTTCGCTTTTCTGTAATGTTAAGCCGGATTGTGTGATCGAGAATATTACGATTCCGATTCTTTATGAGGCGCCGCTGATGCTGGAGCAGAGCCATTTTTCCGGGATTGTCTGTCGGGAATTGGGGATAGAGGCGCCGGAGCCGGATCTGACGGAATGGAGCGCGATGATCGCGAAGATTAAATCCCGCAGTAAAAAAGTCAAGATCGCTTTGGTCGGAAAATATATTTCTCTGCATGATGCATATCTTTCTGTTGCAGAGTCCCTGCGTCACGCCGGCTATGTATACGGCTCCATGATCGATATTGACTGGATTGATTCCGAAACATTGACCGAGCATACATACAAAGAAATTTTGAAAGGGCATGACGGGATTCTTGTACCGGGAGGCTTCGGCAATCGGGGAATCGAGGGGAAGATTTACGCTGCTCGTTATGCACGTGAAAACGGGATCCCGTATTTGGGGATCTGTTTGGGGATGCAGATTGCAGTGATTGAGTTTGCACGAAATGTCTGCGGTTATGAAGATGCCGATTCTTTGGAATTTAACGCGGAAACCAAGCATCCCGTCATCGGTTATATGCCGGATCAAAACGAAAGCATGGATAAGGGCGGAACTATGCGACTCGGCTCATACCCCTGCAAGCCGATTGAAGGAACCCGTTTCTTCAGCTGCTATGAAGGGCAGCCGATTTCCGAACGACATCGTCACCGCTGCGAATTTAATAATGTTTACCGTGCTGCCATAGAGGAAAAGGGGATGCGCATTTGCGGTGTTTCTCCGGATAACCGTATTGTAGAAGCAGTGGAAATCAGTGCGCATCCGTTTTACATCGGTGTACAGTTCCATCCGGAATTTCAAAGCCGTCCGAATAAGGCACACCCGATCTTTAAGGGATTTGTCAATGCGGCGATCCGGCAATCTGAAGTGCAATGACTATTCCGATTTTTGAGCAGGAAGGCTGTGAATGACGATATGCAAAATGAGAAGCGTCCTTTTATAACCAAGGAAAAGGTGGAGGAGATTGTCCGGACATATCCGACGCCGTTTCATATTTACGATGAAAAGGGTATCCGAAAAAATGCCCGCAGGCTGCGGGAGGCTTTTGCTTGGAATCCCGGCTTCCGGGAATATTTCGCGGTAAAAGCGACGCCGAATCCGTATCTGCTGCAGATTCTGAAAGAAGAAGGCACCGGTGTGGACTGCTCTTCCCTGACGGAGCTGATGCTGTCCGATACCGTCGGCTTTTCCGGTCAGGAGATCATGTTCTCCTCTAATGTGACGCCGGCGAAGGATTTTCGTTTGGCTGCTGATCTTGGCGCGATTATCAATTTTGATGATTTGACACATTTGGATTTTTACGCAAAGCTCGCGCCTTTTCAGGAAACGATGTCCTGCCGATATAATCCGGGCGGAGATTTTACAATGAGGAATCGGATTATGGATTCTCCAAAGGATGCTAAGTACGGTATGACGCGTCCGCAGATGAAGCAGGCGTTCCTGAAGATGAAGGCGAATGGCGTAAAGCATTTCGGCATTCATGCTTTTCTGGCAAGCAATACGACCGATAACGGATACTATCCTAAATTAGCTTCTATTCTTTTTGATCTGGCTGTCTGGTTGAAACAGGAAACCGGTGTGCATATTGCTTTCATCAATCTTTCCGGCGGCGTCGGTATCCCATACCGTCCGGATCAGGAGGGGAACGATATCCGAAAGATCGGTGAGGGTGTCCGTGAGGCATACGAACGGATTCTGATACCTGCTGGGATGGGCGATGTTGCAATTTATACGGAGCTTGGCAGATATATGCTGGCGCCTTACGGCGGGCTGGTTGCACAGGTATTGCATCAGAAGCATATCTGGAAGGAATATGTTGGTTTGGATGCCTGTGCAGCAAATTTGATGCGTCCTGCCATATATGGCGCGTACCACCATATCACGGTGCTGGGAAAAGAGGACGCTCCCTGCGATCACATTTACGATGTGACCGGAGGTCTTTGTGAAAATAATGACAAATTTGCGATCGACCGTGCACTGCCGGAGGTGGAAATCGGTGATTATGTATTCATTCATGATGCCGGTGCGCATGGCTTTTCCATGGGATACAATTACAATGGAAAGCTCCGTTCTGCAGAATTACTGCTTCGAGAAGATGGCTCTGTAGTGCAGATTCGTCGCGCGGAAACGCCGGACGATTATTTCGCTACGCTGGATCTGTCTCCTTGGAAAAAAATTCAAAAGTCATAATAAAAACGACTCCTCTGCATGTTGCTTGCAGGGGAGTCCGTTCTTATGTAGCCGTGTTTATTTTCCGGTCAGATGGATAGCGAATCCAAGAAATTCGTCGGCAAGGTAAGCGAAGGTCGCTTTCCCTTTGGTGTCGCGGACAATGCTTTTCTCATCAAATTGGAAGCCGCGCTGCGTCAAATGAAACATGGCGCGGTCGATGTCATTTGCTGCAATGGCGATATGCCCGTTTGCGCCGCGATCAGGTTTCTTCATAACTTCAAACGGACCGACAAAATAGGAGACCGGGATTTCTCTGGTTTCAAAGCCAAACAGCGTGCAAAGCAGGTCGGCAGTTTTTTTGGCTTCCTCATTTGAGGGGGCGTTCAATCCGATGTGCACCATTTCGAGGCCGAGCATCAGCGAGACTGCCTTCCGGGTGAGCGCGGCAATTTCATCGAAGGCGCCTGCTTCCACCAGCTTATTACTGACCATAAAGGAGCCTCCGCAGGCAAAAACCCGGTCGAAAGAGAGGTATTGCAGAAGGTTTTTTTCATTGATACCGCCGGTCGGCATAAAGCGCACACCGCCGTAAGGTGCGGACATCGCTTTCATCATTGGCAGTCCTCCTGCCGCTTCGGCAGGAAAGAACTTCACATGTGTCAGACCGAAAGATAGTGCGGCTTCGATATCTGAAGGAGTTGCGCAGCCGGGAACGATGGGGAAGTCTTTTTGCATGCAGTACGAGACCACTGTCGGATTTAGACCGGGGGATACGATAAAATCTGCGCCCGCATGCATCGCCGCTTGTGCCTGCTCTGGCGTCAGAACGGTGCCGGCGCCGATCAGCATATCCGGATATTCCTTTCGGATCCGAAGGATTGCTTCCGCTGCACAGGCGGTTCGGAAAGTGATTTCCGCTGCGTTTAGCCCTCCGTCCCGCAAAGCTTTTGCCAGCGGCAATGCATGTTCGACATTCGTAATTTTGATGACCGGGATCAAACCGGTATGTTCCATTCTTGTATAAAGCTCCATGATGCTATCCATTCCTGTTTTTACATATTCTTTTTCATCTATCATAGCACGTCAGATGGAAAAAGTCAACGGAGAAGCTCTATTTTGAACAATCTTTCGGACCATCTTTTTTACCGCAGGGGAGTTCTGCGAGCCGTACAAGAATCACATCATCTCCGATTCGCTCCACGCAGTCCCATGGAACAAAGAGCCGCTTCTTAGAGGAAAAGATGCCGCTGATTCCTTCTCCCGGCAGGATCAGCCGTACTACCTGCCCTGTTATGCGGTTGACCTCCAGATCACAGACGCAGCCGAGAGCCGCTCCATCCCTTATGTTGATGACCTCCTTGTTTTTCAGCGAAGAAAACAGGCAAAGCATCGTATCGTTTCCTCCCTTCTTCTACAATAGGATGCAGATCAGTCCGCCGCTTCCTTCGTTAATAATACGCTGAATGGTGCCTGTGATCTTTTCGCGTGCTTCCGCCGGCATGTGTTCGAGTTTGCTGGTCAGCCCTTCGCTTACCAATTCGTGGAGTGTCGTTCCGAACATGTTGGATTCCCAGATGGATTTCGGATCCGCTTCGAATTCCTTCAGCAGAAAGCGGACCAATTCCTCCGATTGACTCTCGGTTCCCACGATAGGACTGACTTCTGTCTCGATGTCCGCCTTCATCATGTGAATGGAGGGCGCAGATGCTTTCAGCTTCACGCCGTATCCACCCGGCTGCTTGACGATTTCCGGTTCCTCCAGATGCATATCCTCGACGGTCGGCATGACGATGCCATAGCCGGTTTTCATCACTTCGTCAAGGGCGACCGCTACTTTATCATATTTCCGTTTGACGTCGGAAAGCTCGGTCATGATCTGCATCAATGCCTGTTCGTCTTCAATGTCAAACCCGGATTTTTCACCGAGAATGCGATAGAAAATGGCATCGGGGATGCGAATGTCTACCGTAGCGCTGCCCTCTCCCAGTCGAATGGAGTCCAGCCGCGCGGAAACGCCTCCGTCTTCCAGTTTGAGTGCTTCAAAGGCGGGACGTACGTCGCCAACCTTAAAAAGCGTCTGAACACATTCGCCGATGGAGTCAAACAGACGTTCACGGATGCTGCCCTGCTCCTCCAGCACGTCTACCCAACCGGGCATTTGCAAAAGTACTTCGCGGATTGGAAATTCGTATAGCACATTCTTAAGGATTTCCCGGATATCATTTTCACTCATATCCAAGCAGTTGACGGGAATGACAGGTACCTGATAGGCTGCCTCCATATCTGCACAGAGCGCAGCGGTCTGCGGCGCAGACGGACGTGTGCAGTTGAGCACAATGGCAAACGGCTTTTTCAGCTCCTTCAACTCTGAGATGACTCGTTGCTCCGCCTCCAGATAGTTATCCCGCGGAATTTCTCCGATACTGCCGTCCGTTGTGACGACAATGCCGATGGTGGAATGTTCGCGAATGACTTTTTCCGTTCCGGTTTCTGCAGCTTCTTCAAACGGCAATGGATCCGGGGACCATGGCGTCATGACCATGCGTGGCTGCCCTTCTTCCGTGTGACCGACCGCTCCCGGGATGATGTATCCTACACAGTCGATCAGCTTCACTCGGAAGGAAGCGCTGCCATCCAGTGTGACCTGTGCCGCCTCCTCCGGAATGAATTTCGGTTCGGTTGTCATTACCGTTTTTCCGGAGCCGGATTGCGGCATTTCGTCTTTTGCGCGCTCGCGAACGAACTCTCCCTCGATGTTCGGCAGAATCAGATGCTCCATGAACTTTTTGATCAGGGTGGATTTCCCTGTGCGTACTGGTCCGACTACGCCGATGTAGATGTCACCGCCGGTCCTTTCGGCGATGTCCTGATAAATGGATTGCTCCAGCATACTATTCCCTCCGATGGTTGTTTGGTTGCAACTTTTTGCATTGCATCATATGAAATTCGGCGTTCCTTTATGCACTTCCCGCCGATTTGTTACGGATTTTTTCGATCCAGTCGGAACAAATCTGGTCGGAACAGGTCAAGGCAAGTCATTTTACAGGGAAAAGATGGGGCAGACGGGAAGTGAGAATGGACAATTTGCTGAAATCCCTTGATTTTTTCGCTGTAGGTTGGTATAATAAAACCGGTTTGCGGCTCCTGTTTTCTTGTCTGAGAATGTTGTCGAGAAGATGCTTTCCGTCATGACAGGAAGACTGCATTCAAAAATGCCAAAGCGTAGGGCAGGATCGACGAACATTCCTGAATGGGAGAGAAGGGGGAATTTCCTTTGCATCGCCTGAAAAGATCATTCCATCGCTTTCGAAGAACGCGGATTTTTTCTGTCGCCATGTTTTTGCTATTGCTGGCGCTTCTTTGCGGTCTGGAGTACGGATTCTCAAACCGCTTGCGCTTTGAGGTTTCCGGTTATTCGGAGAAAACGCTGGACCTTTCCACAGCGATTCTCACAGGCGGTGCGTATCAGACGGATGCGGGAATCTATCTGCCGCAGGGGGCAAGCGTAACCTTTTATGGAGACGTGCAGATAGAAGCTGCGGATGTTTCGGTGACGGCGGTTTCTGAGGAGTTGAAGGTGCTGGAAGTTACGCTTTCGACGATGGATGATGCAAATAAGGAAAGTTATCGCACATATGTGGACGGGCGCGTGTATACGGATGAGCCGTCTTATTTTCGCTTACATTCTTCCGGAGATATCCGGACGCTGCGTCTGAAATGCGTGTCCGGCGGACCTGCCTTACTGACGGATGTGACGGTCAACCGGTGTCCTCCGGTTTCCTTTTCGTTTGTGCGTGTACTGCTTCTGTATGCGCTTCTGCTCGGCATATGGTGTATTCGGCATTTTGGTGCTTGGAAGCTTTGGTATCATAGGAGGAACAGCAGGCATCGGTTGGCACTTGCGGCGGTACTGCTCCTGTGCTTGGCTACCCTGTTTGTTTGCTGTGCAGGTGCGGGATTGAATCCGGTTCCCTATACAGATATGACGCCGAACGCTTATGAGCAGGTATTCTGCTCCTTGTTGGAAGGAAAGGTGGAGTTGGATGTAGATTGTGATACTGCTCTGCTTGACTCGTTGGAGGATCCCTACGATTATACCGAGCGAAGCAGTGTTATGGAACCGTTCGGCTCTTTTTGGGATCGCGCGTATTATGAAGGGCATTTTTACTGCTATTTCGGAATTGCACCGGTGATTTTATTCTTTTTTCCCATATATTGGCTGACCGGATGTACGCCGAATATGACGCTGCTGGTGCTTCTTCTGCTGCTCATTGGAACGCTTGCGTTGTTCGGCGCGCTGCTGAAAATGCTTCGTTATTTTCGCGTGCGGGTACCGCTGTTGGTGCTGTGCCTTGGGTTTCCGGTTTTGATGTTCGGCTCTCTGTTTCCGATGATTGCGGTTTCTGCCGATATCTATTATGCGGCGGTCGCTTCCGGATTGGCATTTTTCTCCTTGACGATCTATTGTGCTTTTTCCGCGCTTTGCTCCGGACGTCCGGTTGTTCGCCGCCTGCTGTTTGCGCTGTCCGGCGTTTGTCTGGCCCTGACCGTTGCCTCCCGCCCGACCGTTGTTCTTTATGCCGCGTTGCTGATACCGCCTTTTTTGGTAGTGCTTGTGGAGCGGGGACGTTGTGCAGTCGCTAAGCTGCTGGATGCCTCTTCCTTCCTGCTGCCTTTGGCAATCGGCATATTTCCGGTTTTGCTCTATAACCAGATCCGTTTTTCCTCGCCGTTTGAGTTCGGCGCTACCTATCAGTTGACATTCAGCGATATTTCCTATAATCGGTTGACGCCCGCTTTGCTTGGCGAGACGTTGATTCATTATTTTTTACAAACGCCGCAATGGTCCGGGCTATTTCCTTATCTGCGCCCGTCTTGGTTAGGTCTGAACACTTACGGCAGTTACTTCTATTCCGTAAACAGTATTGGGGCGTTTTGCTTCCCGCTCGCGTGGGCGGGCTTTGCACAGGGGTTTGTAACTAAGAAACAGCCGGTCAAAAAAGCGACCTATCTGCTGATGTTTCTGCTTCCATTCATGGTAGCGTTTTGTGACCTGTGCCTCGGCGGTGTGAATATCCGCTATATAGCAGATATTCTGCTTCCTTTGATGCTGGTCGGTCTGTTGGTGCTTGCAGAGCTTACAGGGAAGGTTATCAATCGATGCAGTGATGGAACCTCCTGGCGCTTTTTCTGCGCTTGCTTCGCGGTGTTGCTCCTTACCTTTGGCGTCTCGTTCGCTTTGCTGTTTGCCAATGAGCGGAACTGGATCTATCAGTATACTCCGGCTGTTTTCCGGTTCTTTGAATCTTTATTTTCATAACGTTTATCTGTAAGAAAGGATGTTTCAAATGCAGCTTCGTGTTCTGACCTACAATATTCAGCATTGCCGGTCTTTTCTGGAAAAGGAATGGGAACAGATTGATTTTTCACTTTTTGCGGAATCGATTCGCTGTTTTGATCCGGACATTGTCGGATTGAATGAGGTACGCGGAGAAGGCGAATCTCCGCAATATCGTGCGCAGGCTGAGCTGCTGGCCGGGATGCTCGGCTACCGGTATTATTTTGCACCTGCGATTTATGTGCCGAACGGTGGTCCTTATGGGAATGCAATCCTCTCCAAGTTGCCTTTGGAGCATCCGGAAACGGTAATGATTCCTGATCCCGTGCGTGATCCCGACCGATCCCATTATGAGACACGTTGTATTGCGAAAGCGACTCTCCCGGTCGCCGGCGGCTTGACTTTGTTGGTGACACACTTCGGTCTTCAACCGGAGGAAGCGAAAAATGCGGTTGATACCGTTTGTGCTGAGGTAGAAAAGACTGCTTTTCCGGTTATTCTGACCGGAGATTTTAACCAGAAACCCGAATCACCGCTTCTGCGTCCGATTCGCGCGATGCTTACGGATACGGCGGATGCGTTTTCCCGTCCGCTGCTTTCCTATCCTTCGGATGTTCCTTACGAAAAAATCGATTATATTTTTACATCTAAGCAAATCAAAACCGTTTTTGCAACGATTCCGCAGATGATAGTTTCCGATCATCGCCCTTACTTGGCGGTTCTGGAGCTTCCTGCGTAAAGGAAAACGATCATCGCCGTCGGAGAAATGCTCCGACGGCGATGCTTTGGTATTTAGATGCGGGGCTATATGTCTCCCTTGCCGCCCGCATATGTGGCGTCAGCTCCGGTGGAGAATTTCATAAAAGCCGCCGCAAACTTTGAGTGCGGCAGCTGTATCGGAGATTACAGTCCCGAGGATGCGGTTTCCTGCTTGGAAATCGTGATTTCCAGATTTTCGTTACGGCAGCGGATCTGATCGATCAGCTCTTTTTCTTTTTCCGGGGACCGCAAAGTCAGCTGATAGGTAAGTCGGAACAGACTGCCCATATTTGTGGTTTTGACTTGCACCAGTTCCCACTGACTGGCGTAAGCGGGGAAAAGCTCTTCAAAGACGCCGGTATAGTCGAGATCTTCAGGGATCGTAATATGCAGGGTTTTATATAGTGCGGATGTTTTCTTAACGCCGAAATTTAGACGAATGTAGAGCGTATTGATTGCACAGAGAAGGAGGGAAAACAGGAAAGCGAAGCCCAGATAGCCCATACCGGCGATCAGACCTGCTCCCATGGCGAGAAACAGCGCGCCGATTTCTCTGGCAGTTCCGGGGAGAGAGCGAAAACGAACTAAGCTGAAGGTTCCCGCTACGGCGACGCCGGTGCCGATATTGCCGTTCACCATCATAATCACAACACAAACGACGGCTGGCAACAGGGCGAGGGTAATGACAAAGCTTTTGGTATAGCGGGTGCGGAACATGTAAGCAAAGGCAAGCAGCAGACCGATCAGAAGGGAGCAGCCCATGCAGATAAGAAAGTTTGGGACGGAAATCACATGAGTCGTTTCGGTATCAAATAGTCCGCGGAAGAGAGAATCAATCATATCCATAGTCTCCTTAAAAGGTAGGTAAAATCACTCGCGCGCAGGCGGTGCCATATTTGTGTAGCGGGCGTTGCGGATAGCAACTTTGCAAAAGGCATGGACCGTGTACTCGATATGTTTCCGGTATTCTTCTGTACCGGTCATGGAAACTTCCCCTTTCCTCCCAAAAGGGCTGTGGCTGGTTGATAGTTGCCTTTGATGATAGTAAGGAGCGGTAGCACTTTAGACTGTCGCTCCTTGACTGCCTAATTGCAAAACCGGGCGCAGTCCGTTCATCTTGACCGTTGATTGGTCCGGCTGGGTTTGCTATAAATTGGCTTTTCAGAAACAAAATGATTTCCAATGTTTTAACTGTGAAAGGTACGAATCAAACTGAATACGTCTGGTTTCCTCATCTGCGTTATCGGGATTTGGCATATTTTTCATCAGATAATCCAGTAGAGATTCTTTGGATTGATAAGCAAATTCGCCATCAGTATAGCACCATTTGCAATAATCCTCATTATAACTCCCATCTGGTTCTCTGCTAATCAAGCTATCTTCATTCAAAGGCATTCCACAACATTGACAGACAAGTTGTTGTGGAGAACCCAGAAGCGTATTGACTGATACGTTAAAAAATTGTGATAACAGTTTTAATGTATCTGTATTCGGCTGTGTTTCACCTGTTTCCCAACGACTAATCGCCTGCCTTGTGACATGTAGATGCTCTGCCAGTTGCTCTTGTGTAAGATTATTTTTTTCACGCAAATTCTTGAGAATATCTCGTGTTTCCATGTCCAATCCTCCTAAAAATATGTCATAATTTATTATAACATCAAAACAGGCTTTTGACAAGCAACACGCTGTTGCTACGGTATAGTAGGGCTATCATCTATCAAAATTTTATGTGTTACTTTATGACACATGAGCATTTCTTTAATATATGGGATGCACCATGGAACGGCATGCCAGCCGATAGGTATCCGGATAGAGGATTCCGTTTTTCTACAGCAGAGCGTTCTCCGTGTGACGCTGCCTTGGCAAGAGGTTAGAATTCCCCACGGTGAAGCTCAAAGAAGTCGTGGTACAGCCGCATGCTTTCTAACTCCGTCCATTTTTTGGGGGTTGCCGGCGAATGATCCAGATCGTAAAGCTTAGCATCTTTCATGGCAAGCAGAAACGGCGAATGCGTTGAGATGATAAACTGGCATCCGTAAAAGCGTGTGGCGTCCTCTATAAACCGTTTCAATTCGATCTGCAGACCGGCAGACAGACTGTTTTCCGGTTCGTCCAACAGATAAAGCGCGTTTTCCCGTATCTTTTCGGTAAAGTATGCGAAGGCACTTTCTCCATTGGATTGTCCGGTCAGGCTGTTCGGCAGACGGCGAGTGACGAAGACGGATTTGGTTTTTCTTTTTGCCTCGTTGTGCCGCTTTAATTCCTCGTAGTCCTCCAAGGTACGTAAGGTAAAGGACTGTGTTTTTGCCTCCATATATTCTGCGAACAGTTCTTCTCTTCGATGGTCAAACCCTTCGTTGATTGCGCGGGCATTCAAAAGGAAATCAAAGACGTCGTCGCTTGCGATGAGACGGCTTCCATGCGGGATGCTTCTGCCGTAAGCAGTTTGATACCGGCAGAGACGCAGGTATTCCTCATAAAACGGTGTATAATTGAAGGGCGCATCTCTTTCCAGCTGCAGCTTTTGCGCTATGAGATTCAGAAGCGTGGACTTACCAGAGCCGTTGCTGCCGTACAGAAGCGTGATCGGTTCAAAGGACAGTGTCTGTATTCCCTTTTGCGGAAAGATTTTGAATGGATAAACGTCACGGGGATAGCAGGACATTTCCAATTTATAGGAAAAGGAAAGAATATATCCCGCTTCATCGTTTTCTGTTGCAAGGGAAAAGGTGTGCAGATACAGCAAGAGCTTCCCCTCCTTTCGGCAGGCTTGTCCCTACGGTTCAGGGAAAACGAATCTGGGAAATCGTTTGGTCATGCGTTCGTCATCGTATGTTTCATCCAGCCATTGCTCGGTATGGCTGGATGCAGGGATCTTATGCACACGGTTTTTCCATCGGACAAGGGCAGCGGATGTGACCAGCAGGTTGATAACCATGAATGCTGTAAACAGTATGCAGGCTGTTGTCCAGAATTTTCCCTGCAAATTTTCCTGCAGGCGTTCCAAAGGGGGATATACGAATTGGATGAACAGAAGGCCAAGTAGACCCCACATGAATGTCATTTTCAGGCTGATCCGCCCGCCGATATTCAGAAAATGCTGGCTGTAGTTCCAGGATACGGAGCCGAAACAGACCTCCTGAAACAAACTGGAAAGGTACTCAACCGCAGCGCCGGATAGGGAGAAGCAGAGAAATTGCAGGAGCGCATGTTTTTCCTTTAATACGACGGAAAGAAGGTAAACGGATACCGTTCCGATTCCGTAGATGATGCAAAATGGCCCCCAAATAGTACCGGGATGGCTTTCCCATGTGCCTGTCTGCAGCACACACCAAATGCCTTCGAGGAAATATCCGATGATGCTGCCGATGATGAACAGCCAGAAGACGGTGGGGTAGGTGATTTTCTGCAAAGAGCGCTCTTGGTGTTCGGCATGTGCTGCCTGCTTTTTTATGATATCGCTCATTATTTGACCGTTCCTCTCTTTCCTATCAAAATCGTATATACCAGCATATCATGAAAATATGAATAGTTTGTTTCCGTTTGCTTTTTTCCGCAGCATAGTTTGTAAAAGGGTAGTAGCTTCTCAGGGTATAAACAAAGGGTATATATCGGTACCGATATATACCCTTGTTCGGCAGTTGACATCGGAACTTATGAACAGCTGCCTCGGTAGGGTTCTCTTTTCTCTTCTTGTCAGCGGACGCCGAACAGCAAGTCTCCATAGGTCGGGAAAGGCCATTCGCTTGCTGCGGTGACTGTTTCTGCTTCGTCCGCCGCTTTACGCAGTGCCTCCATGCTCGGCAGCAGCGTGTCGCGGATGCTGTAAGCCTCTGCAGTGATATCTTCGGTGGCATCGGTTGCCTGATATGCCTGAGAAAGTGCATCCGCGCCTAAAGAAATCTGTGCAGTCAGCTCGGATAGCTTGCGTAGCAGATTCGTTTCATAACTGCAATCAAGTGAAGCGTCGACTGCTTTTTTTGCGGAAGCGGTGGCGGCGACGGTAGCGAGGTATCGTTCGACTGCCGGCAGAATCTCCCGTTTTGCCATATCGATCATTGTGCGGGCTTCGATGCGGACGGTTTTGCAGTAGTTTTCCATCATGATTTCATAGCGGGAATGCAATTCCGATTCGGAGTATACCTTATGAGAAATCAGCATCTCCACGTTTTTCTTTTCCAGAAGACGAGGCATGCAGTCCGGTGTTGTGCGTAGGTTAAGCAGACCGCGTTCTTCCGTTGCCTCTTTGATCCATGCATCGTCGTATCCGTTTCCATTGAAGATAATTCGTTTATGTGCGTGGATGGTTTCACGGATCAGTTCATGCAGTGCCGTATCAAACTGCTCGCAGCCTTCCAGACGGTCTGCAAACTGCCGTAGGGATTCTGCTACGGCACTGTTGAGCATGATATTAGCGCAGGCGATACTGTTGGAGGAACCAAGCATACGGAATTCAAACTTGTTGCCGGTGAAAGCAAACGGTGAGGTGCGGTTGCGATCCGTTGTATCGCGCGGGAATTTCGGAAGAACATGTACGCCCAGTTTCATTTGGGTTTTTTCCGCGCCGCTGTACGGCTGATCATTTTCGATGGCGTCCAAAACAGCGGTCAACTCGTCACCGAGGAAGACGGAGATAACGGCGGGCGGCGCTTCGTTTGCACCGAGACGGTGATCGTTTCCTGCGGTTGCCACCGACAGACGGAGCAGATCTTGATAATCGTCAACTGCTTTGATTACTGCGCAGAGGAACAGCAGGAATTGTGCGTTTTCGTATGGCGTTTCACCGGGGGTCAGCAGATTGACTCCGGTATCTGTCGCAATCGACCAGTTGTTGTGCTTACCGGAGCCGTTGACGCCGGCGAAGGGCTTTTCGTGCAGCAGACAAACCAATCCGTGCTTGGCAGCGACTTTTTGCATGATTTCCATCGTTAACTGGTTGTGGTCGGTAGCGATGTTGGTGGTTGTATAGATCGGCGCCAGCTCGTGCTGTGCCGGCGCTACTTCGTTGTGCTCCGTCTTGGCAAGGATTCCCAGCTTCCATAATTCCTTGTTCAGATCTTCCATGTAAGCGGCGACGCGCGGTTTGATGGTGCCGAAGTAATGATCGTCCAGCTCCTGTCCTTTGGGGGGCTTGGCGCCGAACAGCGTTCGTCCGGTGTAGATCAGATCTTTTCTCTTGTTATACATGTCACGGTCAACAAGGAAGTATTCCTGCTCCGGACCGACAGAGGTGCGGACGCAGTGCACGCCGTTGTTACCGAACAGGCGGAGGATCCGCAGTGCCTGTACGTTCAGAGCCTCCATAGAACGCAGCAGAGGCGTCTTTTTATCCAGCGCGTGTCCGCCATAGGAGCAGAATGCTGTCGGGATGCAAAGAGTATTTCCTTTAATAAATGCGTAGGAGGTCGGATCCCATGCTGTGTATCCGCGCGCTTCGAAGGTGGCACGCAGACCGCCGGACGGGAAGGAGGAGGCGTCCGGCTCGCCTTTGATGAGCTCTTTACCGGAGAACTCCATGATGACGCGACCATCCGGTGCCGGAGAGATAAAGCTATCA
>CAZJVB010000025.1:0-24189 GCA_964549435.1 uncultured Ruminococcus sp.
AGGAAGGATTTACTATGAAAAACAGAAAGCATATTTTTAGCTTGTTATTGGCGCTTGTTCTTTTGCTCGGCATCCTGACCGGATGCGGGAAGTCGACAGCCGGCACCGGCTCGGACGCAGCGGGCACCAGCTCGAACGCGGCAGGCAGCAGCGACGGCGCAGAGGTCTATGATGACCGGCTTGCGGCAATTCAGAAGGCCGGTAAGCTCGTAGTCGGGATCGAGGGCACTTACCCCCCCTTTACTTACCATGATGGCACTACGGATGAATTGACGGGCTTTGATGTGGAGGTCGCAAGGGCGGTCGGTGAGAAGCTGGGCGTGGAAGTCGTCTTTTCGGAAGCGGCATGGGACTCTCTGCTGGCAGCGCTGGACAGCGGCCGCATCGATACGATGATCAATGCCGTCAGCATTTCGGCGGAGCGGGAGGAAAAATACGATTTCGCCGGTCCGTACCTCTATATCAACCGTCAGATTTGGGTGACAGGGGATAATGACGAGATTCAGAGCGTGGCGGATCTGAACGGCAAGAAGATCGCGACCAACACGACCAATGTCTATGCAGAATGGTACAAGGCGCAGGGCGCCGAGATCGTTTCGATCGACACCAGCGGAGAAGCCATCGCGCTGCTTCTTTCGGGACGCGTGGATTTTATCGGCTCCACCTCGATTGTCATCAACGATTATCTGAGCGAGCATCCGGAGGCCGATATCAAGTGCGCCTTCACCATCCCGGATTCCGATGAGCCGGTGGGGATTCCGGTTCAGAAGGGCGAAACGCGTCTGGCGGAGGCCATTGATCAGGCGCTCAAGGAGCTGGAAGAGGACGGCACGCTGTCCGCACTTTCCATTCAATATTTCGGCGAGGACTACACACAGCCTTCTGCAGGTCAATAATCGTAACGGGTGACAGTACCGATGAGCGATAGATTACTGAATATTCTGATCTCCTCCTTCCCGAAGCTTGTGGTCGCCTGCCTGAAGGTCACCATTCCGCTGACGATCATTGTCTTTGCTATCAGTCTGGTTCTGGCGTTCCTGCTTGCGTTGGTGCAGGTCATGAACATCAAGGTCTTAAAACAGTTGGCGCGTGTATATATCTGGCTTTTCCGGGGAACCCCGCTTTTGGTGCAGCTGTATATCATCTTCTTCGGCTTGCCGTCCCTCGGCATTGTGCTGGATGCGTGGCCTTCGGCAATCATTGCGTTCTCACTGAACGCCGCGGCGTACAGTGCGGAGACGATCCGCGCTGCGATTCAGTCTGTCCCGGTGGGACAGACTGAAGCCGGCTATATGGTCGGTCTGAGCTACGGACAGATTATGACGCGGATCATTTTGCCGCAGGCAGCCCGCGTAGCGTTCCCGTCCCTTTTTAATTCCTTTATCAGTCTGACGAAGGATACCTCCATGGCAGCGGCCATCACGGTCGTGGAACTTTTTAAAACGTCCCAGCAGATTGCCAGTATCTACTTTGAATCGTTTGCTCTGTACTGTGAAGCGGCGGTCGTTTATCTGCTGCTGAATTCCCTGCTGACGCTGCTGCAATCCTATCTGGAAAAGAAGCTGGCGTGGAAGCCCGCCGAAAAAAGAAGATGGTTTAGAAACCGTCCGTTGAAAAAGGAGAATACGTATGCCCAGAATTACTGAAATAGATGTAGAGAACGCACCTCAGAAGGTGAAGGATGTGATTGATGCGCATGTGGCGAGCGGTCACCGTATCACGAGCGAAAAGCGGACGCTGCTCCATAATGTCGTGGCGTTTCAGGCCCTTGAAGAAAGTTCCTATGCGCTTGACGAGGAGCTGCAGAGACTGATCGGCAAGCGTGCGGCGGATTTTTATGAGTACGCAATCTCGGTGCAGAATGAATGCTTCGTATGCACCGCCTACTTCACCAACCTGCTGAAGCAAAACGGGATCGATTTCGATACCTTTGCGTTCACGGAGCGGGAAAATTTGCTGATTGCATACGGCAAGGCCATTGCGAAGGAGCCGAAAAAGGTGCCGGAGGAGCTGTTTGACCGGATGAAGCAGGAGTTTACCGAGGAAGAGCTGGTTGTGATCACAACCATGGGGGTTCTCATGATCGCGAATAACTACCTCAACGACATCTTACAGGTGGAACCGGAGCAACTCATTGATTAAAGGAAATGAACTGCCATGCTTGAAGTAAAAAATCTGCATAAGAGGTTCGGCACGAATGAGGTCTTAAAGGGAATCAATTTCAAGGTGAGCAAGGGCGAGGTCATCGCGATTCTGGGCAGCAGCGGTTCCGGAAAAACCACCCTGCTCAGGTGTATCAGCTTTTTGGAAAAAGCGGATCAGGGGGATCTCGTGTTTGATGATTTTCATAAAGATATCACCAAGGTGAAGGGAAAGGAAATCCGGCAGCTTCGTATGAAGATGGGGTTCGTCTTTCAGGGCTACAATCTTTTCCGGAACAAAACCGCCCTTCATAATGTGACGGAGGGGCTGACGGTGGCGCGGAAGATCCCCGCCTCGCAGGCGAAGGAAATTGCTTCCAATATGCTGAAAAAGGTGGGCATGCTCGATCGGGCGACCTATTATCCGGATCAGCTTTCCGGCGGGCAGCAGCAGCGCGTTGCCATTGCCCGTGCGCTCGCTACCTCCCCCGAGGTCATCCTGTTTGACGAGCCTACCTCGGCGCTGGATCCGGAATTGACCGGAGAGGTGCTGTCCGTGATGAAGGTTCTTGCCAAGGAGGGCGCGACGATGGTGGTTGTCACGCATGAAATGGGATTTGCGCAGGAGGTTGCCAACCGCGTTGTCTTTATGGAAAACGGCATTGTGGTAGAGGACCGTCCCTCCGATGCGTTCTTTACCTCTCCCAGAGAGGAAAGCACGAAGCGATTTTTGCGAAGGACCTTGTATGATTATGACTACAACATCTGACGGCGTGAGAGGACATCTTTCGGCGGTCTTTACGATTGTTGTATGGAGCAGCACCTTTGTCGCGACAAAGGTGCTGCTTCAGCAGTTCAGCCCGATTGAGATCATTTTTTTCCGTTTCCTTCTGGGGTGGGGCTTTCTTTGGCTCATCCGACCGAAGCGGCTGGTCGTCGGCAGCCGGAAGCTTGAGCTTCTGTTCGCGCTTGCGGGACTTACAGGCGTCACCCTGAACTATTTGCTGGAAACGTTCGCCCTGCTGTATTCACAGGCGTCAACGCTTGCCGTGATCGTGTCAACTGCTCCGCTTTTTGTGGGAATTCTGTCGGTTTTTGTCCTGAAGCAGCGTGTCGCATGGAATTTCATCGTCGGTTTTTTTGTCTCCATTACGGGGATTGTTCTGATCAGCTTTCCAGACCGGTTCGATCTGCAGATCAGTTTGACCGGAACGCTGCTCGGCATTGCCGTTGCGTTCGTCTGGGCGATCTATTCCATCCTCACGGAGAAGCTCGGCGCCCATGGCTTTGATGTCATTCTGACGACGCGCCGGACCTTCTTTTACGGGATCCTTTTCATGCTTCCCTTTGCGGCGTTTTACGGCGTCGGGGAGCATGCCTCCCTGTGGCTCCGTCCGCAGAATTTGCTGCTGCTGCTCTATCTCGGCGTCGTTGCCTGCGCGGTCAGCTACATCACGTGGAACTATGCCGTCAATGTGATCGGCTCTGTCAAATCCAATCTGTATTTCTATGCCGGGCCGGTCGTCACCATCGTCTTTTCCGTCTGCTTTCTGCACGAAAAGGTCACCGGCAGGTCTGCCTTGGGGATGCTGCTTACCATTGCCGGCGTGGTCCTTTCGGGGGATTTTTTGAAAAAGAAGAAATAGGAGAACTCAGGTTATGAGCCACATCGTTGATTCGCTTGCGCAGCTGGTCGGGCATACGCCGCTGCTGGAGCTGGTACATTATCAGCAACGGCACGGTCTCCGCGCCCACCTGCTGGCGAAGCTGGAATATTTCAATCCTACCGGCAGCATCAAGGATCGGGCTGCCCTGCACATGCTTGAGGCGGCCGAACGGGACGGGCGTCTCCGACCGGGAGATACCATCGTAGAGCAAACCAGCGGCAACACCGGCATTGCTCTTGCCGCCTTTGCCGTTCCGCGCGGCTATCGGGTGGAGCTCTTTTTGGAGAGGGGCGCCTCGCTGGAGCGCAGACTGATGCTGCAGGCGTACGGCGCCGTGCTTCTTGATTATAAGGATGCGCTGGGCGTCAAGACGCCGGAGGAAAAGCGGGCCGGCTGGAGAGAGCCGGAGCGTGAGGCGACTTTGAAGGAAATCGAAGCATACTGCCGCAGGCAGAACGGGACCTGTTTCTTTATCAATCAGGTGACAAACCGCAGCAATCCCGAAATCCATGTGCAGACAACCGGACCTGAGATCTGGCAGGATACGGACGGTAAGGTCGATATTTTGGTCTGCATGGCGGGCACCGGCGGTACTGCCTTGGGGCTTTCCACCTATTTTCGACAAAAAAATCCGGACGTACGCATCGTTCTGGTGCAGCCGGACCGCTCCTCCCGCATGACGCCTGAGCATCCGCATGTGAACCTGATTGACGGCGTGCTCCCCTTTCATGGTGTGCCGGAGGAGGAGATCACGGATTTTATCCGCGCGGATCTTTATGACGAATGCTTTGACGTCAAGGCGGAGGAGGCCTTTGCCGTTGCGCGGGAGGTGGTGCTGACCGACGGGCTGTTCATGGGAACCTCGTCTGCCGCCGCGCTCTGTGCGGCCGCCCGTCTGGCGGAGCGTCCGGAGAATGCGGGAAAGAATATCATTATTATCATGCCGGACAACGGAATGAAATATCTGACCACAGCGATGTACCGGCAGTCGGTTGACCGATAAGGAGGCGTTATGACCTATACATTTCGACCGGAGGGCGTCTGTCCGAACGAGATCACCATCGAGCTGGACGACCGGCGCGTGATCCGGAAAATCAGTGCAGTCGGGGGCTGCAGCGGGAATTTGCAGGGCATTTCAGCGCTTGCGCAGGGAATGACGGCGGCGGAGGCGGCGGAACGCCTGAAGGGCATCCGGTGCAGCTTCAGGAAAACCTCCTGCCCCGATCAGATTGCAGCCGCGCTGGCAGCGCTGCTGGAGGAACCGTTCGCAGCAGAAGACGGAGAACGGCAGGAGAGCGAATAGGGAGCTGCCTGCCGGAAAAGGGCGCTCCGCCGGGCAAAAGCCGGCGGACGTTCTTTTTTTTGTGCGAAAATGGGAAATGCTCTTGACAAACGGTTCCCTTCGGGGGTAGGATAGAAAAAAAGCAAGGGAGGATCACCATGCCCAAATCACCAAACCAAAAGCTGCGGCTGCTTCTGTTGGAGCGCATGTTTCTGCGCGAGACGGACGAGGCGCATACGCTTTCCCTGCGGGAGATTCAGACCAGACTGCAAAGCAGCGGAATCGAGACGGAGCGCAAGACGCTGTATGACGATTTTTCCTGCCTGACGCAGATGGGCGTGGAGATCCAGCGGGACGGGCACAACGGCTATTATACCGAAAGCCGTCCGTTTGAGACGGCGGAGCTGAAGCTGTTGGTGGATGCGGTGGCCTCCTCGCGGTTTCTGTCTGAACGGAAGAGCCAGTCGCTGATCGGGAAGCTGACCGCTCTGGCGGGGTATGGCGGCGCGCGGGAGCTGAACCGGCAGGTACACGTCGCGGGGAAGGCAAAGACGATCAACGAATCGGTGCTTTACCATGTGGATGCGCTGCATACCGCGATCCGCGAGAACCGACAGATCCGGTTCAAATATTTCGACTGGTCGGTGAAAAAGGAAAAGGCGTATCACCGGGACGGCGCGCTGTACGCTGTCAGCCCGTGGGCGATGTTCTGGGACGACGAGAAGTATTACCTGCTGGGGTACGATGCGGAAACGCAGGAGCTGCGGCATTACCGCGTGGATAAGATGGAGCAGCTCCGGATGACCGGCGCGCCGCGCGAGGGGAAGGCGCTGTTTGCCGAGGCACGGCCGGATACCTATGCCAACCGCCTGTTTGGGATGTTCGGCGGACGGGAGGAAACGGTCACGCTGCAGGTCAACCGGGAGCTTGCGGGCGTGATCGTGGACCGCTTCGGCATGGAGCCGGCGTTCCTGCAGGACGGCGAGACGTTCCGCGTCGCAGTCAAGGTTGCGCTCAGCGGGAACTTTTACGGCTGGGTGTTCTCCTTCGGCGGCAGGGTGCGGATCCTGTCTCCCGCGTCGGTGCAGGAGGAATTTGAAGGCTATCTGAGGAGCTTTGGGTGATGACGCTGTTGGAAATGCTTCGTTCCTACGCGCCGACGATGCTGCCGATGCACATGCCGGGCGGCAAGCGGCGCTTTCCGTCCGCGCTGCCGTATGCGTGGGACGTGACCGAGGTGGACGGGCTGGACGATCTGCACGAGCCGCACGGCATTCTGGCGGAGATGCAGCGCCGCGCTGCCGCGCTCTGGGGCGCGGAGGCGTCCTTCGTGCTGGTCAACGGCAGCACCGGCGGTCTGCTTTCCGCCGTGCGGGCAACCGGCGAGGGACCGCTGCTGCTGGCGCGCAACTGCCACCGTTCGGTTTATCACGCTGCGGAGCTTTGCCGGCGGGAGGTCGCGTATGTCCTGCCGGAGCCGATCTGCGGCGGCGCGCTTGCAGGGGAGGTCAGACCGGAGGCGGTGGAGGCGGCGCTGAAAAGGAATCCCGGCGTAACGGCTGCAGTCGTCACCTCTCCGACCTATGAAGGGGTGGTCAGCGACCTTGCGGGGATCGCTGCGGTCTGCCATAAGCGCGGCGTGACACTGATTGCGGATGCGGCACACGGCGCGCATTTCGGCTTTCATCCGGTGTTTCCGGAGAGCGCGGTGACATGCGGGGCGGATATTGTCGTGCAGAGCCTGCATAAAACCCTGCCCGCGCTGACGCAGACAGCGGTGCTGCATTGCCGGCAGCCGTTCGCGGAGGCGATCCGGCGGGAAAACGCCGTGTTTGAAAGCTCCAGCCCCTCCTATCTGCTGCTGGCTTCTGCGGACGAATGCTTCGCGTTTCTTGGCAGCGGGCGGGGAAAAGCGCAAATGGCTGCCTATGCGGAGGCGCTGCTTTCCGTGCGGGCAAGGCTGGAAAGGGAGCTTTCTCATTTTCGCCTGCTTGGAGGCGCCCACCCGTGCAGGTATGACGCCGGCAAGCTGGTCATTCTGACCGCCGGCACGGATTGCGGCGGCGTGGAGCTGGCGGCGCGCCTGCGGGAGGAATTCCGTATCGAAACGGAGATGGCAATGCCCGGCTTCCTGATTGCAATGACCTCGGTCTGCGACGGAGAAGCCGAGCTGACTCGCTTCGCGGACGCGGTTCTGACGCTGGACGGACGGGCAGCCCCTGCGGCGCCTGCGGAGGCGACGATGCCGTATGTGCTGCCTCCGCAGATCGTGATGCCGCCTGCGGAAGCGGTCTCCCTGCGCGGAAGGGGACAGGGTGCGTTCCTGCCTTTGGAGCAGGCGATCGGTAAGGTTTCGCTGGAATACGTCTGGGCGTATCCGCCCGGTATCCCGCTGCTGGTGCCGGGGGAACGGGTGAGCGCGGAGCTGCTGCGCGCGGTGGAAAGGCTGCGCTTTGCCGGCATTTCGGTTCGAAGTACCCACGGGAGGCTCTCTTGCAGCGAAATGGTGAAAAATCCCTTGGGAGAATTGTTGATTTTGCTATATTGACAGAAATGGGAATTTATGGTATAAATAATATCATATATAAATTTATCACAGACATCGAGTATAGCTGCCGCAAGAAGAAAATAAAGCGGGAGGAAGTTCTGGAAATCATGGATGAAATGATTCCTTGGGATGAGTGAGTTTGCGTTATCGAGCTCTACTATTCGAAAGGAAATCGCGGTCGTCCGCCCATGGGCATGGAGAAAATGCTGTGGATGTAACCTGAATCCAGAGGAAGTAGAAGTATTCAGAGACTCCTTAGATTTCGGTTGAAAAGTTATATTACAGTCAAGAAATATGAAAAAGGGGGATCACTTATGAAAAAAATAATGATTTCGGTATTACTTACTATTTCGTTGCTCATTGCTTTTAGCGGAACATCTTTTGCAGTCTCAGCTGAAAACGATTACAGCAAAATTGATGGTGTACTTTTTGCTATATTGGAAGAAGTTGCTTTTGATGAGCATATTCCTGTTATAATTTGGTTTACAGATATCGACCATAGTGAACCAGTTTCGGCGGCATTAGAAACAGCAACTTTAAAAATTGAGAACAAGACTACCGTGTCCTCTTTGGCATTTGCAAGTGAGTTTTTAAGTAAGGAACCGCTCAATGATATCGAAACTTTGGTGGACGCTACTGCTTTTGTCGAAACAAAACGGGTATTACATGAACAAGCTTACCAAGCCGCTAATACCAAAAAACTTGCAAGTGTAGAGGCTTCCGTAGGGAATCTTAGTGCCCACGAGCAAGATTCTTTATTTATAAGTTCCTATACTCCTACAATTGCAATGTCGTTGACCAGAAAACAAATTTTGGCAGCCTCAAAATCGGCGGAGGTTGAGCGCATTTATTATGATGTATCTACAACTAATGAATGCGATGACATGATGGATATTGCCTCCCAAGTAACAGGCGCAGCTTATGTACGTGATACGAAAGGATATAAAGGTGCAGGCATTAAAATCGGTATGATTGAAAGTGGCGTGCCGTATGTCAATAGCACTCTTTATAATATCTCGAATGTGCATATTGATAGCGAAAGTACCGCCTATCGGACGAGTCATTCCGGCAGGGTATCTGCAATTTTGGTTGGAAAACAATCGGGAATCGCACCAGAGGCAGAATTGTACTGCACATCCGTACGTAGAACGGGAGGCTGGCGTTCTGGCGTTGAGTGGCTGCTTTCTAATGGTGTCAATGTAATAAACATAAGCAATACTTTAGGATCTAGTACTGGCGAGTATGGTGTCGATTCACGTTGGATGGATCATATTGCCATGCAGCATGACGTCCATGTGGTTATTGCTTCTGGAAATGATGGTGTTGGGACTGTTACAACAGCAGCCATGGGCAATAATGTGATTTGCGTTGGGGCGACCGATGATAAAAATACTGTAACATTAAGCGATGACATTATAGCAACATTTACAAGTTATGTTACTTCGACATACAAACCCGATTTATGTGCGCCGGGAGTAAATATCACCGTACAACATGTAAACGAATCAAATCAAATGGTTACTACTACCGAAAGCGGAACCAGTTTTGCGGCTCCGCAGGTTACCGCATCCATAGCATTGTTATGTCAGGAAAACTCCACCTTGAAAACCAGACAAGACATGGCAAAAAGCATTTTAATTTCTGGAACAAGACAGTTTGAAACAGTAAGTTCTTCCGGAAGCACGAATCAAATTGCAATGTGCTATCAATTTGGTTCAGGGGTGTTAAGTTTAAAAAACTCATCTTATGTAAATCTTGCCGGTCGAACTCGCGGAACTTCATTCAAGACTGGTGAAACCACATATACATACCGTTTTACAGTGAAGAGTAGCGATGATTTTATTCGCGTATCTGTCGCATGGTTGCGAAATATACGATTCTCTATTGACGATCATACCGGAAATGATCCGGGTACAGCCACCTTGGCTAATCTAAAGCTTGTTGTAACTGCACCCAATGGACAACAATGGGTTTCATCAGATACGAGAGGTGGTGTTCAAGTTGTAGCATTTGTCCCCCCGACAACGGGAACTTACACCATCACGATTACACGAACAAGTGGAACTGGTGACAAAACGTACATGGGCTTTTCATGGTATTGAGAAATAAAATATTGCTATAAGGGGAAGATTGATATGAAAAAAGGGCTTTGTATTATATCATTTATGGCAATCATGCTAATTGTCGCATGTATGCTTTCGGCGTGTAATATGAATGCAACACACGCTTCAAGTCCATCAGTAACAGATCCCGTAGAACTCTTTTCTGATGGCACTCTCAGTACGAAGTTATTGACAGCAAAAGAAGAAGTTTCCAATTCGGCATCGGCAGAATCGGAAGCGTCGATGACGAATGAAGAAAAATCGGCACTTGTCGATTCGTTTATTCAAAATGCGCAGAGCAATCACGTGGTTCAAGAGAATTATGTTTATGAGCTTCTGGGGGAAGTTGGCGATTATACTCTTGTTCGGCTCGATATCGGCGGTGACTGTGCGGTCGTAATTAACGTATATGACGGCTATCATATTTTCTCTCCCACGATTGGGTATCCTTCTGAAACAAATCTGTATTTGATTGGCGATAGCGCGATGTTTACGTTGAACGCGGCTTATGAGCAGGGGCTGATTAGCGATATGGGAGAAGTGTATCATCTTTTGCCGGAGACTTACCGGGCTGGATATGATCCGTCCGTTGCGAATTCCTATGCGACTGTTTGCAACGAAAATGCTCTTGGTTTTCAAAATGGAACATTTTCTCTAAAGTAAAAGGCGACCGTTCCTCACTATACTGAAAAACCGACTTTAAATCAAGGATAATCACAGCCGAGTCGTTCTAAAAACCGCCTTGGTTTGCGTCGATAAATATTTTGCGTCGATAAATATGATCTATATTAAATTTTAGGAGGGTGTATATTTTGAAAAAACGTATGATGGTATCCTGCTTTCTATGTGTTCTTCTGTTGTTTTCCTCCTTCCCGCTGTCTGCGGCAGCCACTGCAGCAGAAACCGAACAAGACATAGCAGCGGTCGTGTCGGAAATGCTGCAGAAAAGCCATGTGCCGGGAAGCGTGTATGTGAAATTCGGGACGAGCACCTCCATGGAGGAAGCGTCCGCCATTCTGGCGGATGTTGCGTGGGATGCCTCCGAGATTCAATTTGTCCTGCCGGACTTCTATTCGGACTGGGAAGAGAATGAGCCGATACAGAGGGTCTGCTGCATCACGGTGGATGATGCGCGCGTGAGGGAAATTTTGATTGCTCTGCTCGGCAACCCGGCGGTGATATACGTGTCTCCCAATTATATTGCCGAAAACGCGGTGGAAGATACGCCCAAGATGATCGACGGCGTGCTTGTGTGCGGAACGGCGGGCATTCCGAAATCCAAAAAATATCAGACCACCGAATGTATAGTCGGGGACATCAACGATGACAAGTCTGTCAACGCATTGGATTATCTGATCGTGAAGCGCTATGTACTGGGAACGATCACGACGGAAAACGAGGGGGATCTCTGGCGGATGGATTACAACCAGGACGGAGAGGTCGATGCGAAGGATTATCAGATGCTGAAGCGGTTTGTGCTGGGCACCTATCGGAAAGCGGAGTAAGAAAAGGCATCAAGATTCTGCGGTGCGGGAGGGAAAACCTCCCGCGCGGAGCGCAGACAGGGGGGGCGCGAAGCAGCGTCCCCTTTGTTTTTCGCCGCGGCGAAAAAAGGCTCTTGACAAACCGGGCTCCCGCGGCTATAATAGAAAGCAAGATCCGTATAGGAAAGGAGTTTTTACCGTGAAAAGAATTCAGACGATAGAGACGAGAGATTTGGAGAAGAGCGCCAAAACCGGCGGCTGCGGCGAGTGCCAGACCTCCTGCCAGTCCGCTTGCAAGACGTCCTGCGGCGTTGCCAACCAGCCCTGCGAGAACGTGAAAAAAGCGGAAAGCAAATAAGAAATCAGCAATTTGCTAACATTCATTTTCCGGGGGTTCCAAGGGGGGCGCTTTTTGCGAAAAGCGTCCCCCTTGGACATGTATCCGGAGAGAAACGGGGCACCATGATACACCAATACAAACTGAACGGCTATAATATCGTGCTGGATGTGTTTTCCGGCTCCGTGCATGTGGTTGACGATCTCGCCTACGATATCATCGCGTTATACGACAGTGTGGAACGGGAGGAAATCGTCCGGCAGATGCTGGAAAAATACCGGGAGCAGCCGGACGTCACGCGGGAGGAAATCGAGGAGGTGTTTGCCGACTTGGAATCGCTACGCGCCGCAAGAAAGCTGTATACCGAGGACGCGTTTGCCGGCAAAGCGTTTGACCTGAAAAACCGCGTGACGGAGATCAAGGCGCTCTGTCTGCACGTGGCGCATACCTGCAACCTCAATTGCGCCTATTGCTTTGCCGCGCAGGGCAAGTATCACGGACCGCGCGCGCTGATGCCCTTTGAGGTAGGCAAGCAGGCGCTGGATTTTCTGATCGCCCATTCCGGTTCGAGGCACAATCTGGAGGTTGATTTCTTCGGCGGAGAGCCGCTGATGAACTGGGAGGTCTGCAAGCAGCTGGTGGCGTACGCCCGCGCGGTGGAAAAGGACGCCGGCAAGAACTTCCGCTTCACGCTGACCACCAACGGCGTGCTGCTGGACGATGAGGTGATCGATTTCGCCAACCGGGAAATGCACAATGTGGTGCTGAGTCTGGACGGGCGGAAGGAGGTACACGACGGGCTGCGCAAAACAGTCTCCGGCGGGGGCAGCTACGACGCTGTGGTGCCGAAGTTTTTGCGGTTCGTGGAGAAGCGCGGCGGCAAAAACTACTATATGCGCGGCACGTATACTCACCGCAATACAGACTTTTTGGAGGATATCCGACACATGGCGGATCTCGGCTTTACCGAGCTTTCGATGGAGCCGGTGGTCTGTAAGCCGGAGGATCCCTATGCGCTGACCGACGCGGACCTGCCGGTACTGTTTGCGCAGTATGAGCAGCTTGCCGTGGAGATGCTGCGTCGGAAGCGGGCGGGGCACGGCTTCACGTTTTACCATTACATGATTGACCTGACCGGCGGCCCGTGCATCTATAAGCGCATCTCCGGCTGCGGCAGCGGGACGGAATACCTCGCGGTTACGCCGACCGGCGAGCTGTACCCCTGTCACCAGTTCGTCGGGGATCCGAAGTACCGGATGGGAGACGTCTGGCAGGGCGTGACGCAGACCGCGCTGCGGGACGAGTTCAAGCTTTGCAACGCCTATGCGCGGGAGGAATGTCAGGATTGTTGGGCGAAGCTGTACTGCTCCGGCGGGTGCGCGGCAAACGCGTATCATGCGACCGGCTCCATCCGCGGCGTCTATGCCTACGGCTGTGAGCTGTTCCGCAAGCGCATGGAATGCGCGATCATGCTGCAGGTCGCTTCGCAGCAAACGGATGTGTCATGAAACGCCTTCTGACCGTCTGCTGCCTGCTGCTTGCCGTCCTTTTGATCGGCTGTGCGGCAGGAGGGGAAAGCTATCTGAAGGGACCGGCGTCCCCGTCCGTCTCCTTGCCGGAGCGACCGGGCGTTTCCGCGTCGTCGTCCGCAGTATCCTCCGGGGAGGAGCTGTCCGCGGCGTCCTCTGAAACGGATCCCGACCGTTCCCTGCGGCAGGAAGAGACGGAGGAGCCTGCGCTGACGCGCCTCCTTTCCCGCACCGGTGATCTGGAGGTGCTGGGCATGGTGTACGGAGACGGCACTTACTTCGTGCTTTCCCGCCGGGAGGCTGGACTGTACGTGACCGGCTACGATGAGACGGGTGCCGGAAAATTTGCCGGCACGCTGGAGGACGGAGACTGGGAGCTGCTGGGCTTTTCGCAGGGATATGCATGCCTGTATTCCGTATCCGCGGGGCGCTCCTTTGCCTGTAATGCGGCTGGCAAGTATATCTGGTTTGCGCGGGAGAGCATGACGTCCGTGCTGCTGACGCCGGACGGGTATGCCTTTGTGCACGGGACGTCCGTGACGCTCTGCCGTCCGGACGAGGAAGGATGGTTTGCGTCGTATACGCTGCCGGAGGGGAGCGTTTTGCTTTTCGCAGACGGGACGCGCGCGGTCGTGCAGATGCAGGACGGGCAGGTACGGTTTTTGCTGCCGAACGGCACGCAGGAGGATGACCTGCTCACGCAGCCGCTTCCGCAGGGAATGACTGCGGTCGGAACCGCATCCGGTTTCGGGCTTTGCTGCACGGCGCTGCACCAGACCGTGGTACTGAGTCGCCGACTCGGCGGCTTCCGTGTGCCGGACGGCGGGGAGCTGCTTTGCTGTGGGGAGGATTTTGCGGTTCTGCGCAGCGAGGAGGGCGTAGCCCTTTGCCTGTTCGGTGACGAGGGCGTGCAGGTACAGACGCTGGATTTGCGGGGAGCGCTGCGGTTCGGCGGACGCACTTCCGACGGACTTTTGCTTTCCTGCGGCGGGGAATGGCTTCTGTGGCGCATGACGGAAGCGACGGAATCGGAAACGGTGGTTATACCGTATCAGCCGGAGACGCCTGCCGAGGAAGTCGAAACGGCCGCTTTCTGCGCCGCCTCGGTGCTATGCACTGCGTCCGAAGCGGTCTGCGGGGTAAAGCTGGCGGAGGACGGCGCGCCGTTTGCCCTGTCTCCGGCAGTCGCCGGTTTTACGGCGCGGCGGGAAACCGACGGGGAAACGCTGCTGCTTGCCGCAGCGACGCTGCTGGAAACGATTCCGTCCCTGCCGGTGCTTCCGGAGGAAACGCGGGCGAGGCTGTGCCTGTACCTTTGCGGCAGTCTGCTCAACGGGACGGACCCGGCGGAGGCGCTGCTGTTTGCAGACGGAAACGCGACCGGTTTGCTGCTGGATGTTTCCCTGCCGGAGCTGCTGCCGGCGCGTTTGGAGGCGGTGTGGGAGCTGCTTCTGCAGCAGGAATGAGCGCGGAAACGAACCCGAAAACGGGGGCATAAATGACGAAAGGAACCACCCATGAAAGCAATCGTGTTTGATATGGACGGCGTTCTGTTCGATACGGAACGGGTATATTTTGAGGCTTGGGAGATTGCCGGTGCGGAGATGGGCATCGATCCCGACGGTCTGAAGGAGATCCGCGGCAGATGTGCGGGGCACAACCGCGCCGATATCGAGCGGATGTTTGACGAATGGTCCGGCGGAAAGGTGCGTTACGCGGTATTCGGCGACAGGAAGAACGCCTGTTTTCGCCGGCTGCTGGAGGAGCGCGGGCTGCCGATCAAGGAAGGGCTGTATGAGCTGCTTGCCTATCTGAAGCAGGAGGGCTATCGTATCGCGCTGGCGACCTCCACCAACCGCGCCGGGGCTACCGCTAATCTGGAAAAGGCAGGCATTTCCTCCTATTTCGACGTTCTGACTACCGGAGATATGTTTGCTCACGGCAAGCCGGATCCGGAGGTTTATCTGACCGCTTGCCGCTTGTTGGGCAGCGAGCCGGCGGAAACCTATGCCGTCGAGGACAGCTACGCGGGGCTGGAATCTGCGCACCGCGCCGGGATGAAGGTGATTATGATTCCCGACCTGTTCCCGCCGAACGACGACACGCGCGGATTTGCCGCAGAGTATCCCTCCCTGCTCGCGTTCCGTGATGCGTTGCAGGCGCAGGACGGCATCCGGTAAGTGCCGGAAATTCCGGTATAGAACATTTGTTCGATCTTTGGGAATAGTATAACACAAACCGCATAGCTTGTCAAGCCCCCCGTTCCGGGGGCTTTTTTGCAGGAAACCCTGACAGAAACTGTCCGGTTTTGTAGAAAGAGGGGTAACGCAGGAAACCCTGACAAAAATTGTCCGGTTTTGTAGAAAGAGGAGTAACGCAGGAAACCCTGACAGAAATTGTCAGGGTTTGTAGAAAGAGAGGAACGCAGGAAACCCTGACAGAAATTGTCAGGGTTTGTAGAAAGAGAGAGAATGCAGGAAACCCTGACAGAAACTGTCCGGTTTTGTAGAAAGAGGGGTAACGCAGGAAACCCTGACAGAAATTGTCCGGTTTTGTAGAAAGAGAGAGAATGCAGGAAACCCTGACAGAAACTGTCAGGGTTTGTAGAAAGAGGGGTAACGCAGGAAACCCTGACAGAAACTGTCAGGGTTTCGGGAACCGGAACGTGCTTCTGCGAGGGGGATCGCTTTTCAAAGTCTGTTCTTCGCGCGCGTACCACCCGTTAGAGACCTGAAAGGGACATGAAAGTCGTCGTCGCCGTAGTAGGGGCGGTGGAAACGGTGGAAAACGCTTCCTCTTGTGTGCAAAAAACGAGAGATGAGAACAAATGTTCGCATTTTGTGGATTGTGGAAAACCGAAGAAAAAACAGGGCGGAATCGGTGGAAAGACTGTGGAAAACCGGTGGATAACCAGAAGGTTTTCCACCGGTTCTTTGGGAGGAGGACGCTGCTCTGCCGTTGTCCGGCAGTGGAGGAGGCTTCATTCCTCTGCGGAGGAATTCGCCTGTTGGGACAGAATCACCTTGGTGCCGGTCGGGAGGATGCCGCTTTGCTCATAGACGATCTCTACAATCTGGGACAGCTCCGCGTCGGTGATTTCTGCTGCGTCTACGATGATGCTGCACTGCTTGCCGGAGATAACGGCGACGCACTGCGGAATTCCCTTAGCGAGCGTGAGCGTTTCGATGTTGGCTTCCGCCGCCATGTCGCTCATGATGGAGGTGATCTGGGCGAGCGCCTCCTCCTTTTCATCGGGAAGTGCATCGGGATTGTCGGCGATTTGCTGCAGCACTGCCATGGCGTCCTCGCGGACGGCGGTGCGGTTGAGCACGGTCATAGCCAGCATGTCGTTCGGCTCTTCGGCGACCGTTTCGCTGACGGTACCGGTTCCGTCGCTGACGCCGGAAACCGTGTCGCCTACCAGTACGGAATTGCCGAGCAGCTTGCCGCTCTCGGAGGTCTCCTCCACATTGCGGGTGTTTCTGCCGACGATAGCGCTGACGGCGACAGCCGCGACGATCAGCACCGCGCAGCTGCTGATCAGGAATGCGCGGGACGCCAGCAGCTTTTTCGCGTTGACCTTCCCCAGCTTTTGCTTCAAAGACGCGGCTTTTTCCGAGAATTTGGTCTTGATATTCATCAAAAATGCCTCCTGAAAAATGGATTCGTTTTCCTTGATTAGGTCTGAATGCTGATGTTTTCATCCGAAAGCGAAAACAGCGCCCGCAGCAGCGAAGCGATCCGGGTGCAGACGGCTGCGTCCGCGCCGGGACAAACGACGGCGGCGCCGCAGACGACGGGCTGCTTTTCCCGCAGCGTAATCGGGGTTTCGTTCCCGCTTTCCGTCGCCAGAACGATGGTTTTTTCGGTTTCCTTTCCGCCGGAATATTCGTTGACGCGCTGGTCGGTGGCATAGAGATATTCGTAGCCGTAGGAAAGCGTCAGCACGACGGTGCAATTCTTGACGCCGCTCATGTCGCAGATCAGCGACTGCACCTCTTGCTCCAGCGCGAGCCGGTATTCCTCGCTTCCGGGGGAGCTGACCGCCGACGAGCTTCCCCCGCCGCTCGGCAGGAGCAGCAGGATCACGCCTGCGACCAGCGCCAGCAGGATATAGGGCAGCCCCTTGATATGCCTGCATTTTTGTAAAAATTCGCTTTGTACGTTTTCCTACCTCCTTTTCCGGTCAGGATGCGTACCCCGGCACGCCGTAGGCGGATTCCACCCAGTCGGCTGCTTCGGCGGCGCGCCCGGCGTCCTCCGGGGAGAGAATCAGCCGGACCGCCCGGATGACCGGTTCTTCTTCCGTCCAATCTATATCTATGCGCACGTCGGCTGCGGTTATGCCTGTTTGTGCGGAAAGTGCCGCGGCGATTTGCGCGCAGATTTCCGGTTCGGCAAGCTCCCCCGCCAGCTCCTCCAGCGTTTTGCCGGAGACTGTGGCTTCCGGCTGCCCGTCTGTCAGCTGTTCCGTGCCCGGCAGCAGGTCCAGCGAACGGAACGGGGACAGAATCAGCAGGATGCAGATCAGCGCGGAGAGGTAGCGCAGGTATTTTTCAAAGGCGCCTCCGGCGAAGGCGGCGCAGACCGCGCCCAGTACCGAGGCGGTCAGAAGCATGGAAAAATAGCCTTGCAGGTTCATATGCTGACTCCTGTTTTGATGAAGGTGGCGAGATACAGCAGCGTGACGATTTCCGCGCCTGCCAGCAGCCCCAGAAGGATGGAAAGCGTGCTGCCCAGCTCGGAGAGCAGCTGTCCCTCGCGTTCGCAGCCGAGCAGCTTCGCCAGCGCGGCGCAGACGGAAAGCATGATGCGGTGGAACGCCAGCTTCAGGAAGGGCGGCAGCAGGATGGCAAAGGTGACGGTAGTGCCGACCGCGCCGACCGTTCCCTTGATGACGGAGACACTGCCTGCGATGGTGCGCGCCGCATCCCCCAAGACGTTGCCGACCACCGGAATCAGGACGCCGGAGGCGAAACGTACCGTGCGAAACAGGGCGTTGTCCGATGCGGCGGCGATGGTGGTCTGCATGGTCAGCAGAAAGCCCAGCATGGAAAAGAGAAACGCCAGCAGCACGGCGGACGTATTCCTTACCAACGAGCCGACCGGTGAGAGGTCCACCGTGCCGGGCAGCGCGGAGGCGAAGCTGATCGCAAAGGCGATCTGTAAAAACGGAAACAGGATCGAGGAGCAGAGCAGGCTGACTGCGGAAAGAAACAGGGAAAAGCCGGCGGAAGCCGTCGCGGCAGCGGAGATGTTTCCGCCGGCAATCAGCAGGGAGGCGGAGACGGGCAGCAGGGAGGCGAGATATTCGGTGAATGCGGTCAGAGCCTGTCCGGTGGCTTGAAAGAGATCGGACAGCAGGGCGTAGCTGACGCCGGACAGGGCGAGCGCGGTTACAAAGGAGCAGGCGTCGGACAGGGCGGCAGAGGCGGACAGATGCTTCAGCGCATGCAGCAGCGAGCAGATCACCAGAATGCCGAGCAGGGCGGCGAAGCTTCCGGAGGCGCTGCCGATCGCCTCTCCTGTTCCACCCCGGAACAGGTCGGTGAGCTTGTCCCAGAGGACGATCGGCGTTTCCCCGGTCAGCTCCGATTCGGTGATGACCTCGTGGGAGAGCGTGTCCATGCCGGCTTCCTCCGCGATGGAGCTCTCCGCCTCCGTGAAGCCGCAGAGCAGGAAGAGCAGCAGCGGGAGCAGGAGCAGCGCCGCCGGCAAATGCAGCCTTACAGAAGGGCGAGCAGCTGCCGGATCAGGGGAATGGTCAGGGAAAGAATTGCCAGCTTGCCCGCCAGCTCCGCTTTTTCCGCCAGCGCGCTTTCTCCGCAGTCGCGGCAGAGCGCGGACGTCAGCTGGCAGGCGACTGCGATGGCGAGCGCTTTCAGCAGCAGCTCCATCCAGCCCTGCAGCCCGCTCTCCGCAGCGATCGCTGAGATTGAGGCGATCGTATTCGCTGCTTCCCGCAGGAAGTAGACGCCGAGCAGGATGCCGCTTGCCGCAACCGTCAGAGGGGTAAACTCCGGGCGAAGACGGTGCAGCAGCAGATTGATGCAGAGTGCGGCGAGCAGAAAGCCGCAGACAGAGAAAATATTCATGACGGACCGCGCTCATATGCCGAACGCGCTCCGCACAGCGGACAGCAGGGAGGTGATTTCGGAGATCAGCAGCAGGGCGACTACGATCACGCCCGCGACCGAAACGAAGGTCGCCTGCTCCTCCCGTCCGTTTTTTTGCAGGATCTGGCAGATCACCGCGACCAGCAGCCCGACGCCGGCAATTTTGACGATCAAGGAAATATTCATACTGTTTCCATCGGATCCCTTTCTGATACGTTGGTACAAGGCGAGTTTGCAGGGTGGACGCTCTTTGCGTCAGGGGGATATTCCGCCGCCTGCCTGATGCCATTCATAACAGCAGCACGGCGATCAGCAGTCCTGCGAGCGTCCAGAGGGCGACGGTGCTTCGGCGCTTTTGCTCCGCGTGGGTGAGCGCCTCCTGCCGTTCCGCTTCCAGCGCGGCGATGCAGAGGGAGAGCTGCTCCTTCTGTGTCTCCAGCGGCAGCCTTCCCAGCGATTCGCCGAATGTCTGCAGCGCGCGGCGCGCGGCGGCGGGAAAGGGCAGCGTTTCCATTGCCGACGCCCATGCGGCGGGGTAGTTTCTTCCGTCGGCTGCCCGCAGCAGCGACAGGAAGCCGGCTTTCTCCAGTAGCGGATCGCGGTAGGAAGCAAAAACCCTTTTCAGCGGCTCGCAGCCCCACGTCAGCTTGCGGGACAGCTCGCGCAGCAGGGACAGAACGGCTTCCGTCGCCCGCAGCTCCCGGCGAACCTCCCCCGCTACGGACGTGCCGCATAGAAAGAAGGCGGCGACTGTCAACAGTCCGCCAAAGAATCTCAACATAAGCCCTCACCACACAACCCGGCGGACACGTTTTTCAAAGGGAGCACCTTTGAAAAACACGAAGCGAAAAGAAATATGGTAGCGCCAAAGAATCTCAACATAAACCTTCCCCATTCACGTGCGGAACCAATTCGTTTGAAAATTGAATACCGCCAAAAAACTTTTGCACAGGTCTTCTCCTTTCCTTCCGGCCGCACGGGCAGCCGGACAATCAGGCTTTTGAGGGGAGGGGAGAGCTTTTGGCAAAAAGTTCTCCGTCGTTCCCGTCGCCGTCAAACAGGCGGACGCGGTAGCCCGGCTCCAGAAGGACGTAAAGTCCGAACAGTCCGGCGGCCGCAAGGGTATGCGCGCAGGGACGGCGCAGCGCCTCCTCCACCGAGCCGCCGTGCACCGAGGCGATCAGCCTGACGCCGGTATTCTGCGCGGCGAGCAGCGCGGTCTCCTCCCCGACACCCAGCTCATCGCATAGCAGGTATTCCGGCGACATGGTGCGCGTCAGAAGCTCGATGGCGCGCCATTTCGCGCAGCCGGTCACCCGGTCGCAAAGCCCGTCCGGGATCCATAGCTCGCCTCGCTCGTCTGCCAGCCCGACGCGGTAAGGGCGGGTTCCCGTGGAGAGCAACCATGCGGCGGAGCGCAGGAAGGTGGTTTTTCCGCCCGCCGGAGGGGAGATAACCAGCGCACCGACCGGTCCGTCCCGCCGCAGCCTGTCCGTCAGCGGACGGGCAAATTCCGGTAGAAAGCGGGAGATGCGCAGGTTGATTGAGGTGATCTCCCGGAAGATCAGTTTATCCGGCGCGCCGGGCGTAGGAAGCGTGTCCCCCGCCAGTCCTGCGCGGCAGCCGTCCGGCAGCGGCAGGTACCCGCCTCCGATGCATTCTTCAAATGCGTAAAGCGAGCCCTCGGTCAGGCGGGCGAGCATTTCGTCGAGGTCGGCGCGGGTGACGCGCAGCGCGGTTTTCGTGCCTCCGGGTCGGCCGGAGGCGTCCGGCAGGAGGTTGCGCCCGTTCGCTGTGACGGAAAACGGCTTTTCCAGCCGCAGACGTACCTCGGTGATGTTTCCCGTCAGCTCCGGCGGAAGCGCCTGCAGCACCGGCAGGAAGCGGGGCGGCAGATAGTGCAGCCAGCTCATGCGGAGAGCGCCTCTTTTTTGCGCATGCGGGAAAGGAACGGCGCGTAGAGCGGGCGCGTCAGCAGCAGAAAGAGACCGAGGTAAACGGCGCTGCCCGCCATGGCGGAGGACAGCGGGGTGACGAAGAACGGCAGCCGGAGTACCAGCCGCGCCGCGCCGCCGCTTGCCAGCGCACAGACGACCGGCAGCAGGACGCCCCGCAGGAAGCCAATTGAGAAATGTGCGTAGCGCTTCAGACGACAGTAGCAGAGAAGGAATTCAAAGCTGTTGGACAGCATCAGGAGCAGCAGGTACCCTTTTGCGCCGGACAGCGGAATCAGCGTCAGGATCACCGCGATGCGGAGCGCCGAGTTGTAGACCGAATACCGCAGGGTGTACTTTTGCCCGTCGACCGCTTTCAGAAGTCCGTCGCAGATGGTCTGCACATACATGAATGGATTTACGATCGCAAGCAGCCGCAGGGCTTCCGCCGTCCCCTGTCCGGGATAGAAGGTTTCCCCCAGCTCCTCCGGCAGGAAGAAAAACAGCCCGCCCGCTGCGATGCCGAACAGGGCGGCGACGGAAAGAATCCGCTGAATCTGCCGGTCCCGCAGGGCGTAGATGCCGCTTGCGGCGGCGCCGTCTGTCACGGCAGCTCCGTCTGTAGCGGCGATGCCCGCCGCGCTCAGCCGGGAAATTTCCGGAATCATGACCGAGACAAGGCTTTGCAGAAAGGAAAACGGGAAGAACAGCAGCGGAATGACCATGCCGCGGATCACACCGAATTCCGAGAGCGCCGCTGCGCGGTCCCCGCCGTAGCGTTCAAAGACGGAGGGGATCAGCAGGTTTTCCACGGTGTGAAGCAGGGAGGTGATGACGACCGAAAGCCCGATCGGCAGCATGACGCCGGTCATGTGATGCATGCTGTCCCGGAAGGTTTCCGAAGGATGGAACTCCGCCCGCTTCTGCCGCCCGCGCAGCAGGCGGTAGGCAAGCAGCAGGTAGAGAAAGGAGCTGCATTCCCCGATCGTGACGCCCAGCACGATGCCGGTGCAAAGCATGCCGATTTCGTTGGTGGATGCCATCAGGACGTTCAGGAACAGCACCATGACGGCGAATTTGACACATTGCTCGAACAGGGAGGCGGAGGAGGAGCGAAGCACCTGCCGTCTGGCGATGAACCAGCCCTTGAAGCAGGCGGCGATCGCCATAAAGGGCATGGAAAGCGCGAGAATCCGGAGCGGCGCGGCTGTACGGACGTCTCCGATGATTGCTTCTGCCAGAAAATCCGCCGACGCGAGCAGCGCGACGGTTGAAACGGCGCTGACGGTGATGCCTGCGACCACGGAAGCCCGGAGCAGCAGGGTGGCGTCTGATAGGCTGCGCTCCGCCTTTTCCGCTGCCAGACGGGAAACCGCTACGGTCAGCCCCGCCGTTGCAACGGTGGAAAACAGCCCGTAGACGCTCATGACCAGTTGGTAAAGCCCGATCCCCTCGCTGCCGATGCGCGCGGAAAGGTACAGGCGCAGCAAAACGCCGAGCAGCTTGCCGCACAGAGAGAACACGGTCATGATCGCCGCGCCCTTCAACAGGATGTGGGAATTTCGCACGGGGGAACCTCCAAGGTAGTTTGATAGCGTCGCAGGACGACTCTTCTGCTTCATTCCTATGCGGGGGGCGGGCAAAATATCAAACGGAATCGGACCGGTCGGGAAAAAGATTTGCGAAATTTTTATGACTAAATCGTCCGCTTCCTACTTGCAATATGGGAAAAATTCCTGTATAATTCTAAAAAAGCATACCATGAAAATATTTTTGAAAGGATGTACCGGGATACTCATGAAGAAACAAAAGGCTTTCGCCGCACTTTTGGCGGTTCTCGTGCTGTCTGTCCTTTGCTCCCTTGCTGTTTCCGCCGGGACGGAAACGGATGACGACGTGCTTCTGTTTGATACGGAAGCGAGCGTTTCCTATGATGTGGGAGGCGATCTGCTTGCATTTGCCACCGAGCTTCGCGTGACGGGGGCTGTGAATGGCAGCATTCGTGCCTTTGCGGCGGACTTGACGCTGAACAGTCGGGTAGAACGCAATGTCACTGTCGCGGGCGCCATCATCGAGTGCGGCGCGTCGTTCTCCGCCGGGAAAGTGGTGCTCGCGGGCAATCAGGTTTTGTTCGAGGGGACCTGCGAGGAGCTGGTGGTGTACGGAGGAACCGTGATCATCGGCGGCACGGTGCGCGGGCAGCTGACCTGTGATGCGAGTCAGGTCATTCTGCTGGAGGATGCGTCACTCGGAGCCGTGACCATTCGTTCGGGCAGCGAACCGGTCGTCGCGGCAAATCGGACGTCCGCGTCCTATACTGCGCTGGAGAACTCCGTATTCAAGGAAAAGGTGAATTTTATTAAGACAAGAAGCCCGCTTCAGGAGAAGCTGATCTCGCTGCCGCTTTCGCTGGCGATGAGCATCGTGCTGGCGCTGGTGCTTTCCTTTCTGCTGCGCAGCGTGGCGGATCGCATTTCGCTGCGGCTGCATACACGTCCTGCCGCTTTCTGTCTGAAGGGCTTCGGCTCGCTGCTGGTGGTGCCGATTCTTGCGGTGATTTTGATGCTGCTGGTGATCACGCTGCCGGTTGGCGGTGCGCTGTTGCTGGTGTATATTGCGTTGCTGCTGGTATCCAAGGCGGTTGCCGCGGCATTGCTGGGACGGGTGCTGCTGGCGCGGCTGAATCCGTACCTGTCCGCTTCGCTGATTGCGGCGGTCATTGCGGTGCTGTCCGTCGTCCCGTTTTTGGGTGGACTGGTTTCCTTCTTCTGCTGTCTGATTACGTTCGGCGCGGCGGCTTTTCTGCTGGGCAGACGCAAGGAGGATCCGGCGGCTCCCACCGGCGATCCCGCGATGGATTTTCGAGTCTAAAAAGCCGGTTTAAGGTTTCCTCGTCAAATGGGGCTCGCTTTCCGGCTTACCGGAACCAACGCAGAGCGTTGTTCCCCGAGGGCGATTGGTCAAGTAGCCCGGTTTAAGGTTTCCTCGTCAAATGAGGCTCGCTTTCCGGCTTACCGGAACCAACGCAGAGCGTTGTTTCCCCGAGGGC
>CAZJVB010000025.1:24289-35834 GCA_964549435.1 uncultured Ruminococcus sp.
GAGGCTCGCTTTCCGGCTTACCGGAACCAACGCAGAGCGTTGTTTCCCCGAGGGCGACTGGTCAGGTGGCTCGGTTTAAGGCTTCCTCGTCAAATGAGGCTCGCTTTCCGGCTTACCGGAACCAACGCAGAGCGTTGTTTCCCCGAGGGCAACTGGTCAAGTAGCCCGGTTTAAGGTTTCCTCGTCAAATGAGGCTCGCTTTCCGGCAAAGCGTTCAGGAGAGTAAGTTTTTGAGGGTAACAGGGAACTTTTTTCAAAAAGTTCCCTGCGGTTCCCTTCCCTTTGCGTCCGCTTGCAGGCGGGCGTTTTTTTATGCGACTTTTCTGCGATTTTTTTGCGACAAAAAGGGGACGATTTTTTATTGTTTGTGTGCTATACTACTCCCTGCTCCTCCGCAAAAATAAAAAAGGAGGTACCCCTATTTGAAATTCCATATTCAGGTGCAGGTGAACGGGACGAAAGCGACCGTCAGGGAGATGCCGTTTCTCGCGGAAGGCAACGAGGGCGTTGTCGGCTGTGCTTTTACGTTTGACGGAGGCTGGGACGACTTCACCCGTACCGCGCTGCTCCGGCGCGCCGGAGAGCCGACGCTCACGCTTTCGCTGGACGAGGAGGACGTGTGCGCCCTGCCCGCCGTATACACCTCTGACAGCGCGCCGTTCTATCTTTCGGTGGAAGGGACGGACGGCGCCTGCCGACTGCGCACCAACGAGGTCTGCCTCGCCTTCCGGCGCGGCGGGTGCGAGGGCACGCGCATTACGGTCTATGAGGGACCGTATACCCTGCAGCAGAACCGCACGTCCTATCCGCTGGCGGGGAATCTGCTTACGCAGGATCTGACCGTGGACGTTCCCGTTGTGGATACGTCCGGGGATACCGTTTCGCCCTCCGCGCTTCTGCAAGGGTATACGGCGCACGATGCGCAGGGGAATGCGATCACCGGTACGTATCAGGCGGTCGATCTGTCGCAGGATACCGTGTCCTCCGGCAGCCTGCTGTCCGGCGTTACGGCGCATAACGCGCAGGGGAATGCGATCACCGGTACGTATCAGCCTATCGACCTGTCGGCGGATACGGTCACGCCGGGCGCCCTGCTGCAGGGATATACGGCGCATAATGCGCAGGGTGTGCGGATCACGGGAAACTATGAGCCGCTGCCCGCATCGGGAGCGGCGCTGAACGTGACGTACAGCGAAAGCCCGCCATCGGACACGTCGAAGCTGTGGATCAAAGCCGACATCGAGCCGGAGCAGGAACGCGTCGGCTATTTGGGCGGAGAGGAAGATTTCCGCACGTTCGATCTGGGCGGGGAGCAGTCGATGTCCGCAAAGCTGCATTTCGACGGCGTTGACGGTACCGCCTGCATCTACGGGACGACCTACGAGTATAACGGGGCTTCCGGCTATTCGCCGCGCATTTTGCAGTTCAAGCCGGACGGAACGACGAGCAGCTACGCGATCGGACCGGGCGTTTCCTCGGATTACGACTGGTACGCGCTCGCCGGCTGCATGGCGAACGGCTGCGTCTACCTGCTGCTGGGCTACGGCAGCACGAGCAGCTCCAACACGAATAAGCGGGCGGTTAAGCTGTACCGGTTCGATCCGGTGACGCAGACCGCTTCGACGCTGGCGACGGTGGACAGCACGCTGTATTATGGACTGACCGGCGGTCTGTGCGTGACCGATGACGGCACGGTGTATCTGTATACCAAGACGAAAACGTCGTCCTCCGATGCGTACATCGTCCGGTTTTACAAGTATGCGAACGGGGCGCTGAGCCGGATCGGAAGCAACCTGACCGGGTACGACTACGGCTCGAGCGGGCAGATCGCGCAGGTGGGCGGCAGACTGTACACGTCGCTTCATACCACCGACGGCGTGGCGCTGCGGATCAATCCGGAGATCGGGACGCTGGAAACGTGGCAGCTTGCGGAAACCAACAGCACCCTGTCCTTTCTGGGCGCAGTCGGCGCGTATATCAAGCTGGTCGATTCCTACGGGCTTTCGTGGCTGAATCCGCAGACCGGCGTCAAGCAGTCGCTGCCGCTGTTCCGCGGTCCCATGGGCTTCTTTACCACCCATACGTACCGCAACTGGATCGTCGGTGAAACGCAGGTGTTTGCGGTCTGCTACCATATCAACGGATATTTTGAATATGTTCTGCTGCCGCGCACGTCGGCGGTACCGGCGGCGGTGATGTACCGTCAGGAAGGGGACGGAGCCGTCTGCAAGGTGGTCAGGAACGCTTTGCTGACTGTCGAAAGCGAGGTGTACGGCGCGCTGGTGACGGACGCGGACGGCTATTGGCAGCAGGCGGAGCTGTATCGGTATGAGGACTCCGTTTGGACGCCGATCGGCAGCGGTACGCCGGTCGTCTCGTTTACCGCGAACGGGACGCTCTGCCACGCGGAACAGGGCATGACGTGGGAGCAGTATGTCGCTTCCGAATATAACACGGAGGGCATGTTGATTTACGACGGCTGGCTGCAGTATGCGGACGGGACCTATGTCGTGACCAAGCGGGCGGAGACGTTCCGGCTGGTGCTGTCCGCGCAGGACAGCTACGACATGGAGGTGCACGAACGGGTGAAGCCGGAGGAGGAGATCGTCGCCGGCGGTACGTATCTGCAGTATACCGGCACGGTGTGGACCTACGGCGTCCGGACGGTGCTGACCGACGCGGAGGCAGCGGCGGACAATCCGTCGTCGGTCACGGTGCTGGAGACAGCGTCGCTGAAGTACACGGCGTCGGAGGGCTGCGCGCTCAGCAGTACGGTGAGCGTGAGCGGCGCGGCGTATACATGGGACGCGGACACGGGAACGCTGCTGCTGGCGATGCCCTACAGCGACGTGGAGGTGAGCATTTCCGCAGCAGGATTCTTCATAGTGGACGGAACGGTGCTGCATGCGGAGAGGGGGAAGCTCTGGCAGGAATGGCTGGAAACGAGCGACAATACGATGGAGCTTTACGCCAATGCGGGCGGGATCGTCAGCCTCGAAGCGTCGGACGGCACGCTGTACAGCCTGTACCTGAACGGCGCCGCCGTCGGCGCCGCCACCGTCGTTTCCCTCGGCGCGGCCTATACGCTGGGAACGTATGTGGAGTAAAAGCCGTCTGAAGGGAGCACGGTTTCTTCGCAGCGGACGGGGGTTTTTCCCCGTCCGCCGTTTTCCCGTTGCGGTAGGAGCACCTATACATGTTAAATTTTTTCTTTTTTGTGAAAACCTCTTGCAAGTTGCGCGGAAATATGCTATAAAAGAAAATAACACGTAATGATTGAATGGTAAAGGAGACTGTTTTTAATGAACAAAGGATTTTCACTTGTAGAGTTGATTGTCGTGATTGCCATCATGGCGATCCTCGTCGGGATCGCTGTTCCGGTGTATACGCAGTACATCAGCAAGGCGAATGTGTCTGTGGATACTCAGACGATCGAAGAGGTTGAGCGTGCGGCAGAGACAGTTGCAATCACCGCAAAGGCCGGTATGGACGGACTCACAGAGGACAGTATCGGCAGCTTTACGATTAACGCGAAGACTGGAGCGTTGGAACAAGCTAAGGATTCGAATGGAACTATCACTGAAGATTCAGCCAGTGAAGTTTTTTTGAAAGCAGTTCAGGCGATCATCAGTCCTTCCGCATTGAAGAGCACCGAGACTGACGTTAAAATAACGGTTAACACAGAGACCTGCGTTGCTACCTGTGATTTTGGTAATCATGACCACGGTAGCAATAGCGGTGAAGAAGGCGAAGACGAAGACGAAGGTGAAGGTGCATAACCGGCCTGACCCCCTCTGATTGAACAGAAGCGCTGCAGAGTCTTAACGGCTCTGCGGCGTCTTTTTTTATGCTTGGGCACGGTTCTGCCTCTCGCTCGGCGGTCTGCTGCCCGGTCTTTCACCGGACGATATCCGGAGCGGCATTTCCCAGCCGCGGAACAAGAACCTTGCCGAGGTGTTCCACCGGCTGCACCTGATCGAGTCCTACGGCACCGGCATCCGCCGGATCTATCACCTGTACGCCAGATGCGCTTCTCAGCCCCGCATTGAGGTGACGCAGAACACGTTCAAGATCGTCCTGCCGAACATGAATGCCGCCGGGCAGAAGCAGGAAACATAAAGCGACAAAAAAAGACGCCGCAGTGCAAATGACGCGGCGCCGTGCCGGAGGCTTTCAAAGCAAGACGGTTTTCTTGCTGAAATCTTCAAACAACAATTTGATTTACAAAACGGTCAACGGCGGCGGGAGAGCTCCCTGCCGCTTTTCTTGTTTGACGAAGCGAAGGACGTCCTGATCAAAATAAAATGCCGATGCGGCCGGTCTGTGAAATGTGCGGCGCGAAGCAGCGGACTGTGGAACCGATCGCTTCTTTTCCCTGTTCAGTCGCCGCGCACGGCTTTTAGCAGCTCCGGCGGATAATCAGGGACGGCGCCGAGCTGGGTGACGACGTAATCGCTCAGAGCGGTCGCGCGGGACAGACAATCAGGAAGCGGGGCGCCGCGCAGTAGGTGATACAGGAAGCAGGCGGAGAAGGAATCTCCCGCGCCGACGGTGGAAACCGCGCGGCTCTGCGGCTTCGGTGCGGACAAAAAGGCGTCGGCAGCGCGGTCGTACAGGAGGGCGCCGTCCAGATCCAGCGTGACCAGCACGAGTCGGAGATGCGGATAGCAAGCGGTCAGCTGCCTGCATAACGATGGCAGCATATCCCTGTCCTGCGGGACAGACTCACGGCGCGGATTTTGTATGCTTTGCAGCGCCCACGCTTCCTCGCGGCTGAATTTGAGCACTGTTGCGAACGGCAGCAGGTCGTTCAGCAGCGCCGGCGACCAGTGCTCCCCGCGGATATTGATATCGAAGAATACTTCGCGTGCTATGTTTTTCCGCAGCAGGCAAAACAGCGTCTCACGCGAGGTCTGCGCGCGGGCGGCAAGGGTGCCGAAATAGAGCGCGTCAAACGGGCGGGAGAGCAGCGCGGGCGCGGGCAGAGGAATGAAGTCGTAGGCGACGTCCCGTACGAGGGTATAGGAGGGCGCGCCGTTCTGCAGCGTGACCTGACAGTAGCCGGTCGGAACATCGCCGGCGGTTTTTGCAGAGGAGGCGCTGCTGTCCGTACTTCCAAGCGTTGCAACGGCAGACGGATCCATTCCGAAGGCGCGCAGAGCGTCCTTTGCCCGTTCGCCCAGCTCATCCTGCCCGACGGCGGAGACCAACGTGACGGAAGCGCCCAGCTTTTGCAGGTGCGCGGCGAAATTGAACGGGGCGCCGCCGATCACGGCGTCCTGCTCAAAGAGGTCCCAGAGGATTTCCCCGAAGGAGCAGATGCGCGGCTGCTGCATAAAATCCCTTCCTTTCATATATCAGCAATGCCGTTGTCGGCATATGAAGACGGCTATACTGCCTGACGGCGCCACTTGCCGGCGCGGTAGAACAGCACGGAGAGCAGCATGGAGAGGAACCAGCCGATGGGCCACGCGCACCAAATGCCCGCGCCGAGGTCGGACGCGATGACCGTCGGCAGCAGGTATGCGAGCAGCACGCGCAGGATCAGGTCGGTAAAGGTGGTGATCATGAAATAGCGCATGGCGCCTGCACCGCGCAGGATGCCGTCCGAGATCAGCTTGACCGTGACGACGAGATAGAACGGGGAGACGATGCGCAGGAACATCAGCCCGATTTCCAGCGCGTCCGCGCCGCCGGCGTCCAAAAAGAAGCCGACGAACAGCTTGCCGAGCACCTGATAAAGGAACACGAAGCAGAGCGCAAAGCAAAGTCCCATGACCAGTGCGGCACGGTAGCCCTCCTTTACGCGGTCATATTTCCGCGCGCCGATATTCTGTCCGGTGAAATTGGAAACGCCGTTGGCGATGGTAGTCAGGCAGTTGACCGCCAGATTGTTCAGCTTGACCGCAGCGCCGTAGCCTGCCATCATGGCAGTGGAGAGCGCTTCTTCGACAAAATACCCGTTGACTACCTTCTGAATCAGCAGATTGCCGACCGAGATGAAGCTCTGCTGCAGCACGCTGGGGACGGCTACCGCGACGATCTTCCGGAAGATCGGGAAGGAGAACGGGCGGAACCGGTCCCCGCCCAGTCGGTGCAGCCGGCGGAACAGCGCAGCCATTGCGAGGACGCAGCTGACCGTCTGACAGATAAAGGTCGCCCATGCGACGCCGCCGACGCCCATATCAAACGCGGCGACAAACAGGATGTCCATGCCGATATTGGCGACGGAGGAGCCGGCTAAGAACCAAAACGGCGTTTTGGAATCACCGAGCGCGGAGAAGATGCCGGTGCAGATATTATAGAAGAACAGCGCGAGCAGACCGGCGGTATAGATGTTCAGGTACAGCATCGCGTCGTCCATGACGGAGGCGGGGGTATCGATGGCCTTCAGCAGGGTTTCGCCGGCGAGAAAGCCGCCGATCATCAGCAGCAGGCAGAGGACGCCGGTGGAAATAAAGGTCGTGCTGACCGAGGTTTTCAGCTCCTGCTTTTTGCCGGCGCCGAAGTACTGCGAGACGATGACTGAGCAGCCGATGTTGCAGCCGAATGCAAATGCGAGGTAGATCAGCGTGATTTCGTAGGAATCGCTGACTGCGGCGAGCGCGTTCTTGCCGATGAACTTGCCGGCCACCAAGCTGTCAACAATGTTATACATCTGCTGCAGAAGCATGCTTCCGAACAGCGGAACGGTGAAACGGAGGAGCACCCTCTTGGGTACGCCGCTTGTCAGATCCTGATTCATAAGGAAAAGACACCTGCCCTTGTTTGGTTTCTGTCTTGCTCAGTTTAGCACAATCGACCTGCTTTGTCAATTTGCCGGACGTTTCTTTTTATTAGGCTTTTTTGCAAAACGGGTTGCATTTTTTGTGGAAAATATGTTAAAATAAAGGCAGAGATAAACGCTTCGGGGGTTCGGCAGAAAATGAAACGGAAGCATTCCGAAAATCTAACGGGCGGGGCGGCTATTCGCGCGCCCAAGGCGCTGCGGCGCGGTATCTTCAACTTTTTGATCGCGCTGCTCGGCGCGCTTCTGTATGCCGTAGGGGTGGGCTGCTTTCTGGATCCGAACCACCTGTCCGCCGGCGGCGTCGCCGGGATTGCGCAGATTCTCAGCCAGTTTGTACCGATCGGCACCGGTACGCTGATTTTTGCGCTCAATGTGCCGATCCTGTTGCTGGGGCTTTGGAAATTCGGCGTCCGCTTCTGCGGAATGACGGCGCTGATGCTGGCGGTTTCCTCCCCGCTGCTGGATCTGTTCGCTTCCTACGGCGGGCTGACGCAGGAGCCGCTGCTTGCCGCGCTGGCAGGCGGCGCGCTGATGGGAACCGGCATGGGGCTGCTGTTCCGCGGCGGAGCCTCCTCCGGTGGCATCGATATCGTGACCAAGCTGCTGCACCTGCGGTTTCCGCATATCAAGACCGGCGTGCTCTTTCTTTTGCTGGACGCCAGCATCCTGCTTGCGACGGCGGCGGTGTTCAGGAACATTGACGTCGGATTGTATGCCGCTGTCGGCATCTTGGTGTCTACCTACCTCATGAATATGGTGCTGTACGGCACGGACGAGGCGCGTATGGTATATATCGTCAGCGAGCGTCCGGAGGAGGTCGCGGATCTGCTGCTGCAGAAGCAGGGACTTGGCGGCACCTTTCTGCAGGGCTTCGGCGCTTACACCGGCAGAGAGAAGCGGGTGCTTCTGTGCGTCATGCGTCCGAAGCAGCTCCCCGCCGCGCGGGAGCTGGTCGCGACCTGCGATGCCGGCGCGTTCATGATCGTGGCGGGCGCGTCCTCCGTATTCGGAGAGGGCTTCAAGTCGTACAGCGAGGAGGAGCTTTAAGTGGCGGGTTCTCTGGCGGAGACGCTGGCTGCGCTGCCGTCGGTTCCCGAAACGCTGCGGCGGGCGGCGCTGCCCGTTTACCTGTACGGTACCGGTGACGGTGCGGAGAAAATACTGAAATACCTGCTGCGGAACGGAATCCGACCGTCTGGGGTGTTCGCCTCCGACGGGTTCGTGCGCGATCGAGTCTTCTGCGGGTACCGTGTGGAGGCGCTTGCCGACGTGGAAGCGCGCGAGGGGAAATTTGCGGCGGTGCTTTGCTTCGGGCTGGCAGGGGCGGAAGCTATTTCGCTGCTTGGTCCGCTGTCGAAGAGACAGCTGCTGCTGGCGCCTGCGGTACCGGTTTACGGGGACGGCATGCTGAACCGACAACGGCTGCTTGTCCGCGCAGCCGAGCTGGAACGGGTGTATGGCTGGCTGTCGGACGCGCGTTCGCGGCGTCTGTTCCTCGATGTGCTTCACTTCCAGCTGACCGGCGACGTATCCCGGCTGCTTTCTCTGCCCGACCCCGCCGATGCAGCCGCGCCGGACGGGTACCTTTCACATGACCTCGACCATGTCGATGTGGGCGCATACGACGGCGATACGGTGCGGGAATACCTTGCGCAAAATCCGCGCTGCCGGAAGGTGCTGGCGTTTGAACCGGATCCCTCCTCCTTCCGCAGGCTGACTGCCGGCACGGATCCGGCGCGCGTGACGTGCTTCTGTGCGGCGTGCGGTGAAAGGGACGGCGGAAGCGTGCGGTTTGCCGCCGGACGCGGGCGCGGCTCGCATGTCTCGCCGGACGGGACGCCGGTTCCGGTGCGGTCGTTGGATGCGGTCTGCGGCTATCCGTTCATCGGTTCGGACGGGCGGCGGATCGGCAGCCTGAAGATTGATGCGGAGGGAGAGGATGCGGCGGTGCTTTGCGGCGCGGCGAATCTGATCACGGCGTGCCGTCCTTCGGTCTGTGTCTCCGCTTACCACCGCGCGGAGGATTTGCTCGATTTGCCGCTGCTGCTGAAGCGTTTGGATTATCGCAGCGCGCTGTATTTTCGGAAGAAGCCATACGTGCCCGCTTGGGATACGGCATTCTATTTGATACCAACCTGAATCAAGGAGTTTTACATATGAAAAATAAGTGGATCCCCAGAGCGGAGCATCCCCGTCCGCAGTTCCGGCGGGAGCACTGGGAAAACCTGAACGGAAGCTGGCAATTTGAGATCGACAACGGGCGCAGCGGAGAAAGCCGCGGGCTGCAGAAGCCGGACACGGTCCTTTCGGGGAAAATTCTCGTGCCGTTCTGCCCGGAAAGCAGCCTGTCCGGCGTGGCGCACCGGGATTTTCTTTCCGGCGTCTGGTACAAGCGCAGCATATTCCTGAAGAAGGAGCGGCTTGCCGGGCGCGTGGTGCTGCACTTCGGGGCGGTGGACCATACCTGCACCGTCTTTGTAAATGGCAAATGGGCGGGCAGGCATGTAGGCGGCTATGTATCCTTTTCGTTTGACATCACGGCGTTGGTGACGGAAGGGGAAAATCAGATCGCGGTCTATGCAACCGACGACGTTCGCGATCCGATGGTGCCGCGCGGCAAGCAGAGCGAATGGTACGAATCCCATGACTGCGATTATACCCGCACGACCGGCATCTGGCAGACGGTCTGGCTGGAGTTCACGCCGCTTGCCTATCTTGCCTCCGTCCGGTATTTTCCGGATTTTCGCACTGGCACACTGGTGCTGCAGGGAGAGGTTTGCGGGCGCGGGACGCTGGAGGCGGTCGCTTCCTACCAGGGGCGTGAGGTCGGACGTAGCAGGACGCAGGACGTTTCCGGCAGCTTTACGCTGACGCTGGCGCTTTCCGAGGTGCATCTCTGGGAGGTCGGACACGGCAGGCTGTACGATCTGCGCCTGACGTTCGGGGAGGACGACGTGCAGAGCTATTTTGCCCTGCGCGGCGTGCAGTTTGACGGGTACCGATTTTTGCTGAACGGGAAACCGGTGTTCCAGCGGCTGGTGCTGGATCAGGGCTTTTATCCGGACGGCGTCTATACCGCGCCGACGGACGAAGCGCTGCTGCGCGACATCCGGCTGTCCAAGGCAATGGGCTTCAACGGGGCACGCCTGCACGAGAAGGTTTTCGAGGAGCGTTTCCTGTACCATTGCGATCGTGAAGGTTACATGGTATGGGGCGAGTATGCCAACTGGGGACTGAACCATGCTCTGCCGGAAAGCGTGTATGCGATTCTGCCGGAATGGCTTGCGGAGGTGCAGCGGGACTTCAACCACCCCTCGATCGTCGGCTGGTGCCCGTTCAATGAGACATGGGACCAGTACGGCTGCAAGCAGTACGATCCGCTGCTGTCGCTGGTCTACCGTGCGACCAAGGCGTTGGATCCGACGCGTCCCTGCATCGATACCAGCGGTAACTTTCATGTGGAAACCGATGTGTTCGATCTGCACGATTACGAGCAGGATCCGGAGCAGTTCCGTGCCAGCTATGCTCCGTTTGCAGCCGGCGGCGAGCTGCATGACCGGCATCATGCGAGGCAGACCTATCTGCCCGGAACGCCGGTGTTTCTCAGTGAATACGGCGGGATCCGCTGGTCAGAGGAGGAGCGGGACGGCTGGGGATACGGCGACGCGCCGAAATCGAAGGAGGAATTTTTGGAACGCTTCCGGGGGCTGACCGACGTGCTGCTGGATCACCCGCGGATGTTCGGGCTTTGCTATACGCAGCTGACCGACATCGAACAGGAGCGGAACGGACTGTATACCTACGACCGTCGCCCGAAGTTCGATCCGGCGCTGATTCGTTCCGTTTTGTCGCGCAAGGCCGCGATGGAGGAGTCCTGAAGCGTTTTTTTGGACGGAAGCACCCATGATAAAGCAGGGACCGGCGTTGCCGGTCCCTGCTGCGTTGCATATAAGGAAACTTTCCGCCTTAAGCGGATTACGTCAGTTCCAGATACTGCCCGAAGACGTAGCCGGTAATGCCGTTGTACTGCACCACGTACCAGTTGCCGTCCTGTCCGGTGACGGTGACCTCCGTCCCGTTCGGAATCTGCCCGAGTACCGTGGAGGAGGTGTTCGGCTGCTGGCGGATATTCAGGCGGCCGCCCTCTGTCCGGACGATGCCGGTGCGCAGCGGCTCCGGATCTACCAGCGGCACGCCGAAGTATTCCGCAACGGAAAGCGAAAGATTGCGCGCGATCTGCCGGATGTTGGATTTGATCCATTCCGCGTCTGCGGGGTTGTCATGGTAGGCAAGCTCGATCAGGATTGCCGGCGCGCGGGTGTAGCGCAGCTCGTAGAGCGAGGTGGTCGGCATGGTGCGAACGCGGGAGGGATCCGGGTAGATGTCCTTCAGATTCTGTGCAAACAGCTCTGCGGCGGCACGTCCCGTCGCACTGGTCGTATAGTAGTAGACGTCCGTTCCCTGCTGCTGCCCGTAGTTGGCGCTGCCGGAGGCGTTGGAGTGCAGTGCGAGGTGCAGTCCGTACGAACCTGCGTTGGAGAGGCGGACGGAGCTTCCGACCGTTCCGGACGGATCGTTGCGGGTGAAGGAGATGCCGGAGGCGATCAGGTAAGGCTCCATTGCATCCGCGATTTTGTTCATGTAATACTCTTCGCTGCCGCTTTCATCATAATAGAGGTTGTATTCCTGTGTGGAAGGGCTCAGAAAAAGTTCAGGCATTGCAAAAAACCATCCTTTCAAAGGCAGAATATGCTG
>CAZJVB010000026.1:0-35227 GCA_964549435.1 uncultured Ruminococcus sp.
TACGGTTGCAAGTGTTTTTCTCATTTGTTTTACTCCCTTTGAAAATTTTGCTTTTGTATTTTTATACTACCACAAAAAACTGCAATTGTAAAGAGGTTATGTAAACTTTTTTTATGCATTTTTCGATGAAAGTTGTTCCAATATTTTGCGCAGCAGGCGTTCATAGTCCTCCGGCTCGCAACTCATGACATCGTTCCGCCAGTGCCCGTCCGTATTGTATTTCTCTGTCTCCGTATTTTTGAGCACGGTCAGAATCAGCGCGTCAGTCGCTTCGTCTCCCCGTTCCGCACGCAGCATTTCCAACAGTTCATACAGCCGGATCGCTTTCCGCAGCGCTTTCCACCGCAGCGTCAGCAGCGGACCGCCGGACGGGGAAGGATAGACGAAATGGGTGTCTCCTGCCGGAAAATCACCGTAACGGCAATCCGCACACGGATCGTCGTTCCAAACGGTATAGCTCCAGCGCAAAAAGCCGTCCATCCGGCTCCAAGAGGTCATCACGCCGAGAAACAGCGTCTCGCACAGATCGCTGCGCAGAAAGGTATTCGGCCAGACAGGACCGCAGCACACATACCACAGGAAGCGCTTTCCCGGCATCGTGCGTCGATACTCCTGCAGCAGATGCAGATGGGTGAACAAGTGATTGGAATACGGGACAAAATCCGTTATTTCCTGCCCGAACTCTTCAATAAATTCCGCATGATTGATCGCCGCCTTGAACCGGAACGCCGGCTCGATGCGGTGCAGTCGCTCAAACGAAGCGCGGTACTTCTGCAGATCCGCCGGCTCATCCGCCGCAACGCGCACACGCTCCATCTGCCCGGTTTCCCGGAAATACCGTCCGATTTCAGCGATATACGTCTCCAGCTCCGCTTCCGTCCGCAGGAATTTGAAGGTTCCGTCGCTCTCGTCATAATAGCGCACGCGCAGCGCATCCGGGTCGTCCGGCGCAAGCTTCCCGAACCCGGTTCCCTCGACGCACCAGATGTTCATCAAACCGTACAGCGAAAGCTCCTCCCGAATGCCGTACTTCGCACACAAGTCAATGTAACGCTGCATCGGACGGAAATCCGGCACCAGCTCGCCGCCGCGCGTCTTTTTCAGGGGAATGACGGAATACTCGAACAGATTCGCCGCCATCCGGTACTCCCGAAAACAGGACTGTCCGCCCCACGGTGCCTCCGTGACAACCAGCGTGACCGCGCGCTGCCCCAGCTCGCCAAGCGAACGGACATACGGCTCCAGCACTGCAAAATGCTCGTCGCTCCAAAGCGGCACCCCATGCTTGCGGGCAATGTTGCACGGATGCTGCCAAAGATCCAGATAGAATTTATTTTCCGCGCTGCCATGCATCTCCACCGGATAGACGGTCAAAAGCACCGACGCTTCCCCGACAGGCGTCTCATCCTCAAACATACGGGAACAAAACAGACGCAGCGTCAGGCGGTATTCTCCGGCAGGCACGTCGTCCGACAGTCCGATCTCACAGTACACGGCGCGCGGCTCCTCCGCGTTCTGTTCGGTAACCTCCTGCCCCAGCAGAGCATCTGCGCGAAAATAGCCGTCATCGTCCCGATGCATCCCTTCGATCTGCAGGGAAACGGCAGGCGCAACGCCTTCCGCCGAAGTACAAGACGCTTCGACGCGCACGGTCGGAACTGAGCCTCGCTGAGAAAGCCAAAGCCCCTTCCCGATTTGAAGTGCCCACGCTTCGTCCGCGCAGAGCAGCAGCTGAAACGCTGCGGACATCCGCCTTGCCGTACAGAGAGCAAGCGTTTTTGGCAGCTCGTCCAGCCGGGACGGATGGAACTGCTGATAGGAGCCGTAAACCAGCTTGAACGTTTCCGGCACAAGTGCGTAGCGGATCATAATACAAAAATCCTTTCCTTAAATTTATATAAGGCCGTATGCTTTCGCAAGCGCTTCAAATGCCGGAAGCGAACGGCGGATCTGCTCCGTACTGACACAGTAGGAAATGCGTACATACCCCGGACAGCCGAAGCTGTCGGAGGGAACCAGCAGCAATTCATATTCCCGCGCCTTCTCGCAGAACACGTTCGCGTCCGGCTCCGGCGATTCGACAAACAGGTAGAACGCGCCGTCCGGCTTCACACAGCAAAAACCGTAGGAGGTCAGCGCCCCGTAAAGCAGATCCCGGTTCTCCCGGTAAACGGCGAGCTCGCTCGTCCTGCCCAGCACCTCCGGCAGCACCCTCTGCATCAGGCTCGGCGCACAGACAAACCCCAGCGCACGCCCTGCACCGCAGACGGCGGCGTACACCTCATCCCGTTCGGGCATCCGATTGCAGACCACGATGTACCCGATGCGTTCACCCGGCAGGGAAAGCGATTTGCTGTACGAATAGCAGACCAGCGTGTGGTCGTACAGGTTGGTCAGATAGGGAACCTTTGCGTTCGCCTCATAAACCAGCTCACGGTAAGGCTCGTCCGACAGCAAAAAGATCGGGTGTCCGTATTCCTCGGAGCGCTCCCGCAGCAGGTTACAGAGCGTTTCCAGCGTCTCCTGCGAAAGCAGCGCGCCGGTGGGATTGTTCGGGGAATTGATGATCATCGCCTTGGTCTTTTCGTTCAAAAGCTCCCGCAGCGCGGAAAAGTCAATCTGAAACCGTTCCCGTTCGGCGGGCACCACCCGCAGTACTGCCCCCGCCTGCTCCGCAAATACGCGGTATTCCGGAAAGAAGGGCGCCACGACGATCACCTCATCGCCGGGATTCACCAGCGCATGCAGCGATACGGTCAGGGAAGCCGCCGCGCCGCAGGTCATGTACAGGTCGTCCTTGTTGACAGCGGCGCCGAACCGGCGGTTCAGGTCATCAGCGATCGCCTGCCGCGTCGCTTCCGCCCCCTGTGCAGACGTGTACCCGTGCAGCGAAACCGGATCCGCGTTTTGCAGCAGCCCGCACATCGTGTCCCTCACCGCATCGGGCGCCGGCACGCTGGGATTGCCCAAACTGAAATCGAACACGTTTTCGCGCCCGATCTCCTTTGCACGGCGATTGCCGTACTCAAATATCTCGCGGATCACACTGCGAACCTGTCCGAGATGCACCATCTTTTGATTGATCGCCATAAGCTCTTCCCTTCTTTATATGAAATCGAAGTGTTACAATATCTTTTCCTTATCTTATCATAAACGGCAGAAGAATGCAATGCCCAGTACAGAAAAGTTTTTCCGTTTCGATACGGCGAAAAACAGTGCGCCGCCTCCTTGCGCATAAAAAAAGGACGCCACCTACAAGTGCGGCGTCCCACCACGGAAATCGGTGCCCGGTGTTTACGGCTCTGTAACCGAAAATACAGAGGAAATATATACCCGATCATCGGGAGATAGAACTCCCTCCAGATACACAAACCGGTAGGTACCCGGCTCCAAGGAATCGATCGCAACGGTTCTGCGTTGGTTACCGCCAACGGGCAGAATCACTTAGATTTCGTGCCCGGTCCCGTAATTATTTCTCCCGACGGAGACAAAGCCGCCGTCTGTTTCTCTTTCCAAAACGATCTTTTCTCCGTTGTAGGTAAGCTCCCGGTTAGTGGTATTGACCAGCTGCAGTTCAATTTCCTGCGTCTGCGTCGTGACGGGATCAGTGACAACCGTAACAGCGATCTCATCCGACGCGTTGGAATACTCCCGATAGAACACGGACGCTTCTGAAGTACCGCCGCTGCCGACCTCACAGCCGGACAGAAGCAGCACGGTCATACAAACGCAGAGGCATGCCGTGCACATGCTATGGCATAACGGATTTCGTTTTTTCATAACAGATCGTCCCCCTATATTAATGTGACATTCAATCTCGAAAGGACATGAGATAATCATACAGAGAAGGAGTTCTGTACATCCTGCTGATCAGAAAGAACAGCAGACTCCGACGGAACGGAAGCAATTGCCATACCGGACAGAAGACTTGCACATAGGCAAAGTGTAACGAGCAAACAACATGTTTTTCTCATGCGATTGGTTTTCATACTTTGTCATATCCTTTCTATTATGATTTCTATATGTAGTATATCATCCTTTTCCAAACTTTTCCATTGATAAATATTCCATATTTTTCGTACAAAACATGTGACAGTTGTCAATTTCCCGTCGAAAAAAGAAGAAAACGGGAGGAATCCTTTATCAGGATAAGGATCCTCCCCAAACTGCTATTATGCGGATGCGCCCGTCTTATACTTCGCCATGTTGAGCAGCAGCTGCGCGACGCCCTCCCGGTTCATCACCGCGGCTGCGTCCAGCGCGCCATCCTTTGCGGCAAGAATGCCGGAGGAGTCCGCCGAAACCAGCGCTTCACACGCCCATGCCGGCGTCGCTGCCAGATCAGTAAACGTCTGCTTAGCGGAAAGAGTGGGAATCCCCAGCAGTGCCTTTGCCATGTAAGCGGCATCCGCTACGGTCACCGGTTCATCCGGACGGAACATGCCATCGTCCAGATATACTGCGCCCAAAGAGATGGCTTTCTGCAGGAAGCCCTTTTTGCCGGCAGACAGCGCCGTGTCATCCGTTGCCTCCGTATCGGTCACCGCCACCACCTGATCCGCCTGCCCGCAGAGACACATCATCATAATCAGACAGTCGATCTTGCTGACCGTCTCATCGGGTGAAAAATAGTACGCGTCCCCATCCCTCATATAGGTCATCACCGCATCGGCACAAAGCTGAATCGCGGCATTATGGATGGGCGATTTTTCCAGATCGGCAAAATATAGCCCCGTATCGTTTTTCACAACCGAGAATGTGACCGTGCTTTCCGCCGACGATGCGCCGTAACGGTCCTTTGCGACATAAGTAAAGGAATCTTCGCCGGTATACCCGTCCTCCGGCAGATAAACGACGGTGTCACCCTCCAGCCGCAGCGTGCCATGACGGGGATAGCTTGTGACCGTATAGGAAACCGCGTCTCCGTTCGGATCCGAGCCGGAAAGCGTCGCGAAGCAGACTACCGATTCAAAGGTTTCCGCTGCCAGATCGGCAGTCACCGGCGGGAAGTTCTCATTGTCGAGCAGCGCGACGATACAGGACAGCTCCCGGTTTTCCCATCCGGGCGCCTTGGCAGTAAAGGTAAAGACCGCTTCCGTCGCAGCCGTCTCTTCTCCCGCACCCGGAACAAACTTCAGATAATTCAGGGAGGAAACCGGAATCGTCTGCCCCGCGATCACTGCCGTACCGTTCAGCATCAGCAGCCCGGTATCCGCCGCCGGCAAGGAGTTGATGACGATATATTCCGTGTCCTCGCCGGTCAGCGCGCAGAAATCCGCTTCCGAAAAAGCGAGGTCCGCATATCTGGCGGTACAGCGGACCAGCTGTGCCTGCCCGCGCAGCAGCTCCATCGCCGGCGAAAGCGCTGCGGAAGAGCTCTCCCCTCCCGCATCCTTGGAGGCAAAACAGCCTCCGAGCGGCAGAAATAGGCAAAGCGTCAGCACAAGTAACATAAACCGTTTCACAAAAAACACCGTTCCTTTCGCTAAATCTTATTGCAATTCTCCTGCAAATATGCTATAAAGAGGATGGGAAAGATGACAGAAACGGAAAAGGGTGTGATTTTCTATGGAGCAGGAGCTTCAAGCATTACAGGAGATCGTCGATCAGGCGAAGCGAATTGTCTTTTTCGGGGGCGCCGGCGTTTCTACCGAAAGCGGCATCTCCGATTTCCGTTCCTCCAACGGCTTGTTTCACCAGCCCTACGCCGTTTCGCCGGAAACGGTTCTCAGCCGCGCCTTTTTTGACGCGCATACGAAGGATTTCTTTGACTTTTACCGCGAAAAGATGATTACACTCTGGGCGCGCCCTAACAAAGCGCACCTCGTGCTGGCGGAGATGGAGCGCTGCGGGAAGCTCTCCGCCGTTATCACGCAGAATATCGACGGGCTGCATCAGGCGGCGGGCAGCAAAAACGTCTACGAGCTGCACGGCTCCTCCCTCCGCAATCACTGCATGTCCTGCGGCAGGGCGCACGATGTGACCGCGATCAAGGAAAGCACCGGTGTCCCCCGCTGCGCCTGCGGCGGCGTTATTAAGCCGGACGTCATTCTGTACGGCGAACCGCTGGACGAAGCCGTGGTTGACGGCGCGATTGCGGAAATCGAGCAGGCGGATACGCTTCTGATCGCCGGCACGTCCCTGCGCGTTTATCCGGCAGCCGGACTGACACACTGGTTTCATGGCAACAAACTTGTCGTCATCAATTATGACGCCACCGACCTCGATACCGCCGCCCAGCTGAACATCCGCTATCCCGTCGGGGAAATATTGGGCGCATTAAAGCTTCCTAAATCGACAGAATCTATATGAGAAGGGGAAACCGATTATGAAACGCTCTGAAATCAACCGCATCCTGCGCGAAACCATCGCGTTTCTGAAACAGCAAAACTACGCGCTGCCTCCGTTCGCCTACTTCACGCCGGCGGAATGGGCGGAGAAAGGGCATGCGTATGACGAAATCCGCCGTAACATGCTCGGCTGGGACATCACGGATTACGGTCACGGCGATTTTGACCGCATCGGCCTGTTCCTTTTCACACTGCGCAACGGAAACGCGAAGGATCCGTCCTGTAAAAAACCTTATGCCGAAAAGTACCTGATTTCCCGCGAGGGACAAAACAGCCCCATGCATTTCCATTGGCACAAAATGGAGGATATCATCAATCGCGCGGGCGGAAACCTGATGCTCCGCGTTTACAATTGCGGGGAAAACGAAACGCTGGCAGATACGCCTGTCACGGTTCGTTTGGACGGCTGCGAAGCTACGGTCCCCGCCGGCACCGTGCTACGGCTGCGTCCCGGCGAATCCATCACCCTGCCTCCGTATCTGTACCATGAATTCTGGGCGGAGCCGGGATTCGGTCCTTGCCTGATCGGCGAGGTTTCTATGGTCAACGACGACGAAACAGACAACCGCTTCTATGAACCGCAGGGGCGCTTCCCCACGATCGAGGAGGATGAACCGCCGCTTTACCTGCTCTGCAACGAATATCCGCCGGCAAAAGAATAAAGAAGCGGGATTTTTCACCTGAAAATGCAAAAGACCTCTTGACAAAACCGGCGGAATATGATATGCTTAACCGTGCGCAAACGTCGGTCACACAGCACGGCTCCACGGCAAGCATGTTTTCCCGCCGTATGCGTGCGGACCGTTTTACGGAGGGATATCGAAGCGGTCATAACGAGGCGGTCTTGAAAACCGTTTGGGGCAATCCCACAAGGGTTCGAATCCCTTTCCCTCCGCCAATATAGCAAAGAATGCGGCACACAATTGACAGTTGCCCTTCGAAAAATCCATCTTGCGGAAGTACTCAAGTGGTGAAGAGGCGCCCCTGCTAAGGGTGTAGGTCGGGTAACCGGCGCGAGAGTTCAAATCTCTCCTTCCGCGCCATAAGGTGGCGATAAAAAAGATATTGCCACAGAAAACCCCGATTTCATCGGGGTTTTCGCCGTTTTAGGCGACGATTTTTCGAAAGTCCGTTTCGTAGATGTAAAATGGGCAAATTCCCTTTGCGGAATGGTTTGAACTTCCACGACAAAATATAGTTATAGAAGGAGTATATATATTTGAAGCATTTTATTGTTAAAGTAGATCCATGTTTGGAGTTAATTAACAGTATTTTATTGACGAGCCGATATAACGAGATTACAAAGCCATTTGTTGGATATGGACTTATGTCAGAAGAACAAAATGAATACACCGCAGCTGTAAAATCATTTTTCAACTCTTATCGTTTTCATAAGGTTTACGAGTTCGTAGAAAATATGATCCCCGATGGATTTACATTTTCCCGCCCAGTGGAGCTTGCATTATGTTTAAATGCAAATGATTTCTCATTGAAGTACAAGCTATCTGATTTATGTATAGAATATTCCGGCGGGATAGAAAAAATCAATGTGTTCTTAGAAGTATTGAGGCAGTTTTCCAATGAGACAAAATACTTTTCTTTTTTTGATAAGGTCGTCAAATTCTATGATCCTGTTCTAGCAAAGATAAAAAATAGTATTCAAGCTTACCCCTTCATATCTATGTTGGAAAACGAATATGGGAAAGAACAAAATTCATACAATTATATAGTGTCATCTTTGATGATAGGCAATTTTGGAATTCAATTTACGGATATAGCGACACAGAAATCGGATATTTTTTCTGTTTTCTCTACAGATGACTTTAGCCTTTCTCCGGCAGTTTTATTTCACGAATATTCTCATCCTTTCATCAACCCATTGACCCAAAAATATTCTGATATTGTCAATAAATATAAAGAGACCTACAAAGTATTGAAGAAGTATAAGCTTCCTGACTATCGATCGGGTTATGGAGACTGGTATGAATGTATTAACGAGCATTTTGTAAGAGCTATGTCAATTCATCTGACAAAAAAATGCAATCTTACTGAATTAGCAAATCAGTTAATGAATAATGATCTATACTGTGGTTACAAGTATATTCCACTTATTCTTGAATACTTTGAGTTCTATGATAAAAACCGTAGCAAATATGTTGATTTTGACAGTTTCTATCCAGAATTATTAGGAGTGTTTGCAAACAGTATTGATTAAATAGATGGACTATATGCTATTATTTAAAATTATGAATAATCGGAGAGTTCAAATCCCTCATCCGAAATCGTAAATATATCTTTTTCGTAGTCTCTTCACAGAAAAATGACAAGTTTCGACAAACTGGAACTTGTCGTTTTTTACTTTTATCATAGCGGACTTTTTGGAAAAGGGTTGATTTTTACATACTTTTACATTATAATTTTTTGATGTGTAATCCAAAATCAAAGACAATGACAAAATATAATGCTATTATTGCCTGTTTTTCTGCAATAATATTTCGATAAATAGGATGAGCATTTTTCGTGAGTTCGAATCCCTCAGCCGAAAAAGCCAAAATATCTTTTTCATGTGGCTTAGACAAAAACGCGCACAAAAAGAATGCAACGGCAAAAACCTCGATTTGATCGGGGTTTTTTGTATTTATCAGAGTCAAAGGCGGAAACCTCTTCAGACGCTGTTTTACGGCGAATCAATAATACCTTATTTCTGATTGCTATCCTGCTGCATTTCCGCAATCCGCTGATCGTGCGCTTTTTGCGCGGCACTCTCGCCAAGCAAACGACCTTTGTGTAGGAGGAAAACAGACGCAACGGCAAACAAAAGATCAAGGAGAATTTGCAGTCATAAATGTATAGATGCGTGCGTAGCATCAGTCTCCTTTTACATATGTTGACAAGAAATAAAGGATACAGCACAATCATAATATATAAATGCCGGAATAATATTTGATTTTTATTAGGCAAAATTTAGGAAAGATGTAAGATCGCATGAAAAGTTGGGATTCGGATTAGAGAGAAAATATTCTAACAAGCAAGGCAGGACTATTCGGCTTTGGAGTTTGGAGAGATTTTTTAAATCTTACTTTTTTCGGTGCCCTTACAGGCGGGCGTTCGTTTTTTATCGGATTCGGTTTCCGGACGGCGCAAAAGCGCCGGCAAACAAAGCGTCAAAAACCCTTTTGCTCCGCATCGCATAAACTGACGGTAAGAATCCGACGGTCAAAGACCGACGGGAAAAAGGAGGAAAACCCATGTCCGGCAGATCCCCACTCAGTGAGGTATCCAAAACCTATTTATGTCGGTTCCACGAAATCCTGAATGATATGATCAAAGGAATGACCGAAGCCGACCTGACAGACAGCATCTCCCATAACTTCATCGTGCAGATGATCCCGCATCACGAAGCAGCGATCCAGATGTCCCGGAATCTGTTACAGTACACCACGTTCGTCCCGCTGGAGCGCATCGCGCAGAATATCGTCACAGAGCAGACCGAAAGCATCAGACAGATGCAGGACGCTCTCACAAGCTGCAGCAGACAACGCAATACGGACGAAGAGCTTCGCTCTTATCAAAGATGCGTCCGGCAGATTATGCAGACCATGTTCCGCCAGATGCAGCAGGCGCCCGAGGCGAACGATATCAATATCGCTTTCATGAAGGAAATGATTCCACACCATCAGGGCGCCATCCGCATGTCGGAAAACGCGCTGCGTTTCCCTATTTGTCCGCAGCTCAAGCCTATACTGGAAGCGATCATCACCTCCCAGAAAAAGGGCGTCCGGGAAATGGAGCAGCTTCTCCGCTGCCTACAAAGATAGCAAACCTACAGGCAGAAGGAAGCCCTCTGCCTGTTTTTTGTTAAAAATTTCCAATTATCATTGCAAAACAATGATAGCAACGGCTTTTCTTGCTTTCTCGACAGCGGAAAATCTTTTATACTGTCAACAAGATCATGATAAAAGTAGGGGTTCGCATGGCAGACAAACAGATCGGGAAACGCATACAGTCGTTTCGGGTCAGAAAAGGTCTGACACAGGCGCAGCTTGCCGCGTTGGTCGGCATTTCTACCAACCACCTGTCCGCACTTGAACGAGGCGTATACAGCGTCAAGCTGGAACTGCTGATCCGCATCGTCAACTGCATCGACTGCACGGCGGACGATATTCTGGCGGATAATCTGAACAACGGATATCAAATCAAAGCGTCCCGTCTGTCCGATGCAATCGAAGAGCTGCAGCCAGAGGAACAGTCCCGTATTTTACAAGTTATTGACGCAATGGTCAAAATCTGATAAAATTCGACAGTGAAAATGTGATATAATACCGTGTGTTCCATGGAATGTCATAAAACTGAAGGGATAAAGGTGTCAGAACATGAAAAAAATAAGCTGCGCATTTACCGGTCACAGGCCTCAGAATCTCCCCTTCCGGTTCAATGAGCTGGACGAAAGATGCGTCGCCCTGAAACGCGTTCTGCGGGAGCAGATCGAACAGGCGATCACGGAACGCGGCATTACGCATTTCATCTCTGGCATGGCGCTTGGCGTAGATACATATGCGGCGGAAATCGTGCTGGAGCTAAAAAAGAAAGTCCCGGATATCATGCTGGAATGTGCGATTCCATGCATTTCTCAGCCCAACCACTGGAACGAGACGCAGCGGGATCGCTATTACAGCATCCTTACGCGCTGCGATCAGGATACGATCCTGCAAAAGGAGTATACCGGCGACTGCATGCAAAAGCGAAACTGCTACATGGTGGACAATGCAGACCTGCTCATTGCAGTTTGGGACGGTTCCCGAAGCGGAACAGGGAAAACCGTCGAATACGCCCAACAGAAGGGCTTGACCATACTGATCATTCACCCCGTCAGCCTCCGGACAGAGTACCTGTAAGGCGGCGCGCTGTCGGGCAGCTTTTTTCATATAGGATTAACGCCGGCGAAAGCATCGCCGGCGTTTTTCTATTCCGGAGCCTGCGGCTCATCACCTGCCCCGGCATGCATGGGATGGCAGGAACCGGCGGTGCCGGTCCCCAGCATACAGTGGAGGAATCGTACTGCATGCATAAACGCCCCCGCCGCTGAGAAACGGGGAACGTCCTGCCTAAATTACAGTATACACGAAAATAGGACAAAAATTGACAGGGTTTCAAAAAAATACTTGCAAACGACCAAAAATATGATATACTAACATTGATAAGGGCATTTGCGCAAAAAGTACGCAGCTATCGATTTCAAAGCATACCCGCATTGCGGAAGGAGTAGAAAAAGCATGGCAATCAAAGCAGTAGTATTCGATCTGGACGGCACGCTTCTCCCTATGGATCAGGACAGGTTTACCAAAGGATATTTCGGCTTCCTCACCAAAAAAATGGCGGCATACGGCTACGAGCCGCAGAAGCTGATCGATGCCATCTGGGCAGGCACCGCCGCGATGGTAAAGAATGACGGCAGTCAGAGCAACGAAGCGGCATTCTGGCAGGTCTTCGCGGCTCTTTACGGAGATTCCGTCTTCAAAGATAAGCCATTGTTCGACGCGTTCTACCGCGATGAATTTCAGGATGCCAAGGCGTTCTGCGGCTTTCAGCCACAGGCTGCCGAAACGGTAAAAAAGGTCCGCGCCGCCGGCTACCGTGTCGCTTTAGCGACCAACCCGATCTTCCCTTCAATCGCAACCGAAAGTCGTATCCGCTGGGCAGGACTGCTTCCGGAGGCGTTCGAATTTTACACCACCTATGAAAACAGCAGCCATTGCAAGCCGAATCCCGCGTACTATACCGACGTCGCGGCACGCCTCGGACTGGCGCCGGAGGCATGCCTGATGGTCGGCAACGATGCGACGGAGGATCTGATCGCAGAGAAGGTCGGCATGCAGGTATTCCTGCTGACAGACTGCCTGATCAATCGGGAGCAAAAGGACCTGTCCCTATACCCGCAGGGCGGCTTCGACCGCCTGTTGGAGCGGTTAGGCATCCGGGCATAAAAAAGGAGGAAGAAGCGATTCGGTTCTTCTCCCTCGGACTATGAAAAAAAGCTTATGGAACATCGGCGTTTACACCGGGAGGCTCCGCTTGCCTGCCGGTTCAGCAAGAGGCATATTTGTCCTTCCCGTATGCGCCGAATATCCCCCTTACCCATTGCAGGGCACTTGCCGATATGCAGATGCAGTCGGCATTTTTCTATCGTTTAAAGCACATAAAACAAAATACAGAAAAACTGCAGAATGCTTCCCGCCAGCACAAACAGATGGAAAACGGAATGCATATATCGGTGCTTCCTGCCCAGACCGTACAGAATGGCGCCGACCGTATACGCAACCCCTCCGGCAAAAAGCAGCAGCAGCCCCGGCAGCGGAACCGCAGCGACGGCAGGCTTAACCGCCAATACGATGCACCAGCCCATACCGATGTAGCAGATCATCGAAAGCGTCGCATACTTTTTCAGGTCGATCGCCGTAAAAACCGTCGCCATCGCCGCCAGTCCCCAGACCAATCCGAACAGCGTCCAGCACCAACCGGGAGATACCCGGCGAATCGAACAGAGCACTACCGGCGTATAGGTGCCGCCGATCAGAAAATAAATCGTACAATGGTCGATGATCTGCATGACCTTCTTCGCCGCCGGCGCACGCAGCCCGTGGTACACGCTGGACATGGTGTAAAGCAGCACCATCGTCGCGCCGTAAATCGCGCTGCTCACCACCGCCCACGCGTCGCTCCGCAAAGCGGAATAAACCAGACAGAGCACCAGCGCACAGATGCCGAATGCTCCGCCGACGACGTGAGAAACCGTATTAAAGACCTCTTCGCCGCGCGTATAGTCGGGAAGCAGTCTGTCCGACAGCTTGGTTCTTGTCATAGGAATCCCCTTTCTACCGGCTTCCCGCCGGAAGTCGTAACACTCACTTGGAACGGACGTCTGCGCCGCCCTCAAAGAAGAGCGCCAGTGCACCGGGACCGACATGGGAGCCGGTGACCGGCTCATAGCAGACCGTGAGAATCTCTCTGGGCGGATGGTTCCGCTGCAGCAGCGTCTCCAGATAGGCGGCGTCCTCCGGACAATCCGCATGCGCAATCCCGACGGTCTGTTCCCCCGCCTGCTCGACAAGCGCATCATACCGCTCCGCCAAAGCCTCCACTGCACGCTTCTTGCCGCGGGTTTTTCCGCAGGTCACGATCATCCCCGCCTCGTTCCCTTTCAGGATCGGCTTGATTTGCAGCACAGTACCGACGACGGCGCTCATGCTGGACAGCCGTCCGCCTCTGCGCAGGTGCATCAAATCGTCCACTGTAAATATCTGACAGACACGCTTCCGTTCCTCCGACAGCAAATCGGCGGTTTCCGTCAGACTCATCCCCGCATCCCTGCAAAGGACCGCGCGCAGCACCAAAATCCCCTCGCCGAGCGAGGCGGCGAGCGTATCAATCAGACGGATCTCCCGTTCCGGATACTGCTCCCGCAGCTGCTCAGAGGCAAGCTCCGCACAGCGGAATGAGCCGCTGATGCCGGAGGACATCCCGACAAAAAGCAGATCCTCCCCGTTTTCCAGCATCGGCTTCATGCAATCCAGATACCGCTGCGGCGTGACCTGCGAAGTGGTCACCTTCACCCCCCTGCGAATGGATGTATAGTACGCGGCGCCGTCAAAAACGTCCGTATCCATACAGGTATGTTCTGTGTCGCCCACATAATAGGAAAAAGGAATGACGGTGACGCCGTCGGCCTTCAGACGACCGGTCGGCAGATTGGCGGATGTGTCTGTGATAATGGAAAATGACATAGAGAACCTCCCGCATGCATCTGCAGCTGCGCCGCTGCCGCATGCCTGCTATCCTGATATACAATTTCTGGCAGACAGTGCTGCCTGCTTGTTCAGTATAGCCATCCCACGGGCGGGATGCAACCTACCGTCCGTAAAAGGAAGGAAACTCTCCGGGTTCCGCCCGGTAGAATCCCGGTTCTGCCACTCTACTCCCGGTAGAATCCGCGGTAGAATGTCGAAAGGCGGGTTGAAAAAACAACGTAACGTGCAGAAAAATGCAGAAAAACAGGAGGCGTCGAAGCTCCGCGCTGATGCACGCGGAACAAGGCGGGCAGCGGAAAAACCGGAGCATGATTTTTTTGCAGAGCAATTGACTTTCCTACGGATCTGTGATACAATGCACCCGACACAAGGCAGATCTACAAATTTGAAAAAGGAACGGGTAACCTTATGACGTCTATCGAGAGAGCAGAGGTGCTCCATCAGAACTGGCACATGCAAGGGTTCACTGCCGATCCGGAGCAGCGGTACCTTTACTGGTCCTTTACCGACAGCGTGGTCAAAACCAATGCCCGGAGCACGGTGATCGCACAATGCCACGTGGAAGGCGGTCACCTCGGTGATATTGACTACCGCGACGGCAAACTGTACGCGAGCTTTTTGGGGCAGCCGGAAGCCGGACATGCATGGGATGACTGGACCTCCTTCAAGATTGATATCTTTAACGCGGACGATCTCCGGCTGGAAACCGTGATCGACCTCCCCGTCTGCGACCAGCTCAAGGCAATCGCCGGCAGCCCGGAGGACGAATACGGCTTCAACGCGATTGACGGCGTAACCTTCGGAAAGGATCTCGAGGGAAAGGAAAAGATGTTCGTCGCCTGCGCTATCCGCAACGGCGAACGATACCACCGGCAGCTTCTGCTGCAGCTTACCCTTGAAGGCGTTTACGAGCGGATGCACCTGATCGACGTCGGCAACACCGTGTTCGGGATCCAGAACCTCGACCACGACGACGAAACCGGCGACTTCTGGTTCTCCACCTACGGTCCGTCCGAACCGTATCAGGCAAAAGAAACGCTGTTCTGTGTCTCCTCCGATCTGAAAACCGTCCGAGCGAAGTATCGGTACAGCTCGCCCTACGGCTTCCATTGCCTCGGCGGCGGGCAGTATCTCGCTTCCGTACAGGCAGGAACAAACGGCAACCATTCCGGCTATGCATACGCCTGCAGCGAATCGCAGTTCGCTTCCGAAGCCACCGAGAAGGAAGTTTCCACTCTCATTTTAGAAGGAGCCAGACAATGACATTTACACATGATGAAAAAGAGTTTTTTTTGGACGGCAAGCCGTTCCGGCTGCTTTCCGGCGCCATCCATTACTTCCGCATCCCGCAGGACTACTGGTATGACCGCCTGCTCAAACTGAAGGAATGCGGTCTGAATACCGTAGAGACCTATGTCGCATGGAACGCGCACGAGCCGCAGGAGGGAAGCTTTGACTTCTCCGGCATCCTCGACCTCGGCAAATTTCTGGATACCGCTGCGGAGCTGGGGCTATATGCGATCGTCCGTCCCGGACCGTATATCTGCGCGGAATGGGAGGGCGGCGGTCTGCCCGCATGGCTGCTGCAGGTACCGGGGCTGAGGATCCGTTGCAATAATGCCCCCTACCTCGAAAAGGTGCAGCATTTCTTTGAAAAGCTGTTTCCGATTCTGGTGCCCCGCCTCTGCACGAACGGCGGCAACATTCTGATGCTGCAGGTCGAAAATGAATACGGCAGCTACGGCAATGACCGCGCCTATCTGCGAAAGCTGGAGGAGATGTACCGTTCTCTCGGCGCCGACTGCCTGCTGTACCGCTCCGACGCGGATATTCCCGCAATGCTCAACGCGGCGGAAACCGGCGATCCCGCACATCCCGGCATTTTCGTCGCGGACAATTTCGGCTCCAACCCGGTGATGCATAAAGAGCGCATGGAATCGCTCGGCTACCGCCTTCCCATCTTCTGCGGGGAATACTGGTGCGGCTGGTTTGATCATTGGTACAACGAGCATCACAGGCGGTCTGCCAAGGATGTTGCGTACGAGCTGGAGCTCTTTATACAGCAAAACATGCATCTCAATTACTATATGTTCTGCGGCGGCACCAATTTCGGATTCTGGAACGGCGCGAACGACGATCCCGATCCCTACGGCTCGACCACAACCAGCTACGATTACGACAGCCTGCTGACCGAGGCCGGCGACCGCACCGAAAAATACTATCTCGTACGGGAAATCCTGAAAAAGCACTTCGGCGCACCGGAGCTGACTGCAAAGGAAACGGAAAAAGCGGCCTACGGTGAGATTCCGCTCTGCGGAACTGCGGAGCTTTTCACCCACCTTTCCGAGGTGCAGGGCAGCGTCTTTGAAACGGCAGCGCCGCTGACCATGGAGGAAACCGGCTCTTATCTGGGGTATGTGCTGTATGAAACAGAGCTGATCGCTCCCTACGGCACCACACTGCGACCGGAACCGATTGCCGACCGCTGCAGCATCTACCTCGACGGCAGACAGATCGCTGTGCTGGGGCGCGGCGCCAATCCGGTTTATCCGGAGCTTCCCGACGCGGAACCCGGCGTCAGACGATCCCTTGCCATTCTGAGCGAAAACTGCGGACGCATCAATTACGGCTCCAAAACGCTGGACAGCAAAGGGCTTCGTTCGGTACGGACGGATATGATTCACCTCTTCGGTTGGCGCACCACCGCACTGCCGATGGACGACCTCTCCGGTCTGACGTTCGAACCGTTCCACACCACGGAGCAGCCCGCGTTCCATCGCGCCATTCTGCATATCGACGGCACACCGGCGGACACGTTCCTCTCCATGCGCGGCTTCCATAAGGGCTTCGTCACGGTCAACGGCATCAACATCGGCAGGTACTATACCGACGCCGGTCCGCAGTACACGCTTTATGTCCCCGCGCCGTTCCTGAAGCAGGGAGACAACGAGATCGTTCTCTTTGAAAGCGAGCGCACCGACAGCACATCCATCCGCTTTGTCGATACGCCTGATTTCGGATAACCTGTAGGTGGCTCCCGGAAAATCCGTCCAAAACAAGCGTCTTTCCGGGAGAGCATGCCCTTCCCCGCAGGCACAAAAAAATGCCGACGTTGATAGCGTCGGCATTTTTGCGCGTCATTTGTTTGTGCACCGGCTCAAACAGGGAGCCTCCACGGCGGACTGTCCTCGGACTCGCTTTTCTTTTGATGCATCGCATTCATCATAACGGTTCCTCCTTTTCAGGGATCAAAACACACACGGCAAAAGCGCCATGTTCTCAAGCCCTGCGACATCCCCGTCCGACTACATGCGGACAGCGGTCGCTCCGTTACCTGTTCATTGGTCCGTCCTCCTGCTGAAAAGTTTCAAACAGGTCATCCTGCTTCAGGATGGTTCTATGCCGCATCTTTCCTCATTTCGCGTTTTCCTGTTTGCAAGAACATTGTAGCATGTTTTTTTCGGCTTGTCAATAGCATTTACATATTTTTCACAAATTTATTTTTCTGTTATCGTCAGATTCCGTAAATGTGACGAATTTGTGAATGTGACCGCCCTCTCTTTCCTTCGAACCAATTCCCGTCATATTCCGGCGCACACCGGCATATATATAACTGAGGGCGGAGCTCCGGCGCCGGACAAGCGCTGCCTCCCCGCGCAAGAATGACAGGAGAAGAAAAGATTCCAGAGGAAAGAAAGGATGTTCCCGCTTATGAAGCTGACCGTCGAAAACAAGCGCGCTCTGCGCAAGGGCGTCATCGTGGTCCTTTGTGTGCTGCTGCTTTGCGGCAGCTTTCTTGCCGTTCCGTACATAGCCGCCGCGATCCCGACAGAGCTGGCGTACTATCTCACATCGGAAACGCCGCCGGTTCCGATCGCCGCGCTTCCTGCTGCGGAGAAAACCGTCTTCCCGCAGGAGGAAAGTACGCCCGCAGAGATCAGCGTGGATTATGAGGAGGAAAGCTCCATACCGCCCGCGCCGGCAGTACCGCCGGACGGCGCGCTGACCGTGATCGCGGAAAGCTTCTGCTGGTATGCCGATACGGCACAGGCGACGCTGGACACCATCAACCGGACCAACTACTCGGTGAATCTGTACGACTATCTGGAGCGGGACTATCCGATCCGCACGCCTGCCGATACGGAAAGCGAACCGCTCGTTCTGATCATTCATACCCATGGCACGGAAAGCTATTTACCCGCCGGCGTCGATTACTATTTGCCGGACGAGGATTTCCGCTCCACAGATCCCTCGGAAACGGTGGTCGCTGTCGGAGAGGAAATCGCGGAAACGCTGCGCTCCATGGGCATTTCCGTCCTGCACGATACCGCCATGTACGATATCACGGACTACAACAATTCCTACACCTATTCCCGTGCGGCAGTCCGGCAGGCGCTTGAAGAATATCCGAGCATCCTCTATGTGTTGGATGTGCACAGGGACTCTATCTTCGCACAGGATGATACCTGCGAAAAGACACTGACCGAGATCGACGGCGTCTCTACCGCCCAGCTGATGCTGGTGATCGGTACGGATGAGGGCGGCGCGGATCATCCGAACTGGAGACAGAACCTGACCGTCGCGACACACCTCGAGGAAATGCTGAACCGCCTCTATCCGACGCTGGCGCGACCGATCAACCTGCGGACCGCCGCGTTCAATCAGGGACTTTCCACCGGAAGCCTGCTGCTGGAAGTCGGCTCCTGCGGCAACACCATTGAGGAGGCATGCACCGCCGGTCGCCTGTTTGCCGTCGCCTTCGCCGCGCTGCTGAAGGAGCAGCAATGATGCGGCACCTGCGAGCGGAATAGGCGGCAAAAAAACGGACAACGCCTCTGCGTTCGTTCGTTTTTTTGCTTACAGCGTTAAAAATGTTCTCCTTTCTCTTGACAAGCAGGGGCATCTGGAGTAAACTGTTTCTATCATGTGACGAGAGAAGCGATACGATTTTTCACTGAAAAGGTACCGATATGCCGATGAACCGAACTGCCGTATGGAAGGCGCACACCGCCTCCTTTCTCAAATCCATCCTCGCCGGACTTCTGATCGGAATCGGCGGAATGGTATTCCTCTCCTGCGAAAACCGATACGTCGGCGCACTGCTCTTTTCCGTCGCGCTGCTATCCATCCTTCTGTTCCGCTTCCAGCTGTACACCGGCATGATCGGATACATCACGGAAAGCGGCGCCGCTTTCGCATGGGATACCCTGCTTGCGGTCATCGGCAATTTCCTCGGCGCCTTTGTGACGGGATGGCTGCGCCCGCCAATGGGGAATGTCGTTTCCCTCTGCGAGGCACGGCTGCAAAAAGGCGTCCCGACGATTCTGGTTGACGCGCTCCTTTGCGGAATCCTGATCTTCCTCTGCGTGGATATCTTCAAAAAGCAGAACCGGATCATCGCCGTCTTTTTCTGTATTCCAACCTTCATCCTCTGCGGATTTGAACACTGCGTCGCAGACGCTTTCTACTTTGCGTCTGCCCGGATGCTGACCGCCTCCGGCACACCGCTGTTTCTCACGCTTGTCGTCCTCGGCAATGCCGTCGGCGCGCTGTTGATTCCACTCATCCAACGGCTGATCCGCTTTCTGGAACCGTGATACCTGCCGCTCCCCTCGGGGGAGCGGCTTTTTTCATGTTCTCCGGCAGAAACGCAGCCGGACGACGCCGCAAAAAAACGGACTCCCGACAGGAGTCCGTTCTCTTGAAGCTTATTCGAGGATATTGGAGGTGATCTGATCAACACCGATCGCGATCAGCTTTTGCGCGTCCTCCAGCTTATCGACCGTCCAGCAGTTGACCACGATGCCCTTTTCGTGCATTTCGCGGACATTTTCCTCGGTCAGGCAGGTGAAATACGCGTCAATCCCCAATTGATACTCCACCAGCTTGTCGATGGTTTCCGGCTTGGCATCGCAGGTCAGCCACTGCGCCTGCGCCTCCGGCCACACCTTCTTGAGATTGATCAGATTCTGCAGCGAGAAAGAGATAAAGATGATGCTGTTTTCGTACTCGAAAGAGCGAATGATCTCCAACACGGCCTGAATCTGCTCCTCGGTATAGGCGCCCTTGAATTCCAGCACGCCGACCTTGCCATACCGCTTGCAGATCTTGACATATTCCTGCAGCGTCGGCATCATCAGATCTCCGCGGTCGAACGTCTCGTCGCGATCCTTGTACTGTAAGCGCCGCAAAGACTGAAGTGTGGAAACCTCCGGCACCAGCTTATCGATGCAGTTGCGTTCTGTATCGTCATCGTGGCAGAGGACAAAGTGACCGTCCACCGTCTTTCGGACGTCGGTTTCGATGCCGAAATAGCTCCGGTTGCCCGCCGCAACGAAAGCGGAGCAGGTGTTTTCGCGCTCGATGCCGGAAAGGCCGCGGTGCGCGACAATTTTGGTATTCCCGTGATCCGGGATCTTGATCGTATCCATCATAAATACTGCGTCTCCTGTCTGCTAAAAAATATTGGAACCGGTTTGAGTATACCCCCGCTGTCCGGAAATGTCAACCCCAAAAGCAGCTTTTTTCAGAAAAGAATCAGGACAGCAGATCTGCAAACTCGGTCTCGTTGACCGTCCCCAGCTGCGCTTCCCAGTACAGCACGTCTGCTCCGTCACAGGACGGAAAGCATTGCCGCAGCATATAGCAGTAGAAGCGCGCCTTGTATTGCAGATGCGGCGCCTGCAGAACCGACGCAAGCCCGTCCCCCTCCGGGTTGAACAGGTGCTCCATAATGCGCGCGCGATCCTCGGTCGGGTAGGTTCGGGAATAATCATCCACAAACCAGATGCGGTTCGCATCGGTTTCATAGGAAGCGGTATACTGCGCATTGTTCAGGTAGTCCCCGTAGGTACCGGTATAAGCGTCCGCAAACGGCGTCAGCGCCTCCCAAAGGGAAAGCCAGTCCCTGCCCCCCTGCTCGGCGACATAGGTAATCCGGCGGTCCAACACATGAGACAGCTCATGCGGAAGATTATAGGACAGATTGTTGTTGATGTCCAGCGCAATGACGATGTAGCCTTCGCTCTCCGTGGTGACGCCGCCCGCCTGTGAAAGACCGCTTCCGTCAACGCCGTGCAGTGTACCGCACAGATAGATCCGCAGCCCCTTGTTGGTTTCCGCATACGATTCACGCAGCATCCCCTCCGGATAGAGGGACAGGATCTCCGCGGCGGTTTTCACCGAGCGGTACACCGTAATCGGATCCAGCTCGGCTACGCCGACATATTCCCAAATGGAAAAATCGTTTCCCTCGGAAGCGTAGAACAGCTCCACACCGTTCGCCTCCTCCGCTTCCGCAGCCATCAGAGCGATCTTCTCCCACAGCTCTCCGTCTGTACAGAGCAGCGTCTCCACCTGCAAAACCGGCTCCTCCGCCGCTTTCACGGCAGGCAGATCGTAAAGGAAGCAATCCATCCGATCCGCCATTTGCAGGGAAAGCAGCACTCTGCCGTCCTCCAGCCAGTACGTTCCCAGCTGGTAGCAGTCCGCGCCTACCGGCAGCGCCGCCAGCAGCACCCCCTCGCGCAGATCATAAAACCGGGCGGAAAACTCCGTATCGTACACCAGCGTGGCAGCGCAGCCGAACGCAACCTCGTTCATCCACTCATCGGAGGAGGAAAACGCCATATAAAAGTGCTGCGCCCCGACGTCCGTTCCGCCGAGCAAAAGACCGTCGTCCGACGCGTAATGCAGCAGGCCGTTTTCATAGCTCCAAATGCTCCCGTCAACCGTTTGCTGCTCCACCGTGCCGGCTTCCGGATCCACCGTCAGAATCCAATCCCCCCAGCTGCTCAGCAGAAAGCCGTCGGCGGTATCCAGAAAGCTCGGATAACCGCTCCCCTTCGGCATCTCCAGCGACGTTTCCGCACCGGTTTCCAGATTGCAGAGCGTCATACGGGCGCTTCCTTCGGACAGATACAGCAGCCAGCGTCCGTCAGCGCTGACCGAAGCGCTGTACGGCGCATGCTCGCCGGTATGGACATTGTCCGCTTCCCGCAGAATGCGGTCGTCCGCACCCGAACCGTCCTTGCCGTAAAATGTAACGCCCAGCCCGTCATACTCGACGCACCAAAGATCCCCGCTGGCAGTCAGACCGACTGCGACGCTGTCCGTCAGCAGAAGCTCCCGCAAAAGCGCACCGGTTTCCAGCGAATACATCCGCACGCGATTGCCGTCCAGCCAATAGGAAAGGACAAGCGTCTCCCCCTCGGTCAGAATGGAGCTGCCATCCGCCGGCGGCAGGGTAAACGGACATCGATACAGGTACGGCTGCTCCGTTGCCGTGAGGTATGACGGCAACGCCTGCGGATCGGGCAGCTGCGTCTGCCCGTATTTGCTGAAGAAATCCTCCGGTTCCTCTATCGGAATCTCAGGATCGACGGGTTCCCCGGAGACAGCCGACAAGGAGGCTGAGGATTCCCCTCCCTTCAAGACCGTACTGCCCGGCGCCGCACTGCAGCCGGAAAACAGAAGGCTGCAAATGCACAGCGCTATCGACAGGATGAGACACACCCGTTGCTTTTTCGTCATCATTATGATTGCCCCCTTTCCCGTACCGCGTTCCTATTTTTTCGGATGCTGCTGCGCCTCGTATTCCTTTTCGAACGCGTAGCCGTCAAAGCCGGCGTCCTCTTCCCGCAGCTCCGCAAGCGCCACCTCCGCGCCGCCGGACTCCTTGGATTTCTTACCCGCAAGCATGATCTTGACGCCCATGGTCATCTCCGGAACGGTGACCAGATCGTTTTCCCTGCCCTCCAGCCATGCGGAGACATGCTTCAGCATCGCTTCATACAGCTTGTTGACGTCCAGCTTGTACGCGAAGCTGGTTTTCTGCGTCATGACCAGCGCGGTGGACGGCTGCCAGCCCTTCAGGCAAATGTGATAGCAGGCAGTTGCGCCGGAGGCGAACCGGACGAAATAGCTGTCCGTCGGCACGTCCTCCACCTTGCCGGAGCCGATGTAGCGGCAGGAAACCGCACGGTCTCCTTTCAGAAATCCGAGAATGGACTCGATGGAATGGATCGCGTAGTTGAACTCGTCCACGCCGACCATGGCGGACACATGCAGGATCTCCCCGCGCTCCTCCTTCGGAACGGCAAAAAAGCTGTCCCGCTCATAGGTGTAACGCATCGCAGAGGTTCCGAGGATGACCTTTCCCTCTGCCGCCAGCGCCTCCAGTGCTTTGCAGTCGCGCAGATTGCCGACCAGCGGCTTATCGATGAAAACCGGTACGCCGGCGCGGATGAACGGGGTTGCCAGCTCAATATGGCGGTCCCAGTTGCAGCTCTGGATGAACACAAAATCGACGTTTTCCGCCATCTCGGAAAGGTCGGTATACCGCTTTTCGAGGCGGTATTTCTCCATAAACGCATGAACCTCCTCGTCCGTGCGGAAGCCGTCGTTATACACGGCGGTATAGCGCGCGGTGTCCCCCTTGAGAAAAAGCTCTGCAAACGCGGGTGCGTGTGACGTATCAATATTGACCGTGCCGATTCTGAACATACCGAATGCTCTCCTTAAAAAAATCATTTCTTTTTTATACCGTTCATTATAGCACAAAAAATCTCTCTTTGCAAGAGGGAATCCTCCGGCAAAAAGAGATTTCAGGCGTCAATAGATCCGAATGACGCAGACGGACATATCATCCGCGCAGGTGGAGCGGTCGCGCGCCGCCGACAGGATGGCGGAGGCGACGGCGTGCGCGTTGCCGGCAGGCACGGTAGGCAGATCCTCCGGCGGATCTCCAACCTGCAAAACCCCGTCGGAAAGCAGAATCAGCAAATCCCCCTTCTGCACGCGGAAGCTGCGTTTCTCCGCAATCACATCCCGCATGATGCCGGCTGGCGGCGTTTTGGATTCGAACCGGCGGCAGACGCCGCCGCGGAAGAGCAGCGTCGGCGCAGCGCCCGCCTTGATCAGCGTCGCTGTCGAGCCGTACCGGTCGATCTCCAGCAGATCCACCGTCGCAAACACCTCCTTATCCTTCTGCATCAGCGCCTTATTGAGCATCTGCAGGGCATCCGCCTTATCCGCGCCGACGGTCAGCAGCTTTTCCAGCATGATCGCCGCCAGCCGGGAGGAGAGCGCTGCGTCCCGCCCGGAGCCCATCCCGTCCGAAAGCAGGCAGTAGAAATAACCGTCGTCCGTCTCAAAAAAGGAAACGGTGTCGCCGCAGACGCGTTCTCCGGTCTTGGAGGCGGAGCACTTGGCGTATTCGACACGGACGCGCGGGACAGATACCAGCTTCATGACCGCGTAATCTCCGCCCAGCAAAAATTCCGGCTCGGACAGGCGCGTGCCGACCTGCTCGGAAAGGGTAGCGGAAATACGGGCGGCAGACGCAGAGATATCCGACAGGCGAACGCCGTAAGCTTCGACCGTACGCAGACGCGTACCGGTCACCTGCACGCTGTCGCAGGCGATCTTCATTCCGCGCAGCGAATCCCGCACCTTTGCGGCGGCGGGCTTGTCCTTGACGCGGGCGGCTTCCTCCCGTCTGGCGGCAAAATCCAGCAGAGAGGACAGGTTGGCGTACTCCGCCGCCATCCGGCGGATTCCCTTTTCGCTCTCCTTTTCCTTAAGCGTGGGCAGATTGTTGACCGTCTTTGCCATCGCGCGGATGCTGGGGCAGCGGCGGGTGATATGCAGCGGCAGATCCGGCAGATGCACGATGCCTTGCTCGCGCATCCGGTCCACGAAGCAGTTGCAGATCTCGCTTTCCTCCAAATCGCAGCCCTCGCAGTTGCGGCAAAACGCGCCCACCACGGTCTGGATCCCGCGCACCGTCTCATCCGCCGAGCGGGGAGCGGCATTTTCCGAAACGGTATAGAACAGCCCGGACAGAGAGGAAAAAGCGGCGGCGTACTTTTCCAGATGCAGCTCCTGCACCCTCAGCGGAGCGGCAGCGGGCGGAAGCTTCTGCGGGATGCGCTTCTGCAGCGGCAGAAAGACGGCGCTTGCCAGCGCCAGCAGGAGCGCAGCAGGCAGCACGGTGCCGTCCTCGGCAAGATACCAGTAACCGGAAACGGAAATCATATAGGAAAGCAGCAGCGCCAAGCCCTCGGAGCCGGACGCCACCAGCCCATAGGTCATGCCGGTCACACCGAGCGCCCCCATCGCCGCACCGCCGGAGGTCAGTCCGCAGAGCAGCCCCGCCGCACATCCGTACGCAAAGCCCTTATTCCGCGCCGCACACAGCGTGAGGACCGCGCCGACTGCCAGCGAAAGCGGGACCCCTGCGATCGGAACGGAACGGAACACCTGCGTCAGGGCAAACCCGCCGCCGAGCAGGGACAGGTCGTAAAAGCGCCCCTTCTGCAGAAACTGACAGAACAGCAGGCAAAATGCCGGAAGGGAGACCGATGCTGCGACTGCCAGCACGGCGGAAGCCGGATTGCTTCCCGCAGAAAGCAGACTTCCCAACGCCGTCAACAGCGCGCATGCACCGGAAAGCAGCAGCCGGATGCTGTTTTTCACCGCCTTTTCCGACGCTGCAGACGAAAGCAGCGCGCGGAAGCGCGCTTCCGCGCGCAGACCGGCGCCCCGCTTCTCCGCAAGAGAGAGCGCCAGAAAGCAGCCGAGCAGGCAGACGAACTGCAACAGCCGGTTAGAGCTGCAAAAGGGCAGCGCGGCGACACAGCCGAGCAGCAATGTCGGACGGCACTTCTCCGATGCGCAGAGCAGCGCGATACCGAACGGGTTGACGCAGCCGGCAAACGACGCGGTCGAAAGAAGAAAACCGCCCGCGAACGAGAGGAGCTCCTCCCGCCGTGCCGAAACTTGTTTCTTTACCATTGAGAGATCCATGATTTGTCCGTTCCTTTCCTTTTCACGTACCAAAAGTATACCCCCGCGTAACGGGCGGGGGCTGTCGAAGCGCGGGAACGGATTTTATGTTGTTTTGCCCGCTTTTTGCGGCTTTCAGCGAGGATCAGCGGCTTTCGTTCCTTCTGCGGAAAAGAACCGCGCAATTGTAAAACGGACAGGAAAACGAGCCGAACACAGTGTGCTTTCGGGAATCCTGCAGGCAGGAGAGATTTCAAGGGGAGAAAGCTTTTTTCGGGGAACTTTTTTGAAGAATGCGCGGAGCGAACGCAAGCAGGACAAAAAATGCCCGACCGGACAGCAGCGCTGCCGATCGGGCATGCAGCTTCGCGTCTCCGAAGCTGCGGGTGGAAAGCATCATGCCGGTGAAACAGAATACAGTTCCGGAACACACCGTTTCACCGGCACGCGCCCCTTTTGTTCAGGCTTCCTCCAGTAAATATCGCTTGAGCTTCATATAATCTTTGGCATGAACCTCCCAGTCCCTGTCAAAATCCGCCGCCACCTTCTGCTCATGCGTCAGCGCGAAAGTTCCCAACAGATACCGCTTGAGCATCATGTAATCCTGCACATCCAGCTTACCGTTCAGATTCACATCGCCCGGCTCGTAGCGCGGCTCCGGAATCTTCGGCAGGTTATCAAATTCCACGGACGACACCAGCTCGCACCGAAGCAGCGCGAGCAGCTCCTCCCGGAATTCCTCCTCAAACAAATCTACGACAATAACCATCCAAGATCCGTCCTGATTCGTTCCGAGTCCCTCCACCGGAAACGGCAGTTCGATCTCCTCAAAAAGGGCAGTAACCCCTTCCAGACTCCCGACGTCTTCTCTCGTGATACGAAGCGTAGCCACAATATCCCGGTCGAAGTCTTCCCTTTCCGCCAGCATCCGATCGACAATCTCTTCCAGCTCCTCATCCGTCAGCGCATCCGCTTCCTTCGCGCAGACCGGCGCCAAAAGCACGGCAGCAAGCAACAGAACGGCAAGGAAACAGGCAGTTCCCTTTTTAATCATCCTATGCATTCCTTATCCCTCCTTTTTAATATTCTATAATAATATATAGCATAAATTTTTCCATCTGTCAACGATCAATTCTCACACGTTTTCACTCCCGTATTTGTATATTATGTTTATTCGTTTGCTCAAAACAGGGAAAACATCTGTGGATAAAGCAAGGAATTGAGAAGCGCAAGATTCTGCGGATTCGGGCGCATGAAGTTCCAGTACAGCGCACCGCGCAGCCCGTATTCCGGCATCAGGTTGAGACGTGTGGAAAGGCTGCGCGCATCCTCGAACCAGACGATATGCGCAGCGTCGGTCCCGTCATCGGCGGTAGCGGTATAGAGGAAATACGGCGCCTGCACGGTCTCGTCATACTGAATCTCCGCACCCTGCTGCCCGGCGAGCAGAATGGCGTCCTCCACCGACAGGGAACGCGCCATGGAAAGCCCCTGCACATACGGCAGAGTAAAATCATAGCCGTAGTTGGAAATACCGAGAAAGATCTTCCCCGCAGGGATACGCGTCAGCGCGTACTCCACCACGCTGCGCACCGGCTGAATCGGGGACACCGCCATCGGCGGACCGTAGGTATATCCCCATTCATAGGTCATCAGCAGCACTGCATTGGCGGCCTCGCCCAGCGCCGCGTAGTCGTGTCCCTCGTAAAGCGTGCCCGGCTGATCATCCCGCGTTTTCGGCGCCAGCGCAACCATCACAGGAAATCCTTCGGCGTTTAGCGTCTCCCGCAGGCGGGTGACAAAGGCGGCGTAGGAGGCGGCGTTTGCCGCTCCCAAAAACTCAAAATCCACATCCAGCCCGTAATACCCTTTTTCGCGCAGGGTTGCAAGCAGCTCCCCCGTCAGCTTCTCCTGTGCGGCAGGATCGTTGAGCAGCGCTTCCGCCAGTGCCGAGGAAAAGTTGCCGCCCTCCGTCAAAGTGGACAGGTGCATCATCGGCGCCACGCTGTACCGGAACGCAGCGTCCAGTATCTCGCCGTCGTTCAGATCCAGCAGCGTGCCGTCCTCGCGGAAGCCGTAGGTAAACGGCATGATCGCGGAAATCATGGGCAGCGTCTGGTTCAGCAGCGTGGGATCCACAAACGGATAGACATACCCGCCGGTCATGTAAGCGCCGATGCGTTCCGCCCGGATCTCCAGATACAGCACGTCGCCCGGCTGCAGCTCCGTCCCGCCGTTCAGAAACAGGTTGTTTCGCCAGAGCGTACGCTGCGAAATGCCGTAGCGCCGCGCGACCGAATACAGCGTCTCCCCCTGCGTCACCGTGTGAACGGACACCGGCTCCGCAATCAGCAGAACCATGCCGACCGGCAGCCGCTCCGGTGCGAGCACGCCGTTGTCTGCGGCAAGGTTGCGGACGGGAACGCCGTAAGTGTCGGCGACGCTCTGCAGCGTTTCTCCCGCCTGTACGATGTGTAACAGCAAAAAAATCACCTCAAACCGTTGTTTTGCGCCGGAATGCCTTGACATTTTCGAGCGCGCTGTGCTATAATACTTTATTATTGGACTCTTTGGCGCCGAACGCCAAACCTCCGAACGTGAAAACTCCGTCTATAATAGGATATGAAGGAATGACTGCAATGCGTGAGAATAAAACCGTTCTGATCGAAAAGACTGCGGCACTGCTTGCGGACAAGGGACTTTCCCTGTCCGCCGACGAAGTCGCCGCTCTGTTTGAAAAGCCCTCCGATCCGTCCCTCGGCGATCTGGCGCTTCCCTGCTTCAAGCTGGCAAAACTGCTCCGGTGCGCGCCGCCGAAGATCGCCGCCGAGCTGGCGCCCGCCTTTGCGGGGACGGAAGGCATCGCCCGCACGGAAGCCGTCGGCGGGTATCTGAATTTCTTCTACGACAGCGCCTCCTGCCTTTCCGCAGTGAAGGAGATCCTGCAAAATGACCGCTACGGCTCCTCGGAGGAGGGAAAGGGCAAAACAATCTGTCTGGATTTCTCCTCCCCGAACATGGCCAAGCGCTTTCACCTCGGTCATCTTGGTACGACGGTGATCGGCAATTCGCTGCGCAACCTGTTCGACTTCCTCGGGTACCGGACGGTTGCGATCAACTATCTCGGAGACTGGGGCACCCAGTTCGGCAAGCTGATTTACGCCTACCTTCATTGGTCCTCAGAGGAACAGGTAGAGCAGGGCGGCATCGACGAGCTGGTCCGGCTGTATGTCCTGTTTCATGAGGAGGCGGAACGGGATCCGTCGCTTGCCGAGGAAGCGCGCAAGGCATTCCACAGGCTGGAAACCGGCGACGAGGAATCCCTGCGCATCTGGCGCTCCTTCAAGGAAATATCCCTGCAGGAATACCAAAAAACCTACGACCTGCTGGGCATTTCCTTCGATTCCTTCAGCGGGGAGGCATTCTTCTCCGACAAAATGCCCGCGGTCGTCGAGGAGCTGCGCAGCAAGGGGCTGCTGGAGCTGGACGACGGTGCCTCCGTCGTTCGCCTCGACGAGGACCGTATGCCGCCCTGCCTGATTCTTAAGCGGGACGGCTCCACCCTGTATCCGGCGCGCGATATCGCCGCCGCGATCTGGCGGAAAAAGACCTACGATTTCGACCGTTGCCTCTATGTCACCAGCGCGGGACAGAGCCTGCACTTCGCGCAGTGGTTCCGCGTGGTGGACAAGATGGGCTATGATTGGGCGAACGGTCTGGTGCACGTCCCTTACGGGACCATGAGCGTCGGCGGGGAGAAGCTGGCGTCCCGCACCGGCAACGTCGTGCTGCTGGACGATCTCCTGGCAGAAGCCATCCGCAAGTGCGGGCAGGTGATCGAGGAAAAGAACGCCGCTCTCTCGGAGGCGGACAAGCGCGCAGTCGCAGAAGCGGTCGGCGTGGGTGCAGTGGTGTTCAATGCCCTCTCCAACAGTCGTATCAAGGACAGCGATTTCAACTGGGAGGACGCGCTCTCGTTCGAGGGGAACGCCGGTCCGTATGTGCAGTATACCTACGCCCGCGCGGCAAGCATCCTTCGCAAGGGCGGCGCACCGTCTGCCGAGGGACTTCCCGCCGCCTACACGCCGCTGCCGGAGGAAACCGCACTGGTCGGCAGACTGACCGCGTTCCCCGAGACCGTCGGGCGCGCGGCTGCTGCGTACGAGCCGAGCGTCATCTCGCGCTATCTGTTATCCGTCTGCACCCTGTTCAACCAGTTCTACCACAACTGCCGGATCCTGAACGCCGAAGGGGACGCGCGCACGTTCCGCATCGCCCTCGCCGCCGCGACACATACCGTCATCGGCAACGGACTGGATCTGCTGGGCATTCGGCGAACAGAAGAAATATAGATAGGAAACCGTAAGGAGAGAAGAACAGTATGTCTGGACATTCCAAATGGAAAAATATTATGCATAAGAAGGAAAAGACCGACGCCGCACGGGCAAAGGTCTTTACCAAGGTCGGCAAGGAAATCGCGATGGCGGTCCGTGAGGGCGGCGCCGATCCGGTGTCCAATACCAAGCTGCGCGATCTGATTACCAAGGCAAAGAGTCTGAACGTCCCGAACGATAATATCAAGCGCATCATCGATAAGGCGTCCGACGACAACAGCGCCGCTTATGAAATGGTCACCTACGAGGGATACGGTCCCGGCGGGGTTGCCGTCATTGTCGAGGCGGCGACGGATAACCGCAATCGCACCGCGCCGGAGGTGCGCCATGCGTTCGATAAATTCGGCGGCAATCTCGGTACCACCGGCTGTGTTTCCTTCCTGTTTTCCGAGAAAGGCGTGGTCATCGTGGATAACGAGGACGGCGATATCGACGAGGAAGCCCTGATGGACGAGGCGCTGGAGGCAGGCGCAGGCGATTTCACCGCCGGCGAGGGCTGCTTCGAGATCTATACCGAGCCGGCGGACTTCTCCGCCGTATGCGACGCGCTCTCCGGCAAGGGATACCGTTTCCTGTCGGCAGAGATCGCCAAGGTGCCCGCAACCTATGTCGAGCTGTCCGAGGAGCAGGAGAACGCCATGCAGCGAATGCTGGATCTGCTGGAGGACAACGACGACGTGCAAAACGTCTGGCACAACTGGGATGAATAAGCAGCCGTTGAAGCAAGCGCAGAAAATCGGCATCTTCGGCGGCACGTTCGATCCGGTGCACAACGGACATGTCCACGCGGCGGAATGCTTCCGGCAGGAATGCGGTCTGGATACGGTCTATCTCATTCCCAACTGCGTCCCCAACCTCAAGGAGCGCCGCACAGCGCCGGCGGAGGATCGGCTTGCCATGCTGCGGCTCGCCTTCGAGGGCAAGGACGGCTTCCTCATCAGCGATACCGAGCTGCGCCGCGGCGGCGTCAGCTACACCAGCGATACGGTCGCGGAGCTGAAAGCGCTGCACCCCGACGCCGAGCTGTATCTTTTCTTCGGAGATGACTGGCTGGAGAGCTTTCCGCGCTGGCACAACTTCCGCTATCTGATCGAGAATGTGACCATCGCTCTTGCCAACCGCAGCGGGCGGGACCTGAGCGAGCAGGTGCACGAGCTGGAAACCGTTTACGGTGCGCGCATCCTCCGGCTTTCCTTCCGTGCGGTTCCTGCATCCTCGACCGCTTATCGCGCCGGCGACCGATCGCTCTGCTGCGACGCCGTGAACCGGTATATCCGGGAAAAGGGGTTATATCTATGACACTGACAGAAACCGTCCGCGCCGACCTCCGCCTTTCCGAAAAACGCCTCCGCCATACGGAAGGAGTGGTCAAGGCAGCCTTGCTGCTCGCCTCCCGACACTATCCGATACTGTCCCCGCAGGAGGTCGAGCTTGCCGCTCTGCTGCACGATTACACCAAGGAATATACGACCGAACGGCAGCTTGCACTCTGCACGCTGTACGGCATCGCCCTTTCGGACGAGGAGCTGCGCACCCCGAAGCTGCTGCACGCCCGCACCGCAGCCGCCATCGCCGCCGACCGGTATCAGGCATCCGCAGAAGTGTGCGCGGCTGTGCGCTGGCATACGACGGGCAGACCGGATATGTCCCCGCTGGAGACCGTGATCTACTTCGCGGACTATATCGAGGAAGGGCGCGACTATGCGCCCTGCATCCGCCTGCGCAACTATTACGAAAAGCAATACCGGACGCTGAAGGACAAGACGCGGGCGCTCAACAAAGGACTGGTGCGCTCCTTCGATATGACGGTCAAGGATCTGCTTGCCGACCGCAAGCCGATTTTCCTGCTCACCGTCGAGGCGCGGAACGCCTATCTGCGCCTGCTGTAAAAACCGACAAGAAACGACAGAAAGGAACCCGACATGGAAGAACAGAAGCAAAAGGAACTTGCCGAGCGGCTCGCCCGGACGGCAGCCGCCGCATTGGAAGATAAAAAAGGCATGGACGTCCGGATCCTCCCGGTCGGGGAGCAAACCCCGCTGGCGGATTACTTCGTGATCGCGACCGCCACCTCCAACACGCATGTCCATGCGCTGGCGGACGAGGTGGAATTCCGCATCCGAGAGGAGCTGGGCATCCGCCCGTCGCATATCGAGGGCTACCGCAACAACATTTGGGAGCTGATGGACTACGGCTCGGCAGTCGTGCACATCTTTACCGCCGAGGGGCGGGAATTCTACGGGCTGGAACGCATCTGGCGCTGAAGGCAGTTGCCGTGCCCCATCCCTCCGGACGGCGGGTTTGACGGGACTGCCCCTGATTGAATAAAGAACAAGAGAGGACGGAACATTCCGCATGAAGCATGATTTCAAGACCATAGAGCCGAAATGGCAGAAGCAATGGGAGGAAGCCGGACTGTTCTGCGCGAAAGAGCAGTCCGACCGAAAAAAATTCTACGCACTGGTGGAATTCCCCTATCCGAGCGGACACGGCATGCACGTCGGCCATATCAAGGCGTACTCCGGTCTGGAGGTGATTTCCCGCAAACGGCGGATGCAGGGCTACAATGTCCTGTTCCCGATCGGCTTTGACGCATTCGGTCTGCCGACGGAAACCTCCGCCATCAAGGACGGGGTACATCCCCGCCTCCTGACCGACCGCAATATCGAAAAATTCACCGGTCAGCTCAAACGCGTCGGCTTTTCGTTCGACTGGTCCCGCGTGGTGGATACCACCGACGAGGACTATTACCGCTGGACGCAGTGGATCTTCCGCAGGATGTTCGACGCGGGACTCGTGTTCCGCGACAAGACGCTGGTCAACTACTGCCCGCACTGCAAGGTCGTCCTCTCGAACGAGGACTCGCAGGGCGGCAAGTGCGACATCTGCCACAGCGACGTGGTGCAGAAATCCAAGGACGTCTGGTACCTGCGTATTACCGCCTACGCGGATCAGCTGCTGGACGGTCTGCAGGACGTGGACTACCTTCCCAATATCCGGCAGCAGCAGGAAAACTGGATCGGCCGCTCAACCGGCGCGTTCGTGAACTTCCCGCTCCGGGAGGCGCCGGATACCCTGCGCATCTATACCACTCGCTGCGACACACTGTTCGGCGTGACCTTCATGGTCATCGCGCCGGAGCACCCGATTCTGGATACCTATGCCGACCGCATCCGCAATATGGACGATGTGCTTGCCTATCGCGCGGACTGCGCCAAAAAGACCGAATTCGAGCGTACTCAGCTGGTCAAGGACAAGACCGGCGTCCGGATCGACGGACTGACTGCAGTCAATCCGATCACAGGGAAGGAGATTCCGATCTTCATTTCCGACTACGTGATGATGGGCTACGGCACCGGCGCAATCATGGCGGTACCCGCGCACGACAGCCGCGACTACGCGTTCGCAAAGAAGTTCGGCGCGGAAATCCTTCCGGTCATCGAGGGCGGAAACGTGGAGCAGGAAGCGTATACCGGGGAGGGACGGATGATCAACTCCGGCTTCCTGAACGGGCTGACCGACAAGAAATCCGCGATCGCACGCATGCTGGAGGAGTTGAAAAAGCTGGGCGTCGGAGAAGCCGGCGTACAGTATAAAATGAAAGATTGGGCATTCAACCGGCAGCGCTACTGGGGCGAGCCGATCCCGATCATTCACTGCCCGACCTGCGGTATGGTCGGCGTTCCCTATGAGGAGCTGCCGCTCCGGCTGCCGGACGTGGAGAACTTCGAGCCGGGCGAGGGCGGCGAATCGCCGCTGGCAAAGATCGAGTCCTTCGTGCGCTGCAGGTGTCCGAAGTGCGGCGGAGAGGCACGCCGGGAAACAGACACCATGCCGCAGTGGGCAGGCTCGTCCTGGTACTTCCTGCGCTACGTCGATCCGCACAACTCGGAAGCACTTGCCGATATGGACAAGATGAAATACTGGCTGCCGGTAGACTGGTACAACGGCGGCATGGAGCACGTTACCCGTCATATGATCTACTCCCGCTTCTGGCACAAATTCCTGTACGACATCGGTGCGGTGCCCTGTCCGGAGCCGTATGCGAAGCGCACCGCACAGGGGCTGATTCTGGGTGCAGACGGCGTCAAAATGTCGAAATCGCGCGGCAACGTCGTGGATCCGAACGACGTCGTGGACAGCTATGGCGCGGACGTGCTGCGCACCTACGTCCTGTTCATGGGCGACTATGAACAGGCGGCGCCTTGGTCGGACAGCTCGGTGAAGGGCTGCAAGCGGTTTATCGAGCGGTTTGCCGCCCTGACAGACCTGCTTTCAGAGCAACCGCAGCCGGCACTGGAGGCGTCCCTGCACCGTACCATCCGCAAGGTATCCGAGGACATCGAGGCGATGAAATTCAATACGGCGATCGCCGCGATGATGACGCTGCTGAACGAGGTGTACGCCGCCGGCAGCATTGACCGCGAAAGTCTGCTTGTCATGATCCGTCTGCTCTGCCCGTTCGCGCCGCATATCTGTGAGGAAATGTGGCAGGAGATGGGTGGCGAGGGCTTCTGCTCCGCAGCGGCGTGGCCGACCTACGACGAAGCAAAGACGCGCGTCTCCACCGTGGAAATCGCGGTGCAGCTCTGCGGCAAGCTGCGCGGCAAGCTCTCTGTTCCCGCAGAAGCGACGCAGGAGGAGGTCTTTGCCGCAATCACGGCGGATCCTGCGCTTTCGCCGCTGCTGCAGGGAAAGCAGATCGTCAAGCAGATCTATGTCAAAGGCAGGCTGTTCAATATCGTCGTTAAATAACCCGCCGTCAAAGGCGCGGAGGATCCCAACGTATCCCCTGCGCCTTTTCTCTTTCCCGGACTTTCCGAAAAAGAACAGACGAAACGGCGGTTTTTTTCATGAAAACGCGTATCTGCCGTCTCCTTTTGTCGCTCGC
>CAZJVB010000027.1:0-34456 GCA_964549435.1 uncultured Ruminococcus sp.
CGCTTCTGACCAGCGGCAAGCTCAACACTTATCTTGCCGACATCAACGAACAGGCGGAAAATATGTTTCTTCGGCTGGCAAAACAGATGGCAGAGCGTGAGGGTGTAACCGAACAACTCAAAGCTGACAATCAAATGGAATGGGTTGGTCAGATAAACAATATCCGAAACAGGGCGACGGAGATCATCAACAATGATTTGATTTACAGTTAAAGAGAAACAGCGGCAGGGAGCAATCCTTGCCGCTGACTCCCTTTTGTGATGGTAGTAGAAAAAGGCACAAATCTATGATATAATCTATTTGAGATAATGCGAATGAACTATTAGATAGTAATACTTTCACAGACAAAAGCACTTAATGAATTTTTGGAGGAGAAAAATGAGAGCGCCATTTCAAATACTTGCAATTCCATATAAGATAATTGACAACCTTCCCGTTTACTGTGTATTTCACCGTGCGGATTTTGACCAGTGGCAATTTATTGCCGGTGGCGGCGAAGATGACGAAACACCCCTTCAAGCTGCGATTCGTGAGATTTATGAAGAGGGAGGCATCAATGCCGACAGTATCTTAGAACTTAAATCTATGTGCTATATTCCTACCGATATTTTCCCCGAAAAGCATTTGTATAATTGGACAGAAAATACTTATGTTGTGCCGGAATATTCTTTCGGATTTCATTGTAAGGAAGATATTAAGCTATCCCATGAACATACTGAGTGTATTTGGCTGAAGTATGAAGAGGTTTGCTCGAAACTTAAATGGGACTCAAATCGAACCGCTCTTTATGAGCTCCATTGTAGATTAAAAAATCAAGAGCAATAAACAAAAAGGAATAGTGATACTATTATGGAGAAATTGAAATATCCTAAAATGATCATATTTGATTACGGCCATACGCTTCTGTATGAACCCGGTTGGGATTCTGTTAGAGGAAATGCAGAACTGCTGAAATAAGAAACCATGATAAGTTTAAATACAAAAATTAGACAGATAACAGTTAAACCGGGAAAAAGACTTCTTGTCACGAGCGACATTCATGGATATCTCTCCTATTTTCGAAAAGTTTTAGAAAAGGCATCGTTTTCCAATGACGATACGTTGGTCATTGTCGGAGATATGATAGAAAAAGGACCTGAAAGTTTGAGTACCCTACGATATGTTATGGAACTTTACAAACAGGGAAATGTCATACCGCTTATAGGCAATGTAGATGCTAACCGATTGAATGTAATTTATGGGTTGTCCGAGAATAACGTATCTAACTTTTACAATTATATTTTGAGCTTGAGACAGTGGGCAGGTTCAAGTTTTTACGAGGATCTTGCATCAGAATGCGGATATAGTATCAATTGCCCAGAAGATATTTTGTTATCAAAACAAGCTGTTATCGCCCACTTTGAATCTGAATTTGATTTTCTTGCCAATCTTCCGACAATCGTGGAGACGCAAAACTATATCTTTGTTCACGGCGGTTTACGCGAAAAGAAAGTATTGGATAACCAAGACAGGGATGTTTTTGAACTAACAAAATTTGATGCTTTTATGACCAGCACGCCGCATGTTTTTGACAAATATGTCGTTGTCGGACATTGGCCGGTTTCTCTATACAACAATTCCATACAGCAACTGAATCCTATTATCAACCATGATAAAAAAATCATTTCAATAGACGGCGGGTGCGGTGTAAAAAAAGAATGCCAACTGAATCTTCTCATCATACCCGATATTAATTGTTCGACAAATGAAATATCTTGCATAAGTTATGATGAGTTCCCCCTCATTCGAGCACTCGATGATCAAAAAGCGAGTGAGAGTTCCATATATATTTCCTGGTTGAATCGAGGAATCAAAACAATTGAACGTGGAAAGGAGTTTTCTTACGTCGAGCACATACAGAGTGGTCAAAAACTGTATATTCCTAACTTATATTTAATAAAAGAAACCGAATGTTCTGACTACACCAACTACATGCTTCCCGTAGAAAAAGGGGATGAGCTGTCATTGATCTCAAAAACGTCCAATGGATGTATCGCAAAAAAAGATGGTGTCATTGGTTGGTATTACGGAAATTATGAAAACAATGTGTAACATACAATTCGCACACTCACTCACGGTTATGTATCTGAATGAATCATAGTGTCACGTTTTTGCAACGCGTCCTCGGTCATGCTGGAGGGAGAGCGGCAATACATCGGCTACGACGACATTGGAGAAGATTTTGAAACCGAGGTTACCTATTGGGATGTCAATAACACCGAAAAATACGTCGTATATGCCGCTTGGAATGATACTAATGGGTATACACGAAAAAATACGGAAATGATTATGCGTAGATAAAAGGATTCTCGAGATATGGAGCTGCTTTAGATATGTATGATGTCAAGAAATAAATTTAGCCTCGACAAGTAGATTGTCTGTTGGCTGTCCATTGCCCCTACGGTCTGGATTTAAACAAAAAGTACAAATCCAAAACAAAAGAAAAACCGATGTTTATGAATCCATCAGTCTATTTGTTCTTACTTAATTTACCCGTTTTTTTCAAGGTATATTTTTGCTCTTTCTGCTCGGTAGTCTTGTATTACGAGGGTTCAAATCCCTAATCCGAAAACGCAAAAAAATCTTTTTCGTAGTCCACTGACATATCAAGGAACAAACTTTGATAGAAAAACAGCTTTTCATTTTGGAGGGCTGTTTTTCCATTTGTCGCCGGAAATGATTGAAATAGCGACGTTTTTCTTCGGTTCCTTATTTTTGAGAAATATGACCGTGGTAAGCAAAACAAGATTTTTCTTTACCAAATCCATAAAGGTTACTGCGGTGAGCTTTGATTTGAATAACCTTTATCACGAGTGCGCGTTCAAAAATTATCCGTTAAAAAGTATATAGAATATTTTAGCGCTAACCGCTGTACTCTTGCGGCTGGCGCTTTCTCTTTACTCTGCTGCTTCCCGATTGGTCGGACAGTAATAGCCGTAGCCGTTTTTCTTGTTGTCATTTGTGCCTACGGCGTCGCTTTGAAATCGTAATCTTGTATTTACAAGCTATATTGGCGTTTAGAACTTCTAAAAAACAGTCAAAAATCTTATACAATTTTGATTTAAAATAAAAACTTACGAACCTTAACAGTCCGTAAGTTATCTTCAAATGGAGCAGGCGACGGGAATCGGACCCGCACAGTCAGCTTGGGAAGCTGAAATTCTACCACTAAACTACGCCTGCATATGGTAACCGCCGTGTTACGACAGTACTTTTTTGTATTTTACGAATCGAAAACGCAGCCCGGAAACGGAAATCTGCTCTGAAGAGGCTTCTACAAGATGCCAGCCGCTCTGTTCTGAAAGGATGGGAAAAAATGCATCTGCGTCTTCTGTTGTGGCGTCCACTTCGGTCAGGATGGCGGTATCACACAGATCACAAAACGTTCGGTATACACTTTCACCGCCGATAACATAAACTTCTTTTCCAGTGCGCGGCAAGGAGAGTACCTCCTCCACGCTACGCACAACAGAAAGATTCGGATAACCGGAAGTATTTTCATAGTACTTTGACAGCACAATATTATCTCGATTCGGCAATGGTTTGGCATCCGGAAAACTTTCCAATGTTTTTCGACCATAAATGACGATATTGCCGACGGTCAAGGCGCGGAAATGCCGCATATCTTCCGGGATACGATACAGTAAAGCGTTGTTCTTTCCGATTGCCCGGTTTCGGTCAATTGCTGCCAAAAGAACCATGAAAGACCGCCTTTCTGATCAAATTGCGACCGGAATATTTTTAATTTGCGGGTGCGTTAAATAATTATCTAATCGGACGTCCTCTGGAGTGAAATCGTAAAAATCTGTCACATCCGGATTGATCCAAAATTGCGGTGCGGGTAACGGTTCACGGGAAATCAGCTCTTTGATTAGCTTTATATGCCGATCGTAAATATGAGCATCTGCGATGACATGCACGAATTCGCCGACGATCATACCAGAAACCTGTGCAAGCATATGCAGAAGCACCGCATATTGACAGACATTCCAATTATTTGCCAAAAGAACATCTTGTGAACGCTGGTTCAGAATTCCATTCAGTAACAACTTTCCGTCTTCTTGGGTAACATTAAACGTCATACTGTAAGCACAGGGATAGAGACGCATGGAATGTAGATCAGCATGGTTATACAAGTTCGTCATGATCCGACGAGAAAATGGATTATTTTTGAGATCGTAGAGCACCCGATCTACCTGATCGAACATGCCTTCGCGGTATTCATGCTGAATACCGAACTGGTAACCATAGGAGGTTCCAATAGAACCGCTTTCATCAGCCCAAGAATCCCAAATATGGGAATGAAGATCGTGAATGTTATTGGATTTTCTCTGCCAAATCCAGAGTAACTCGTCCACACAATTTTTGAGGTTGGTTTTGCGCAGCGTTAATGCTGGGAACTCTTTGCGAAGGTCATACCGGTTGACAACACAAAATTGCTTGATTGTGTAGGCGGGTGTGCCATCTTCCCAATGCGGACGGACTTTTTCGTTGCGGGTGTCTGTTCCGTGTTCCAGAATTTCCCGGCACATTTGAATAAACAACGTATCCGCATAACTCATCGCCACTTACCTCCACAACTCTGCTGAATTCTTATTGATATTTTTATTTTATCACATCCGCGCTCTTTTTGCAAGCCCTTTTCGAAAAAAAGTTCATTCGCGGCTGAATTTCCGGGTTCTCTCAAATGAAAAGAGATAAGGGACTTTCCAATTGAAAGTCTGGCGGAGCGGACGCAGTTTTGAAGAGCAGGGGACTCTTTTTTAAGTTGGAGCAGGCGATCATAGCATCGAACGATATAGATGCTGCCATTTTAGGGAGAAACTTCCTTGAATTTTCACTATTACCTACACTGAAGGATAAGCCAGGCTGCATCGAATCTTCTTGCAGCCGGATTTTCGTCGGTGATCCAAAGGTATAGTCTGCCGCAGTCTCCCCACATCATGCCCAAAATCTCTTTGCTATCCAGTTGAAGGAGCAGATTCCAGCGGTCTACATTTTTGTCCGGATCCTTGGAACATTCCTTCGCATAGCCGCTCGGATTGCCGCAATAAATTCCGTGAGATATCAATTCACATTCCAATTCCATGTTGCCCTGAATGTTGTTGGAGTGCCCCAAGATCTTGTTAATCAAAACGACATGCAGTTTCCAGTATTTCTCGCGCTCTTTCTCTGTCAGTGTCACAGCGCTGTAAACACTGCTTTCCAAGTCCGGAAGTTCAATAACGGTATCAAAACTCAATTTGGTTGCACCGAACACGCAACCATGGACCTTCAGATCCACCGGAGCATTCTTACGATCCAGTTCAGACAGGCTTCCTTCATAATCATAGGCGACTTTACCGGAAGCATCATTTGGATCGCCCCCCAAGGCATACCGTCCAGGGAGTAGTCGTAGAATAGATAGAGGATACCGCTGGCAGGGGGCTTACCCCCAAGGTCATAGGGCTTTACCTCTGCGAAGTTGACTTGTCAGATGAATGTATCGGAATATCCGCCATTTCCTTTCGAAACCATGCTACATGCCTAGGCAGATCGGGTAGCCCTCCCATTTTAGATGTACCGATTTTTATCTCGCTATCGTTCTCGTTGTCCAATGTGAGATGTATCGCACTTTTGACATACGGTTTCAGCTGCGCAAAGCAGCTGGACACCCTTTTGTCGTAAATGCAGCTTCCATATCTTTTATGGTTTTCATATAGCCAACTCTCACGCATTTTACTTCTTCATGATTATTTCTTCCTTTCAAAAATCCCGAATGCATTCGCATTCGGGATTTTTGAAACATTGCAACACTACAATATTCTTAAACCAAATCGAAGCCTATTCGATTTGGAGAGGAAGAGCAACGGCATGAGCGCGCTCCCCAACGTGGTGGTGCCGGTGGTGGGACTTGAACCCACACGATGTCGCCATCAACGGATTTTGAGTCCGTCACGTCTGCCAATTCCATCACACCGGCATATGATAAATAAATTATAACACAATTGAAAGAAAAAAGCAAGACCAAAAAAGCAAAAAAAGAAAAGAAAAGTTTTATAGGAGGACGCTCTTTTTTCTCAGACACAGGAATAGGGTATTCTGTTGAAATTTAGTCATATGCATATCAAATGATCTTATTTTCTCTTTTTTCCGCTTTCTGCACTGTTCTGTTTCAAATCCTGATTGAGCTCTTCGAGACAGCAGCTTATATAGAATATGTTGAGAAGCAAGATTCCCCCCCCCAGAAATCCGACTGCGAGGGAATGACGCAGATTTGCAAACCATGCGAACAGGTCCCCCAGCAGGCGAAGGATTCCTATCTTTAATTTTCCATGCTTTGATATCTGCTTGCAAATGAGTACATATTCCGCCGCCATGATCGCATCGATAATAAAGGAGGAGAGAAGCATGCCATCAAACCGTTCGATAGAGAACACTCCGTAAAGGAGTGCAATGCCGAGGCAGACACATAATAAATAGCCGATCCGGCGTGCTCGACTGCGCAGAATATAGAGATTGTAAAGGAGGATGAAACAGTCTAATACGAGCCAGATGATATGTCCGATAAACCCTTCGGATGTAAGCAGCGCATGAAGCTCCCAGCTAAAGTTTAAAGCTCCCGCAAGGAGCGGCATGAAAACTTTTTGCTCATATCGGTAAAGAAAGCTATATATTACGATTGCGGTATATGTAAGAGCCCAAAAGCCGACTTGTAAAATATCAAACACCAATTTTTGTTCCTTTCCGTTTTGCATTATGGGAAATTCCGGATATCATCGTATCATAAATTGACAGGAAAGTCAATGCTTGCGTATCGTTTGTGAAGATGGTAGGCAGGGGAGTATTTCCAACATTTACCGGTTGATCATCGGTGAAGCTTTATATATAATATAAACAAACGTTCGTTCTTTTCTGAGAGGAGGATGAATATGGAACGTGTTATTTTGCATGCGGACATGAATAATTTTTATGCATCAGTGGAATGCCTGTACAATCCCTCTTTGCGCGGGAAGCCGATTGCAGTTGTGGGCGATCCGGAGGCACGGCACGGTATTGTGCTGGCAAAGAATAATGCTGCTAAGTCCTGCGGTGTTCTGACGGGAAATCCGCTATGGATGGCAAAGCGGAACTGTCCGGACATTATATTTGTTTCTCCGCATGATGACCTGTATATGAAATATTCGCGGATTGCGCGAGAGATATACGGCGAATATACCGATCGGGTGGAGCCTTACGGTCTTGACGAATGTTGGCTGGATGTGACCGGCAGTACAAATTTATTTGGGGGCGGAAAAAGCATTGCGGATCAATTGCGCGAAAGGATTAAGAAGGAGCTCGGTATAACGGCGTCTGTCGGTGTCAGTTACAATAAAATTTTTGCTAAGCTTGGCAGTGATATGAAAAAACCGGACGCTACCACTGTGATTTCTCGCGACCGGTTCCGGGAAACAGTCTGGCCTTTGCCTGTAAACGAGCTGTTCTATGTCGGTCGGGCAACGCACAACAAGCTGCGTCGCTACGGTATACAGATCATCGGAGGTTTGGCGCAGACCGATCAGGAACTTCTGCGATGCCTGCTTGGACAGAACGGCGTGATGCTTTGGCTGTTTGCGAACGGCATGGATTCCTCTCCGGTTTCTGATATCAGCGCCAAATCCCTTGTCAAATCCATCGGAAACAGCACCACTGCTCCCCGCGACCTTGTCACGGAGGAGATTAAAATCATCTTATATGTGCTTTGTGAGAGCGTATCTGCCAGAATGCGGGAGTACGGTTTCCTCTGCCGTATCGTGCAGCTCGGTCTGTGCGACAGGGAACTGCATAGTTATGAGCGGCAGGGGAAGCTATCCTATCCCAACCGAACCGCCATATCACTATGCGATAAAGCATTTTCGCTCTATAAGCAGCATCATACCTCGGGAAAGCCGGTTCGGTCCCTATGTGTCCGCGCATTGGATCTGCCGCTTCGAGAGTATGAGAAGCTGTCGTTTCTGCCTGATATTTCGGAAATCCAAACGGAGGAGCTGCTTGAAAGTAAGGTAGATCGGATTCGGGGTCGATTCGGTTCCTTCTCTATTCAGCGTGAACTTTTCCTGTTTGATCGGCAGTTGTCCTCTTTGAACCCGAAGGAGGAACACATCATCCATCCCGAAGTCTTTTTCAAAAATGAGAATGGGTGGCTCTCCGGACAAATAGGATATTGAGTTTGAGTAGTCAATGCTGGCTGATGCGGTTGGGTTCGATGGCGTTTGGAAAAGAGAAGACCTACGTTCCTTATCCTTCCGAAGCACTTTAAAGACCGGCCGACGAGGTTCGCTGTTTTCGTATATCGCCCTGTAAAGCAGAGCGCCGGAGTACCCCATATTTCGTTTCCATAACCGGATGATCTTCGGGTAAAGCGGACGGGAATCCTATTGGCAGGGGGGCATGTGTATGGCTCGAAAGGTATTTGTTGAAGTGACGGTTGGGTTTGATCCTGCAGGAAATATGATGCCGCTCTCCCTTGTATGGGAGGACGGCACGACTTATGAAATTGATCGGGTAACGGATATGCGGCGCGCGGTGTCCTTGCGGGCAGGTGGGATGGGGATTCGTTATACGGTAATGATCAACGGCAGACAGAGCTATCTGTTTTATGAAGAACCAAAGTGGTTTGTGGAGGCGAAAACGTAGTGTAGGACGGACTTTTCTTTGGTGAGCAGGATAACGGGGGGCAGGAGGAATCACAGTAATCTGAAGCAGAGCAAACCTGACCGACCGGGTAAAGCTTTTTTCAGTTCCACCGTAAGTACTTTCTAAAGCGGATTTTCTTCCAAAATATGCGTGAATTGACGCTTCCTTAATAGAGACGAATTCCTTAAGATCGCCTTTTGGATTACCTTGAAAGCTCCTGTAGGGCACGGCAAACCAGTAAATAATCAACGGCATTTACTTTTCCATCTCCGTTGAGGTCTGCTTTGTAAAATGCATCTCCGGAAAGTGTGAGCTCTCCTGTCGCGTATTGACGGATCAGCACTTTGTCCTCCTCGGTCACTTTCCCGTCTCCGTTAGCGTCTCCGGGAAGAGAGTCGCTTCCGATTCGGAAGGTCAAACTGCTTTCCTTCTGATATGCCGTAATGGAACCGGAGGCAGATGTCAATCCTAATTCATCCTGTACCGAAACGGTAACTGTGGTTAGGCATTGATCGCGCAGCGGGGCAAAATCCAGTACAAATAGAACTGCATTACGGTCCGGTTTATTGGTTGCACTGACGGAGGCGACTGTCAGAATACCCTTCGCTGCCTCTCGGTAGTTGACGATATAGCTTCCGCTTGGCGCTATTGTTAAGCCGTCCTTGTAGAGATCCTCGAAATAACAGCCTGAGCAGCTCATCATCTCTGCATCCGTCATATCTTCCCGGTAGTCCGTTCGGAGCGAAAGTACGGCGGGATCCCATTGAACAGTCACTACATAGCCAGCAAGCCCTTCACACGTTTCGGAAAGAGAATAACCGACCGCCAATGCAAATGCGTCCGCTGCAGGATCTTCGGTGAATCGGATCCCGCCACCGGGAATCGAGAGCGTTAATTCGGTCTCGTTGTCTGCGATGACAGAAAGAGGGGGAGCCATAAGCAGCAAAGCGAGCAGGAGAGGGATGTATCGTCTTATCATCATATCGTACCACCTTTTACAAAAACCTGTCATGATATTATATCGCGTTTTCGTAAGAAATGCAAGGGTCCATAGAAAAAAGCGCCCTCGCAGAGCGGGGGCGCCGATCGAAACTGTCAGGATGGAATGGTATAGGTGCCGAGGACATGGCGTTTGACCATCATATAGTCCTTTGCATCCGTTTTTCCGTCTAGATTGACATCAGCAGCCACTTTTTGCGTGTCAGTCAACTGATAGGTGCCGAGGACATGGCGCTTGAGCATCATGTAATCCTTGGCTTCGACCTTTCCGTTTCCGTCAAGGTCGCCGAGCAGAACTGCATAGTCTCCACGGACCTGAAGAGAGAGTGACGTTTCCGGTGTTACATTGGTAATTCTGCCGGAAGCAGAGGAAAGTGCTGCTGTCGCAGAAATGTTCTTCGAGCCGAGAGATACTATGATCTCCGTATCTGCATTGATGTTTTTCGGACGGAATTCCAAAAGAAACAGCGTGCCGTCCGATTTGGAACGGTTGGTGGCGCCGGCAGAGGAAACCGTGATCTGTCCGTCGGTGATATTTTTGAAATTCACAACGGTACTGCCGTCCGGAATCATCTCCCATCCTTCGGAAAACGCATCCGTAAAATAGCAGCCGGTAACTTTGGTTTGCTGCTTTTGCGGATCATAGTTTGTCACCAACTCCAGAACCTCCGGATTCCAGCTGACTGTTACTGTATAAGCGGCAATACCGGATTCATTTTTGCCGAGAGACAGATTAACTGCGACGCGGAATGAATCGGTATCCTCGCCCGTGTAGTGGATTACGGCGTTCTTCGTAGCCGCAGAAATGACCGTCTGCTCCTGAGTACCGGCGGAGACCGGAAGACAGGAAACCGCAAGCATCAGCAGAACCAGCATCAGTGAAATGGTCTTTTTCATGATGGGAAATTCCTTTCAGAGGATAGTGCAGGGGCGTTTTTCAGGACGCCCCCGCGTAACAAATCTTTACTGATAAATGTCGAAGGTGCCGAGAACATGGCGCTTGAGCATCATGTAATCCTTGGCGGCGGCTTCTCCGCTGCCGTCAATGTCTGCGGCGAGTTTCTGGATGTCGTTGAGTTCATAGGTGCCGAGGACGTGGCGTTTGAGCATCATATAGTCCTTTGCTTCAACTTTACCGTTTCCGTCAATATCGCCGATGAGCACAACGAGCGTGTCAATGTCGCTGTAGGAAAGGACGAAGCCATTGCCGACCAGAACACTGGTGTCCGTGATTTGCTTGCCGGAAGCATTATAAACGGTGATAGCGCCGGCGTTTGCAAAGCTGGAGAGCAGCTCTTCCACCGTCGTCTGCTCTGTGACACCCGTCAGGATGTTGTTTTCCAGCGTGTATTTGCTATTGTCATTCAGTGTGAGTTCGGGAATTTCACCGACAATGACTGTAACCGGTTGGGTATAGAGCGTATACTTGGTGCCATTGGGCAACTTCGTCTCATAAGAAGCGATGAAGGTAGCCGTGCCGTCTTTTTTCGCAGTGATGGCGCCGTTTTCTCCGATCGTGATCACGCCGTCATTGTCCAGCTCGGTAATGACTGCGTTGCCTGTGATGTCCGTCAAAGTTCCCAAATAGGTTTCGGACTGTACGGAGAACTTCACCTGTCCGTTACTCTCCACATAGAGCTTGGTAGGCGAGCTGATGGTTTTCACCGTATTCTGGAGATAGGGGGTATCGTTGGTGGTCATACCGTTCATGCCTGCGAGGAACATGTTGCAGACGGAGGTGGCCGCCGCGTTGGAATATGTCCAAGTCCAGAGCGTCATACCGCGGTCGTTTGCATCACGCAGGAATTCTGCGGTCAGATTGCTGTAATTGATTGCAATGGTGGAGTTATAGGTCAGGCAGTTGGTCTGCTGCGTATAGTAAGCATTCAGCGTGCCGACGGTGTCGGAAGCATCCACATATGAAATTGCGCTAAGCAGATAACCGGTGGTAACATTCATATAGGCTTTGGCACGTGTCAGCTGGTTGGGATAGAAGCTGATAAAGACCACCTGATCCTCCATGCCATATTTCTTGACCATGTTGACCGCTTCCTGAGAAAGCTTGGTCTGAGAGGATTTCAGTTCGCAGAGGATTTTGATATCTTTCCCCTGGAAATACTGCAGCATTTCCTCAAAGGTCGGGATGACCTCATCCGTGACTCTGCCGTTCAGAAGCAAATTGTAGGAACGGATCTGCTCCAAGGTCATGTTGGCGATTGTACCGGAACCGTTGGTGGTGCGGTCGATTGTATCATCGTGACAGATAACCAGCACGTTGTCGGCAGTCAGATGAATATCGGTCTCGACGCAGTCCGCACCCGTATTATACGCGCCGATATAGGAGGACATGGAGTTCTCCGGATACTTGGTAGGATACCCTCTGTGACCGGTCCATACCGGCGTTCTGGTGAGAGAATTTTCAGCGGTGAAGATTTCGGTCTGCACCTCTGCGATCTGTTTCCAGTTGTCGGAAACAACAGCATTGGCGCCGGATGCGACCAGCCATGCTGCCTCTGTGTCCGTATCCACTCCGGTACCGAATGCCCATACAGCAAGCTCATATTCCTGCAGGGCGGCGACATTTTCCTTAGTCGCAAGATGGTAGGGAAGAATGACCGCCTGCGCGTAAGCGCCTACCGCTTTGTCATAAATATCATAGATATCGCTTACCGAGAGACGCTTCAGCTCCAGACCGGTGAGGTCCAGTGCGGCGCGGAGAACGGTTCTCTTTTTGTTTCTGGCGTATTTGACGATCGCTTCGTCTTCAGATGCGACCAGCGCTTCCGGCGTTCCCGTAGCGGCAATCACATCAACGAGCAGGTCCACCTGCGCGGTGCTGTCCATTTTGAATTCCGGAATGATACCGTTTTCTTTGCAGGCAGAGAGATACTTTTCGTACTCAGCAGCAGTCAGTGTCTTTCCGGTAACATCCAACAGGATCGCAACGGGATGAGCCTCGTCAGCGATCAGCGCATCAAACGTATCGACGGTTGCATATGCCTGATTGGAGACGTAATTCGTGATGTTGCTTTCCGTGCGGTTATCCGCCGTATTAATCAGCTTGGACGCGACTGCGGGCTTGGTAGGCGCGGATGTCTGTACGGTGATGCGGATGGAATCGACGTTCATGGTGCCGAAATTCGAGGTCAGACCGATATACCCTTTGGTATGACCGGTGGCGTCGGATACGAACAGGACGGATTCCCCGTCGACCAGATATTCCACAACATTTTCAAATGCGCGAACCGTAAGCTCATGATAGGTGCCCGCCTCGGTCATGTTAATGGTCTCCGAGGTAGTGTAGATCACATTCCATACGTTGCCGGAGGTGCGCTCTGCAAATTCCACCGTATTTGTTGTGGTGTTTGCACGGACACACATATGATAGTACGGATAATAGTTGCTGTTATCGTTTTCGCACCGATAAACAATAGAGCTCCATCTGGAGGTATCCGTAACATTTGTCTGGTTGGACTCGATGGTGATACTGTAATCACCGAAATCACTCAGCCAAGCAGGGAGGATTACGCGATAATAGTCCCCGTCCTTATTACCCAAATGCAGTGCGCCGTCGGAGACGCTGGCAACGGTGGTAAGGAAATTCCAGCCGTCCGCTTTCAGGTCATCGAGTGTGCCGGAAAATTCATTTTCATAAAGGACATATTCCGTTTCGCTCGCTTCCTTGGCAACAACGTAGATATCCTTGCTCTGAGAACCAGTCGTTGCCTTCAGCGTGTAAACGCCTTTGGATTTCGGGGTAAACTCGGTGATGACCTTGCCTTCGTAGCTCCATGTGATGGAGGACGCGGCAGTCGTGGTGTCTTTGTCAAGCTGAACGCTGATCTGAGAAAGGGAAATGGTTTCGCCCGCATCGGCAGTGATTGCCGGATTGGTGTAGGTAATGGTGAGAGGCTCTGCTTCCGCGGAACCGGTCAGCGGCAGACAGGCAAGCACCGAAACCAGCAACAATAGCGTAAGCAATGCGGAAAGGGTACGTTTTGCTTTCATAAGATACTCCTTTTTTAGTATTATTTGGTTTATTATTCGTTTTTGTTTTCCGCTTCAATCATGTCCATAGCATCTGCGATGACGTTGTTTGCTTTTTCCAGCGCATCCTCAGCGCGTTCAGACGTGCAACCGGTCTTTTGACAGATCATCCGGATTGCTCTTGCGACCAGCTTGCGGTTGGAAGGAATCATGTATGCCATATAATTTCCGCGGACACGTCCGTACCTTACCATAGCGCCGGTGGAAAGCATGTTTAGAATCATTTTCTGCGCAGTTCCGGCTTTCATACGTGTAGAGCCATTGATCACTTCGGGACCGACTTCGGCAATGATTGCCACGTCGGCGAGGGGGATCAGATCGCTGTTGCGATTGCAGGAGATGCAAAGGGTTTTTGTTCCGCATGTCCGTGCATATTGAAGCGCACCTTTGACGCAGTTGGCAGAGCCGCTGGCTGAGACGGCGATCAGTACATCCTTTTCGCCGTAATGATATTCGTTGCGCAGGATGTCGACCAGACTCTGCGGATCGTCCTCCGCATCCTCGGAGGGATGGACGATAGCGCTGTATCCGCCTGCCATCAATCCAATGACCCGGTCATGCAGTCCGTACGTCGGAGGAATTTCCGAGGCATCAACCACGCCGAGCCGACCGGATGTGCCGGCGCCGCAATAAAAGATACGACCTCCGTCCTGCAGAACGGAGGTCAGGATGTCGATCCCCTCTGCGACTTTATCCAAACAGCGCTCTACTGCGAAAGCGACGGTTTTATCCTCCCCGTTGATACACCGCGCGATTTCAAGCGCATTCATTTGATCAATTTTTTCGGAGGAAAGATTCCGGCTTTCTGTCATCAAGTCATTAAACTTCGCCATTTTTTTGCGCCTTTCTGTCTTTCGGAATGCCTTTTCTGTTGATTCTTCATTATTCTAACACAGCACTGACTTTTTGTCAATCACTTTCGGCGTTCTTTTCAGAAAAAAGTCTTAAAACCCGTTGACAAAAAAAAGCGGATATGGTAGTATTGAACAAGCAAAAAGCTGTCGGGGGGAGACGTTAGTATGGAGCGGGAGCAACAGAATGTGAAAAAGGAATGCATCAGTGTTATGGTTCCTTGCTATAATGAAGAGGAAGCCCTGCCGCTGTTCCGTGCGGAGATCTGCCGCGTGATGGAGGAACTGCAGGATTACGCGTTTGAGGTGATTCTGGTGGACGACGGCTCGAAGGATCAGACGCTTCCGGTCATGCGAACCATGGCGGCGGAGGACGCACGTTTTCGCTATCTTTCTTTCACCCGCAATTTCGGTAAGGAAGCGGCGATGTTTGCCGCGCTTCAGGCCGCTCGCGGGGATTATGTTGTGTATATGGATGCAGATCTGCAGGATCCGCCTTCCTTGCTGCCGCGTATGATGTCGCTGCTGAAAGAGAAGGGGTGCGACAGCATTGGCACGCGTCGCAGTTCGCGGAAAGGGGAGCCGCCGATCCGCAGCCTGTTTGCCAACCTGTTTTACAAAATGATCAATCGGATTTCCGATGTGCGTCTGGTGCCTGCCGCGCGGGATTACCGTCTGATGTCCCGCCGGATGGCGGATGCGGTTCTTTCCCTCTGTGAATACAACCGGTTTTCCAAGGGGATTTTTGAATGGGTGGGTTTTCAGACGGAATGGATTTCTTATGAAAATGTGGAGCGTTCCGCAGGAAAATCCAAATTCTCGTTTTGGAAGCTGTTCAAATATTCTCTGGAGTGTATCATCGCCTTTTCGACCGCACCGCTTGCCTTTGCCTCTGTGATGGGGATTGTCTTTTGCGGAGCGGCTTTCAGCGGAATTTTGGTGATCGTCATCCGCGCATTGCTGGGTGTCTCTTCGGCATTCGGTTGGGCGTCGATGATGTGCGTCATTCTGCTGGTCGGCGGTATGCTGGAGTTTTCCATCGGTATTTTGGGCGGATACCTGTCAAAGACCTATCTGGAATCCAAACGCCGCCCGATCTATCTCGCCAAGGAAACGGAAGCGGATCTTTTTGCAAAGAAAGAAAGGCACGGTGAGTAGATGTTCGGAAAAAAACGGAAGGAAAAACCGCCGCGCCATACTGACAGTCCGGAATTTCGTCTTTGGATGGCGGAGAAGCTGGATGGGCGCACGCTGCGATATATTCTGGAACGCGGGGAGGACGGTGTAGAGCGGGTCATCGCCAAGGGAGGCGTACTGAGTAATTTTGAAGGAAATTTCAGCGTGATTAGCGGAGAGAAAACCTTATTCCGGGTTCGATCCGAGGAGCTGCATGCATGGGAGTTTCTTTCGTTAGAGGGTGCAACGCTGACCGGCTTCGATCAGATTGTGGGCAAGGAAAGAACGATCCTTGCTTACTATAAATATTATCGCGATTAAAATTGCGGGAGGAAACAAGTATGGATAAGAAGCTTAGAATCGGAATCATCGGCTGCGGAGGGATTGCTAACGGCAAGCATCTTCCGGCACTCAAAACCTGCTCTGATCTTGCGGAAATGGTCTATTTCTGTGATTTGGAGCTGCCAAAGGCGGAAGCAGCGGCAAAAGCCTATGGAACGCCTGATGCTAAGGTCTGCGTGGATTATAAGGAATTGCTGGCGGATCCAACCATCGATGTTGTACACGTCTGCACCCCAAACCGTTCCCACAGCTTCATTACCGTAGATGCTCTGGAAGCAGGGAAACATGTCATGTGCGAAAAGCCCATGGCAATCAATGCAGAGGAAGCGCAGAAAATGCTGGACGCTGCCAAGCGGACCGGTAGAAAGCTCACCATTGGCTATCAGAACCGTCAGCGCGCGGATTCCCTTTATATTAAAAAGGAATGCGAGGACGGTATGCTGGGGGAGATCTATTATGCAAAAGCGACCGCGATCCGCCGCAGAGCCGTTCCTACGTGGGGTGTGTTCATGAATGAATATGAGCAGGGCGGCGGTCCGTTGATTGACATCGGTACGCATGCGCTGGATCTGACGCTTTGGTGCATGAACAATTACCGGCCTAAGTATTGTGTCGGCACCGTTTATCATAAGCTGGGCGAGAAGTTTCCAACCGGTAACGCATGGGGAGATTGGGGTCCCGGTGACCTGACTGTGGAGGACAGCGCTTTCGGATTTATTGTCATGGAAAACGGTGCAACGATTGTGCTGGAGTCCAGTTGGGCGCTGAATATGCTCGATCCGCGTGAGGCGATCACTACACTCTGCGGTACGGATGGCGGCGCAGATATGCTGGACGGCGTTCGGATCAATGGAATCCGCAATGGCAGACAGTATGTTCTGAAGCCTGATCTTTCTGCCGGCGGCGTTGCGTTTTATGAGGGTGCAAGCGCAGGAAGTCCGCAGGATCGCGAGGCTCGCTGCTGGTTGAATGCTGTTATTCATGACAACGAGCCGTTTGTCCTGCCGGAGCAGGCTTTGGTTGTCAGCCGGATTCTTGAAGGAATTTACGTTTCCGCTAAGACCGGAAAACCCTACTACTTTGACTGATCGGAGTATTTGTCATGAAATTGGGAGTCATTACTGTTCTGTTTGGTGACCAGCCGCTGGATAAGGCGCTGGAGTATCTGCGTTCCATCGGGATCGAGGAGCTGGAAATCGGCGCAGGCGGATTTCCGGGGAAAGCACATTGCGATCCCGCCGTGCTTCTGCAGGATGAAAATAAACTTGCTGCTTTCCGTGATACCATTGAGAAATATGGGATGCCGATCAACTGCTTCGGCTGTCACGGGAATCCCGTCCATCCGGATCGTGCAACCCGCGATGCCTATCGGGAGGATTTTCATAACGCGATTCTGCTGGCGGAAAAGCTGGGTATCCGGAAGATCATCGGTTTCTCCGGCTGTCCGGGCGACAGTGAGTCTTCCCGCTATCCTAACTGGGTCACCTGCCCATGGCCTAATGAATTTTACGATGTGCTGAAATGGCAGTGGGAAAAGGTGCTGGTACCGTATTGGAAGGAAGAGGTGCAGTTTGCGGAGGCACACGGGATCGAAAAGATCGCATTGGAAATGCATCCGGGATTCTGTGTTTATAACCCCGAAACGTTGCTGCATCTTCGCAGTGAAGTCGGTAATTTAATCGGCGCCAATTTGGATCCTTCCCATTTGATTTGGCAGGGAATCGATCCCGTTGCGGCGATTCGTTCGCTTGCCGGTGCGATCTATCATGTGCATGCCAAGGATACAAAGGTGGATGCGCTCAATGTGGCTGTCAATGGGGTATTGGACACGAAGCCTTATGCAGACGAACTGCATCGCGCTTGGGTTTTCCGCTCCGTCGGTTACGGAAATGACATGCAGTATTGGCGTGACTTTATCAGCAATCTTCGATTGGTGGGATATGACGACGTTCTCTCTATTGAGCATGAAGACAGTATCATGACTAACCGCGAGGGATTGGAAAAAGCGGCTTCTTTTTTGAAGGAAGCCATCATCCGAGATCCGAAACCCACCGGTATGTGGTGGGTGTAAGGCATCGGGAGGCAGGAACGGCATGCTGTATACGTGGCGTTCCTGCCTTTCCTTGTTCGTTTGCGGTGAGATGAGGAGGATGTATACGGATCTGTCAAAAAATGACTTGCAGAGAATGTTTTTTTCTCACGAAAAAATCGAAAAAGATCATTAAAATGGATTGATTTTTTGAATTTCCGTGTGGTATAATGAAATTGTCTTAAAGTATAATCTTAAAGTATAAATAATAAGGGAGGGATGTTTTTTCTTTAGAAGAAAGAACTGTCCTGAGGCTGACTTCGCGCATCTGTGCAAAAAAAAATTTAAGAAAAGAGGATACTTATGAAAGCAACATGCAAGAAACTTATCTGCACGGCTCTCTGCATTGCGTTGCTGCTTGTCACAGTTCCGGCTTCACTGGTATCGGCGTTGAAAATCGACCTGAATACCGTGAACTGGGACAGTCTTGGCGCGCTTTTTGGACTGAGCGATTCGCAGATTGATGATTTGAAAGCGATCGTCGAAGAGATGAATGAAAGCGATATTCAGGAGATTGTGGATAAAGCTTTGGAAGAGTCAGAAGCTGTCCATGAGAATCTTTATGTCGCCGTGTTTAATGAGAAGACGCGGGAGTACTATTCAAGTCTTTCTTTGGCGATCCAAAATTGCGGCAAGAACGAAATGATCCTGATTTTGGATGCTGCCGGGCTTGATGTCGCCGTTGATGCCGATGTGCGCATCGTGTTCAACACCGGTGTGGATTCTTCTGCTCTGCAGGTTTCGCCGGCGTATGCGGCAATTAAGGGAACCTATGTTTTTGTTGACGGAAGCACGGAATATGAGCTGTATATGTTCTGCAACGTCGATGAAGCGCTGAAGAAGGCTGCTGAAGATCTGGATAATTCCGATCCTGCCTATACGGCGGCTTTGGAGCAGAACTCTGATGGCGTTTACGAATTGACGCTGACTGTGGATTACAGCGAAGTGACTGGTTTATTTGACCATGTCCGGCAAATTGTTTCCGATGCGGCGCTTGCCGTCGCGGGTGCTTTCCCGCTGTTCGACAGTATTACGATCGGAGATCGCTGTCTGTATGACGGCGAGCAGTTCCTCATGGCGGCAGCAAACGATTTGATTTCTGATCTGCTTGCTCTGCAAACGCCCGATGGGCTTTATCAGCTTGCTTATAGAGCGGATAACCGTTTGTTTGCTTTTCCGATTACGCTTCAGTATAACGGCTCCGAAACGGTAAGCTTGGATGTGACCGTTCTGTTGGATGCGACGGATTCCGAGCTTGATACCGTGAAAACCTCTCTCAAGAAGGTTTACAGCCGTCTCCATGTAGAAGAGAATACGGACGGTACTTATACCGTTGACGTGGATGCGACCGGCTTCTTTGCGGCGCTTGCCAAAAAGAGTGGGTATGAAGCATACTATGACCTTGCTACAGAGGACGGTATTCGCGCATTTTTGGATGATCGTACGGTCAGCTGGATCTGCGACCGCATCCTTGCTTATGACGGGGAAGCTTATGCAGACGTTGCAAATTTGCTGCAGCGTTTGGTGAATCGTTTTGTAAAGACCGAACGATACGAGGAGGTTCAGAACAAGACGCTTGCCGATGCTTATGAAGAAGCAGGCGTGTATGCATTCTCGCTAACCGGCACCTATAATTATAGTAGCTTGTTGAAGACCGTGTCGTCTTCTACCGCTGCTTATGGCTTTGATTACGATAAACTCGTTTCAATGTGCAACGGTGATTTGACGGTCACTCGTACCGCAGTTTTCCGTGTCAAGGCATATGACACCGGTCTGAAACAATCTGCAAGCGACGTTGTGGATGGTGTTTTGGATGCCCTTTCTGCGTCCTGTACGATTGAACGTTCCTATACAGACGATGGGATTCTGAACGGAATCAACTTGGTGTTGCAGTCCGATATTTCCGGCAGTGTGGCAGATGTGCTGGAAGCGCTGCTTCCCGTGTATTTGGTATTTGATTCGGCTACCTTGAATGGTGTGACGGTCTATCAAAAGGAAACTGCGGTTTCCCTGCGTTCTGCACTGGCTGCTGTATATGCGGCAAATCCCGTCACCTTTGAAACTGTTGCCAGTATGAGCGGCAATACGCTGCAAACATATGATTTGCAGCTGGTGTACGGCGACGTTCTGTTGAACATTCCGGTTTCTGTTTCCCTCGGTTGCAGCGACGATATGCTTGCGGCTCTGAAATCCGCTGCTGCCAAGCTGGCAGGGATTGTTACGATGGAAGTGAGTGCGGAAGCAGAATCCTTGACAGCGGAGATCTCGGTTGATCTGACCGACCATCTGTCTACACTTTTGGATGCAATTCTTCCCTCGCTCGTTTCTGAAAGCTATGAGTATATCCGTACTGAACTGAATAAAATGTCTGTGCAGGAACTGCTTGACCAGTTTACGGAGGAAGCGACAAAGCTGCTGGCAGAATCATTAGGTCTGGGTGATCAGTACGACTCGTTCGTTTCGGTATATGAAGATTTGCTTTCCCTGGTTGACGCTCATGCGTCTCTCCAAAAGCTTCTGGATGAGAAATATGAGGCATACGGAATTGAGGCACTTCTTACGAGCTTGATCAGCCAGTATTATCAGAATGACGGCACCTATTTCCTTGCATTGGCTGATGAGAGCGAGGGCATTACGGCCTCCCGTTATCTTGAAAAGCTGATTTCGAGTCTCCGGAATACGATCGATGTGGAGGAAGCCGACAGACTGCTCGGCAAATTCGGTCTTTCCTCTGTTGAGGAGCTGATTGATTCTTTCAGAAGCAGCTATGATGCCATTGCTGATAGCGTGTTTGCTGTCAATGCGAATATTACGCTGATTCTCTTTGATACGTATGAAGTGACTTTCTTGGACGAAGATGGCAATGAGCTTGAAGTACAGACGGTTGTAGCGGGAGACGCAGCGACGGATCCGACCTATCATGGCGGAGCATTGCTTGGCATGTATTATGAAGCGGACGTTGATTACGATAATGTTCTGTCCGATCTTGTTGTTACATTGACGCCTATCCATGATTATGATGACGGTGTGGTTACAGTGGAACCGACTTGCAGCACTCCCGGTGAGAAGACCTTTACCTGTAAGTACTGTGACGATTCCTATACGGAAGAAATTCCTGCAACTGGCGAACATACTTATGGAGATCCAGTATGGACGTGGTCCGAAAATCATGACAGCGCTACGGCGACGTTTACATGCATCGTATGTGGAGATGTACAGACGGTAACCGCAGTGGTAGAGACGGACACGACGAATGCTACCTGCGGCGTTTCCGGAGAGATTGTTTATACTGCGACGGTGACTTTCGGAGAAACAACTTATACCGATGTTCAGACCGTAGAAATTCCTGCAACCGGCGAGCATACTTATGGAGATCCGGTGTGGACGTGGTCCGAAAATCATGGCAGCGCTACGGCAACGTTTACGTGCATCGTATGTGGAGATGTGCAGACGGTAACCGCAGTGGTAGAGACGGACACAACGAATGCTACCTGCGGCGTTTCCGGAGAGATTGTTTATACTGCGACGGTGACTTTCGGAGGAACAACTTATACTGATGTTCAGACTGTAGAAATTCCTGCAACCGGCGAGCATACCTATGGAGACCCGGTGTGGAATTGGTCGGACGATTATAGCAGTGTTACGGTATCATTTTCTTGTGTCATCTGTGATGATGTCGTTCAGACGGTTAGCGCAGAGCTGGAAATTCAAAAGACGGATGCTACTTGTGGCGCTGCCGGAGAAATCATTTATACTGCAACGGTGACTTTCGGAGGAAAGACGTATACGGATATAAAGACCGTAGAAATTCCTGCGACCGGTGCGCATACCTATGTAACAGAAGAAATTGAGGGTACTGATTGCCATCACCCGAGCATCAAGAGAGTCGTATGCTCTGTCTGCGGAGAGGTAAAATCCGAGGAAACGACGGACGTTTATTATCCGCCGCTGACCGGTAAAGAGCAGGACGTTGCTTTTATCAGCAATATTTTGGTTGTCAAGATTGAAAAGATGACGGTTGCCGCGTTCAAAACGAATTTCTACGAAGATGTTACGGTGTACGACAAAAACGGCAATAAGCTTTCTGATAGTGATTATGTTGGCACCAATGGTACCTTTACCTGCGGTTATTGTGGAACAGAATTTACGATTGCCGTGATCGGTGATGTCAATGGCGATGGCGTAGTCAATCCTAAGGACTATATGATGATTAAGCGCTACGTTCTTGATACGTATGAATTGACTGGGGCGCCGCTGGCAGCAGCAGACGTTAACGTTAGCCTGAAGGTCGATGCGAAGGACTACATGATGGTGAAACTCTATGTTCTTGATAAGTACGACTTCTATAGAAATGTTCCCGACTGGGATACGGTTTCCCATTTGGTAACTGAATTTGTCTGATCTGTAAGGAACAGAAAACAAAAGAAGCACCTCAATACGAGGTGCTTCTTTTAGATTTTTAAAAGGGAGGTAAGGAAGGCGAAAGAGGACGATGAACAAGGAATTTTTGTGTAAAAAAGAATCGTCAGACGAGGGTATTTGGTGAGCTGTTGGTTCCTTGATGTATTTGGATTGGTAAATTGTCAGCAGACTAGTGTTTAGATGGTTCCATAACAATAGAATGATTGGGACTATTCGAAGTGTTTTAACAACATAATAAAGTCCTGGAGTCAGGGAAAAACGAATACGGAGAAACGATCAAAGGCTAATACAGCAAATATATGTATCTTCCGTGAATGAGAAAGCTTATGACAGGAAAATTTAGAGTGATTTTGATTCATGAAGAATTGGACCGTTGAAATGGGAGGAGAATGCAATAAAACGAATCAATCGTCTTCTTTGAGCAGTTTTGCGATGCCGTTGACTGCTTGAGCGATGGTTCTGTTATTGCAGAACCGCAGATTTGCCGCTGAAATATATAGCGGAAGCCGCTCCTTGTAAAGCTGTTCTACAGCTTCATTCGAAGAGGAAAGCGGTCGGTTCTTTCTGGCTAATAATTGGGTCGGGCGTTCTATGAAGATGACTCGTCCGTTTTGACGTAGTAGCGGTAGATTTTCTTGACGCTTGATGATGCCGCCCCCGGTTGCAATCACATAACCGCTGCGCGCGGTCGCTTCTGCGAGAACCTGGGTTTCAAGATGCCGGAATGTGTTTTCCCCGTCCTCATCGAAGATCTGAGGAATGGATTTTCCGGCACGTTCTTCGATGATTTGATCGGTGTCGAGAAAAGTCTTTCCTATTTTTTTTGCCAGTTTTTCTCCTATTTCTGATTTTCCGCTGCCGGGCATGCCGATCAATAGAATATTTTCACACTGCTGTCGGATCTCTTTTGTGACAGAGCCGATCTGCCGGTCATCTATTTTGATATCCTGAAAAATTTCGGAGGCCTGCTTTGCCTGCGCAACCAGCATGACAAGCCCTCCCGTGCAGGGAACTTTTAATTCTTCTGCTTGCAAAAGCAATGCGGTTTTCAGTGGGTTAAAAATCAGATCCGCAACGCCGTGAAGATCTTTGAATTGTCGGAGATCAACAGGCGCTTTTCCGTTATTCGGATACATTCCGACAGGCGTAGTGTTGATGACGATCTCATAATCTGCAAGGGATGCGATGCGTTCCGGTGTATTTTCGCTGTGCGAAACGACCGTGATTTCGCGCGCACCCAAATCTTGTAGCGCGATACGTACCATGGAAGAAGAACCTCCGGCACCCAATATGACACAACGCTCCCCGGAAATGGAAATTCCTGCCTCTGTCAACATTCGGCAAAAACCGAAATAATCTGTGTTGTAGCCATGCAAGCCGTCGGCACAGACCTTGATAGTGTTGACACTTCCGATGCGTTCTGCAAGCGCGGACAGAGAGGTGCAATAGGGGAGTACTGTCTTTTTGTATGGGATGGTTACGTTCAGTCCTGCAAAGTCGCTGCGGCGGAGAAAGGTGTCCAATGATTCCTTGGGCTTTTCAAATAAGCGGTATTCGTACTTTCCAAATCGTGCATGAATCTGCGGAGAAAAACTATGCCCTAACTTTTCTCCCAGCAAACCGTACGGCAGCATTCAGACAACCTCCATGTAGCTTCCGAGATACTTGACTTCTTCCGCTTCCGCCTCAAGTGCCGGAATCAATTGGAGCAACGTAGGGGAAGCGGCAGCGATATCCAGATCAAAATAAAACAAGACTTCAAAATCTCTCTCCGGTATAGGTGAGCTTTCCAGTTTGACCAAGTTGACGCCCAACTCATTGCAACGCTCTAAAATGGAAAATAATGAGCCGGGACGATGCTTTAAGGTCATCAGCAGTGTTGTACGGTTAGCTCCCGGATAGATTTCCGGTTTCTTGGAAATACAGATGAAGCGTGTGCGGTTTGCACCGGTGTCCTGAACCGTTTCCGCAAGCAGGGAAAGTCCGTAAAGCTCTGCACAGGCGCGGGAGGAAATTGCCGCTATTCCGGGATCCTCAGATTGAGAAACCATTTTTGCGGCAAGCGCTGTGTTGGCACAGGTGCGCACTTCGACGCCCTGCAGACCGGAAAGGAACTTCGCGCACTGACTGATCGCCTGTTCGTGGGAATAAATCACCTTAATATCAGGGAGCCTTGTTCCCGGCTTGGCAAGCAGGCAATGGCTGACTAATAATCTTGTGCTGCGGACAATGTAGCAGTGGTGGTGTACTAAAAGATTATAATTGGCTTTGACCGAACCGGCAGTGCTGTTTTCGATCGGCAGGATGCCGTAGCGGCAGACACCGTTGTCTACTGCTTTAAAAACGTCCTCGAAGGAGGGAAAAAAGTGAATGTCCGGCTCTGAGAACAGCTTATCACAGGCAAGCGAGGAGTAGGAACCCTCGACGCCTTGGCATGCAATCTTTGCCTGCTCCGGAAACAGTTCGGAGGTTTCTGTGCGCGCTTGCTGTATCCTTTTTACCAGATCAGAAGGGGCGTCCAACAATTTATGCTGGTAAGCACGGCTGTATCCGAATAGCGATCGGTAAAGACAGCGCGCATAGGGAGTGAAGCGGTCATCCGCAAGCTCACTGATTTGGTGCAGCTTTTCGCGCTCCCGGCTGCGGTCGTAAATCGGTTTCCCGTTTTCCCGCTTCCATTCCGCGACCTTGCCGCAAAGCTCCATACGCTGGCAAAACAAATTGACCAATTGCTTGTCCAATTCATCCAGCCTGTTTCTATAATCTTTGATGTCCATTTTGTTCTGCCTTTCTTATAACAGCATGTCCAGTATTGCCAAAGCAGCAGCGGCCTCTACTACGGGCACCGCGCGTTGTACGATGCAAGGATCATGCCTTCCAACGATTTTCAGGCGCACATTCCGCATTTCTGAAAGGGAAACGCTGTCCTGCTCCTTGCCGATGGAAGCGGTCGGTTTAACGGCGACACGGAACAGAATCGGCATTCCGGTAGAAATGCCGCCTAAAATGCCACCGGCATGGTTGGTGAGTGTGAAAACCCGTTCTCCGTCAGTTCGGTATGGATCATTGTTTTTTGAACCGCGTTTTTCGCAGCCTGCAAATCCGCTTCCGAATTCGACACCCTTGATAGCAGGAATGGCGAACATTGCCAGCGACAGCCTTCCTTCTATGCTTCCGAAAGACGGTTCACCGCATCCGGCGGGAATTCCTATGATGGCACACTCGATACTGCCACCGATCGAATCGGCATCTTCACGAGCGGACGAAATAACCGTCTGCATCTGCGCGCCCTGCTTGTCATTCAGAACCGGAAATGCTTTTGCTGCTGCCTCATGCAGCCTTGCTTCCGAGAGCTCTACCGGATCAAAGCGATCATCCGGTACCGAACCGATTGATGCGATATGTGCTCCGATTTGAATTCCTTTCTGCTGCAAAACTTGTATGCAAAGGAATCCTGCCGCACAAAGCGGCGCCGTCAGTCTTCCGGAAAACTCCCCGCCGCCGCGGTAATCTCGATCCGCTCCATATTTAACGAATGCGGGGAAGTCCGCATGGGAAGGGCGGGGAATATTTCGAAGCTGCTCGTAGTCGCCGGAACGAGTATCTTCATTGCGGATTATGGCGCAGATTGGCGCTCCGGTAGTCACCCCACCGACCACACCGGAGCAGAACTCTACATGATCTGCCTCCTTCCTTTGCGTGGAGAAGGCGTTTCTGCCGGGGGCGCGCCGTTCCATAAAAGCTGATAAATCCTCCTCGTCGATCTTAATGCCGGCGGGAAAGCCGTCTAATACTGCGCCCATGCAGGCGGAATGAGATTGTCCGAAAATTTGTAGGTGTAAATGATTGCCAAATTGAAACATACGTTGGATGCCTGCCTTTCGTCAATGTCCCTGCGTGGTGTTTGAAAGGGTTTTTCCGCCTGCGCTCCGGAAATCTCGGAAGAAAGCGGGATAGGATTTATTGACCGCTTCCGCTCCGTGGATGGTGACTTCTCCGTCACACGCGATGGAAGCAATTGCTGCACTCATGGCAATGCGATGGTCATTGCAGGAATCGACGGTACCGCCATGCAGGTCTCCGCCTCGAATACAAAGTCCGTCGGCGGTTTCCCGGCAATCTGCGCCAAGTGCAGTCAACATGTCGCAGACGCTTCGGATGCGGTCGCTTTCTTTAAGCCGCAGCCGTGCCGCGCCGGTAATGACAGTTTCGCCCTCTGCAGCCGCTGCAGCAACCGAAAGAATCGGAACTAGATCGGGAATGTCTCCGGCATCGATGGAAATTCCGTGCAGATGGGAATGGGATATCGTATAAAAACCGCTTTCCTCTCGAATCTGTGCGCCCATTTTTCTCAGGAACTGCACAATGCGCTGATCCCCTTGACGGGAATCCGGCTGAAGTCCGCTGAGACGAATCCCGTCACCAAGCGCCCCGGCAACCAGCCAGAACGCTGCGTTGGACCAGTCGCCTTCTATGTCGAGTGCTCCCGGAGAATAAAATGCTTGCGGAAAAACTTTCATGCTATCGGCTTCGATATCCGGTGTTACACCAAAGCGCCGCAGGACGTCTTCCGTCAGGGCGATATATGGTGCCGATTCCAGCTTGCCGATCACTTGTATACTGCTGATTTCCGACAGCAGTGGCAATGCCAGCAGCAAACCGGTAAAGAATTGTGAACTCACCCCGCCGCTCAAACAGAATTGTCCGGGCTGTAGCTGTCCGGAAACGGAAAGCGGGAAGACTCCCTTTTGGGAAAGCCGGACGCCGTGCTCCTGCAACTGCTCAAACAGCGGAGATAACGGACGTTTAGGCAGCAATCCGTGCGCGGCAAAAACTGCATCTCTGCCGAGTGCGGCGGCAAGCGGCAGCATAAAGCGCAGTGTGGAACCGCTTTCCCCGCAATCCAACGCTGTGACGGCTTTGCTGTCCCGCGGGAGCGGAGAAACCGTGTAGATCCCGTTTTCTTCTGTAATGTCTGCTCCCAATGCACGCAGACAATTGGTTGTTGCCTGAATATCCTGATTGGATTCCGGGCAGTGCAGGACGGTAGGTCGGTCAGCAAGCGCTGCACAGATCAATGCGCGATGCATATAAGATTTGGAGGGGATCGCACGTAAATCTCCGGATAACGGAGTAGGCAGAATGGTGATGTCCATCGAAAGAGTACCTGTCTTTCTCTATTGTTGGAGCGCTTTTTGCAGAAGCAAAGGCAATTCCTGAAGCTCTGTTTCCCGAATGATGCAGTGTCCGATCCGTTCCGGTAGAATCAGCCGCAGTGTATTTCCTGCGCGTTTTTTATCGGAAAGCATGCCTTTGATGAGAATATCGGCAGGAAAGGGTGAGGCAGTCGGTAAATGATATCGCGTCAATAAAGCAGCGATTTGTCCCGGTAAAGATGTGTCACAGAGTCCTAACGCAACGGATATCTTTGCTGCGATAACTGTGCCGATGGCAACGGCGCATCCGTGTGTGACGGCAAATCCGGAGGCTTGCTCAATAGCATGTCCTACTGTATGACCGAGATTTAAAAACATACGGACACCGGTATCGAATTCGTCCGATTGTACCAAATCCCGTTTGATGGAGACGCAAGCCGCAATGATGCGCTCCCAATCGGCATGCACCGGCTCCTGCAGCAGCGAATACAGCGGGTCACCTGCCAGAACAGCGTATTTGATGACCTCTGCGCAGCCGTCGGAAAAGACTTCCTGCGGCAGCGTTGAGAGCAGTTCCGGATCACAGAAAACTGCTTCCGGCTGGTGGAAAGCACCGGCAAGATTCTTTCCGGCAGAGAGATCGATCGCTGTTTTGCCACCAACCGAGGAGTCCACCGCAGCCAGCAGGGTAGTCGGCAACTGAATATACCGGATTCCGCGCAAATAAACTGCTGCTGCGAAACCGGCAAGGTCGCCGATCACACCGCCTCCAAGAGCGAACACGGCATCTGTGCGTGTGAGTTGCTTTTCTGCCAGAAAATCCAGAACGGTTCCCAACTGTGTGAGGCATTTTGTCTCTTCACCGGCAGGTAAAACCAAACGGTGCACGGTTAGACCTGCGTTTTTCAGTGCTTGCTCTGCGCGGTTTGCATGCAGGCAATTGACTGTTTCATCGGTCACCAGAGCCGTAACTGAGCCGGGGAAAAGACCGGTGGACAGAGATCCGATTCGGTCCAGCAGACCATTTTCGATTTGTACGATATACTGTTTGGATGCTTTTACTTCGACGGATGTCATATGGCGTTCCGATTTCCTTTCTGCCGTGTGTGAGTCGCTTGGTTATTCTTTTGCGCTTTTTTCGTAAAATTCAGTTGCCGCTTTGCACTCCGCACCTTCTCGAAGAAGATCGGCGAGCGTTTTTTCGTCTTTTGCCTCCAACGCTTCTTTATATTGTATAAGATTACGGATCATCGTATCAAGCTCTTCCTCCAGATAATCGGCATTCTCCAGAAATAATTCCGTCCACATCGGGACATTCAGCCGTGCAACACGTGCCATATCGCGGAAGCTGCCGGCGGAAAAACCGCGGTGATTTTGTGCTGTCGGGCTTTTGACATATGCGTTGGAGAGGATATGCGGAAGCTGAGAGGTAAATGCGATCATTCTGTCATGTTCTTCCGGCGTGGACGTTACGATCTTGGAAAAACCGATCATGCGGAACAATCCGCAAAGCGTATCCAATGCCTGTAAGTTATCACAGTCTCCCGGTACCAAAATCATGCTGGCTCCCCGAAACATTTTCTCCCGAGCAGCACGAAAGCCGGATGCTACTGCACCTGCCATCGGATGTCCGCTGACATAAAGGAATCCATGTTTCTTTGCTAAAGAAACGCAGCGGTCAAAGATAGCACGCTTAATGCCGCAGCAATCCATGACGATCGCGTCTTTTTTGATGTGCGGTGCAATTGTCTGCAGAAATGCTATAGTTGATTCTGGATATAACGCCAAGATCAGTAGGTCGCAGCTTCCGGCAGTGCTTTCATCCAGAACGCCGTCGATCACATCTGAGAAGCGCGCAAACGCTACTGCATCCTCGTTGCGATCAGCTCCGTATAGCTCATGTCCGATTCCGGCGGCACGGATCGCTTTGGCAAAAGAACCGCCGATGGTTCCTAAACCCACAATACCGATTCTCATGACCGCAGTGCCTCCCGGATTTTGTAAACGCGTTTCGCCAACGCGTTAAACTGTTCCGGTGTCAGTGATTGCGGACCGTCACAAAGCGCCCTGGCAGGATCATTGTGCACCTCAATCATTAACCCGTCGGCTCCGGCGGCAACTGCCGCGAGCGCCATTGGCTGGACATATTTCGCTACGCCGGTTGCGTGGCTGGGATCGACGAGCACCGGCAGATGAGACAGTTCCTTCAGCACTGCAACTGCGGAAAGATCCAGCGTGTTGCGTGTGTATGTTTCGAAGGTACGGATACCCCGTTCGCAGAGAATTACGTTTTCATTGCCGCCTGCCATGATATACTCCGCAGACATCAGAAGCTCCTTGATCGTGTTCGCCAATCCACGCTTAAGAAGAATAGGCTTATCGGTCTTTCCCAGTTCTTTCAGTAATTCAAAGTTCTGCATATTTCGAGCGCCGACCTGTATGATGTCCACTTTTTCAAATAGCGGAAGGTGCTCGGCGTTCATTATTTCCGTTACAATCGGAAGCCCTGTTTCCTTTTTTGCCTCCAGAAGCAACTCGATTCCGTCTGCGCGCAATCCTTGAAAATCATACGGGGAGGTGCGCGGCTTAAACGCACCTCCACGTAGAATGGAGGCTCCTGCATTTTTTACCGCTTCCGCGACGTGAATGATTTGCTCGCGGGATTCCACAGAACAGGGACCGGCAATCAGTACAAATTCTCCTCCGCCGATCCGGTGAGAGCCGACTTCGACTACGGTATCGTCTTCATGAAATTTTCGGTTTGCCATTTTGAACGGTTCGGAAATACGCTGTACCTTTTCTACAATTTCCAACCCTTCTAACAGATCGGTATCCAGGCGGCTTGTGTCACCTACCAGTCCGAGAATGGTTTGATACTTTCCTTCGGAAAGATGTACTTCCAGTTGTTTGGATCGCAGCCAAGCAATCAGTTCTTCCGTTTTATTTTGCGGGGAACGATCTTTCAGAACGATGATCATAACGCTCGCTTCTTTCTTGCTAAAATAATTTTTTACTTATCATACCATAATTTGATCATGATGTCAATAGACAGAAAAACAAAAGTATGAAATGACAGGGGAGCCCCCTTTGTTGAAAAGGTGCTCTCCCTTAACACAATATATAATAGGAAATGTTTTCGGTGGATTGTTGCTCAGATGATCATTTCATCCAGTGCGGCGGCACCGATCAGTCCGGCATTTCCGCCAAGTCTGCCTGCGCGGATCATGGTAGAGCACTTTCCGACCGCAGCGCGCAGCGGCTGTAAGAGTGTTTCGCCTTCCTTGCTGATGCCGCCGGAAATTACGATCATGTCCGGTCGGAAAATATTGATCAGATTCCACATGCCGACTTCCAGTGAACGAATCCAATCGTTAAAGATACTGCGGGCCATATTATCTTCCTCGCTCATTGCGATAAACAGCGTTTTCCCGTTTGCTTTTCCACCGTTGGCGGCAATCAGCTTTCCGAGACGGCTGTTGGGCGCGTATTGCGCTTGTCTTTCCACTTCTTGTGTCAGGGCGCGTGTGGAGGCGACGGTCTCCCAGCATCCAATGCGACCGCAGCCGCATCGTTTTCCGTGAAGGTCGATTACCATATGCCCGATTTCTCCGGCATGGTTTTCTCTTCCGTGCAACAGCTTGCCGTCCACGATAATGCCGCCGCCAATGCCTGTGCCCAGTGTTACCGTGACGATATTCTTATATCCACGGGAAACCCCCGCCATATGTTCTCCCCATGCAGCACAGTTCGCGTCGTTATCCAGTTTTGCTGCTGCACCGAATTCTTCAGAAAGAAGCTTTGCAAACGGAATATTGTCAATCGGTAGATTATCTGCGTAGATTGCCATTCCTCTTTCTGTATCGATTTCTCCCGGACATCCCATGCCGATAAAGGTGAGATTCTCTTTTGGGAGCTTGTGATCTTCGATCAGCTTCCGTGTGCCCGTCACTACAATTTCTGCTAACTCCTGCGGCGTGTGACATCCTGCGGTGCGCTGTTCGGTGGAAGCAATGATTTGATATTTTTCGTCTACTGCGCCGATTCCGACAGTAGTTCCACCGAGATCAATTCCGATTTTCATGATAAAAATAACCCGTACCTTTCCGGTCTGCATGATATATGCAGTTGTTTTGATTCTTCAGAGACTATTTTCCGTTTTTTAACCCCGGATAAATGCCTGCTTGTATTTGGTTTTTGATATACTCTTCGACTGCCTTTTTGTCTTCGCGGTAAGTGACGCCGTACCAACGGGCATTTGTTTTCATAACGCGAAGGGGCTTGCCGGTTTCTTCGTGATATCTCCAGACGGCGGTGGGGAGATAATACTCCTCTTTCAGCGGGTCCTTTAGCTTTTGAAGGAACTGCGTAAATCCCCGTTCCGCAGAGCATAAGAACCCGTCGGTTAAGGCCCATGCATTCATGGAGACAACGCTGTCTCTGCTGACCGGGTGCCAGATACCATCCTCGAAGTAAGCGGTGCTGCCGTCTGTCAGCCAGCCGATTTTGGTGCGCTCCTGAATGCCGGAAAGAAATCCGTTTTCATCACACTCGCAGATGCCGCGTGCGACTGTTCCATTTTCTGTCAGCGTGTTGCAAAGAATAAAGCCCGCCATGCAGCCGCAGGCTCCGTCATTCTCGGATGACAGAAAATGCTGCATGATCTCAAATGTTTCCTGTCCGTAGAGATCGTCTGCATTAACCGCCGCGAATCCGCCTTTAATGAGGTGCCGTGCCGCTAAGACGGCGTGTCCGGTGCCCCATTGCTTTTGTCTTCCGGCGGGAACGGAAAAGCCTGTCGGGATATCCTGCAGGTCCTGAAACGCATAATCGACATCAATGCTTTCTCCGATACGATTGCCGACGGTTTCTCGAAACGCCTGCTCGTTTTCTTTTTTTATAACAAAAACGACATGGTCAAATCCGGCGCGGATTGCGTCGAAGATGGTATAATCCAAGATGAATTCTCCGTTGGGACCGATCGGATCCATCTGTTTCAAGCCTCCGTATCGACTGCCCATGCCGGCTGCCATGACTAATAAAGTCATCTGGTTTTCCTCCCTATAGGTTAATTACTGTTAGTTTACAACAAATCCCGGATAAAGTAAAGAGGTTTGATAAAAATTCAAGAGATTTCTGCCCGTCAAATCAGTAAAAAGCAGTTGACAAACCATGCATTCTGCGGTATACTTCAAGCAATTGATACATGGAAAGGGTACAGGAATATGGAAAAAACAGTACGTCTCGGTGTGGTCGGCCTTGGTTCAAGAGGAACTTTTATTATCGGCACGCCATTGCTGCCGCTTGCAGAGAGCGGAAAGATTGAGATTTGCGCTGTATGTGATACTTATGAGGATCGTGTAAATCAGCAGGTTTCACGTATTGAAGGAATCGTAGGTAGGCGACCACTTGGCACTACTTATTATCGCCAGATGCTTGCTATGGATTTGGATGCAGTTTTGATCCTGTCTGCGTGGGAAAGCCATGTTGATATCGCTGTTTCAGCTATGCACGCTGGCATGCAGGTTGGGATGGAAGTGGGTGGCGCTTATTCCATTGAGGATTGCTATCGATTGATCCGTGCATATGAGGAAACGGGCAGACATTGTATGCTGCTGGAAAACTGCTGCTATGGCAGACGTGAACTGATGGCATTGCATATGGTTCGTCAGGGCTTATTCGGTGAGATTGTACATTGCTCCGGCGGATATATGCATGACCTTCGCCAAGAAATTGCGGATGGAGATCTCAACCGGCATTATCGGCAGCGCAATTATTTGCTTCGGAACTGCGATAATTATCCGACTCATGAGCTGGGCCCGATTATGACAGTACTGGATATCAACCACGGTAACCGGATGCTGACGCTGAATTCCGTTTCCTCCTGCTCGAGGGGTATGCACTCATATTTGAAAGAGAAGCGTCCGGACAGTCTGCTTGCAGAGGCCGCATTTAATCAGGGGGATATTGTCACCACCGTTATCAAATGCGCAAACGGTCAAACCATTACGCTGACGCTGGATACGACTCTGCCGCGTATGTATTCCCGCGGATTTACCGTTCGCGGCACCAAGGGGATGTACTGCGAAGACGGAGATTATATCCATTTGGATGGTGATTCCGAATTCAATACGGTATGTAATGTCGCCGGTAATGCGGAAAAATTTGCCGAGCAATACGAGCATCCGATTTGGAAAGAATATAAAAAGAACCCGATTGGCGGTCATGACGGGATCGATTGGCTGGTGTATAATGCTTTTGTTGATAGTGTGAGGGAGGGTACGGTCCCGCCGATCGATACTTACGATACTGCAACAATGCTTTCTATCTCTCCATTATCTGCTGATTCGGTTGCAATGGGAGGCGCTCCGGTTTCCATTCCGGATTTTACTGCGGGCAGATGGGTATTGCGCAGAGAATTTCCGGAATGCAATGGCGGTGATTATCGTTTGTTTGGCTGAATGAAACAATATGCTTATTTCTCCTGTCAGGTTCCTTTCTTAGATTTTGTAAAAGGACTTGACAGGAAAAGCATAATTATGATAAGATGGGCGAGTTCTGTAAAAACGCTGATCATACGGGACAGGGGGATAAAAGAAGCGGAGAAAAAAGAAAAATTCGAAGAAAGTTGAAAAAACCCTCTTGACAAAGGTGGAGGAATGTGATAGAATAGCAAAGCTGTC
>CAZJVB010000028.1:0-16274 GCA_964549435.1 uncultured Ruminococcus sp.
TTTATGAAAGGAACTACGACAATGACAGTTAAGATTTTTGCTCTTAATCTTAATACTGTTATCCAGCGCGACGTAGATACTATGTATTGGTATTCGTCGGGCTTGTATTGTCGCACCCAAATTTCAGTATAGTCTGCTATAAGATTATAGGATATTAGGATCATGACGGTACAAGTCGAAGAAGGTTTCGATTTGCACCGTTTTTTTATATCTTTTTGGAGGTAGAGTCATGGAAAGAATGGAAGTACTCACAAACTATTACACTACACACAATGAAGACGCACGTTTGACTTCCAAGCGTGGTATGGTCGAGTTTCTGACTACGATCCATTATGTCGAGAAGTATCTGAAACCCGGCATGCGGATCCTTGAGATCGGTGCGGGTACCGGTCGATATGCTCACTATTTCGCACAGAATGGGTATGATGTGGATGCCGTGGAGCTGCTGGCGTGCAATATTGAAATCTTCAAGGCGAATACGAAGAACGGAGAGAACATCACTGTTCAGCAAGGCGATGCTGTAAACCTTCAGAATATTGCTTCAGATCAGTATGACATCACACTCCTGTTGGGTCCTATGTATCACCTCTATACCGATGAGGATAAGCTTGCTGCTATGGGCGAGGCAATTCGCATAACAAAGAAAGGCGGCATTGTATTTGCGGCATACTGTAACAGCGATATGACCGTATATCAGTTTTGCTTTGTGCGCGGTGGTATCAACAACGGGCAGTACAGTGATTTGATAGATCCAGATACTTTTGCTCTCAGCTCCACACCCAGAGAAATTTTTGCGCTTTACAGAAAAGAGGATATTGATAAATTGATGGGTATATTCGGTGTTGAAAGGTTACATTATATTGGCACAGATATGCTTACACATTTTATCGGAAATGCTGTGGATGATATGGATGAGGATACTTTTTCAAAATATATGAAATATCATCTTTACATCTGTGAGCGTGCTGATATGGTGGGCACAACAAATCATATATTGGATATTTTCAGAAAGGAATAGGACGATGAGTATATCAATTAAAGATACCGGCGAGAGAATTTGTATGGAGGCTGCTCCGTCGCTCGCTATGTTCAAAAAGACAGTAAGTGATGCGTCTGAACCTGCAGGAGTTACGCTGCCGATGATCTACGAGGTGGATAAAAACGAATTACAAGAGTGTCTGGATGTTATTCACCAGAGCTTCAGTACCGTGGCCGAACAGTTCGGTTTGACACAGGAAAACTGCCCCAAGCATACGAGCTTCACAACCTCGCTGTGTTGCCGGAATACCGACACAATGGATTCGGGAAGTTCCTGCTTGACCATGCAAAGGAAGCTGTGAAATCTTTGGGTGGTAATATGATTAAAATCGGTATTATCGAAGAAAGCACCGTGCTGAAGAACTGGTATATTTCCAATGGGTTCGTACATACCGGAACAAAGAAATTCGATCATCTGCCTTTTACAAGCGGATATCTTGAATGGAAAGGAGAATGAGTCATGATAATGAAAAACGAAATTCCTATCTTGGAATTTGACACAGATGCATTCGCTGTTATTATGCCTACACACAAGAATCTAAACTTGAACTTGCCAAAAAAGGCTGTTTTCGCCTTTTTGGGAGAGCACATTGATGAATATGCAAACACACACAATGCCGTTCAGGTCGGCAAGTTCCTTTCAGCAACGAAAGACTATCCGATATATGTTGTCAAGCACAAAGGAGAAGAAGTGTGTCTGTGCCAAGCGCCTGTTGGATCCGCACCCGCAGCTCAGCTAATGGATTGGCTGATAGGATACGGAGTCAGGGAAATTATTTCCGGAGGCTGCTGTGGAGCTCTAACAGAATTTGAAGAAAATGTTTTTCTTGTTCCTTATAAAGCATTGCGAGATGAAGGAACTTCGTATCACTATATGAAACCGTCTCGCTTCGTTGAGATCAACACAACGGCTATGAAAGCAATCGAAAAGACTGTTATAGAACACGGACTTGAATATCGTGAAGTAATAACTTGGACAACTGACGGCTTTTATCGCGAAACTAAGGAAAAAGTAGCATACAGAAAACAGGAAGGATGCGAAGTAGTAGAAATGGAATGCGCGGCTCTTGCCGCATGTGCTTCTCTTCGTAATACTGTATGGGGCTGCATCTTATTTACTGCGGATACTTTGGCCGACGTCGAAAATTACGATGAACGTAACTGGGGTGGAGATTCATTTGCGTATGCTCTTGAACTATGTCTGGATGCAGTTGTAAACATATAATAATTAGCCAGATTGATTTTTAGCAGAAAGGAAAATAGCAATGATATTTGATGAAAAGAAAATAATCTTAAAAGACGGCAGAACGGCTATCTTAAAAAGCCCGTGTGCCTGTGATGCGGAAAAGATGCTGAACTACATAAAGAAATCGTGCGGTGAGACTGATTTTCTCGCACGTTATCCTGAGGAGTGGAACAACGTCACCGTAGAACAAGAGGAAGCGTGGGTAAACCATCTGCGCTCCTCTCCCAACGCCTTGGGAATCACATGCTATATCGACGGTGAGGTTGCGGGCAACTGCGATATCAAATTCAGAGTAGAAATAAAAACCTCGCACCGAGCAACCATCGCAATTGCAATCCTCAAGGAATATTGGAACCTTGGTATCGGTTCTGCCATGTTCGAGGAACTTATCGCCGTAGCACAGAAACGTGGTACCGAGATCATGGAACTTGAGTTTATCGAAGGTAATGAACGAGCTCAGCGTTTGTATGAAAAGTTTGGTTTCCGCGTTATTTCCGAACGCCCGAATGCTTTCAAGCTCAAGGACGGTACACACTTGAGCGAGATCTATATGCAGAAATACTTATGATAAAAGGCAGGATTTTTTGCTTTTTGATCATTGGACACTTTGCTGGATATTTACACAAAATGAGACAAGCAGAAACATACGCTTTGAATTGAAAGTGGAAAAATGATGCCGTTGACTACCTCTTGATCATAATGATTTTATATCTTTCCCTTTTTTAGTAAAAACCAGCAGACTTTTTCTTTTGTTTGAATACCATAATAGCAGCTTATTGTTTTATCCTGCTATTAGAATCGAACACCTGCCATGAGGGTATTTGCAAGAAATTTTTTTCATAATCTGCAATAAAAAGGTTGACATCGTAACAATGTTATGATATAATGGCATCATAACATTGTTACGAAGAGAGAACCACATGGATACAAAAGAACCATTACTTTCAAAAAAAGAATTGTTGGAAAAATATGCGATCTCCTATGGTGCATTATACCGCTGGAAACGAATGGGATTGATTCCGGAGGAATGGTTCCTGAAAAAATCTACGGTAACCGGACAGGAAACTTTTTTTCCAAAGACACTGATCTGCGAACGCGTCGAGCTGATCCAAAGCAAAAAAGATGCGTTATCACTGGAAGAGCTTTCCAAACAGCTTTCCGGCGAAGAGAAAAAAGAAGCAGTTTTACGGCTTTCAACTGTGTTTGGTGAAAAAAGCTTTCGAATGAGTGATATCCGGCAAATCAAATTGCTCTCCAATGACGGCAGAGAAACAGATCTCACAGAGCAAATACAAAACCAGCTATAAAAAGGAGAAAAGACCTATGGATATGAAGATTTCAGGCAGTGGAAAAATCCCGGGCGGCGAATATGAAAATATCAAAATTTCCGGCAGCGGCAAATGCGAAGGCAAAATTCACTGCATCACATTTCACAGCTCAGGATCTTCCCATTGCAGCGATGAAATCGATTGCCGTGAAAATTTTTCTGCCTCCGGCAGTATACACCTCGGTAATCAACTGTCGGCAGGGGCGATCGGCATCTCTGGTAGTTGTCATGTCAATGGCGACTGCAGAGCGAGAGAACGCATTGCTGTTTCCGGCAGCTGCAAAATCGGCAGGAACTGTATTTCTCAGGGAGAACTGAAAATCTCCGGCAGCTGCACAGTCAACGGCGACATCGAAGCAGAAAATGTCATTTGCTTCGGCAAAATGATCTGCGGAGGGCTGCTGAATGCGGAGTCTATACAAATCCAAGGAGAAATTTTCCTATCTTCTCAAATTGGAAGTATCGGCGGCAGCCGAATTAAAGTAACGCTTAAAAAGAATAACGTCGCTTCCCCCCTTTTCCGTTTGTTTCGGAAACCATCTGTCAACGAGATATTTGTTCTGAAAGTCGCGGACAGTATCGAAGGAGACGACATTTCTATAGAATATACCCAAGCACGCCGTGTAACCGGGCGAACGGTTGTCATCGGAGACGGTTGCCATATTGAAACGCTGCGATACAGCGACAGCGCAGACATTTCTCCGAAGGCAACCGTACTGAATACAGAGAAAATAGGATAACATGCCTAAAAAACGCCATGCGGAATTGCTCCGCATGGCGTTTATAATAGATACCGTCAGAAAGACTTACCCCTTGACGAGTTTTTCGATTTCGCCTGCAAAATCGTCCTCTCTCTTCTCAATTCCTTCGCCTCTCTCATATTTAACAAAGGAAGAAATCGAAATTTTCCCGCCGAGCTCTTTACCGGTTGCCTCTGTATACTGCGCAACGGTCATCTTATCATCCTTGACATAACCCTGATCGAGAAGGCACGCACTCTCATAGAACTTGTTGATGCGTCCGTCAATCATCTTCTCCTTGATCGCGTCCGGTTTGGCAGCCAACTTCGGATCGTTGTTCAGCTGCGTCAATGCAATCTCCTTCTCGTTTGCAAGAACTGCATCCGGAACACAATGTCTGCATACATAAGTGGGATTCATCGCGACGATCTGCATGCAGATATTCTTTGCGTACTCTGAAAACGCAGGAGCAGCTGCAACAGAATCCTCCGCTTCAAATTTTGCAACGCACGCCGAAGCACCGCCGCCATGAACATAAGTGCCGGTGACTCCCTCAACAATAACAAAACGGCGGATAGACATATTCTCACCGATGGTAAAAATCTTATCCTTCAAAGCAGCCTCAACGGTCATTTCTCCGCCGTCGAAAGGGAGCGCCAACAGCGCATCGGTATCTGCGGGTTTATTGGCAACGATTGTGCGCAGCACACCCTGCACGAATTCACGGAAGGTCGCATTTTTAGCGACAAAATCAGTCTCGGCGTTGACCTCGACCATAGCGGTGATACCGTCTGCCGTCAGGACATCAACAACACCTTCCGCAGCAACACGATCCGCCTTCTTCGCAGCAACAGAGACACCCTTTTCGCGAAGCACCTTGATCGCCTCGTCAAAATCACCGTTTGCAGCAACAAGAGCCTTCTTGCATTCCATCATGCCTGCGCCGGTCTTCTTGCGCAGCTCCATTACCAATTTTGCTGAAATATCTGCCATTTTCTGGTTCCTCCCACTCTCATTCTTTCTGTGCATCCGCCGCCCCGGCAGCAGGCTCTTCCGTAGAATCGGTGAACTGCTCACCCTGCTTGCCCTCCAGCACGGCATCCGCCATCACGGAGGCAATCAACTTGATAGCACGGATCGCGTCATCATTTCCGGGAACGACATAGTCGATAACATCCGGATCACAATTGGTATCGACAATTGCAATCACCGGGATGCCCAACTTTCTCGCTTCCTCAACCGCGTTGGTCTCCTTCTTCGGATCGACGACAAAGATCGCCGCAGGAAGCGTTTTCATCGTTTTGATACCACCGAGGTTTCTTTCCAGATCAGCGGTCTCCTTTTGAAGAACGGCAACTTCCTTTTTGGGAAGCAGATCGAAAGTACCGTCCTCTGCCATCTTCTGCAAATTATTAAGCTTTGCGATAGATTTTTTGATGGTCTTGAAGTTGGTCATCATACCGCCAAGCCATCTGGTATTGACATAATACTGCTCACAGCGAAGCGCCTCCTCTTTAATAGCGTCCTGCGCCTGCTTCTTCGTGCCGACGAACAGAATACTACCGCCGTCCGCCGCAATCTGGCGGACAAACAGATACGCCTCTTCGATCTTCTTTACCGTTTTCTGCAGATCAATGATATAGATCCCGTTTCGTTCGGTGAAGATATACTCCGCCATTTTTGGGTTCCATCTTCTGGTCTGGTGACCGAAATGGACACCTGCCTCCAGCAACTGCTTCATAGAAACGACTGACATGGTATTTGACTCCTTTTTCGGGTTTTCCCCGCCACCGTTTTTGGATTTTGCGCCCGGCTCAACGACTGTCAGAACGGCTTCCTCCGGTCGAACCCGAACCGCGGACGCAGAACGGTGTGTGAAATAATAAGGGATGCGTTTCTTCATTTGCATTCCCGCATTGGTGTATTTTAGCATATTATCCCCGGAATTGCAAGAGGTTTTTTCGTTTTTCTTTCTGTTTTTTTCTTATGTGCCTATCCCCCGTTATCTTGACTTTTCCATAGCCGCATGCTATAATGCAACAATAGAGTTTTAAAATTCGAAAGGATAGAATGGGAATGGAGTTGAAACGCTACACGGTAAAATGTATGTTTCAGATGACCTACTTTGAAATGGGTGGCAAACAGCTTCCGCATGTCAGCTGGGCAGAACGTATTTTCTATCTGCGCGCGAAGGATCTGGACCATTCCTATCATCTTGCGGAAGAGCTGGCGTTGGAATATGAATGCGATTATACCAATGCGGAACAACAGCTTGTCTGCTGCCGTCTATATGAAATTTCCGATAGCTGTGAAATTCTATGTGATCGCCTGCAAAGCGGAACGGAGTTATATACCAATTTCTTCGAAGCATCGCAGGAGGAAATGGAATCCATCCTGCGCTGTCAGTTCGGTGAAAAAGGTCCTGCGAGAGATACTGTCAGCTAAACTCACAAAAACGATAGAAAAACAAAAGCTATTTCTAATTCCCGCCTCATGGAGAATGCAGAATATATCATTGCCGATATCGTACAAACCCTTAAGAAAAATCTGAACAAAATACGCAAGTGCACGGTCTTTCTGATCAGGAAAGCAAATGACGGAGTACAGAACATGTTAAAAATCGAGCATCTTACAAAGACCTATGGGGACAAGAAGGCAGTAGAGGATTTATCCCTGCATATATCCCCCGGCGAAATCTACGGTTTCATCGGTCATAACGGTGCCGGTAAAACCACCACTCTCAAAGCATGCTGCGGGATTCTCAAGCAGGACAGCGGTGAAATTTATGTAGACGGAATTTCCATGAAGGAACAGCCACTTACCTGCAAAGCAAAGCTGGCGTACATTCCGGATAATCCCGATCTGTACGAATTCATGACCGGCATCCGTTTCCTGCACTTTGTTGCGGACATCTTCGGCGTCAGCGCCTCCGACAGGCAGGAACGCATCCATCGATATGCAGACGCCTTTGAGCTCACCGGCGATCTCGCCCAGCCGATCTCTGCCTATTCACACGGCATGAAGCAAAAACTGGCGATCATCTCGGCGCTTCTTCACGAGCCGAAGCTGATCCTCATGGATGAACCGTTTGTCGGTCTTGATCCCAAAGCATCCCATCTGCTAAAGGAATGGATGCGGGAAATCTGTGACAAGGGCGGCGCTATCTTCTTCTCCACCCATGTTCTGGAGGTGGCAGAGAAGCTCTGTGATAAAGTGGCAATCATCAAGAAAGGCATTCTGGTTCAATCGGGCACCATGGAGGAAGTCAAAGGAGACACGTCTCTGGAGCATGTATTCCTGGAGCTGGAGGAAGATCAATGATAAAAGCACTGTTTAAAAAGCAAATGCTGGAAGTGTTTTCTTGGATCTACCGAGACAGAAGAACCGGAAAAAACCGATCCAAACAGGGAACACTCCTGTTCGTGCTGCTTTTTCTTTTCCTTTTTTACAGCTTTTCCATGCTGTTCTACATGGTAGCAGATACGCTCTGCGTGCCGCTGACGGCAGTGAACCTCCGCTGGCTGTTTTTTGCACTTATGGGACTGCTCTCAGTGGTGTTCGGTGTGTTCGGCAGTGTATTCAGCACCTATTCTTCCCTTTATCAGGCCAAGGACAACGATTTTCTTTTCTCCATGCCCATCCCCTCTTCCAGAATTCTGATTGTCAGGCTGTCCGGCGTTTATACGATGGGGCTTCTCTACGAGCTGCTGGTCATGCTCCCCACACTGATCGTCTATTTTCGGGATACATCGGTCAGCCCGACCGGTATCGTTTTTTCTCTGCTGGTTCTCCTTCTTTTGTCGTTTTTTATACTAACGCTGTCCTGCGTTCTCGGCTGGGCAGTAGCACTGATCGGCAGCAGGTTAAAACGCAAAAATACAGTGACCGTCCTCCTGTCTCTCGCTTTTATTGCCGGCTACTATTTGCTTTACGCAAAGGCATACACTATGCTGCAGGCCATTCTTGCCAACCCCGAACGCGTGAGCAACAGTATCAGGAAAGGGCTTTACCCTCTTTACCACATGGGGCTGGCCGCAGAAGGAAGCATCCCTTCAATGCTGTTCTTCACTGCCATCATAACAATTCTGTTCGGTATTGTCTATTTGGTTCTGTCCCGCAGCTTTTTAAAGCTCATCACAACCAACCGTGGCACGGCAAAGAACAAATATAAGGAAAAAACGGTTCGGGCGAGCAGCGCAGACGGTGCGCTTTTCCGCAAAGAATGGAGACGCTTCCTCGGAAGCCCGGTTTACATGCTCAATTGCGGAATCTGCCTCCTTTTCATGATAGTTGCCGCCATCGCCCTATTGGTGAAAAAGGACCTGCTGCAGCCATTTCTGTCCGAGGGATTCATTAAGGATGCGGCACCCTTGTTAGCCACGGCAGCAATTTGTTTGCTGGCATCCGCCTGTGATATCACCGCGCCTTCCGTTTCACTGGAGGGAAAAAACCTGTGGCTGGTACGGGTTCTTCCCGTAACCTCCCGGCAGATATTAAAAGCAAAGCTCAAGCTCCACTTGGTTCTGACGCTCCCTCCCGTACTTTTTCTTGCCATCTGTGCGGAAATTTCGATCGGTTGTTCCGCTGTACTTGCCATTTTGATTCCCGTTATCACTGTACTGTTTGTTTTTCTGACGGCACTAATCGGTTTGGCACTCAATCTAAAGTTCCCTAATTTAAACTGGACCAACGAGACCGTTCCCGTAAAGCAAAGTACAAGCGTCCTTCTGACCATGCTGAGCGGCTGGGCAATCGTCTTAGTTTGCGGAGGCGTATATACAGCGCTGACAGCATTTGTCACGCCGTCTGTATTCCTGCTATGTGTCGCTCTGCTTCTGTCAATTGGCGCCGCCATCCTGCTCCATTGGATCAAGAGCAAAGGAGAACGCTTGCTCGATACCCTATCTTAGAAATCCGCCCGCATAAGCGGGCGAATTTTTTCAGGAATAAAATAAAGATACGCGGGGAAAACTTCCCATATACAAGCATGGAAAAGGAGGAATCTCATTGAAAAAGGTATTAAAAATTGAGGGTATGATGTGCGCACATTGTGAATCGCGTGTGAAAAACGGTCTGGAGGCTGTCGATGGAGTAACCGATGCCAAAGTAAGTCATCTACAGGGAAATGCAAAGGTAACCATGAGCCATAATGTCGATAATCTTGTTCTGAAGGCTGCCGTAGAAAAACAGGGCTATACCGTACTTTCCGTTGAGTAACACTCCTTACAAAATGTTCATGATTTCCACTTTACTTTTTCGCCTGCTTTCGCTATGATCGAATGTAGAAACTACAAAGCGAAAAAGGAGAGTCCCATCATGCGAAAGGAACGGGTTGAGCTGGCGGAAACGTTGGAATCGCTCTTGGAAAATGAAAAGGAACAGGCTGCTTACACCGACGCAGGAACAACGCCGCCGGAATTGCCTGCAACGGATGCTCTGATCGGACAGGTACAGCTGTTCGCGGAAAACATGGTCGGCTACAAAGAACTGATGATGATGTACTCTTGCGCGATCAAAGAGATCCGCACAAAGTTTGATGTCCTGAACACGGAATTCAATGTCCGCTATAGCCGCAATCCTATTTACTGCATCAGCAGCCGCCTGAAACGTTCTACCAGCATCCTGCAAAAATTGGATCGTCTGAAGCTGCCATTCACCCTCTCTTCCGTCGAAAAGAACCTTCATGATGTAGCAGGTGTACGGGTTATTTGCTCCTATACGGATGATATTTATCTGATTGCAGAGGCATTACTGCGGCAGAATGACGTGGAATTGATTGCAAAAAAAGACTACATTGCTCACCCAAAGGATAACGGCTACCGCAGTCTGCACCTGATCGTCAGTGTCCCCGTCTTTTTCGCTAACATTTCCAAAAAGATAGAGGTAGAGGTTCAGATCCGTACCATAGCGATGGACTACTGGGCAAGTCTGGAGCATCAGCTCAAGTACAAGCACCGCGTACCCAACGAGCAAAATATCGCAAGGGAATTGCGCCAATGCGCCGATACCATCGCAGAAACAGACGCACGGATGTTGGCAATCCGGCAAGAAATCGAGCAAAACAGCAACGCTCCGGACAGAAATATGCTGCTGTTGGAAAAACTCAGCCGTCTGGATATCGCGTTGGACTAAAAATTGATACTTCTCTGTCGCAAGCACGTTACTTTTTCCAACTGTTGGAACCATCCGATCAAAATGCCGTCCGCTGTTCTAAAGCGGACGGCACTTTTTTTAATTAAAACGCACCACGCGGTGAGAAAGCCAATAGAAAAACCGGCACAACCAGCGACCGGGATATCCAGGCATGGAAAGCAGAAGAACGCCGGCACGGCTGAATCGGTACATGCGCTTCCCCTTCCTTGGATTGATCCGGATTAATTCCCGCCAGAAAGCGCGCACCTGCTCATCTGCCTCCCGCGTACCGTGCAGACGGGTAAACAGCACCGCTAATATCAGCAGAAAACTCATAGAATGCTGCAGATAACGTCCAAGCTTCGGATGCTGCCTGCGGATGGCATCCACATCATGTGCAGCAAAGACCGCAACGGAAACGGTACGCTGATCGCCGCAATGACGGAGCAGACCTTCCTTCGCGACCGACTGTCCCTGACGACCGACATAGTAGCGATAAAAATCCACGTTTAGATAATACAGCCTCGTCACATAAGGCAATGGCGTATACACAAACAGGTTATCCTCATAAAAGACATGCTTCGGCAGTAGAAGCCCACTACTCCGCACCGTCTCTGTACGATAAATGCAGGAATGAAGGGAAAGTTGCTGGCTGATGCGGAACCTATGCGTATCCTCCCAAGAAAGAATTCGCCCTTCCGGAAGCGCGTTGCCGAAGCGAATCACGCGTTGATAGCCCGTATCCGTATGCTCATAGACATAATTGCAGACCATTAAATCCACGCCCCCCTGCTCCTCCAGCAGGGACAGCGTTTGCATGACGCATTCCAATGCAGCGCGATCCACCCAATCGTCCGAATCCACGACCTTAAAGTAAGTCCCCCGCGCGGCGGCAAGCCCGCTGTTGATTCCCTCCCCATGCCCCCCATTCGGCTGATGGATCACATGTATATAATCCGGTTCCGATGCCGCATAATCATCTGCAATCGCGCCGGTTTGATCAGTAGAACCGTCATCAATGATGATGATTTCGCAGAACGACTTGGCCGGAAGCAGGCTTTCAATACATTTCCGCATATATGCTTCCGAATTATAACAGGGAACGACAAAGGTGATCAGTTTCATAAAGTCACCTCGCTTCTGTTCGGCAGACCTGAAGCATGCCGGCAAAGCCGAAGAGCACTCGCTGCGGCAGCATCCATATTGTAATAGCGATATTCAGCAAGTCTGCCCGCAAGATGCAGCGAAGAATAGGCCTTTGCTTCTGCGAGATACCGGCGGTAAAGCGCATCGGATTGCTCAGTGGCAACCGGATAATACGGAATATCTTCTTCGCCGCAGGGCTTTGCGTACTCCTTGGCAATTGTCGTCACCGGACACTTCTGCCCGGTCAGATGCTTGAACTCGGTGATACGTGTATATGGCTCACTGACCGTATAATTTACGGTACCGCAAAGCTGCGCATATTCCTTTTGCAATGTTTCAAAGCGAAATTCCAGAGAACGATAAGGCAAACGCCCGAACCGGTTGCCGAATAACTCGTCCAGCGCGCCGGTATATAGAACCTGTCCCTCATAAGAAGCCCCTTGAACCTTAATCTTACCATCCTCAAAGGTCAGCAACGTCCGCGCATCCGTATCGGTCTGCACACAGATCTTTTCATGATCCAGCATGGACGAAAACATAGCGGTATACCCATGCTCCGGAATCCCTTGAAAACGATCGGTAAAGTATCCGTTTTCTTTGGAAACACGCACAGGTACCCGCGCCGTCACCGCTGAAGAAATCTCCTCCGGACGGCATCCCCACTGCTTTGCGGTATAACGGGCAAAAATATTCTCATAAACAAAATCAGCAAGCTCCCGCAGCAACGGATCCTCCTGTTTACGCAGCTCCAAAATGGATACCTGCGATTCTGCACCGTAAAAAGCAAGCAGCTTTTCGCATATCAGCTCCGCCTTACGAAAGCCGAATGCAATCACGATGGAATTGAAATTGAACGGCACGGGAAGATACTCCCCGTCTACATCCGCCAGAACCTTATGACGATAGGAGCGCCAAGCGGTAAAGCGGGACAGGAAGTTCCAAACCTCTTCGTCATTTGTATGAAAAATGTGCGGCCCGTAGCGATGCACCAGAACGCCCGCTCTGTCCTGCTCATCATAAGCGTTCCCGCCAATCTGTCCGCGTTTTTCCAAAACCAAAACACGGCAACCATCTTCTGCCAGCACACGGGCGCCGACAGCACCTGTCATACCTGCACCGACTACAATCCAATCATACAGCATATTCATCTCTACGCCTTTCGACCGATCGCTCAAAATGGCTTGTTATCCTTCAGTTCTACGATCCGAAGGAATGCATTCCGTTTGGTATCCTTAGTAAAATATCCTGTTCGAACAAACTGGAAACGTTCTCCGGGGGCAGCCTCAGCTAAAGCCTTTTCCACACGGCAGTTTTTCAGCAGGCAGACCGACTGTGGATTGAGATAATCCTCAAAGGTCTTATCCTCCGGAATCGCATTGGTATTTTCAATGGTAAATAAAGGATGATAAAGATAGACATCCGTCTCGACAGACTCGGTTGCGGAAAGCCAATGTACCGTCCCCTTGATCTTTCTGCCATCGATCGGATTCCCACAGCCGCTTTCAAGATCCGCCGTCACGGTAATTTCGATTACGTTGCCGTTTTCATCCTGCTTGCACCCCTGATATTTCACGATATAGGCACCCATCAGCCGGACTTCCCCACCGGGTTTTAGCCGGAAAAATTTCGGAGGCGGATCCAAAGCAAAGTCGTCTGCATCAATGACCAGTTCTCGCGTAAACGCGACGCGGCGAGTGCCGGCCGCCTCATCCTTGGGAAGATTGGGCAGTTCAAAATACTCGATCCGATCCGCCGGATAATTTTCCACCACCACGCGAATCGGTCTGAGCACTGCAACGCGGCGCTGCGCCGTTAAATTCAGTTCCTCACGGACACAATGCTCCAGCAGAGAAATATCCACCAAGCTGTCGGATTTGGCAACGCCGATCCGCTGACAGAAATCCAGAATTGCGCTCGCCGGATAGCCCCTCCTACGTAAGCCGCAGAGCGTAGGCATCCGCGGATCGTCCCATCCGTCTACCACCCCGCGTTCAACCAAGCTGCGAAGATAACGCTTACTCATCACCGTATAGGTGATATTCAAACGGGCAAACTCGATCTGCCTAGGCCTGCAGGGAACGGATACATGCTCCACTACCCAGTTATAGAGCGGACGATGAATCTCAAATTCCAACGAACAAAGCGAATGCGTCACACCCTCCAGCGCGTCCTGAATCGGATGTGCAAAATCGTACGTCGGATAAATACACCATTTGCTGCCCTGCCGATGGTGCTCAATATATTTGATGCGATAGAGAACCGGATCGCGCATCCAAAAATTACCGGAGGCAAGATCAATTTTTGCCCGGAGAGTATACGTTCCTTCCGGAAATTCTCCGGCACGCATCCGGGTAAACAGATCCAGATTCTCCTCGATGGGGCGATCGCGGTAGGGAGAGATCGCCGGATGCGTCAGATCCCCGCGATACTCTCGGAACTGCTCCGGCGTCAGTTCGCAGACATACGCCAGCCCCTTTCGGATCAGTTCAAGTGCAAATGCATAATCCTGCTCAAAATAATCCGAACCGTAAAAAAAACGATCGTCCCAGTCAAAACCGAGCCAATGGATATCCTCCATAATCGCTTCGACATACTCAGTATCCTCCTTAGCGGGATTGGTATCATCCATGCGCAGATTACAGAGCCCTCCATATTTTTTTGCGGTGCCGAAATCAATGACCAATGCCTTGCAGTGACCGATATGCAAATACCCGTTAGGCTCCGGCGGGAAACGCGTATGCACCACTGTCGCCTTGCCCTCGGCAAGGTCCTCGTTAATCGCTTCCTCAATAAAATTTGTTGCTTCTATCATATTTCTGAAACTCCTTCGGCTGATGAATTGGACGACGGCAAAACCATATCGATGGCATTCCGGATTCTGCGGAAGGATTCCGCTTTTCCCAGAATCTGCATTACCGTATAAAGATCCGGCGAATTGCATCTGCCGGTCAGTGCAATGCGAAGAAACTGACTGACGTCCCCAACATTTCCGCGATAGGCGGAGGGATTCGCCTTATATTCCTTCATATTGACACAATAGCCAAGCTCCTCAGCGATCGTCCTGACTTTCTCAAACCATGCTGCAGCATCGTCCGTTTCCGCATATGTCTCGCAAAAGCGCTCCAGCGCCCGACGAACATCCGATGAAGCATATCCGTCCAACGACGCTTCCATCCGGAAATACGGCGGAAAGAAGAAGCTAACGAACTCCTTCGCCTCCTTCCAGTTGGAAAAATCCTTACGGGGCTTTTTCCCGCCGCGCCCAATTGAAAAGACGGCAACGGAGCGGGCGGGATCCTCCCGCAGCACGGCGGCAAATTCCGGATCAAATGCATCCGCCCAGCCAAGCACATCGGCATATACTTTTTCTGCGGTCATCCGGGAAATCACATTTTTGGAAACGTCATTCAGCTTGTCCGGTTCAAATAAGCAACCGGAGGGAGACATCTTCCTGAAAGAGAATGGGAACTCCGTATACGGAAGCTCCGGATTGGCGGCATGCCACTCTTCATAATTAGAGTTCAATAGCGTCATCAGATATTCGATCACGCTCTCAGGCGGATAGCCGAGTGCATCGTAATCCTCCATCTTTGCGCCCATATCTCTTTTGGAAAGCTTCTTCTTATTACCGTTTTCATCAAGACGCAGCACCTGCGCGGTATGCAGGTACTTCGGCGCGCGGAATCCCAGATAACGAAACAACTGAAGATGCTTCGGCAGGCTGGGAAGCCATTCCTCCCCGCGCACCACATGTGTCGTTCCCATCAAATGGTCATCCACTGCATGCGCAAAATGGTAGGTAGGAATCCCATCAGACTTGAGCAAGACAAAATCCTCATCGTTTTCCGGCAGCTCCAGCTCGCCCTTAATCAGATCGGTGACACGGACCTTCCGTTCTCCGTCACCGTCGGAAAGGATCCGCAGAACAAATGGATGTCCCAACGACAGTTCTTCCTTCACCTGTTCCAAGGAAAAACACCGGCGGGCAAGCATCTCACGTCGCGCTTCCTCAGATGCCGCTTCCCAATCCTTAGTCTGGTTCTCCGTTTTCTTATCGGCGGCTAGCGTTTCCTCCAGCTCCTCCGGTGTGGAAAACACGGGATACGCTTTGCCCTCCCGCACCAGTTGCTTGGCAAACGTCTGATAGATAAGCACGCGCTCCGTCTGTTTATAAGGACCGTAAACGCCTCTGCTGACAATACTGTTCTCCTCTCCGATCGAAGCACCCTCGTCAAATTCTATACCGTAATGTGCAAGAGTACGGATCAATTGTTGAGCGGCGCCGGGCACTTCACGTTTAGCGTCCGTATCCTCAATGCGCAGATAGAACACTCCGCCGGATTGGTGTGCCAGCCGTTCGCCGGTCACAGCCTGATACATCCCACCCAAATGCACAAAACCCGTCGGGCTGGGAGAGAAGCGCGTCACCTTTGCGCCGTCCGGCAGAACGCGTGCGGGATAGACGTTCTCCCAATCGACAGGCGTCTTTTTGATCTGCGGAAATAAAAGATCCGCAAGCAATTCATAATCCATGTGAGTTATCTCCGAATTCTGAAAACTTCTAAAGGATTCTACATACTAAAATTGATTTATTATACAATATCCGCTTCTTCTTGTCAAGTGACAATTGTAAGAACGTCAGCAG
>CAZJVB010000028.1:16374-33800 GCA_964549435.1 uncultured Ruminococcus sp.
AGCCGGCTCTTTGGTTAAATCCGTACAAATCGTCTCCAATACACCTTGTAATGCAGGATACCGCAAAACACAAGCGTTCAAATAGCTTTCATTGATATCAACACCGTAAACCCGAGAGAAAGCCTGTTTGTCAATATGCTCCAAACCGTTCCCACCCGCTATGCCCAGTATCATTGCCGTTGAGGCAGGAAAAGCATCAAACTGCTCTTTCATCATCGCATTCATTGCCTGAAGCTGATATACACGCTCCAACCGCATATGGTTTTCATAGTCATCCAGATCAATGTCTTTCCATGGATTCTTCATTTTCGAATCCCTGTCTTTCAATTATTCTTATCTTCTTACCGGAGCCATTCGGTAACATCCGCGTCCGACGGCATCCGCCAGTCCCCGCGCGGACTCAGGCTGACCGAGCCGACCTTCGGCGCGTCCGGCGTGCAGGATCGCTTGAACTGCGCTGCAAAAAACCGCCGCAGAAAGATATGCAGCCAGCGCTCAATCGTCTCCGCGCTGTACTTGCCGCCAAACGCCCGCTGCGCGAGAAAGGATATTTTTTCTGCAGTGAACCCAAAGCGAAAGAATTGGTACAAAAAGAAATCATGCAGCTCATAAGGACCGATCTTTTCTTCCGTCTTCTGGGCAATTTCCCCTTTTTCATCCGGCGGCAGCAATTCCGGGCTGACCGGTGTATCCAAAATGTCCGCAAGCAGCGCCGCAGTCTCCGGAGCGCTTTGCTCCGCCACATAGGAAACCAAGTGGCGAACCAGCGTTTTCGGAACGGAAGCATTGACACCATACATGCTCATATGATCCGCGTTATAGGTGCACCAGCCCATAGCGGCTTCCGAGAGATCGCCGGTGCCGACGAGCAACGCCCCTTCTTTGTTGGCTACATCCATCAGAATTTGCGTGCGCTCCCGCGCCTGTACATTTTCATAGGTAACATCGTGTACGGATTCCTCCTGCCTGATGTCTCTCATATGCAGCCGACACGCTTCCGCAATCGGGATTTCCCGTACGGTCACGCCGAGACTGTGCATCAATTCCACGGCGTTATGATATGTCCGATCCGTCGTACCGAATCCGGGCATGGTAATACCCAGCACCTGACTGGCAGGCTGTCCGAGCAGAGACGTCGCACGCACTGCAACAAGCAGGGCCAGCGTAGAATCCAAGCCGCCGGAGACACCGACCACCGTTTTTCCGGTGCCGATATGCTCCATCCGCTTGGCAAGTCCGGATGCCTGAATCTGCAGGATTTCCTCACAGCGCTGCGCACGAAGCGCCGGATTTCCCGGCACAAAAGGATGCGGATCGACATAACCGTCAAACTGCTCCGGCAACAGCGGATGCGGCTTACATTCCACCGTCGTAAAAGGAAGCGGATAGCGGGCAGCATTATCTGCAAAGGAGGTATCCAAAATACGCAGGGCTCGCAACTTTTGCAGATCGAAACAGGCGGTAGTCAGCTCCGCTTCACGGGAAAAGCGTTTGCCCGAAGCCAGCAACGCACCGTTTTCACAAAGCAAAGCGGATCCGCCGTATACTAAATCGGTCGTAGATTCGGTCACACCGGAGCCACAGTATGCATAAGCGCAGACCAACGAAGCGCTCTGCGCACGTACAAGATTTTCCCGGTACTCCGCTTTCGACACAAGCTCATTACTGGCGGAAAGGTTTAAAATCAGATTCGCACCGTTCAGTGCCATTAACGTAGACGGCGGAAGCGGAACCCATAGATCCTGACAAATCTCAATGCCGAAGGTCAGTTCCTCTCCGACGGAAAAGAGCAGTCTGCCGAACGGCACCGTCTGCCCGCAAAGGCACACGCTATCAGTCGCTGCTTTGGAGCCGGAGGTAAACCAGCGCTTCTCATAGAACTCACTTCCCTCCGCCAAATATTCCTTCGGAACGATGCCGAGCAGTCTACCGTTTTGCAAAACGGCAGCGCAGTTATACAACGCAAAACCGATGCGCACGGGCAATCCGACAACCACCAGCATCTCCATACCGGCAGTCGCTTCCAACAGCTCTCCCAATGCGCGCACGCAGGCGGAAAGCAGCATATCCTGATGAAACAGGTCTGCACAGGTATATCCGCAAAGAGAAAGCTCCGGCGTCAAGAGCAGTGTACAGCCGCTTGCACAGGCGCGATCGATCAAAAGTCTGATCTGTCCGACATTATAGGACGGATTACCGACCTTCAACCGCGGCACGCCGCATCCCACCTTACAGAAGCCGAATGACGCCCGCTGCCGCTCCGACGCAGAGGACATCCCGAGCAGATAATCCGAAGAAACGCCGTATAAAGACGCCAGAGCACGAACCTTTTCGGCCGGCGGAACATTTTCCCCACTTTCATACGCGCAATAAGCAGTACGCCCGATTCCGAGACTCTTGGCGACAAATTCCTGCGTATAACGGCGTGCTTTCCTCAATTCTCGCAAGCGAGAGGCAAGTTCTTCCTTCATAGAATCTAAGTTCCTTTCCATACTGGTGCACCTTCCTGTTCTTTCATTATGATTATAGCCATTCAAAATGACGTTGTCAACCTGCAAACGCCGGCATTTTCACACACACACGACATTTTTTTGGCGGGAACGATTTTTTTAGCCAAAGAAAAGTTGGCGCATATACTTTCATCAAGGGGACGCAATGCGATTCCCCCTGATAAGCAAAAGAAAGAGGTTCAAAAAAAGCTAAATAAAAGGGAGGTTACAAGAATGGATTGGATTATGGTGCTTTCCTCGATTACCTACGCACTGGAAGCACAGGAAATTCTGAAAGAGAAACAGATCCGTTCCTCCCTCACCCGATCCGCCGCGATCCGGAAGGTTCGCGGCTGCGGCTACGGGTTACGGATCGGACGAAACGACCGTACCCGTGCAGAAGCCCTTCTGAGGGAAGCGGGCATCCGAGTTCTCGGAACGGTGGAGGACAAAACAAAAAAATAAAAACAACAAGAACCTCCGTGCAGGCAAGAAAGCACGGAACGCTTCATAAACATTCCGAAACAGAAGGTCTCTTTTCGGAGAAAGGAACGGCCTTTGGCATGATCTATCTTGACAACGCGGCGACCGGCTTTCCGAAAAGTGACGCCGTCTTTCTCGCCATGCAGGAGGCATTTTACAGCTGCGGAAATCCCGGACGCAGCAGTCACCTGCCCGCACAAAACGCCGACAACATCCTGTTCGCTTGCCGCAAACGACTGGCAGAGCGCTTCGGCAGCACACCGGAAAACGTCATCCTCACCAAAAATGCAACCGAAGCGCTGAATTACGCTATCAAGGGACTTTACCGTCCCGACGGCGAAATTCTGACCTCTACACTGGAGCACAACGCCGTGATGAGACCGCTACACGCGCTGCGCAGCGAACAGGAAATTACGCTTAAGCAATTCCGGGTGGACCCCGCGGATGATGCAGTAACGGTGGAAAACTTCCGGCTTGCAGCAGGAAGCAGAGCCGACATGGCGGTTGTCACACACGCCTCCAACGTCTGTGGGCGGGTGCTTCCGATCCGGGAAATGAGGCGCGCTATCCGGCGCGAGAACTTCCTGATGATCGTAGATTGCTCACAGACCGCCGGACACATACCGGTAAATATCCGAGAGCTTGGTGTAGACGTGATCTGTATTCCGGGACACAAAGGTCTTTACGGTCCGATGGGAACTGGTGCGCTGATCTGCAATCCTGATCGGGTACCGGTTTTCCGGACAATCATAGAGGGCGGAAGCGGTATCGATTCCCGCGCAAACGGGATGCCTGAGGTATTGCCGGAGCGGTTAGAGGCAGGTACGCCCAACGTATACGGCATTGCAGGTCTTACTGCAGCGTTGGAGGAGTTCCGCTTCCCAGCATGGGAAGGCACACTTTATATCCAATTGCTTCGCCAGCTGCAGCAAAAAAACGGCATCCATCTTTACGGATGGTCACCAAGCGGAACGTATGTGCCGGTCTTGTTATTCAACAAGGAGGGTACGGACTGTGAAGCTTTAGGCGAACAGCTCGCAGCAAAGGGCATCGCAGTACGCTCCGGACTTCACTGCGCACCGGCTGCACACCGGGCGCTTGGCACGCTGGAAAGCGGCGGCGTACGAATCAGTCTCGGCAGGAGTACCACAGAGTCAGACATCCGCGCCCTGCTGGACGCGCTCTGAGTCCTCCGGAAAAGAAAAACTCCCCTTCAGGGGAGTTCCCCCTTTAAAAGGGAACCTCTCTAAAGGGGAAGTATCATTATTCAGGTTAAAGAAACCGCACCGGGCGCATAGTGCCCTACAACAAAAGGATCCGCATCCGGCGACTGCGCTACGACTTCACTGCCGTTTTCCTCCAAAAACTCCTCGAAACGGCGGATGCAACTGCTGCGGGAACGAACGCTGTAAACATACTTTCCGTTCGGTTCCGGCAGGCAGAAACGCAGATATGTCACTTCCTTGCTGGAAGTGCGACCGGAAATCGCATCTTCGACCTGCGGATCAAAGATATAATAATCGCCTCCGATTTCAATTAAGGTCCAATAATGACCGGTATACCCGCCGCCATTGGCGGCAGTAACTCCTTCTACCACATAGCAGTTCAGCCCCAAATGCCGCATCATCGCGGTAAACGCAGCAGAATAGCAATCGCAGGTACCGATTCCTGTGGTAAGCGCCTGATATGCGCAAGCCCAATAACCGCTGCCTTCATGATTGGGACGCTTATACACCATATTGTCAATCAGCCAGTCGTAGCACGCCTTAACCTGATCATAGGTATCCATTCCCGGTTTGAATAAGGAACCAAACAAGGTATCCAGATATTGTTCCAGCTCCGGAAGATTTGTTTGATACGGATGCAGCTCCGCAGAGTCCAACAGCTTTCTTATTTTATCTGCCTTCTCCAGCGCAACCGTCAGAACTGATTCAGATAGCTCTATTTCCTCATAATAGGAAACATATCCTTCCGCCACAATGTACAGAACAATGTCCTGCTCCTGCAATTCCACAGAAAACAGTCCGTTTTCATCCGTCATACCTTCCTGTCCGCCCGCCGTGACCGACGCACCCGCCAGCGCAAAGCCTTCGGCATCCGTCACACGAACCTGCAGGGAGAAAGTTTCTTCCTGCTTTCCCAGCGTCCCGCGAACCGGTTCCGAAGCTATGGAAACATTATCCGGTTCCGCTTCTGCGGATTCCGCAGAAAAAGAAAAAACGTTTGCCGATTCATCCGAAGTCGCAGATCTCGATGCAGACAGATATGTATTGGCATCAGGAAGAGCCGATTCGGACGCCTCGGCAGGTTTGTCAACCGAACAGATCCAAAGGGAAGAGCCGATTACCGCGCCTGCAAGCAGGGCCACCGCAACAGCGGTTTTATTTGCATTCATGCAGATTACTCCGATTCATTTTTCCCCCGACTGTATTCCCCAATTGTTAGCTATTATATCTGATTTCTCGTGTTCTGTCAAGCGCATTCACCGAATTTTGTAACCTATGACACTTTTTTCGTGCTGCTTTTATTCACTTTGCTAAAAATCAGCGATATGGCAGCACGAAAAGAATACGCCCCACATATGCTGTAAAGCACGCACAAACGGAAAGGAATGATCCTGACAAATGAAAAAAGACGTTACTCTGGTGTTTGCGGGAGGAGATCTCCGTTCCGTCGCGGCGGCAAAGCTGTTTGCGGAAGAAGCGGAACGGGTTTATCTGACCGGCTTCGACCGTTACGGCAGTGAAAATCTGTCCGACGGCGGAAGCACCGTCACTTTCGTCCACTTACCGGAGCAGGCAATCCCGGAGGCAGATGCGGTGATCCTCCCCTTGCCTTATACGGTCGGCGGCGGTGTTTTGAACGCACCGTTCTCCGAAAAAAGCATTCTGCTGGAAACGGTTTTTCGGCTTGCAGAGAATGCAAGGTTGCTCTGCGGCGGTATGCTTCCGGCGGAGGACGAACGTTTCTTTGATTACTATGATGAGCCTATGATGCTGCGCAATGCCGACGTGACGGCAGAGGCAGCCCTCCTGCTGGCAGGAGAGCGCATAAAGGGTTGTCTCAATGGCGCGCAGATCGTTGTCGTCGGTTACGGACGTATCGGGAAAAGGCTCGCCGCCAAAGCACGAGCGCTTGGTTGCCATGTCACAGTCGCGGCAAGAAAAGAAAGCGACCACGCACTGATCTGGATGTGCGGATATGCGGCCATCGGCTATGCAGAACTGCCGGAAGCTTTGGAGCAGGCGGATATTGTGTTCAATACCGTACCGGCAGAAATCTTCTCTGAAACTATGCTCACCCGCATCCCCCGCGAGGTTCCCCTGATCGATCTTGCGGGAAGCATCTCCGGAAACACTGCCGGCGGCAACCTGATCCGCGCATCCAGCCTGCCCGGAAAATACGCACCGGATGCAGCAGGACGTATTCTGAAGGAGAGCGCTGAGCGCATCCTGAAAAAGGAGGGAATTCTATGAAGCTCGCCTACGCCATCTGCGGCTCTTTCTGCACACACACACGTTCTCTTGCACAGCTCCGCAATCTCTGCGAAGGAAACGACGTTACACCCATTCTTTCAGAAATTTCGGCAGCTGTGGACACACGCTTCGGTAGCGCTTCCGCCCTATGTGAAACGGTGGAAACCCTGACCGGACAAAAGTATCTATCCACCATCCGTGATGCTGAAGAGGTTATCACACGGGGAGAATATGACGCACTGATCGTCTGCCCCTGCACCGGAAACACGCTTGCCAAAATCGCTTCCGGAATCACAGACAATGTGGTAACCATGTGTGTCAAAGCGCAGCTTCGCAACCGGCGTCCTGTTATCATCGGCGTTGCCACCAACGACGGACTCGGCGCGAATCTGTTCAATATCGCCATGGTATTGGAAAAGAAAAATGTTTACTTCGTACCGTTCGGACAGGATGACGCTGAAAAAAAGCCGACCTCTCTGATCTGCGATTTCAAGCGGCTGCCGGCAACGTTAGACGCCGCCCTGCGCGGACGTCAGCTCCAGCCGGTTCTGCTGGATTAGATACACCGCGAAAAAGCAGGGGGCGTTTCTCACGCCCCCTTGCAGGTTATTGACACTGATACATGATATCTAAGATTTTATACAGCTCGGACTCCTTGTTGTCCCGCCTCCAAGCGGCAGCATAACGCCGGCACCAAGAATCGACAAAGCCGTCCGGAATCTTTTTTCTTCCGCCGTAGGCATGCGAAGCAAACATATCGATCAAATATACACCCTCTGCGGCAAGCGTCAGGTCCGCGATGATATCATTTTGCACCGGCAGTTTCCGGAAGCCATCCGCCAGCCGAAGTGCCTTCTGCGCAGTCTTCGCAAGCTCCGAGGGATCCTCACAGCCGCGCATCCAAGTCGAAGAGCCGAAATGCTTATGACAGAACAACGCCCAATTCATGACCTGACCGAGAGAGCCGAGCTCGCGCAGCAGCTCAACCGCCTTACCGGACGGATCTCCATAAACCAGATCGGAAACCCGACGGTCAAATGCGGCGGAAGGGACCTCTTCGTTCCGATTCCAAGAAATTGCGGCTGCCAACACCACACCGTAAAGCGTCGTATTAATGGCGGCGATATGACCGTAGTCTCCCCATGCAGTATTCAGCGAGCCGAGCGCGCCATTTTCATGTCCCGCGCGAATCATGGCGATGATATTTTTTTCCGCATAGGGAACGATTTCGCTCATTTGGTTCCAGCAGGAAGTGCCAGGACAAAGCAACTGCTGATAACCTGCCTCACGGAAGCGAACAGCGGTCGTAGGATCCGGCTGATCAGTATAGCTCCAGTTGAGCATCACAACATCCTTCGGGAAGCTGTCCAGAATCTCCGGATGATGCAGAACGATATCTCCCCACATCATGACGGTTTTCCCGCGTGATTGCACATGGGCAATCAGCTTGCGGGTGAATTCCAGATACAGGCTACCCGGATCCTTCCCCTGATTACGTCCTTTTCCGAGATCAAATGTTTCGTCACAGCAGATATTAAAATACCTGCTGCGAAAAAGCGCTACATATTGATCGATCATACTGGTGATCAGCTGCAGGCTTCCGGGATTGGAAGGATCAATCGTATGATGCGCCATCGCATCACGCCAAGGCGTTGCATCACGCTCATACGTTTCCAATTCACAGTATGCATGCCACTTCGGACTTTCCAGCAGACGGTACAGATGACCGAACGTGGACAGGGACGGCACAAAATCAATGAAATTTTCATAGCAATAGGCATCCAATTCCAAAATTTCAGCGGCGGTCAGCGCATTGTCCGCACGGGCAATACCGGCATACTCGTCAAACAGGAAGGTATGCTCGATATAAAGCTGGAGAGAATTTTCCTTATAATAAGCAAGCAGATCGATCAGACGCTTAGTCGCTTCCACCGTAGGAACGCGACCGCGGGAAATATCCTGATAAAAACCGCGGTACTGCATATCCGGTGCATCCTCAATCTCCAGCTGCGGAATCACACCCATGCTGTCGCGAATCAACTGGCGCAGCGTCTGGACCCCGTAAAATGTACCGGCAAGCGAGTCACCGTGTACAGTCACAGACGTACCGTTTACCGATAATCGGTAGCCCTCTCCCCCGGCATTTCCGGAGACCAGATTGATGCAGCCGTCCAACGCCGGCTCGCCGAGCACTTTTGTAACCGGTATCTCGGTACGGGATTCGGCAGAAAGCTCGGAGGACAGCTTCTTTGCCGCCTTAAAAATGCGGTCGTCACAGGAAGAACCGAGTACGATTTGAAAGTTCTGAAGAGAAAGACGCCCCTTTGAAAGCACCAGATGTTTCGGGGTAGGGACAAGCGTATGAATCATGAATAGAATCGCTCCTTTTTCTTTGCATTCTGTATATTCGTACAACTAAGCGGATTGCACTGCCGGAAAGCATGCCGTCCGACAGGATAAATCTACTATTTCAGATATACCATATCGAAGGAAAAAAGTCAAGTCGAAGCGGCTTTTTTTGTTCAAAAAATCAAAAAATGATTTTTCTGTAAAATTTCTCTTGACAGAGTTGATTGTATAAAATATAATAGGTAGCGTGCAGAGTATGGGGATTTTTTCAGCCTCTCCTATTCTGTGCGATTTATGCTCAATAAAGCGGTTTTTCCGCAAAAAACAGAAAGGAAAACAGAGCATGGACATCTCATTCGTACTCGGTCTTGTCATTATCGCTGCATTGGCAGGACTGTCGTACGCCGCGATCAACTTCTTTGCTGTCAAAAAGCTGGACGAAGGTACTGACAGAATGAAAACGATCGCCGGCGAAATCCGTCTCGGCGCAAACACCTTTATCAATTATGAGTATCGTGTTGTCGCCATAGTCGCGCTGATCATCATTGTCATTCTGGCACTGCTGATCTCGTGGTCCTCCGCAGTTGCATTTCTCATCGGCGCGGTCATGTCTGCATCCGCAGGCTTCATCGGCATGAAAATTGCGACCTACGCAAACGTTCGCGTCACCAATAAAGCGCGCACGACCAAATCCCTTCCCGAAACCCTGAAGGTCGCTTTCAAGGGCGGCTCCGTGATGGGGCTTTGCGTATCGGGTTGCGCCCTGCTCGGCATCTTTCTTGTCTTTTTGATTTTCGGTGTCGGTTTCAAACAGATCGACGCTGCCTGCGGAGAAGGGGAAGCGCTGGCAAGTTCTCTCAAAAGCATCGTCAGCCTGTTGGTAAAAAACTTCCCTGCACTCGGTGATAAATTCTCCATGACCATTTCCTCCTATGCCCTCGGTTGCTCCATCGTCGCTCTGTTCAACCGTATGGGAGGCGGTATCTATACCAAGGCTGCCGACATGGGCGCTGATCTCGTCGGCAAAACAGAGGCACATCTGCCGGAAGACGATCCCCGTAATCCCGCAACCATCGCGGATAATGTTGGCGACAACGTCGGTGACGTCGCCGGTCTCGGCTCCGATCTGCTGGAAAGCTATGTCGGTGCCATGCTGTCCGGCTCCGTTATGGCAATTGAGCTGTTTACCCAGCAGTTGATTCACGATGTCACCCTGCTGCGCGCTTTGATTCTGTTCCCGCTTGCCCTGTCCGGCGTAGGTCTGATCGGCTGCGTACTTGGCATCCTTTCTCTGTTTATCCGCAAGAAGCTTTCCGACAACCCCCATAAGGAGCTCAATGCAGCAACTTGGATTTCTGCGGCGCTCACAATGATCGGCGGGTTCGTCGTCGCTTTCTTCCTCTTCAAAGATATTGCAGATTTGAAAGTGGAGGTCGGCTTCAAACTTGGCTGGATTTCCCCAATGCTCGGCGCTGCGCTCGGCATTATTGCCGGTATCATCATCGGCAAACTGGCTGAATATTACACCAGTGCAGATTATAAGCCCACGCAGGAAATTGCCGCCGCTTCCAAAGAAGGTCCCGCGCTAACCGTTACGCAAGGTCTTGCAGTTGGTATGATTTCCTGTATGTATCCCTGCATTGTGCTTGGTCTTTCGATCTTCTTCTCTTTCCTGCTCGCCGGTCCTTACGGCGTAGCTGCTGCTGCGATCGGAATGCTTTCCTTCGTCGCAACTACCGTTTCCGTGGATACTTACGGTCCGATCTCGGACAACGCCGGCGGTATCGCAGAAATGTCCTATTTGGAGGACGAGGTCCGCGAAATCACCGACACCCTCGATTCTGTGGGCAACACCACGGCGGCAATCGGCAAGGGCTTTGCGATCGGCTCTGCCGCTATGGCAGTTCTCTGCATGATGACCTCTTACATGTTCACCTTCAACGAGTTCAGTGAAGAAGAACTCGCATACGGCATCGACCAGATGTTTGATGCGGTTACCCTCAACGTCATCAATCCGCTCGGTCTGACCGGCGCTATCTTCGGCGCTGCCCTGCCGTTCCTCTTCTCCGGACTGCTGATCAAAGCAGTGGCAAAAGCTGCCGAACGCATGGTTGTGGAGGTCCGCCGTCAGTTCAAGGAAATCCCCGGTCTGCTGGAAGGCACAGCGCTGCCGGACACCAAAACCTGTATTGGTATTTCTACGCAGGGCGCTATCAAAGAAATGAAGTTCCCAGCAGTTCTCGCCATTGCTTTCCCGATTGTATGCGGCTTCGTTTTCGGTGCCGAGTTCGTAGGCGGCATTCTGGTCGGCTCTACGCTGTCAGCCATTATGTTGGCCATCTTCACCGGCAATGCAGGCGGCGCATGGGATAACGGTAAGAAATACATCGAAACCGGCGTCCTCGGAGAAGGGCACGGCAAAGGCTCTCCTACGCACGACGCAGGCGTCGTCGGCGACACCGTGGGTGATCCGCTGAAGGACACCGTCGGTCCCTGCCTTGATATTCTGATCAAAATCATGTCTACCCTGTCTCTGGTGCTTGGCTCCGCATTTGCAAGCTACAATCTCTACGGCTTGATTAAGTAAGCGATGATTATTGACTGCCATACACACGTCTTTCCGGATGCACTCGCCCCAAAAGCAGGCGCCAGCCTTGCAGCAACTGCGGGCATGCCGCTCTGCTCCGACCTGACCGTTTCCGGTCAGTTGCAGGTGATGCAAGAGGATGGCGTGGATCATGCAGTCGTCTTGAACACCGTGACCAATACACATCAGGTAGAAAAGGTAAATCTCTTTGCGGTCGAAACCGCAAAGAGATTTCCTGCTTTCACCCCATTAGGTTCGGTACACCCGCTCGGAAATGATCCGGCGGGTACAGTCAAGCGGCTGCACGAGCAAGGAATCTGCGGGCTGAAGCTGCATCCCGATTATTTAAGGATTCCCTTTGATGCTCCCGCCTACCATCCGATTTTTCGTGCTGCCTGCCAATGGGATATGCCAATCGTCATTCACGCCGGTTGGGATCCGGTATCCCCGTCTAAGATCCATGCGTCGCCGGATCAAATCAGAAACGTAATCCACAACTTTCCGGATCTCAAGCTGGTTTGCGCCCATCTCGGCGGCATGCGGCTTTGGGACGAAGTGGCGCAGAAGCTCTGCGGTGAGAACCTCTGGTTCGATACAGCCATGTGCTGCGAACGAAGCGGTATAACCACAGAACAGGCTAAGCGTATCATTTCTGCGCACGGAGCGGACAGAATCCTATTCGGCTCGGATCTACCTTGGGCACGTCCCCGCGAAATCCTCGCATTCCTCCGACATCTGGATCTCTCCGAAAAGGAAACCGAAGCGATTTTTCATCGCAATGCGGAGACCCTATTCAGAATTCAAGTGACCGGATAAACCGGCTCTTTCGTCAAAACAGAATATATTACAATCGTTTTCGACCTGTTCGCTGCAGCGAACAGGTCTTTTTCTGTCTTGCTTCCAACCGATGCTTCTTTTTCCACCAAAACCAGCAGCAGAAAACGCCGCATCCTGCATGAAGCAGGGAAACACAAATAATCATGATGTTCCATCCATGCCCGCACCGTCTTCTTCCCGCTCCCCACACGATCGCAGACATCCTTCTCATCTTTGATTTGACATTCAGTGAATGTCATTTATGCATAAAGCATACCATATAATGAGAATATTGTCAAGCAGTGAATGTCAAGTTTAGGAGAACAGCATGTTTATCAACAAAGCCAAAGACGGGCGGAACAACCTATGCGGGCGAAATGTCGCGAAGCTCCGCAAAGCATTGTGCATTTCACAAAAAAAATTAGCAGATCGACTGCAGTTGCAGGGTCTGGATATTGATAAAAACGCCATTCAGCGTATAGAAGCCGGCAAACGATTTGTGACAGACATAGAGCTGGTCTGCTTCTGCACCGTTCTGCATGTTTCTCCGGAGAAGCTGTTGCAGCAGGAAGAGCAATAATCTTTCTGCCGTACTCCACCTGTGTTTTGTTAAAATCCGCCAAAAAAGCCGGCTCTTTTTGTGCAAAGGCAAAAATCGAAAAATTCCCTTGATTATTCTGGCATAACGTGCTATACTAAAGCAGTATAAGACTCCCTGATTGTCGGTACGATCTTCCGGTTCGGAGCCTTCCGGCAACCTCTTGGGAATGATTCAGGAGGAACAAGATGAAAAAAGTTATTGCGTTGGCTCTATGCCTTTGCGTCTGTTTTTTATTCCTGACCAGCTGCGGGCTGAAGGAAGATGAAAAGGGTGCAAACATTCAGGTGTATCTTGCGGATTTCCCGCAAACGCTGGATCCCGCTCTTGTGCAGGCGAATGCAGATGTTACTCAGCTTCTCAGCTTGCTTTTCGAGCCGCTGACTTCCATTGATAAAAACGGAAAAGTCGTCGGTGCTTTGGCAAACAACTGGTACAGTAGCTATGATTCCGTTAACGAAGAATATGCGATTTATTTCGAGCTAAACGAAACGCTTTGGTCCAACGGTACTTCAGTATCGGCTGACGACGTCATTTGGGCATGGAAGCGCATTCTGAGTCCCAGCACGGAAAGCCCTTATGCTTCCCTTCTGTATTGCATCAAGAATGCAAAGGCCGTAAAAGCGGGTATCATGACATCCGATGACCTCGGTATCACCGCAGAGGACGACTTACTTCTGAAGGTCGTTTTTGAGGATGCGAAGGATTTTTCGGAAGCGGAGGCGGAGGAGTACGGCATCACCGCGTATGTATATGATGACGATACCTTCGATGCCGCCTGTGACAGATTCATACAGACCGTTTCCAACATACACCTTTCCCCGGTCAGTGAAAACGTGGTCAAGCGGTATACCGATTACAAGCCTGAAGGAAGCAGCCGCGTCTACCAGTGGGGTGACTACTCCGCCGCCTCCATTGTCAGCAACGGTCCGTTCAAAGTACAGGCTTATGAGGTCGGCAACAAGCTGGTACTTGAGCGCAATAGTTACTATCGTTACGATGAGGACAACGCAATCGATAAATATGTCACTCCTTACCGTCTGACCATCTATTATTATGAAGGACAGGTCGGCTATTCTACGGATGAAATTCAGCTGACGCAGGCGGAATATCAGTCGAAGCGCTTCGACAATGGCGAGATTTATTATCTCAGCTTATTTAACAAGGATACCTACACGGCTTATTCCAAGCAGATAGAGACGGTTTCCACAACCAACGGCTATGCTTATCTGTTCAATACCGAAACTATTCCCGATGCATCCGTCCGTCAGGCTTTATCCGCAGCACTTGACCGCAGCGCAATCGTTTCCGATGTGACCGGTACCGGCGAAATTGCCGCCACCGGCTATGTTCCTTCCGGTGTCTTTAATACAGACCGCAAAACGGACTTCCGTTCCGTCGGCGGCAATCTGTACGCAGATTACTCACTGGAAACGGCGCAGTCCCTGCTGAACGGCGCGAAGGGCTCCTATAAGCTGATTTACCTGATTCCCAACGATACATCTCTGTACTCCAACTACTACGAAATCCGCGACAAACTGAACAACTACAACGTTTACGAAGAGATTGCAAATTATGCAGTTTCCCGCTGGGCAGAGCTTGGAATCAATGTCACGGCAACCGGCTTGGTTTACAGCGATTATATGACGGCATTGCAAAACGGTGATTTCGACATCATCGGATATAACGTCATTATGGATTCTACAGATGCCCTTGCTTATCTTGCTCCGTATGCAACCATGTACAGCGGCCGCGTTGTTTCCATTGACCTGAACGAAAAATCCTATACGCCCGGATACACTAAGCTGAACGATGCGGAATATGACGAGATCATTGACCGCGCGACCTATACGGCGGATGCGGAAAAGCGCGCTGAAATCCTGCACGAGGCGGAAGCCAAGCTGACAGAGATCTGCCCCGCCACCATGCTGTTCTATTATACCAACAGCTATGTAAAAAGTTCCAAGCTGAAAAACATCGGAACGGCGGATTACTTCGGTGCTTTCCCGTTTGTTGATGCCAATCTCTCCGATTGGAGAAAGATCAACGCCAAGGAAGAAGAAGCGAGCGCCGCACTGGAACAGGCAAACCAATAAAAGGAAATTAGCATACTATTTGAGAGCGAAAGCACGTGTTGCTTTCGCTTTCTTATCTGCACACAAGCATAACCATTCGCACTTGTCAATGGCGGGCTAAGCCCGTTCATCTTACGCGAATGGCGATGCTATTCATCAGAAGGTAGAAAAATTTACAATTTGATGGTAAAATATATATGGGTATAAAAACTCAAAATTTGAAATTTGAAAGGGAGAATAAACTATGGCAGAGATAATTAAGGTATTCAAGGAAAACATACCTAATATGAGATTCATCGGAAAGAAATATGATAACTTTGGACATTGGAGCGAATGGTGGCAAAACGGTTGGTTTGATATTCTTGAAAAAACTATGGGCGGAACAGACAAAATAACTGCTCTTTGGGAAAACGGTGGCGGTTATATCGGTGTTGAAAAGCGAGCAGACGGACAACCTTTCGAATATTACATAGGTATGCTTGCTCCCGAAAATACGCCCGTGCCCAATGGTTTTATAAGTATCGATTTCAAGGATTTGAGTTTGGGAACTTGTTGGATTTATGGAAAAGAAAACGAAGTTCACGACACAAGTGCTTGCAAGCAGAAACTTGCCGAAAGCGATATGAACATATGGAAAGATGAGAGCGGTGCGATATGGTCTTTTGAGAATTGTTTATGTCCTCGTTATACAACACCTGATGAAAAAGGAAATGTAATACTTGATTACTGTTATTTCATTATCAAATGAGATACGTAGTCTTAACCAATTTGGATTTGAAACTGCCAAAATCTTACACTGTTATCACCCGTTATAGGGTGATATTAAAATCCGTGGGGGCATTGAAAACAAAGGGCTAATCGCAATTTGCTCACCTTATTCCTTGATACGATTTCACACACAATTGTCCTTTCCTTCGCACCTGATAAGGGCAAAATCAAAGAAAGCAGAATCTGGTAACAGGTTATAACAGAGAGCGGTTGAAGAAGTTATCAATACGGAATTGATTTATGCATCGAATCCAGTTACAATGTCTTAGGAGGGATGGAAGTATAAACACCTTTTCCCTCATATGCACAAACAGAATTTTTCCGAGTATATAGAAAGTTTAAGAGTTATGTGTTACAGTATTTTATATCGAGGGTAAGAATAGAAATCGTGCGAGGAGTGATTACATGAAGATACATTGTGTATGGGAACATACTGGAAACGACAGTCTTTTATATTCCGACAATTATATCGGAACGTTTTCAAGGGGGCGCGACAAAAGATATTGCATTAAACAAGATGGCAGATGAAATCAAATCATATTTGAATTGGAAAAAAGCCTTAGCACCCGAAACCTTCGAAATAGAGATTGTTCAAGAAAAGCTATCTGAGTTGAATATTTGTGACGCTGATTCCGATGTTCTCTTTGACACAGAAAAAGGTAAAATTGATCTCACTGAGTATGAAGAATTAAAATCCCTTGCATTGCGTTCAGCACAGGATTTTCTGACGTTATATGAGTCTATCCCGGATAAAGGCAGAAGCTGTTTGCCCACCCGGCAGACATTTTATGGGCAGATGCCCCGCACCGCCTTTGAAATGTACGAACACACAAAAAATGTGAATGATTATTATTTCAGTGAAATTGGCATTGATGTGGATAATGACGGAACTATTTTATCCTGTAGAATGCATGGATTTGAATTGTTGGAGGCACAGCCTGATTTTCTGAATAACAGTGTTTTCGATGGAAGCTACGGGGAAAAATGGTCTCTTCGAAAAGTGTTGCGACGTTTTATTTGGCATGATAGAATTCATGCTAAAGCTATGTATAGAATGGCTGTTAAAACATTTGGAATTGATGTTATTTCTAACATATTTAAGTTTAATATATAACTTGTTGTTTTTCGGGCGATCGCCTAATCAATTGTGTAAGCACCGCCCGCTTAATTGCTCGGCAAGATAACGCTTATCATGCGCTATAAGGTAGGCAAAGGCGAAATACACTGGGTACAAGCTACAGTTTATGCGAGGGGTGTATTTCGCTTTCAAACTCCAAAGACTTATGAAATATTACTTATCCGAAAATAATTCCCCTTGTTTCGGCTTGTAAGGGCAAAAACAAGCGCTTTTTGGGAAAAGGTATAACACCCTGCTCTATCTTTTGGTACCTGTAGAGCCTTTATTTACAAGGTTTACAATCCCTCTATTATTGTGTAACAAAATGATATAAAACAAGGTTCCTATGTGGGTGTGACAATCTGTTCCTATGTGTATCGCCTTATTTGTGGTGCCAAAATGGTTCCTAACTCTACAAAACCAACACTTGAAAGAAGTTATAAGACGACTTCTGTCTATCAACTCAATAAAAAATAGTATTAGTTTTGTGGCATTAAAAGGTCTTGAACTGTGAAAAGCCTTGAAAATGCTGACTTTCTTGTAGATTAGACACTCAAAATAACGACGATTTTTACCGCTTTGGTGCTCAAATGGTGCCCAGATTTCCTGCGGCGATATAAAGCGATACGGGCAGATATAAGGTAATACCATAATATGTGAAGGCAAAA
>CAZJVB010000029.1:0-32890 GCA_964549435.1 uncultured Ruminococcus sp.
AGGCGGTGAACACTGCGGTCGCTGCGGTTGTGCGCGATAAGAAGATCGACGAGCAACAGGCGGTCGATGCGATGGCGCAGGCGATTGTCGATGCCGTTGCCGGTCTTGTAAACCTGTCGGACACGGATGCTCTGGATAAGGATCACCTTCCGGATGGCGTTTATTCGATCTACGGCGAGATGATCAAGATGAATCGCGAAGACAAATCCATGAGCAACGATGCGATCAATCATACGATCAAGCTGACCGTAGAGGATGGAATCTATTATCTGACGATGGATTTTACCGGTCTATCCTATTTGAACAAATACGGTTATCTCGCGAACCTTTCCTACTATGACAACGGCTACGAATACGGTCTGTATGGGAAGCTGGAGGGGACGCTGATTCCCGCAGAGGTTTTGTCTACGCAAAAGAATGCAGACGGCACTGACGTGGTGGATGAGTTTAATCAGGAGGGCGGATCCTCTGCCGGTATCCTGTATCCCGACCAATTGAAATTCCCGCTTGTTTCCGACGCGCTTGCGGATCCTGACGGATATGTTCCGCTGCATGTCTTTGTGCCTGTGATGGAGGATATTTCCGAGGGAACGGGCGATCAGGATGTACTGCTGAAGCTGGATTGGTCTACCCTGACGAAAACGACAGATGAGGATCCCGGCTTCCAGCCGGACGATCCGGTAGAGCAGTCTCCGGCTGTAGATTTCCTTGATGAAGCCACCGGTGTGAAGGTGCATGCCGATAAGGGCGTGTTTGAGGAGGGCGTGCAGATCGTAGTAAACGAAGTGACGGACGGTGCCGTTTATGAGAACGCCGTGACGCTGCTGTCCGAGGTCGGCAAGTCGTTCCGTTTGTATGAGGTGAAATTTTTCGATGCGGACGGAGAAGAGATTGTGCCCAACGGCACGGTGAGCATCAGCTTTCCTGCCGCAGAGGACGCCGACGCTTCAGCTTTGGCGGTTTATCGCCTGAGTGACGGCAGCAAAACACTGGTCAAGGGCTCCGAAGAGGACGGCTATTACACCGTCATTACCAAGACGGCGGGCGCATACAGCCTTGTGGAGAAGGATGCTGTTTCTGATGTTTCTGAAGACAGCACTAGCGAGGACAGTGCGACGGGCGGCGATTCCAGTATCCCGCAGATGGGGGATGATTCTCATCTGGCTGTTTGGGCTTTGCTGATGCTGCTCTCTATCGGCGTACTCGGTTTGGTCGCTGCCGGAAAGCGCAGAACCTGCGAAAGGAGATAAATGAAACTTACCGTATGCAAAAGTCTTCGGGCGCTGTGCGGTATAGAGACGAAGCTTATCCGAGTGATCAGCATCGTGGTCATGCTCGCCCTTGCGGCGGGCATGACTTCTGTACCAATGTCCGCAGCGTCTAACGGCATTTATATCGCTACCGCAACGCCTCATTACAGGCATCCCGTAACCGGAAAGATCGAGGATTCCGGAGGAGAGGGCTCTGCGGTGCTGGGCCAATCCATGACGGAATCCGCTACCTATAAGCAGGCGCTCGTCGAGGTGGATCCGCAAGGGAATACCTATATAACGGTGAGACTGAAGCTGATGGATAACATTCAGGATCCGCAGTTCCGTCTGGATGTGGACGGGAACGGTACCTTTACTGCTGTTACCGCTGTTCTGATGCAGGAGGATTATACCGAAAATACGGCGGATTACCGCATGAAGGTGCCTGATGAGAATGTCATCATTCGCTGTAATATGTATGTGGTTCCTATGGGGCGGGACGTGATCTTTTACATCACGGTTTCCGAATTGCAGTCCGGTTCCGGTGACTTTGTGACCAGCGTAACGGTAGAAAATTCATCGCAGCCGCAGCTTGAATCCTCGGAGCCCTCCACGTCTTCGGTGCCATCCGAAGAGGTCGTATCCTCCGATTCGTCCGAAAGCTCGGAGTCCGCTGTTTCGGAACCGGAGGAGTCGGAGGAGCCTGTGGTATCGGAGGACGATGAGTCTGCCGTCAGCGAGCCGGCGGAATCGGAGGAGTCGGAAGAGCACGGTGCGTCTGCTTCATCCGGCACACTGGGCTTGCAGGAGTTTGATGCTTCCGGCAATAAGGTGGAGGCTTCTTCCGATGAACCGGAGACATCCGACGCCGAAGGCGGAACCGGAAATACAAGTGTCTGGTGGATTGTCGGCGGGGTGCTTGTTGTCGCCGCGTTGGCCGGTGGGATCTGGTACTTCGGCATTTACCGGAAGCGGAACGGAGCTTGAGGGGGAGCAGGATGAAATTAAAACAAATGCTTTTGGTCCTTCTTGCTGCTGCCGTGCTTCTTTCACTTGCTGCATGTGTGAACCAGCATCCGGAGGAAAGCAGCTCGGCAGCTTCGGAAGAACCTCCCCGTCTGATCGCTACCTCTCCGGCCGTAGCGCAGATTTGCAGTCGACTGCATCTTGATCTGGTGGGTGTATGCGAGACCAGCAGTACATTGCCGGAGGAATACCAGGATTTGACCAAGGTCGGTATGGCGATGAGCCCGGATCTGGAAATTCTGAAATCCCTGTCTCCGGATTACGTCCTGTCTCCCAGCACCCTGCAAAGCGATTTGCAGCCGAAATATGCTTCTATCGGCGTGAACTCTATTTTTTTGGATCTCAAGAGTGTGGAGGGAATGTACGCCTCTATTGAGGGACTCGGTAAGAAGTTTGATCGGGAGGAAGAGGCTGCGGCGATGCTGGCGGAGTTTGATGCCTTTATGGATGCTTATAAGAGTGTAAATGAAGGAAAGGAAAGCCCGCGTGTCTTGGTTCTGATGGGGCTTCCCGGTTCTTACATTGTGGCAACGGAGAGCAGTTATGTAGGCAGTCTTGTCAGGCTGGCAGGCGGAACCAACGTTTACGGCGATGGGGACGGGCAGGAATTTTTAGTTGCAAATACCGAGGATATGCAGCTGAAGGATCCGGATATCATTCTGCGGGCGGCGCATGCGCTGCCGGATCAGGTCAAGGAAATGTTTGCGGAGGAATTCGAGACCAACGATATTTGGAAGCATTTCCGCGCGGTGCAGGAGGGAAAGGTTTATGATCTGGATTCCTCCCTGTTCAATATGAGCGCCAATTTCAGTTATTCGGATGCGTTGGAAGTTCTGCAGCCGATGCTGTACGGAGATGCGTCATGAAACATTTATTCAGAAAGAGAGGACGGAAAAGAATGAAAATGAGAAGCCGGTTGGAACGCAGTGTATCACTGCTGCTTTCAATCATTATGTGTGTCGGCGTTTTGGGTGTCGCGGCGTTTGCAGAAGGGACGGACGGTGACTCGGAAACGATCCATTGGGCTCGTTTGTACGGAGAAGCGGGGACCAACTCCTTGGCAGCGACCTGCGATGGGATCAACAGCGTGCAGGTGTTCTATGACGGGAGTTATGTTGCCGCAGGTGCATTTGACGGGAACGGCGTTACGGATGTGGACGGTCAAAAGGGAAAGACCGATGCTGCGCTGCTGTTTTACGATCAAAACGGTGAACTGCAAAAACAGACACTGGTGGGCGGAAGTAACGCAGATTATTTCTACAAGGTCATAGAGGGCGCTTACGGCGGCTTTATCGCCGTCGGTGCGAGCCAATCGACGGACGGCGACCTGACGGGGATTTTGAAAGGCGGTTATGACGGGCTGGTTGCTGAATTCGATGCGGAGGGCAATCTGCTGAAAACGGCTACGGTAGGCGGAAGCAGCAAGGACGAGCTGCGGGATATCGTACAGACCTGGGACGGCGGCTATGTTGCGGTCGGGTATACTCAGTCAAAAGACGGAGATCTTGAAGGAACCGGAAAAACTGCGACTGACAGAGACGCTCTGATCGTGAAGCTTGACAAGGATCTGCAGGTGGAATGGATCAGAACCTACGGCATTGTCGGAACGACGACGACTGGCCTTGACGATTTTTATTCCGTAAAGGTCTGCCTCGACGGCGGCTTTATCGTCGTCGGCGGTCTGGGCGCTACAGACGGTGAAGCAAGCAAGAATAAGGATATCTGCATCGTACGCTATACAGAGGACGGCGAGCTTGTCTGGGATAAGGTTTACGGCGGCTCCGGCGACGATTATGCGACCGGTGTGACGGTCTCTCCCTATGAGACCAGCTACACGGAGGAGGGCGACAGGTCTCCGGATGTCGTGATAATGGAAACGGGGTTCGTTCTTACGGGAACTACCTCCTCGGCCGACGGCATTTTTGCCGGCAGCAAAACCGAAAGCGGCGTCAGTAAGGCGTTCTTCATGAAGATCGATCCCGACGGAAACGTGGAAACGATGGATTTGCTGGAAAACACGGTCGGAAGCACGGGAGAAGCCGTGCTTGCCATCGGTGACGGCTATCTGGTAACCGGTCTCTTTCAGGCAAATGATCTTGATTTCACGGGAACCGCCGTTTACGGGAAAAAGGATTTCTATGTTGCGCACTATTCCTCTCTCGGAAACTTTTTGAATATGACTACCTTCGGAAGCGATGATGACGAAACCGTCAAAGGAATCGCCTCCGGTTATCAGGACGATTATGTTCTGTTCGGCAGCACAAAGAGCAGCTCGTTTTACGGGAATACGCTTGCCGGTAAATATGACGGCTTCCTTCTTTGTGTTAAGAAAGATGCACTGGAAACCTATGCTGAGGAAAAATATTTGGTACCGGTGCAGGCATGGAAGGAAACTGAGGACGAGCCATCCATGATGTCGCCTCTCCTGTATCAGGAGGCTTATGTGGAAAAGACCGGCGAACAGTACCGTATCACCGTGTATTTCACAAATGCCGTGATGATGGGAACGCAGGTGAATGCCTCTACACTCGGTTCCGTATCCTATGAGCAGAACGGAACCATGGTGGCTGCAGATGCGGATGTATACGATATTTTAACGCAGGTCAAGAGCACAACGATTACCGTTGGCAGTCTCAGTGAGCCCGTAAAGTTCTATATTAACGGAACTATGGGAACTGTCCGGCTCGTGTTTGATGAGGAATCGAAGGTTCCCACCGACACGCCGCCGTATTTCCCTCCCATTGAGGTGACAAGACCGGACTTCGATTGCCTGTGGAAGACCAATATCGGCGGCAGCGACGTTGATTACGCAAATGCGCTCACTGTGCTTTCAAACGGAAATCTGGTTGCCGTGGGGCAGACCTATTCGAATGATGGGGATTTTGCCGGATTGCTTACCGGGTTCTCCGGCGCCTATATCAATACTTATACCAGTGCCGGTGTATGGATCAGCTCTACGCTGCTCTGTGGCAGCAATGCGGATTCTACGGTATATGCAGCGTGCGTTGATGCTGCGGACGACGGCGGATATTACGTTTGCGGCGGATATGAGGAGGGCGTTTACTCCGCTCCTTCCGGAGATTTTGCCGTTCTGAATACCGAAGGCAGCGTACACGGACAAATCGACGGCTTTTATGCCAGATACGATGCAGACGGGAAGCTGCTTTGGATAAAAGGGTTCAGCGGCTCGGCTTACGATCAGATCAAACAGATCAAAGCGACGGATGACGGCGGCTGCATTCTTCTGATCGAGACCAATTCCGATGATGGGGATATGACCGGTCTGGGAGCAGGAATTTTCGATCTTGTTCTGATGAAATGCGACCGAGACGGAAACGTGCAGTGGAAAAAGGTCCTCAGCGGCAGTACCATGCAGTCTTCCTCCTTTGGCATCGCCGTTCTGGAGGACGGCAGCTATCTTGTCGGCGGATACGCCTATCTCGGATACACGTTCGGTGACTTTGCGGATTTGACCTTCTATGGCAACACCTTCGACCTGTTTGCTGTGAAAATCAGTACGGACGGCGAATTGATCTGGGCGAAATCCTACGGCGGAGAGGGTGTCGATTACTGCAACGATGTAACGCCTACGTCGGATGGCGGCTTCCTGATTGCGGGAAGCACGAAATCGACTACAGGCACCTTTGACGGGATCGGAACCTCCTATGAAAATCCGTTTATCCTGAAGTGTGATGCGGATGGCAACGTGCTGTGGTGTGACGTGCTGAAGAGCTCCGAAAAGGGAGAGGCCGTAAAAGCCGTGGAGATTTCGGGCAAATATGTCGTTTTGGGCTCTTCTTACGGAACGGACTTTACGTTTGCAACCCTCAACAAAGGGAGCAGAGACGTATTTATTGCGGTATACGATACGGAGGGGAACCGTACCTTCTTAGATACCATCGGCGGCGTCAATCTGGATTATGCGTCTGACATTGTCGTCACCGGAGGAAATACGGCGGTTGTTCTTCTTGAAGGAGAGTCGATCGACGGAGATTTTGCCGGGCTCAACCGCGGTGAATATGACGGTACGCTTCTTGCGTTTGCAGTGGATGGTCTGAAGGCCGTAGACAAATCCGAGCTGGAGGCTTTGATCGAAAGCGCAAAGGAGATTGACAACCTTGACGGTAAATATACGGAGCTAAGCTATCGCATGCTTTGCGAAGCCGTCGCGAACGCGGAGACGGTGAACAGCAATGCGTTTGCGACGCAGGAAGAGGTGGAGGAGCAGATTTCTGCACTCCGCGAAGCGCTCGATTCCTTGGTGGAAGTGCAAGACGAGGTTTTGGATAAAGACCATCTTGAAGACGGCACCTATTGGCTTTACGCGTATATGTTTAAGACGGACAGGACGAGTGTTTCGATGGCAAATGAAGCGATCAATCATAAAGTCGGTCTGGAAGTCATTGACGGTGAATTCTACATCACCATGCAGCTCAAAGGGCTTTCCATTTACAGCCTGTACGGATATCTTTCCGATATTTCCTATTATGGGGACGGGTATACCTACGATGCACTTGGCGTTCCGGCAGGGAGCCTGTTTGCCGCAGAGGTTCTGTCCACACAGAAAGACAGCGACGGAAATGATGTGATTGACCAGTATAACGATGCCGACAGTCTGTATCCGGCGGTCATCCGGTTTAAGCTGCCCGCACAAGCGATTGCGGATGAGGACGGCTTTGTTCCGATGAGCGTATTCGTTCCGATCATGGAAACGATTGCAGAGGGCAACGGCAGCCAGAATGTTCTGATGAAGCTGGATTGGGCAACGCTGACAAAGGTATCGGATGACGATCCCGGTTTCCAGCCGGAGGATCCGATCGCGCAGTCTCCGGCGGTGGATTACCTCGATGAGGCCACCGGCGTGAAGGTGCATGCCGACAAGGGTGTATTTGAAGAAGGTGTAAAGATTACGGTGAGCGTGCTGAACGCGGGCGACGTTTATGATAACGCCGTTTCCTCGCTTGCCGATGTGAGCGATACATTCCGCCTTTACGAGGTAAAATTCTTTGACGCAGACGGCAACGAGGTCGCGCCGAACGGTACGGTGAGCATCAGCTTCCCGGTTCCGGAGGGGATCGATGAAGCCGATCTGGCAGTTTATCGCCTGTCTGATGACGGCAAGACGCTGGTGAAGGGCGCTTCGGACGACGGGTATTATACCGTTGTAACCAAAACGGCAGGTGTTTACAGCCTTGCTGTCAAAGCCGGCTCTGTAGATCCGATGGATTCCAGCAGCCCGCAGACCGGGGACTCTTCCCATACGGTCGTGTGGATCCTGCTGATGCTGCTTGCGGCCGGCGTGCTTGGCGGACTCGCCATTGCCGGAAAGCGTAGAAGCGCTGCCGGAAGATAAAACAAAAGGATGCGCTGACAGACACAAGCAGGTCATGCCCGCCTTTAGAAGCGGGCATGACTTCTGTGTCGGCGTTAGTAGTGTCTAACGGTTGATTTTGAGGAGGAACATTTGATCAGTACACGAAAAAAGATCCTGTCCTTCAGCATCACCGCTGCGGGGCTGCTGGTGCTTTTTCTCTTTGCTGTCAATACCGGCAGTCTGAAGGTTGCACCGGCCGAATTGTTCAAGGGATTGTTTATCGAATACAATCCGAATGTCGCAACGATCTTCGATCTGCGGTTTCCCCGCATCTTCATCGCCATGCTGGGCGGTGCGGCGACTGCCGTGTCCGGTGTTTTGCTGCAGGCGGTCATGAAAAATCCGCTGGCGGATCCCGGGATCATCGGAATCAGCTCCGGTGCAAGTCTGACGGCGGTGTTGATCACTGCCTTTTTCCCTGCGCTGTATTTCTTTACGCCGCTGTTTGCATTTGCCGGCGGCATGATCGCCTTTTTGCTGGTGTATTCACTTTCATGGAAAGGTGGTCTGTCTCCGCTGCGGATCATTCTGGTGGGCGTAGCGGTCAATGCGATGTTTACGGGACTGATGAGCGCTTTCAATGCCGGAACCGGCTCCACCTATTCTGGTGCGGCGAGCATTGTCAATGCCAATATCACCATGAAAACATGGGATGACTTCCAAACACTTGCGATCTATGCGGTGATCGGTCTGATTGCCTGCCTGTTTGTACTGAGGCAGTGCAATTTATTGGCGCTGGAGGATAAAACGGCACGGTCTCTGGGCGTCAACGTTACCCGCAGCCGCATTGTCGTTTCTGTGATTGCCGTGCTGCTTGCCGGCATTTCAACGGCGGTGATTGGACCGATCAGCTTTTTGGGGCTGATTGTGCCTCATATCGCGAGGCTGTTGGTAGGAAGCGATCATAAGGTGTTGGTGCCGTATACCATCCTGCTTGGCGCATTTACGCTTCTGCTGGCGGATACCATCGGCAGAACCATTGCCTCGCCGTACGAGATCAGTGCTTCTGTGATAATGTCGGTGGTGGGCGGTCCGTTCTTTATTCTGCTGCTCAGGAGGTCGAAGAAAACCTATGGCGGATAGCGTTTTTACAGTAAAAGGGCTTTCCTTTGCATACGGAAAGCATGAGGTTCTGAAGGGATTGGATCTGGAGCTGCACGAGGGGACGATTACGACGCTCATCGGAGCGAACGGCTGCGGGAAATCCACTTTGTTCAACCTGATGACCAAGAACTTAAAGCCGGATGCAGGGGAGCTGTTTCTTCGGGGCAGCAATCTCTCCTCGCTCAAGCTGAAGGAATTTGCAAGGCAGGTCGCTATTGTTCATCAGTATAACACGGCGCCGGATGATCTGTCGGTGGAAAAGCTTATTTCTTATGGGAGAACGCCTTACAGAACCATGTGCCTTTGCAAGGACGTGAAAGAGGATGAGGAGAAGGTGCAGTGGGCGATGGAGATCACCCAAACTGTCAGATATAAAGAAAAACCGGTGTCGGAGCTTTCCGGTGGGCAGAAGCAGCGCGTCTGGATCGCCATGGCGCTGGCGCAGGATACCAAGGTATTGTTTCTGGATGAACCGACGACCTATCTGGATATCCGGTATCAGCTGCAGATTCTGAAATTGATTCGGCAGCTCAACCGGGAGTTCGGGATTACCATTGTTATGGTGCTGCATGATATCAATCAGTCCCTTTACTACAGCGATGAGATCGTCGCCATGCAGGGTGGGAAGATCATTGCGCAGGGACTTCCGGAGGAGATCATCACCACGGAGCTGGTGAGAACTGTCTACGACGTGGATCTGCATATCCGGGGCGTGGACGGCAAGCCCTTTGTCATTCCGGTATAAGGGGGGGAGGTGTTCGGATGAAGCGAACGACGGAGGACTACCTGAAAACCATTTATCTGCTCGGCAGGCAGGGCAACGGCGTCCGTGGCGTCACGATTGCAGAGCAGCTCGGCGTTTCTAAACCGACCGTGTCGATCCTTGTAAAAAGGTTGATTCAGGAGGGGTACGCGGAGATGAACGCGGAGCATGAGATTTTTTTAACGAAGGCGGGCGAAGCCATTGCCGTAACGGTTCTGGAGCGCAACCGAACCTTTCAGCACCTGCTTACGGAGCTTGGCGTAGATGAGCAGATTGCAGCCGAGGACGCCTGCAGGATGGAGCATGCAGTCAGCCCGGAGAGCTTTTTTGCATTGAAAAAGCTGATCGAAACAAGACGACAGGAAAAGGTGGAAAACGCCTATGATGATTAACAAACGGCTGATTGGAACAGTCAGCCAAAGCAAAAAATATATTGCGGGGAATGTGCTGCTGCAATGGTGTTCTTTGGCGGCAAATATCGCTATGATGACCGGTATTACCCGTCTGCTGCAGTCGCTTTTTCTGAAAACGGCAGATACGGAGGAGCTGCTTACGACGGCAGCGATCGCTGCTGCGGCACTTCTGATTCGCTTTCTATGTACGGCGGGGGCCGCCCGAATGGGGTATCTCTCCTCGAAGGCGGTCAAGAGAACGCTGCGGGAGAAGCTTTATGAAAAGCTGCTGCGGCTGGGCGCCTCCTACAATGAGCAGGTAAAAACCTCGGAGGTGGTGCAGATGGCCATTGAAGGCGTGGATCAGCTGGAAACCTACTTCGGCGCGTATCTTCCCCAGTTCTTTTATGCGATGCTCGCCCCTCTCACGCTGTTTGTCTATTTGAGCTTTGTAAATTTCCCCTCGGCGATTGTGCTGCTGATTTGTGTGCCGTTGATTCCGGTCGCGATTGCAGCGGTACAGACTTGGGCGAAGAAGCTACTTTCAAAATATTGGGGGCAGTACACGGCGCTCGGAGATACCTTTCTTGAAAATTTGCAGGGACTTACGACGCTGAAAATCTACCGAACCGACGGGTACAAAAATGATATCATGAACATGGAAGCGGAGAAGTTCCGGAAAATTACCATGAAGGTGCTGACTATGCAGTTGAATTCGATTACTATCATGGATTTGATTGCATACGGCGGTGCGGCACTGGGTGTGGTGATGGCGGTCACACAGTTCCAGAGCGGCCATGTCTCGCTGGCGGGATGTCTATTGATCATTCTTCTGTCTGCAGACTTCTTCATTCCCATGCGACAGCTTGGCTCCTTTTTTCACATTGCAATGAACGGTATGGCTGCCAGCGATAAGATCTTCCGGCTGTTGGACCTGCCGGAAACGGAGCAGAAAACGCAGGTATGTCCGGCAGATTGTACGGTTCACTGCAGTCGCCTGACCTTTTCCTACGATACGGAACGCGAAATACTGCACGGCATCGATCTGCAGCTTCCCAAGGGCAGCTTTACCGCCCTTGTTGGGGAATCCGGTTGCGGAAAGAGTACGGTCGCAGGAATTTTGATGGGACGCAATCGGGGGTATCAGGGTACGGTCACGGTCGGCGGTGTGGAGTTGAAGGATATGGAAGAAAGCAGTCTTCTTCGGAATTTCACCTATGTCAGCAACCGGAGCCATCTGTTCAAGGGAACCGTGCGGGAAAATCTGCTGATGGGAAAGCCGGATGCGACCGACGAGGAGCTGTGGGCAGTGCTGGAGCAAACAAGGCTGGCGGCTTTCCTGAAAGAGGAAAACGGATTGGAAACGCGGTTGGCGGAGGCTGGAAGCAATCTTTCCGGCGGGCAGTGCCAGCGTCTGGCGCTTGCGCGTGCGCTGTTGCATGACAGCCCGGTGTATCTCTTTGATGAAGCGACCTCCAATATCGATGTAGAGAGCGAAAATGATATCATGGAGCAGATTCGTGCGCTGGCAAAGACCAAAACGGTGCTTCTGATTTCTCACAGACTCGCCAATGTGACCGATGCGGACAATATCTATGTGCTTGACAGAGGAGTGGTTTCCGAGAGCGGAACCCACGAAGAGTTGTTGGCTATACACGGGCTATATGAGCGGCTGTGGAATGCACAGCAGAGTCTTGAGATGTACGCGAGAGGAGGTCTGCAGGCATGAAGAAAAGCAAAAGACGAAGCGGATTCACCGTTATGATGCGGCTGATCGGGTTGGTGAAACCTCTTGCCGTTTTTATGGGATTGGCGATTTTTATGGGGTTGCTCGGTCATCTGTGTGCCGCTCTGATCACGGTGTTCGGCGGCTATGCCGTTCTTTCTCTGTTGCAGGCGGATACGTCCTTGACACTGCCGGTCATTTTCCTTTCCGTCTGTCTGTTTGCTCTGTTTCGCGGGGGATTGCGGTATGCGGAGCAGGCGTGCAATCATTTCATCGCATTTAAGCTTCTGGCATTGCTTCGGGATAAGGTATTCCGGGCGCTGCGCACCCTGTGTCCGGCAAAGCTGGAGGGGCGGGACAAGGGGGACCTGATCTCGGTCATCACTTCGGATATCGAGCTGCTGGAGGTTTTCTATGCACACACCATTTCCCCGGCGGCGATCGCGCTCCTGTTTACCGTAATCATGTGCCTGTTGATCGGCAGCTTTCACTGGGCATTCGGTCTTTTAGCGTTGGCGGCATATCTGGTGGTGGGCATTGCGGTTCCTGTGATTACCTCCAAGGCAAGCGGTGACGACGGACTGCAGTTCCGCACGAAGTCGGGCGAGCTTTCCGGTTTTGTTCTGGACAGTCTCCGCGGACTGTCGGAAATTCTGCAGTATGGGCAGGGACGGCAGCGGCTTTCCGCCATGAATGCCGGCACGGACGCCCTTTCGAAGGACGAGGAGCGGATGAAGCGTACAGCGGGCAGGAATGCAGCTGTGACAAACACGGTGATTCTGCTGTTTGATCTGGCGATGTTGTTTTTCTCTGCATTTCTGTATCGAAACGGTACGGTGGGATTCTCCGGCGTACTGATTCCGACCATTGCGCTGATGAGCTCCTTTGGTCCCTGTATTGCGCTGGCAAATCTTGGGAGTACCCTACAAAACACCTTTGCGGCGGGCAACCGCGTGCTGGATATTTTGGAGGAAACACCGGCTGTAGCAGATGTGACCGGAAGAAAGGAGATTGCTTTCCGGGGTGCCGCAGCGGAAGATCTTACATTTGCCTACGGTGAGGAAACCATTCTGAAGCAGGTATCGGTTGCGATTCCGAGAGGGAAGATCGTCGGAATTGTCGGGAAGAGCGGCAGCGGGAAATCCACGCTGTTGAAGCTCTTTATGCGCTTTTGGGATGCACAGAAGGGCAGCGTCCGCATTTCGGATACGGAACTTTCCGAGATCAACACCGCCAATCTCCGCGATATGGAGAGCTTTATGACACAGGAAACCTATCTCTTTCATGACAGCATCCGAAATAATCTGCGGATTGCCAAGCCGGATGCGACAGAGGAGGAAATCGAAGCCGCTTGTAAAAAAGCTTCGGTGCACGAATTTCTGATGACGCTGCCGCAGGGATATGATACGCCGGTCAGCGAACTTGGCGATTCCCTGTCGGGCGGAGAACGGCAGCGGCTGGGATTGGCACGTGCGTTCCTGCATGATGCGCCCTTTCTGCTGCTGGATGAGCCTACCAGCAATTTAGACAGCCTCAATGAAGCGGTGATTTTGAGGTCTCTGCAGGAGCAGCGGAAGGACAAAACGATTGTGCTGGTATCTCATCGGCAGTCTACCATGCGGATTGCGGATACTGTTTACGCTGTGGAAGCTCTTTCTTCAGCGGGGGAGAGAAAGAGCTGATGCATCGGAACGCAGTGGATAAACGGGAACGGGAAAAGCGGATGGTCTCCGAGATGATTTCGCTTTATTGCAGAAAAAAACACGGAACCAGGCAGGCGCTTTGTCCGGACTGCGCGGCGCTTCGCGATTACGCCCGACTGCGCAGCGACCGGTGCCCGTTCATGGAAACCAAGACCTTTTGCTCCAACTGCAAGGTACATTGCTATCAGCCTGAAATGAGGCAGAAAATCCGGGAAGTGATGCGCTTTTCCGGTCCGCGGATGCTGTTTCATCATCCTGTGGCGGCTGTACGGCATGTCGTGGAGACCGCAAGAGAACGAAGAACATAGGAGGGAACTTCTTGAAACTGAAACGATTGTTATTTTTACTATTGGGCTGCCTGTGCCTTGGGCTGGGATGTGTGGGAATTGTGCTCCCCATCCTTCCTACCGTGCCGTTCTTTTTGGTGACGGTATTTTGCTTCAGCCAGTCCTCGCAGAGGCTGCACGACTGGTTTGTGGGGACGAAGATGTATAAGAAGCATCTGGAATCCTTTGTCAAGAAAAAAGGGATGACGGTCAGAACCAAGGCGAGCATCATGGTTACGGTCACACTTCTCATGGGCTTTGGCTTTTTCATGATGATGCGCAAGGCAATCTATATTCCGAGTATTATTCTTGCCGTCGTATGGATCTGTCATGTGATTTACTTTGTGTTCGGTGTCAAAACGATCCGGACAGAGAACACCGATACCGGGCGGTAACTTTTTTCGTCGGGAGGGAGCCACCTCCCGTTTTTTTCGTTGCAAAGTGTTGAAAAAAGGCTGATGTTTCAGCGGCATATTGCGTATACCGTAACGGTAGAAATGTTCTTCAGAATGAAGAATTCAGAGGTTCTGTGCCCGACCGGCAACAGGAGGTTTTTCGCTTTTTGACAGAAGCCGCGGTCTGCCGATTGACAACCTGCGGAAATTGTGCTATCATGAGCACGACAGAATGGGAAAGGCGGGCGGAAAACAGAATGGCGCAATGGTTTGCGTCGCTTTCGGGCGAGGAGATTCGATGGACGCTGCTTGCCGTGACTGCAGCGGTTGCGTTCGGAGGCGGCCTGTTCTGTCTGCTTCGCGGCAGGCAAAAGGATGCTGCGGCAGTGCTGCTTGCCGCTTCGCTGCTTGCTGTTTTTCTCACCCTTTCCGATTTTCGGTCTGTTTCGGAATACCGCGCCTCCTCTTTGCCGGAAGTCCGCGAGGGGGACCAGACGGTAACCTTCTGTATTGACGCCTCTGCAGCGCTTTCTTATTCAAACGGGATGCTTCTGCCGGAGGATGGTATCCTCTTTGCCGAAACGATTGTGCGCTTGCAGGAGGGAGACAGCGTTCTGACATTGCTGCGGCAGATTGCTGCGGCGACCGGCTTGCAGTTGGAGAGTAGCGGCAGTTATGTGAGGGGGATCGGCGGTCTGTGCGAATTCGATTGCGGTGCGGAGTCCGGTTGGATGTACCGGATCAATGGAAGCGCGCCGAATCTTTCGGCAGCCGATTGCTTTCCGCAGGACGGAGACGAAATCGTTTGGGTGTATGTCACGGAATATCAGTAAGATTTTAATAGAAAAATAAAAAAGGAAGGCATTTGATATGGCAGAGTGCAGTTTTGCAAAACTCCCGCTGCGCGGAACCTTTACGCCGCGTTGGCCGTTCGCAACCGAGCTTTACGGTCGGTTTCTTTACATTCGATCCGGAACGGAGCAGGTGCTGTTCTGTGCGTTTGATTCACTTGGGACATGGGCGTGTGACACGCGTAAGTTCCGTCGGGAGATCGCAGGGAGGTGCGAAATTCCGGAAAAGAGCATCGTGTTCCATGAATTGCAGGCGCATGCCGCACCGGACGTCAATCTTATGCATGAGGCGATGGACGAGGTGATTTCCCGTGCGGTTCCCGTGATTCTGGAGATGAAGGAAAATGCCGTTCCGTTTACCTGTGAAGTCTCGGAAGCGTATTTCGGTTCGGACTGTAGCTTCAACCGTGAACAGTATATTGAAGGCTTGGGCGGCGTAACTGTCTGGACGGGAATGGGCTTTGATGCGCAGCAGCGTCCCTGTACCGATAAGGAAGAGATCATGCTGCTGTTTGACTATCGACCGAAATTGCCGGTGCTGGAAAAGCCGGTGTATTTTGATAATCCGAACGATCCGCTCGCGTATTTGTTTGTGTTTCGTTCTGCGGACGGCAAGGTAATCGGCAGCGTGTCCCGCTTTGCGGCACATCCGGACGTCGGCGTGCTGTTTGAGCTGCGTCCCGTACAGGGCAAGGATAAGATGTACCACTACGATTTCGATTGGTGCGGATATCTTTCCACCAAGCTGGAGGAGGATTTCGGCGGAGTTTCCGTGTATCTGAACGGTCCTTGCGCGGATCTTTCCACTAAGAAGGGGTATGACGGAATTGATGATTTTGAGGCGAGCGACGCTGAGTGCCGTCGGCTGGGACTCTGGTTTGCGGAAAAGCTGGAGCAGGCGTTTTCTGAAAACCGCCGTGTGCTCGGAGGGACGAACTTCTTAAAATCCGAGACCTTTACGGTCACCGTACCGATGCGGGAGGACATGCCAAAGACTCTGGAGGAGGCGCGAAACGGACAGGAACAGCTGGTCGCCGCTGCGAAAGCGGCGTTTGAAGAGGCAAAGAATGATCCGTCCAGAACGCCCGCTGAGGTCAAGCGAACGATTGACGATTATTTCAAGGCGATGTATAACGGAAGGATGGCATGGGATATCTGCGGCTTCGATGAGGAAACGCTGGCAAGTCGTGAGGTCAAAATTGACATTCCCTGTGTTTGTTTTGCGGAGTATCTGTTTGTCGGAGTGCCGGGGGAAAGCCTGACGGAGATGGCGACATGGCTTCGTTCGACCTTTACCGGCTCGAAAACCATCCCGCTGGATCAGTGTGACGGGTATTACAGCTATATGGCGACGCCGCGGTCGCTGACGCTGGGCGGCTATACCTATTGGTGCAGCTGGACGACACGGGAAACTATCCCTTCTATGCAGAAGCAGCTGGTTCCGCTTATCCGCAGATTTTTGGAAGGATAATATAAACAAAGATCGAGTCTCGCTTTTGTCTTTCTTGCACTTATTTTTGTTCGCTTTGAACAAAAATAAGTAAATCATTTTGTAAAATACGTCAAAAATCGATCTTGCGTTTTCGTTTGAAACGTGGTAAGATAAGCTTGCCGAATGAGAAACGGCATCCAAGCAAATGTGCCATGGCAGCCGATGCTGCCGGGAACATGTTCCATTCTTCCGCGTTTTACGAAGGGGAGGGGTAAGTATGAAAGACGTCAAGCAAAAGCAGACCTATCTGTACCGTGTTGTGCTGGATACGGCGAGTGATGTGAACGCGTTCAACCGCATTGCATCTGCCTGCAAGGGCGAGGTGTATTTGGTCGGGGAAAACATGAAGATCAACGCCAAGAGCCTGCTCGGTGCGCATATGGCGCGCGTCGCATGGGATGAACTCTATGTGGAAGCGGACTTCGATTGCTACAACGCTTTTGAGAAGTTTATCGTATAAGTTTTGCTTTCATCGGAGAGTCAGCATTCGACTGATTGCAGAGCGGGGAGATCCGTAAGAATCTCCCCGCTCTTTTTATTTTTGTATAAGGATGAACCCGGTATAAAAAAGGTTTAACAAGGATTATGTCCCCCGCCGAGAGACGGGGGACACCTTATCTGCGTTATGGGACGGGTGAAGATTCCTCCTGCAGCAGAGGACGGACCTTTTTTCGGTAGATACGGGTAAAGAAGAAAAGCGTGACCAACAGGCTGATGGTTTCAGCGATCGGAAATGCCCACCAGACATTGGTGACCTCGCCGGTCAGGCTCAGCAGGTATGCTACGGGGAGCAGGGTGATTAGCTGACGGCAAAGGGAAATCACGGTCGCATATACGCCGTTGCCAAGTGCCTGAAAGCTGGCACCCAATGCGATTCCAAACGCGGCGATCGGAAAATGGAAGCTGATGATATGCAGCGCCCGGGTACCGACGCGGAGGAATTCCTCTGACGGGTCAAATAAATCCAGCAGCCACTGCGGTACGAGCTGAAAGACAATCAGCCCGAACAGCATGACGCCCAGTGCGACCGCGCAGGCGAGCTTGAGAGTACGGGTGATACGCTTCGGTTTGCGATAGCCGTAGTTGTAAGCGACGATGGAAATCGTAGCATTATTCAGACCGAAAACCGGCATAAAGAAGAAGCTCTGTAGCTTGTAATACACGCCGAAAACGCCGGTAGCGGTTTCACTGAAGCCCTGTAGGATCTGGTTCATTCCAAAATTCATGATGGAGCTGATTGCCATCATGACGGTGGAAGGAATGCCGATTGCAAGGATAGCGCGCAGCATCTCCGGATGGGGCTTGATGTAAGAGGGATGCAGCTGAATTTCCGGATTGCGTTTCAGATTGAACAAAAGCGCCAGAACCGCGGCAACCCATTGCCCGATAACCGTAGCGATTGCGGCGCCCGCAACGCCCATGGCGGGGATGCCGAACCAGCCAAAGATAAAGACCGGGTCAAGCAGAATATTGATGATCGCGCCCGTTCCTTGGGTGATCATGGTGTAAACCGTTCTGCCGGAGGATTGCAGCATGCGCTCAAAGAGAACTTCCGCGAAGAGACCGACCGTGAAGATGCAGCAGATAGAAACGTAAGCGGTGCCGCCGGATACCGTTTCCTCAACTGTGGATTGTGAAGCGAAATAAAAATGGGAGCCAAAGATGCCGAATAGCATAAATACGAGCGTCATGATTCCGGAAAGAAGGATGCCGTTGCCGGCAATCCGGTTTGCCCGTTCCTGCTGCTTTTCTCCCAATGCGCGGGAAAGCAGCGCGTTGACGCCGACTGCGATACCCGAGGAGAATGCAATCTGCATGTTCTGCACCGGGAAGGCGAGGGAAAGCGCGGTGACGGCACTTTCGGAGACACGGGCTACGTAAACACTGTCGACGATGTTGTAAAGTGCCTGAACCAGCATGGAAGCGATCAGGGGGAGCGCCATATTCAGCAGTAGCTTGCCTTCGGGCATGACGCCCATCTTGTTTTCTGTTGTCGTCGGTTTTTGTATAGTTTTTGTCATAGAGAAGCAGTTCCTTTTTTAGTTGACTAAAAATATAGGAAAAGCCGGCTCTTGTACCGTAACCGGCTTTGTATGCTTGTCAGGGGAAGGTAAGGATCATCACTGGCTGCAAAAGCTGACAAACCGGAAAACGCTGGTTTGCATACAGGAGGATCGTCTGTTTATTGTGGCGGCAGCTCCAGATTTGCAGTGGCAATCAGATGAGCGCCGAACAGATCAGATAGCAGAATGTCGCTGATTTTGACGGGGGCGGTGACGGACAGGTTGTTCACGCGCGCCATGGCTTCAAAAAGCTTGTCCTTGGGGATAGGCCGGTCGGTCTTGACAGGCAGCAACTTCTCGCTGTTTTTCACCCGTACGGTTGTGGTCAGCGTGCGTACGGGATGAAGGACTTCGGTTTTCGCGTATTCCGCACCGCGGGGACAGGTATTGCCGGAGACGGAGACGATCTTGCCGTCCTCTTCCTGTTCCACCTGCAGTGAACAGCCCATTGGGCAGACGATGCAGGTCAATTCGGTCGTTTTCATGGCAGCTTCCTTTCAATTGACACAAACGGTGAGTATTTTTCCCGCTGCGACAGCAGCCTGCAAGACTGCGGGAGAAATCTCGAAGGATTCCATTTCACCGGGTGTCATACGACGTTTCTTTTTGGTGGTCAGTACGGTTTCTCCGCTTTGCAGTGTCAGCACGGCATGATCCGCTACGGAACCGACGCGGAAGAACAAGCGCACAGGCTTGTCCGTCGCATCAATTCGCTGCGGAACGGTGTAGCGTACCTTGCCCGCCGCGTGTACGGAGAGGGAACTGCCCTGTCGCGGAGCCTGCTGTCCGAGGATCAGATCGGCAGCGCTTTCTCCTGCAAGTGCGGCTTCATCGGAGACGAAGTCCACGAGATCGTGGACATGCAGGACATTCCCGCATGCGAATACGCCGGGCAGTTCAGTTTCACGGTGCTCGTTGACTGTTGCTCCGCCGGTGACCGGATCCAACGGGATGCCTGCCCCCTTGGTCAGCTCATTTTCCGGTAGGAGACCGCAGGAGAGAAGCAGCGTATCGCAGGGGATCGTTCGCTCGGTTTCCGGCATTACGCGCAGCTCCTGATCTACCTGCGCGATGGAGACACCGGTCAGCCGTTCGTTGCCGTGAATCCGGGAAACCGTATGACTCAGAAGCAGTGGGATATCGAAATCCCGCAGACACTGTACGATATTACGGTTCAGACCGCCGGAGTAGGGCATTAGCTCGCAGACAGCATTGACGTGTGCGCCCTCTAACGTCATCCGGCGCGCCATGATCAATCCAATATCACCGGAGCCGAGAATGACGACCTCCTTGCCGGGCAGGTAGCCCTGTACATTGACAAATCGCTGGGCGGTGCCGGCGGTATAGATGCCGGCAGGGCGGGTACCGGGGATATTCAGCGCGCCGCGGGGGCGTTCCCGGCAGCCCATTGCCAGAATGACTGCCGTTGCCTGTACCTGAAAGATTCCCTGCGCACGGTTCATGGCGGTTACCGTGCGGTCTGGCGCGACGGAAAGCACCATCGTTTCGGTAAGAAGGCGGATATCCCGTGTCTGTACCTCGCGAATGTAGCGTGCGGCATATTCCGGTCCGGTCAGCTCCTCGCCGAAGCGGTGCAGACCGAAGCCGTTGTGAATGCATTGCTGCAGGATGCCGCCCGGCGCAGTATCGCGTTCCAGAACCAAAATATCTCGGATGCCCCGATCGAAAGCGGCAACGGCGGCTGCAAGTCCGGCAGGACCTCCGCCGATGATGACAAGTTCGGTTTTCATTCCGCCTGTCCTCCTTGTTTGGTTTCGGCAAGCAACAGGTTGCTTCCGGCAATACCCTTGCAGATTTCCGTAGGCAGCTTTCCGGTCTCTTTTGCCAGCAGTTCAACCATGATCGGTGTGCAGAAGCCGCCTTGACAGCGACCCATCCCGCTGCGCAGACGGTGCTTGAGCGCATCCAGCGTGGTTGCCGGCGGCGCACGGTGGATTGCCTCCACCATTTCCCCTTCTGTCACGGTTTCACACCGGCAGACGACGCGCCCGTACCGCAGATCCTTGCGGATGATTTCATTCTTTTCCTCCGGGGAGAGCTGGCGAAACCAATGATATGAACGGCGGGATGGATGGAAGCGAGGGTTGGGAGTCAGCTTCAGACCGGCTTCCCGCAGAAGCTCTGCTGCGTATTCTGCGATTGCCGGAGAGGCGGAAAGACCGGGGGACTCAATGCCGGCACAGTGCAGGAAATGCGGATCGGCGTCGGAGAAGCGGAGAATAAAATCTTCCCCGTCCGGCACGGCGCGCAGTCCTGCAAAGGAAGTAATGACCTGACGGAAATTCAGCTTGGGAACAGAGCGAAGCGCTGTTTGACGGACATATGCCAGCCCGTCCGGTGTGGTGCCCTTATCCTCCTTATTGTCGGTGAAAACGGAGGTCGGACCGATCAGCAGATTGCCGTCTACGGTTGGGGTGACGAGGATACCTTTTCCGGCCTTGCCCGGCACCTGAAACAGAGTGTGTCCGACGAGATTCCCCTCGGAGGGATCGAACAGCAGATATTCTCCTTTGCGGGGGCGAATGGTGAAGCTGGCATCTCCGATCATACGCGCGATTTGGTCAGCAAAGACGCCCGCACAGTTGACGACATAGTGGGCTTGCAGCGTTTGCGCTCCGGCAGTCAGCAAAAAGACGCCGCCTTCCCGCCGGATCGAGGTGACCGGAGAGGAAAGCAGCAGGGTGGCGCCGTTATCCACCGCATTTCCCGCCGCAGCGATGGCAAGCCCGTAAGGACAGATGATGCCGGCGGAGGCACTGCGCAGTGCACCGATCGCTTCCCCGGAAACGTTTGGCTCCAGCGCGTGCAGCTTCTCCTGATTCAGAATGGTAAGCTGCGGGACACCGTTTGCTTTTCCCCGTTCGTAAAGCTGTCGAACGGTTTCCATTTCCTGTTCGGAGAATGCCAGAACCAGTGAGCCGTTGTTGCGGTAGGAAACCCCTAACTCCTCCGCCAAAGCGGGCATCAACGCCGTGCCACGGACATTCAGCCTTGCCTTATAGGTACCGGGCACCGGATCGAAGCCTCCGTGAACGATTGCACTGTTAGCCGCAGTTGCACCGGTGGCGACGTCCTCCCGCGCTTCAATCAGCACTACGGAGACGTTATATTTGGTCAATTCGCGAGCAAGCAGACTTCCGACGACGCCTGCACCGACAATCGCGACCTGATACTGCTCCATCTTTCACCATTCCTTTGCGTTATTTCATACCCATCATTGTATCATAGTCACTGGTGAAAATCAAGTTCCACAACGCAGAATCGATGGTGGAAAATGACGGAAAAACAGGGCGGAATCACGAAAATACGAACAAGGAAAGCATTGTCTGTATAAGGGGGAGATTAGCGGCTTCCTCTTAGAAACCGCCGTGGCTTGACAGAAACCGACGATTATGCTATCTTTAAATAAAAACGAGCCGGAGGAACGTCCATGCAACGTGCAGATAAAACAGAGGTATTTGAACAGCTGCCGGTTCCTGCTGCCGTGCGGCGGCTGATGGTTCCGACGGTGCTCAGTTCGTTGGTTGTGATCCTTTACAGTCTTGCAGACACCTATTTTGTCGGACTTCTGAATGATCCGGTGCAGAATGCAGCGGTTACGCTTGCCGCTCCCGTTCTTCTGCTATTCAATGCGGTGAATAACCTGTTCGGTGTGGGAAGCTCCAGCATGATGAGCCGGGCACTCGGCAGAAAGGACTATGACACGGTGCGCGCTTCCGCTTCCGTGGGCTTTTACGGCTCTCTTTGCAGTGGAATCCTGTTTTCTCTGCTCTGTCTTTGCTTGTTCCGCCCGCTTCTGTCCCTGCTGGGTACGGATGAGCTAACGCGGGAGGCGACTGCCGCTTACCTGCGGTATACGGTGCTGCTCGGCGCGGCACCTTCCATTTTGAATGTCGTGCTGGCGTATCTCGTCCGTGCAGAAGGAGCCGCTCTTCATGCGAGCATCGGGACAATGAGCGGCTGTCTGCTGAATCTGCTGTTGGATCCGGTGATGATTCTTCCATGGGGAATGCATATGGGTGCGGCAGGTGCAGGACTTGCCACTCTGCTTTCCAATGGCGTTGCCTGCTGTTATTTTCTGATTCTGCTGTCTGTGCGAAGGAAGCAGACCTACATCCGCCTGCATCCCCGTTGTTTTCATTGGCGCGGGCAGATCGTGTCGGGAATCTGCGGTGTCGGAATTCCTGCCGCCGTACAGAATCTTCTGAATGTGGCAGGTATGACGATTCTCAATAACTTTACCGCCGGTTACGGTCCGGACGCGGTGGCGGCTATGGGGATTGCACAGAAAATTTATTTGGTTCCGGTGCAGGTCGCTTTAGGCGGGACGCAGGGCGTCATGCCGCTGGTCAGCTATACGTATGCAAGCCGCAACCATTCCCGCTTCCGTGCGGTCATCCGGTTTGTGATCCGTCTGCTTCTTCCCTGCATGGCTGTCATTGCAGCTTGCTGCTTTGTATTTGCGCCGCAGCTGATCCGTTTGTTTATGAAATCTGCGGCGATTGTTTCCTATGGCACGTCTTTTCTGCGGGCGTTGTCGCTGGCGATGCCGTTTCTTGTGTTGGATTTTCTTGTGGTCGGCGTTTTTCAGGGCATTGGAAAAGGCAGGAATGCCCTGCTGTTTGCTCTGTTGCGCAAGCTGCTGCTGGAGATTCCGGCGACGGTGCTGCTGAACCGTTTCACCGGTACGGTCGGTCTTGCTTATGGCGCGCTGCTTGCGGAAAGTATTCTTTCTGCCGTCGGTATGTACCTGCTCCTGCGTCTGCTTCGAAACAGGAATGGATAAATTGTATACCAAATTTTCGAAAACAGGTTGACAATCGATTTCTTTTCTGCTATACTGCTGCATGCAATGAGATTGCAGCAATAAAATTACCTGTAAAGGGAAAGGTATGGTTGTCAATATGCAAAGTAAAACAAAACAAAAAGAAACGATCCGGACTTTGACGTATACGGCGCTCGCCTGTGCGCTGATTGCGGTTTGCTCCTGGATTTCTATTCCGATCGGAGATATTCCGGTCACGCTGCAAACGTTTGCCGTATGCTTCTGTGCTGGCTTGCTGGGTTGGAAGCGCGGTTTATTGGCAGTTGCCGTCTATCTTGTGTTGGGCGCGATCGGCGTCCCGGTGTTTTCCGGATTTGGAGGTGGGATCGCCAAACTGGTCGGCGTCACCGGCGGCTATTTGATCGGGTTTCTGCTGACTGCGTTTTTGACCGGGTGGATTGCTGAGCGCGGAAACCGCCGGATTTTGCCGCTCATTTTTGGGATGGTCGCCGGTCTGATCGCTTGTTATGCATTCGGTACGGTTTGGTTTTTCCTCTTCTATGTTTCCGAAACGGGGATTGCCGGACTTTGGTCGGCACTGATCAAGTGCGTGTTTCCTTATTTGCCGTTTGATGCGGTTAAGATTGCGCTTGCCGTGATTCTGGTGCGTCGTTTGCACGGTTTGCTGATGAAGAAAGAGCCGACTGCTGCGGAAGCATGAGATTTTGGAAAGGCATTTCGGCGCGGAAAAAGGCGGGCTGTACGTGACAGTCCGCCTCTATTTATCGGGGTTATTTTCCGCAATTGTTTGGGCAGCCGCCCTTGTTTGCATCATAGCGCGTACCGCAATGGACGCAGTACAGGTAATTCGGTGTCGGTTCATCTGCGGCACTTCCGCCCGTCTCTTTTCCGTTTAGCTTGCGGTTGATCTGAATGGTATTTTTGACCAGCAGGACAAACATCATAGACAGCTCGAAGGTTACTCTCGTAAGAATAGGACCGAGAATCAGAAGCAAAAGACCGTTTAGCGCAAGACTACGAAATGTTCCGAGGACGGAATAGCCGGAGAACAGCAGGAAAAAGCCGGTGACGATGCAGAAGATGCTGACTGCGATGTAAAGGGCCTTCAGGATCTTCTCGATGACTAAATACTTGAAATTACATAGATCGTGCAGGAAAACAAAAAATTTTGGCAGACTGTTTCTCTTGCTTTCCGGTGTAACCAGAACAAGAACGAGGACAGTGCATGCGATCGCGGCGATCGCGCCGATGATATAGGCAATCCATGGACTCATACAGGAACCTCCTAAAAATATGTTATCCAAATATTAACATAATTGCAAAAATTTGTCAATGGGGAAATCCTGACATAAGAGGAAAGCCTTTGTCTTTTTTTGTCCGATGCGCACGCGTTGGCAGTTTTTCTTAATACGCTGCCGATGGGAATTTGTTGCCATGCAGGAACCGTCGGATGGTAAGGAGGGGCGTTGCTTTCTTGGAGGAAGCCTCATCGTTCGGCAGTCTCATGAACAGTGAGGGAGCTTCGCGCGAATGAATAAGGGCTGCCGCTTCACATGAGCGGCAGCCCTGTTCTTGCTTTATGCCTGCTTGCGTTTTCTGACGATGAGAATGACGACAACGGCAATCACGATGACAACTACCACGACGATCAGCACGATTGCCCAAGTCGGGAAACCGCCATCGTCTGTTTCGGACGTGGTAGAGGAGGTGGATTTGCTGGTTTCCGAAGAGGAAGTTGCCCGGGAGGACTCTGCACCTGTCGAAGAAGCGTCGTCGGAGGAGGCTTCCGAGGTCACTTCGGAAACCGGCTCGTTAGAGGACGGCTCCTCCGAGCTTACCGCCGGTTCTTCATACGGGGAGCAGACGACGGAATCTGTGCCGAAGCCCAGAATCAGGTCTCCGTCTTCATCCACAACTGCGGTATAGATGTCGTATTCGCCGTCCTCGTAAGTAATAGTCAGTTGATCCGCCAGAACGGAGTAGGAAGCGGTCAGCTGCTCAATGATATCCGCTTCGATTCCTTTTTCGCTGTATTCCTCGGAATCGTAACGGATGATTTCTACTGTCTTAGTGCCTTGGTTATTGACAAAAGACCAGATTGTGACTTGCGTGCCGTCGTCGCCGATCCAATTCCCTTCTACTGCGGTCGGTTCTGCATCAACCATTGATTTCTCAATAACGGATTGTTCTTTTCCGGATTTGTATTTCGCGACGCCCAGCTCGGTAAAGCCGCACCATTCATAGATGTTGGTATAATATTCCCAGTAGCCGCCTTCCGGTACTGGCATAAAGGAGAAGGTGAAGCGTACGTATTTCGCCGTCACATCCTTGCCGAGCGGGATGGCGCATTCGTCGATGCCCTGATCTCCCGAGCCGGTGTAATCTCCGACTTGGGAACTGAAGTAAAAGGTTCCGTCTCCGACGGGAGTCCATGCGCGCGCGTCACTGGAATATTCCACAAGCACGCTGTTATCTGCAGGGATGGCAATACAAGCCGCGATTTCATGATACAGCGCAATGTAAGCGGTATCAAAGGTCACTTCCTCCGCAAAGGTCATCACAAAGGAGAACGTGGGGACTTCCTCCGGATCCTGATTTGCTTTACCGCCGTTAGCGGATGCGTTATCCGGGATGAAGCAGTTCTGTATCAGAACTACACCTGCGGTAGAGAAACCGGTGGCCTCACGAACCAGATCTCCGTCTGCCAGTGCCTGAATCGTAGCGCCGCCCTGCGGCACCGCCTTGACCTCGGTTCCCTGATAGGTCAGTTCAATTTCTTTCGGAGAAAACACATCATAGGTTGTGCCGCTGAGCGTGGATTCGAAATTAGCTGTAACAGCCAGTGCAAAAGCGGCAAAAGCGATGCATACCGTCAATAGGATTGCGAATGTCTTTTTCAAGATGGAACGAAACTCTCCCTTCAATTTTTGTCTATAGATAATATATCACATTTCTGATTTTATTGATACTGGATGAATAATAGAAATTTTATTTTTTTTTTTGTTAAAAATATACATGATCGGGATGAGAAGCTCCCGACTTTGAAAAAAGGAGGAACCGGTCGAATATCTTTTTGCAGTAACCGGTTGCTTTTGCTGAAAAAACGGCTATAATAGAGGAAGAGCACGTACGATCCATATATATAGTATATATTATTGAAAGGGCGGAAGCAATATGAGCCATTTACACACGGTTTTGAAAAAAAGGAACTTGACGGTCACCTGCGCGGAGTCCTGTACCGGCGGCTTGATCGCCAAGATGCTGACCGATCCGGCCGGCGCGAGTGCGGTTTTCCGCGGATCGTTCGTGACATATTGCGATGAAATGAAGCAGCATATGCTTGGCGTACGCAGGGAAACACTGGAGCAATATCACGCGGTTTCGGTGGAGGTAGCGCGTGAAATGGCATCCGGCGCGTTGGAAGCTCTGCATGCGGATCTTGCTCTTTCCGCGACGGGGATCGCCGGTCCCGGAACAGATGACAGCGATAAGCCGGTCGGAACGGTGTGCCTCGGCATCGCGTTGCAAACGGAGGCGGGGATTCGTCTGTTTGCCAAAGAATACCATTTTTCCGGTACCCGCGCAATGATTCGTATCGCCGCAGCGCGCGGTGCGCTTCGTCTGGCAGAGGAGGCTTTGGAGGATCCGGTCGGCTTTTTTGAATCTAAATCTTAGAAAAAAAGAAAAATCTCTGAAAAACTCTTGACAATCTTGGCAGGACGTGCTACAATAACTCCTGCTGTCGGGGAAATTTCCGGCAGTCAGAGCTTCCTTGGGGGAACAGCTATTGCGGAATTGTGTAATGGCAGCACGACAGACTCTGACTCTGTTTGTGAGGGTTCAAATCCTTCTTCCGCAGCCAAGTCGCCGCGAACGATATAAAGTTCGCGGCGATTTTTTTCAAACATATCGCTGTCGGTAGGTTGCCGGACGTATTTTCCGTACAGCGTCTGCCCGTTGCAGCCGCAGTCGATCTTGCTAAGCGGCTTTTCGTAGGAAATAAGCTGTCTGAGAATCAAGGCTTGAAACAGGAGCAAGTATAATTGACGAAAATTGAGGATGATGATGTTCATTAAAGAGTACTTAGAGACGAAAGTAACAGACTTTTGCGATGTGTTGGTATGTGGGGGCGGCATTGCCGGCATAGCGGCAGCCCTTGCGGCGGCGAGACATGGCAAAAAGGTGATTCTGCTGGAGAAGCAGTTTATGCTCGGCGGGTTGGGAACGGCCGGCCTTGTAACGGTCTATCTTCCTTTGTGTGACGGGTGCGGGAAGCAGGTTTCCTTCGGGATTGCCGAAGAGCTTTTCCGGCTCTCTGTATCTATGGGCGCAGAGGATTTATATCCGGAGAACTGGCTGGATAGCGGCGATCCTTCCAAACGGACGGTCAACGATAAGCGCTTTTTAGTGCAGTACAATCCTTGTCTGTTTGCCGTTCTCGCAGAACAGCTTCTGACGGAGAACGGTGTCGCCATCCTTTATGGCAGCTATGCGGTGGGCGTCAGCAAAACCGACGATCGGATAGAAGCGGTGCTCTTGGAAAGCAAATCGGGAAGACAGGCGATCACTGCCGGCGCCGTGGTGGATGCCACCGGGGATTGTGATCTCGCCTTTTTTGCCGGACTTCCTACTGAGACATTCCGGCAGGGCAACGGCTTGGCTGCATGGTATTATTCGCTGGGGAGGGAAGGATACAAGCTGAATATGGTAGGCTTTTCCGACCTTCCGGACGGTCAAAACGCGGCGGAGCCGTTGATGCCAGAAAGGTTTACCGGGCTGGACGGCAAGGAGCTTTCCAGAATGATGCAGCTATCCCATCAGGAGACGATGCGTCATCTGCTTCAAAAAAGAGAAGCCGATCGTACGCAGATTCCTACCTCGATGGCAACGATCCCGCAGATCCGGATGACACGGAGACTTTCGGGTGAGTACACGCTTAGCGAGGACGAGGCGCATAACTATGCTGCCGATTCTGTCGGTATGGTTTCGGACTGGCGCAAAAGAGGTCCGGTTTACGAGGTTCCTTTTTCGTCGCTGTATTCTGCAAAGTTGAAGAACCTGATCACTGCCGGTCGGTGCGTTTCCGTTACGGATGGGATGTGGGATATTATAAGGGCCATTCCCTGCTGTGCTGTTACCGGACAGGCGGCGGGAACCGCCGCTGCGCTCTCTGACGATTTTTGTGAACTGCAGCGGCAAATCGGGGTTTTGCAAAGGGCTTTGGCAGCCGACGGTGTCGTTCTCCATGAAAAAGAATTGCCGTGAACGACTTTCCCCGTTAAAAAAGAAACGGCTGTGTTGCCGTTTCTTTTTTAGTCCTTCCAATATACGAAAGCCGGATATTATTTGCTGAAGTCCACGGACAACTCCCCGCGGGCGCAGGTAACTACCATGGAGCGCGATGCGCCGTTATCGATGCTTTTGGAATAAGAAGGTCCGTGGTAGTCTTCGGTTCCTAAGTGGATGTTGCCGGTGGTGAGGGAAATCTCAAAGTTAAAAGCGGTCTGTGGAACAGAAACATCCAGACGAAGATGTCCCTCTGTGCTGCGCAATGTGACGGTTTCTCCGGGATCCCCAAACAAAGAAGCGGAGCCCCTGTTGACTTCGATGGTGCTTCGAGCTGCGACAGCGATTTTGCTGCATGTGACTTCCCCCTGTCCGACGCTCAGGTCGAGCGTTTGAAGGGTAAGCGCGCACTCTGCATACACGTGTCCCTCCTGTACGGACAGTTGCAGGGAAGTAAGCGAGATCCCCTCCGGCAGGATCAGAACGGTTTTGTGATCCTGCTTCTGACTGATATGAAGCGTGTTTCCGACCAGCTCATAGTCAGCCTTGCCGCCGTCTTCCTTCGTGTAGGAAAACGCACTGCCCGCGCGGATGTATAGGGTACCCCGGGTAATGTCCAACTCCAGCGCTTCAAATTGTAATTCCGATGGATCGTTGGAATCTTCCGCTTGCACGGAAGCTTCCGACGTTGTAGAAGCAGCTGATTCTGTAGCGGCATCCGCTTGCGTGGAAGGCTCTGTACTTGCGGATCTGTTGTTTTGGGCGCAGCCGGTGAAAACGCCGGTCAGCAGAAGTACCGCAATCCATAAGCATCGTATCGTTTTCATGGAAAATCCTCCGACATAAAAAATGACGTGCCGCAGACAACTGGATTTACGCAGTTCCTGCTACACGTGGATAACAATATTTTAGCAGCTTCTTCAGGAAAAGTCAAGAGCAGGAAATAAAATTGCCCTTGACGGAAAGCGAAAAGAAGGATATAATATAGGAAAGAATCTGCCTGTGTGTTTTCCGGAAAGGACGGGACTTTGCTATCATGGAACTTGCAAGACATCAGAAATTTACTGCGGTGCTCGCGGTCGTGCTTTGTCTGCCGCTGCTGCTGATCCTTTGGTTTACCGTACAGCTGCTGACCGGCGCTTCGGCATTCAAAGGAATCTCTGAGGTGCGGATCGTCCTGCCGGACGGCATGGAGTATGACTTTCGGGAGGACGCGGATGTTTCATTTTATACGGGAATTCTCAACCGTTCCTCTCTGATCGATCGTCCTGTTCGGGAAACGGAAGGGGAGACGCCGGTGACGGTGTTTCTGGATCAGGCGGAATATCGATTTTATCCGTCATTGAGCCTGTCCGGCTGCATGGCAGAGACGCCGGAAGGACGGTTGCGGCTATTTACCAGTGAGGACGCGGCGGCGCTTGTTGTGCGTGCGGAAATGGAGTACCTTTACGATGGGCATCGTCTGCCCTCTTTGGCTGTCTGCTCCGGCGACAATCGGTATGAGGTTCTGCCGGATACCTTTGTTTGGAGTTACAAGAAGGCGGATTCGCTTTTCTATCAGGATCAGGTTACCGAAACGGCTTCGACGCTTGTTACCTGCAATCTGTTCTCGGATTTTGAAAATTCGCTTTCCTTTTCCGTGCAGCCCAGCAGCTACAGTCTGACAGTGTATCGGTATCTGGACGGGGAAGACAGCTATGAGATTCCGGTGACCTCGCTTGCGGGGCTGCAATTTACACAGGATACTTTAGTTAGTGTGGAAATCAATGCGAAGTGGAGTCAGGCGAGCAATGCGGAGCAGTTCGGGGAAGCTACCTACCGTTTTTTGGCGCTGTATGATGTACCGGCGGAGGTTGAGCTGCTTGGCGCCGGGGAAGACGGCTCGAAAACCGTTCAGGCGGGAAGCATCCTTTTGCTTCGCGCACTTTACACCAATGAGAACGAAGATCTTTCCGTACGTGCCGATTTCCAGACGGATAACACCCGTTTTTACTATGATGCGGTGACACAGAGCAGTTATGCAGTCCTGCCTGTGAGCAGGGAAACTGCTGCGGGTGCATATGAGGTCATTGTAACCTCCGGCGAAACGGTCAAAACGTTTGCTGTGACGGTTACAGCCGGCAATACGGACGGCTTTCTGTCTCTTACCGTCGGGGACGAAGAATACGCAGCGCAGCTTTCCAAGGAGAAACGCGAGGCATTGGAGGAAACGCTGCGGCAGCTGCGCGCCGCATCTGACGGGACGCCGCGGTTGAACGCAGATCTGGTGTTCGGAGATCCTGTCAGCGGCGAAGTGGCGCTGACGTATGGCAGTACCGTCTCTTTTGGGAACACGTCAGTAGAAGGAGATTCCGGCGTCTGCATTTTAGAGGGCACGGTGTATACTGCCTCTGAAGGTGCAGAGGTGCAGGCGGTACAGAGCGGTATTTGCGTATTTGCCGGGGATTTGGGTGCCGGTGGTTATACGGTTGTAATCGATCACGGCTGCGGTGTTTTCAGCTATTATTATCATTTGAAGGAGCTTCGCGTCTCTGTCGGAGAGGAGATTTCCCGTTCTTCGGCGGTGGGAATAATCGGAGACAGCGGCTATGTTGGGACAGCTGTTAAGCCCTGCCTGCACTTTGCTTTATCCGTCGGGGAGTTGTATGTATACCCATAATAGAAATGAATTTGTACACTTTGAATATACTTTTTTGTGAAATTTTGTTATTTTTCGACCTTGCCGTCGGATGAATTGTCTGCTATACTCTCTGTAAGGGGAATATGGAGGGGCGATGTATTTGGTTATTGCGCATGAACTGTCAATTCTATACAGTTCATGCGCTTTTTTATCAGTAGCAGATCTATAGGGGTGTATAATATCTATATTTTCCATAGAAAAATGATTTCTTTTTGTTATTGACGATCGATAGTTGATATGATATGCTGATCATACAAAAGAATGGGAAAGGAATTCGCGATGGATATGAAAAATCACGGAAATTGGAGAAGAATTCTGTCTTTGTTTCTTTGCTGCTGCATATTGCTTGTGGTTTGTGCTTGTGCTGCAGAGGAGGCAAAACCGCCTGTATCTGAAAGGGAGGCGAGTTCCGGAGAAAGTACGCTTTCGTTGGAGCAGATTTCCCAGTTAGTCAGCGAATCGTCCTCCGGCACAGTTTCGGAACCGTTCGTTCCGAATTTGACGGTACCTGAAGAACGCGAGACGGTTTTGGAGCACATCGCGACCTTGGAAACTGGTATCAATGGTGCATTTGAGTATGCAATTTTGATTGGGGAAGACGAGCAACCATTTTTATCTTGTCCAACACCGTTATTCTATTGTGCAGACGAGTCAGGAAATGTTTATACAGATTGGGTATACAACGGACAGCCCTGTATCCTGCGACTGAATGACGGAGCATATTTTTTGTATTCCTCCTTGAATGATTCTACGCATGGCATGGTATGCTGCGGAGACAGTATATTTGTCTGCTACATGGACGGAAGCGTCAATGAATTTTCTATAGAAGGCGGTATAGAAAACGGGTATTTGAAGGCATCATATCCAACGGGTGTTTCGGATTCCGAATCGCTTGTTAGCCTTATAGACATTGGCGAAGATGAGCCACTCCTGCGTGTTACTACGTCCCTTGACCTGAAAGAGAATGAAGAAAGGTCCGCCAGCGATATGATTGAAGAAGGTTCCTTCCTCCTTTATCTGGAAAAGGGAGACGGAAAAGGAACGCTTTTACCTTATCAGGAAACTTTTTACACGCTTGCGTGGGAAAAGGTGCCTGTTTCCGAATTGCCATATATTCCGGAGTTAGAGACGGTAGAAAGCGATTGCGCCGTGATGAGAAGCGATGCTTCCCGCCCGTACCGTGTGGCGCAAAATAACTATGGAGATACGGTTAAGAGCATAGACGGAAACGGAATTTATTTAGAAATTGGGCAATATGCCGATACCATGGGAATCGGTGAATATATTTACTTTTCTTACGATACAGTGGGAAATCTCCTTTCAAAAGTGATGATGATCGAGGTTTCAGATGGCTATAAGCCGTGCAGCATTCCGTTTACGCTGGTGCCGGGCGGCGAGGTAACGGAATATTTTGCCGATACAGTTACGGTTGGGGAGACTGTGTTTGAGGACGTGCTCGATAATTATATTGTTAGCGGCAGGGGTGGTGCGCTGTATTTAGTGCTGTACTATCCCAACGAAGTGGAACTGTATCGTATCGATCCCGGATATTCGGATGTGCGGCTCAGCGATTTTACCACTATAGAAAGATAAAAACTCAAGGGTTCGGATTCTTCGCTGTACTGAGAAAAGAGTAGTGTTGCATGCAACAA
>CAZJVB010000030.1:0-31764 GCA_964549435.1 uncultured Ruminococcus sp.
AAAAAGAAATAGCAGCCAAAGCTCTTGAGTGCGGGTATCTTCGCAAGAATGGAAATGTTATAGAACCCAAAATCATCGTGATTGACAGAAAGAACGATATGGATTTCTATAACCTATCTTTTGATTTCAATAACGATATGGGAGCGGTTATCGAACAAATTGCCGCCGAACTTTCTGTATTTATGCGAACACATATTCCCGAACATCTGATAAATGAATATCAGACATATACGAGCCTTATCGCATGCGCCAGAATATTGGCAGACGCGATAGAGGAATGTATTAACGAAGGTCTGCTTGTAGAACCTGAAAACAAGGTTGGAGCAGAAGGCGTACTGATGATTGTAGAAAGATAAATACTCGCTTTAGAAGGCATCGCTTCGGCGATGCCTTCTCTGACGTCAAATTCAACAGCATCCCCATTTCCGACCGCACAACACAAGTCACACGCCTTTAAACAACCGCCAGTAAGCAAATGCAAATATCGTCTTTTCTTCCCGAACACGTCATGCCTCTGAAAAGAAATCAAGGCATGCCTGTGTATTGTCAGTGCCGCGCGTAGTGACAGTCAGCGTCAACAGACCATCGCTGTCAAGCAGATACAGCTGTTTCTGAAACACCGCCTGCCCGTTCAAGGTCGCAGTCAGGAGCAGCGCGGACATCTCCGCGCCTAAAAACGAAACCGTTTCCTCGGAAGCACTCACCTCTGCCGCGCCGGCTTCTTTCCAAGCCGCAGTCAAAGATCCCCGCATCTCCTCAATCAGAAGTTCCGCCGTCACGCCTGTCATCGCAGATAATTCCGATCGAACGGCACTCACTGTACAAAGTCCGTCCGACGAAGTGACGGACAACACTTCGCCTGTTACGACAGTTTCCTGCTCCGTCCAGCCATCCGGCAAAGAAAACCAAAGATCGGAACGAACCTCCCACCTTCCATCCGGTAAAAGCGAGATCGTTCCCGTTGAAGTTGTCGTCCCAAAAGAAACGCTTTCTGCGTAACTCCCTTCACCCGACGAAATGCTTTCAGAGGGGAGCGTCTCCGTACTGCCGCAGCCGACTGCACCCAGCAGCAACGCTGCCAGCAGGAAAATTGCAGCGCAGAGTCTTCCATTTTGCTTCATCTTCCATGCCTCTTTCCAAACCTCAATGCCGTCATTATATCCTCTCTGCTGCAATTTGTCAAGCCGAAGATTCTGCTTTGATTTCTCCTCTTGCATTTTCCGTCAAGGCGTGCTATAATTCAGAAAACACAGAAATAAAGAGGCTGGGTAATTCTCATGGATATCGTCATCATCGGCGGCGGAACGGTCGGCACGGCAATCTGTTCACAGCTTGCAACAGAAAAGCACAACATTACCATCGTAGATCATGACTTTGCGGCTTTGACGGAAATCACCAATAGCTGCGACGTATTCGGCGTTTCCGGAAACGGTGCAGATATTTCTGTGCTGCGAAAGGCAGGCGCGGAGAAGGCGGACCTGCTGATTGCCGTCACTTCCAGCGACGAAATCAATATTCTTTGCTGTGCGGCAGCAAAAAAGCTTGGCACCGAGCACACCATAGCCCGGGTTCGCAATCCGGAGTATTCCGGTCTGATGCAGCTGATGAAAAATGAAATGAGCCTTTCCATGACCATCAACCCGGAATTAGCGGTCGCCAAGGAAATTTACCGGATGCTTCGCTTCCCTGCCGCTGCTAAAATCAACACCGTCTGCCGAGGAAGAGTAGAGCTGGCGGAATTCGATGTTCCTGACGATTCCCCGATCTGCGGGATCACTCTCAATGATCTGCGCGCCAAACTGAACATCCGCTTTTTGATTTGTAGTGTACTGCGCGGTGACCGGGTTTACATTCCTTCCGGACATTTCAGCATTGAAGCGGGCGACGTGATCTGTGTAACCGTACCGGACGAAGAAATCTCCCGTTTCTTCAAAGCGGTCGGCGTACGCAAGCAGCCGGTCAAAAATGTGCTGATTGTCGGCGGCGGGCGCATCACATACTATCTGGAGGCCTATCTGCAAAAGGGGCACATCAATTCTACGATCATAGAAAAGGACCCCGCACTTTGTCAGGAGCTAGCTGAACAATACTCCTGTACGGTCATCTGCGGCAACGGCACCCGACAGGAGCTGCTTTTAGAGGAGGGACTGGAGCAGAGCGATGCGATCCTTGCGCTTTCCGATGTGGACGAGGAAAACGCGATTGTCTCGATGTATGCAAAAACGCAGGGCGTCCGCAAAGCGGTTACCCTGATCCGCACAATGTCCTATGTGGATTTCTTCAAAAGAGTCGGACTGGACAGCATCGTTTCGCCACGCTCATCTACAGCCACTTACATCCTGCGCTATGTCCGGTCAATGGCAAATACTCGCACCTCTGAAATCGAATCCCTGCATAAAATTATGTCAGGGCGGGTTGAGGCGCTGGAATTTTTAATCAAGGAGCCCATCGCCGGACTGACCGATATTCCGCTCAAAAACCTGCATTTCCGCCGCGACGCCCTGATTGCTTGTATTGTACATCGCGATAAAATTCTTATCCCAACCGGAAACGACGTTATCAGCAACGGCGACACGGTCATCGTCGTCTCCTCCGGTGAACGGATGCATGGAATCAAGGACATTTTGCAATAATGAATTATCGCATGGTTACCTCCCTGCTGGGAATCACTCTGCTGATCGAAGCCGCGCTGCTTATCGTGCCGATGCTGACGGCGCTGTTTTACGCGGAATCGATGCTGCCGTTTTTGTTTACCATCCTCATTCTGCTTGCAGTTGCCGTTCCCTCGGTCCTTTGCAAACCGAAAAACTCCCGCATGTATGCAAAAGACGGTTTTGTATGCGTTGCGGGCGCATGGCTATTGATGTCCATGTTCGGCGCGCTGCCGTTCGTCTTTTCCGGAGCGATTCCCCATTATATCGATGCCTTCTTTGAAACGGTTTCCGGCTTCTCCACCACCGGTGCGACTATTCTTACCGACATTGAATCCCTTCCAAAAGGAATTCTATTCTGGCGCAGTTTCACCCACTGGATCGGCGGAATGGGCGTGCTGGTGTTTATGCTTGCAATCCTGCCATCCGCCGGCGGACAGGCTATTCATCTGCTCCGTGCGGAAACAACCGGACCGACCAAGGGAAAACTGGTTCCGAAACTCAGACAGACGGCGATCATTCTATACGCGATCTACGTCTTTCTGACGCTACTGCAAACGGTTCTCCTACGCTGCGCCGGACTCTCATTATACGATTCCTTTGTCACGGCATTTGCAACGGCAGGTACCGGCGGTTTTTCTGTCAAAAATGCTTCGATTGCAGGGTACGGAAATCCCGCCGCCGAATGGATCACCGCCGTTTTCATGCTGCTTTTCGGCGTAAATTTCAATCTGTATTTTTTCCTTTTGGTTCGCAAGCTCAAGCGCATTCTAAAAAACGAAGAACTGCGCGCGTATCTTCTGCTCTGTGCTGCGGCTGTCACTGCTATCGCGGTCAACACTTGGCACTTATTCCAAAATGCAGAAACTTGTCTGCGTACGGCATTCTTTCAGGTTACATCTATCATGTCTACAACCGGATTCGCCACACTGGACTATAACAATTGGCCGGATTTCTCCAAAACGGTACTGGTCTTTTTGATGCTCATCGGCGCCTGCGCCGGTTCCACAGCCGGAGGACTTAAGATCTCCCGCGTTCTGATCGTCATCAAAAGCATGACGCGCTCTATCCGACACATCATCAAACCCCGATCGGTCAGCGCTGTGCGTATGGACGGAGAAGCGGTATCGCTTGAAACGGTGCACCGCGTAAACAACTATCTTGCGCTTTACTTTTCCATCATCATCGGTACGACACTCCTGCTTTCTCTTGACGGATTCGGTTTAGAAACCAACCTGACCGCAACGCTTGCCTGCGTCAACAACATCGGACCGGGGCTGGGAGCAGTCGGTCCAATTGGAACCTTTGCCGGTTTTTCCTATTTCTCCAAGCTGTTGCTATCGCTGGATATGCTGATCGGGCGCTTAGAGATCCTGCCAATGCTGATCTTTTTTACTCCTGCCGTCTGGAAAAAACGATAATCAGTAAGAAAAACCTCCTGCATGTATTTATGCAAGAGGTTTTTTGTGCCCGTTTATCCAATGGAAGCGACACATTCGCGGCGGGAAACCCTGCCGAGAAGCTGCTCATACGGAGTTTCCCCATCCCATAAAAGCTCTGCAAACAGAGCGCTCGGAAGCCAAATCCGTTCCTCAAACAGACCATCCTCCAGCAATCCGGAAAGTTCTGCCTGTCCGCCGGATCTTTCAGCCAGCAGACGCAGAATCCGGCAGACATCCTTTCCATTCTGCAGCCAGTAGCTTTGCTGATATCGGAAAATATCCCGACGCAGCAGCATTTTTTCGCGGATCTCCTCCCGATCGCTTTCTCCTAACAGGAACGGTCCTTTCTGATGCTCGAAGGAGCTCCAGTCCAGCCAGCTTTGTCCTTTCAATACCGCGCCGAATCCCTTTCCGCCGCGAAGCGCAGCAATCTGCTCAGAAAATGCTGCGGTTTCCTCCATTTGATCAACAACTTCCGCCCCATAGGCATATGGAAATGCGCCGCAATCCTCCCAAATGATCGAAAGCCGAGGATCTGTTTTTGCAATCTCCTCCAGATGGTTGCGTACCGAGATCGCATGCAGCCCAAACTCGATCTTTAGATCCGGAAAGAGCGAAAGCAATTCCGCGGCGACTTCATTCACCCATTCCACGGCACAGGCAGCACGGTTTCGTCCGCCGAGAGTCTCTTCGCGCGTTTCAGTAAACGTCTGAAAATAGATCCCATCCCCCCCTAAAGGTGCATACTGCTCTGCATACTGCTGCAGAATCCGTTCCTTCCATGCTTTGCGCGCGATCGGATCCGTTATCACCAAATCCGGCTTTTCATCCCAGATCCATGAATATCCCCAAATAACGCGAATTCCCCAAGAATGAGCATATTCCACAAAGTCTCTTCCATTAACGGGAGCGAAATCGTTCCAAACCGTAATCTTGTTCATCTTTAGACGCGCCATATTCCGCAAATAGGCGCGATAATCGTAAATCACATGTCCCCAGGTCCAAAGTCCGCGTTCCTTTACCGACGGACGGGACAAGTGCTCATATTCCGGCAGCGGCGTCAAAAACAATGACTGAAAAAACGGATGTCCCTGCGGCTGTCTGCGGGAAGCAGGCAAGTAATCGTCTGCAAATTCCACCGCCGCATAGAAGCAGGCAGCGGCATCCGCACCCGCAATTACAACGGTTTGCTCTTCGCCGGTTCCGGAGACCTTTACATAGGTGCTGTTTTCGGCAAGTTCAACACCAGCAAGCAAAGAGGCAAGGTGTGAATTGCTTTCCTTTGTGCCGACATAAATGACATTTGCTTTGCCGGACGGAGCCCGGTAAAGCGAAAGGATATACGGAATATAACGCTTGACAGATGCCTGTATCAGATCAATCGCCCGCTTTTCCATCCCTTCATAAGAGCCATATACGATTTCCCAGCGACGGCCTGTATATGTTTTAGTCAATTCCATAAGTATGAATTCCTTCCCATTTTGCATGTTGTCCGCCGTTATCATAGCATGTTTTCCCCCTCTTGTCAAGACGAAGCTCGGCTGCAGACAGACAAAAAGTACCCCGTTTAGGCAAAACGGGGTACTCCCTTTTAAAAATTTACTTCGTGCTCCTGCGCCCCGCAGCAAGCAGAGAACCTGCACCAAGCAGCGCACACAGAATCGCTGTAAACAGAGCGATCCAACGACCGGTCGAAAATCCCCGTTCACGCGCAGAGTCGGCAGAAGATATCCTTTCCGGATCCGTTGTTAAAACCGCTGACGGCGCATCCGAAAAGATATCAGAAGGTTCCGGTTCCGATACAGCATCCAAATGATATAAGCCGCCGGCTCCGCGCGCCTGCCGACGCAATGCCGTCAACGCTAGAAACGCTTGTATCGTTGCCGTTTCATTCCGCTCTCCGCCAATAACATGGCAGAAGCTCCCGTCCGCCAGACGAAAACACCCTAAAGCATCCAGAACGGTCACACCGTCCTTCCAAAAGCGTTTATCTTTCAACGGGTCGATTCCAAGAGAAGTCAAAGCGATGATCACCTGAGAAATGCTCTCTGAATTGGCTGTACCGTAGCTTTGAAAGCCACCGTCCGAAAGCTGTCGCGCGGAAAGCAGCGAAACTCCCGCTTCGATCGCCGCAGCACAAGACTCCTCACAATCCGCCAGTGCCTGCAGCACCATAGCTGTGACGTCAACATCTGCCTGCTGCCCACTGACAGCCCAACCGCCATCCTCCAGTTGCAATTCCAGTAATTTTTCAAGAATTTCCTGTTCTGTATAAGCAGCATCGGTAACCCCGTTATGCAGCAAATGCAAGCCGAACACCCAACTCATAATACCCTGCTGTCCGATCGAGTCTACTGCCGTTCTCATTGGATAATCGCTTTCCGCACCGACTGCCAGTAGCGCCAATGCATATCGCTGCCTTGCAACCGCCCCCGGCACATCCGTTTCCGACAAATACGCCGCCAAAGCGGCGGCGTAGGAGGTAAAATCATACTCGTCTCCACTTTGCGAAAGCGCGATCACATACCATTCTGAACCGCGCCCTGCTTCTTCCGGCAACGTATCGGCAACCCAAGCGGCAGGATCTCCGTCGGAGAGCAAAAGCAGCAAAGTATCATACCAATCTAAAGGCTGCTCTGCAGAAGCAGGAATGCTTGAGAAGCAGAGCAGTACAACAGAAAGCAGCAGATAAATGAAACGGCGCTTATACCGTATCCGCACGGCGGGTACGCGCACGTAGCGCAACAAGCACAGACAAAGCAACCGCTGCAAGTCCAAACCAAAGCAAAAGTGAGAAATGATCCCCCGCAGCAGGCTGATTGCTGCTGACAGCAACCGCACAAACCGGCGGAACCAGCGCAACGCCCTCTTTCTTTGCACTAACGATACAATAACCGGTACCGTCAAACTGCAGCGTCACCTTCCCGTCATCATCCGTAACAAAGGAGGTTTCTTTGCCGTCAATCAAAATGGTTGCTCCGGCAACCGGAAACGTGACCGGATTCCATTCCGCATCATATCCACAAGCAACAAGCGTCAGCGTCAACGTATCATCTCCAACAACGGAAACATGGTCTACATCGAAATAGCAGTAGGCATCAGACCAAGATTCCAGATCCGTATAAATAAACGCATTGACCAAATCGCCCTCCACAACCGGATCCAGCAGGCTATAAGCCGCAGTATGATTCACATAATAACCATAGCTGCCGCCGTTGGAAACACCCCAAAGCTTGGTCATAGAAAGCCCATATGTGGTTGTCTCAGAAGCGTAACCCGCGTCGGCGCCGCCCTCGAACTTCGCATTATGCGTACAGATCATGGCATCATTCACGGTCAGTGCACCGTCGCCGTCGGCATCCCCTACCATAATCTCCTCATATGCAAGAACCAACGCACCCTGATCATCCGCGATAGTCACATATAGCCGAACCTCCGGAACGGATGTCTCCGACGTTTCAGACTCCTCTGTTCCTACAGACAACTCCTCCCCTTCCGACTCTGCAGCCGCAAAAACGCCGGTGATGCAGACAGTCAGACAAAGAAAGACTGCAAGAAGCCATATTCTCTTTTTATTCATAAAAACGATCTTCCTTTCCTTATACATACCTATATATTAAGCAGGGACATTTTGATCTGCCATTTACCAATCCATTTTCCATCTTTAGGGAATCCCTGTGGTTGGGAAGCATTATAGCATAAGGTTTGCCTTTTGTCAACTCCCCTTCCAAGTTTTTACCAAATATTCCAATGTGTCGTATCTTTCGACACATTACATTCTATTATATCGAAATCAAATGAAATCCGCTATTCTTCCCCTTTCGTAATTCATAATCACCCACGCGTCGGTCACTTAGTGCTTTTTCTTCAAATTTCGACATGATTCAACAATCACTCGAATTTCGCCGTCGAATCTATTATTTGAAGGTTGAATAAAATCATCTTTTGCTTCGAGTCGTCGAATATTTGAACTCAAAAGTTAAAATCATATGGTTATTTTTCGTTACCAAAATATTGAAATTACAATTCAAAAATGTTACAATAGATGCATGAAAATTAAATTTTTATATCAAGGGAGTTAAAAATCAGTATGGAAAAAGCAAGAGTACTTATTGCAGAATGTAACGATGAATTGCGCGGTCAGTGCACACAAAGCCTACGGAAGCAGGGCATCAATGTGATCGGGGAAGCAACTGACGGACAGGAAGCGCTTTTGAAAATAACCCGTCTTAAGCCGAATATCGTCATTTCTGATCTATATCTCGGAAAAATTGACGGTGTGGGCTTAATCCGAGAAGCAAAAAAGCAACTTGGAGATGCCTATCCTGCATTCATTATGATTTCCTCTTTTAACAATCCGAGTCTGTATGAGGAATGCGTAGAAGCCGGAGCCGTCTACTGCATGCTGATTCCGCTGGATTACAGCACGCTTGGCGATCGAATCCGCCGCATCGCGGAAAAAGGCAAGCCAAAAATCAGCGGACAAATGCTAACGCGCGGAGATAGCGATCTGGAAGCGCAGGTAACCAAAATCATACATCAAATCGGCGTGCCGGCGCACATCAAGGGGTATCAATATTTGCGTACCGCAATTATCATGGTTGTACAAAATACAGAGATTATCAATTCCGTTACTAAGATTCTTTACCCCTCGGTCGCAAAACTCTACGGCACAACTTCTTCCCGCGTAGAACGCGCAATCCGTCATGCAATCGAGGTTGCTTGGGATCGCGGCGATCTGGATGTGTTAAACTCCTTCTTTGGCTATACGGTCCAGAACTCCCGCGGAAAACCGACCAACAGCGAATTTATCGCCATGATTGCTGATAACCTGCGTCTGAAGAACAAGACCGGTTCTGCTATGTCTGCTGTGTAACCATACTATGTAAAATTCTCTTTATCATTGATAAAAAGATCCTGTATCCGTAGGAAACAGGATCTTTTTTACGCTTAGCTTACAGAAAAGATGCGTTCTCTTACATCATTTTAGTGTTTTCACAGCCGCAACTTTCCATATAATTTTTGATTTCAATTTCTAAAACATCCTGAAAAAGGATATTTTGAGTATACTCTTTTGGTATACTGAAAAAAATAGATCGACAAAATCAGACAACAGGAGCTTCAAAATCAGAATATCCTGTGTTCGTTTTTGTGCGCTCTTTTTATGCTTCTATCACATAAGGAAAGGCACGAGGAACAACGATGCGGTTGAAAACATTAAGAAAACAGCGAGGTATTTCGCAGCTGAAGCTTGCCATGGACCTGAACATGAATCAAAATACGATCAGCCGCTACGAAAATGGCAAGCACGAAGCCGATTACGCAACGCTGATTCGCCTTGCTGATTATTTTCAAGTTTCCATTGACTATCTTCTAGAACGAACAAATGATCCGCGGATGCATACGAATATAAATAAACGCAAATAAAAAAAGTGCGCTCCACTAAGGAACGCACCGAAAAAGTGAATTCCTTATTGCAGCCACACAATTTCACTATACCTTGACACCTTTACTCACGGAAAGTGATGGAAAACACTTTTTACCAAAACTGGAATCCGCAAGTAAGGAAAAAAGTAAGAGAAAAAAAGATATAGTTTTTGTGTGGCATGCTCAGTATAGCATAGAGAGTCGATTTTGTCAAGTAGCAAAGAATCGAAAAACAGAAAAAGATGAAAACAGGCGGGCTTTGTTGAAAAAGCACCGCCTGTTTTTTCAAGATACATAAATATCGTAAGTGCCGAGAACGTAACGCTTCAGTTTCATGTAATCCGTCGCTGTAATCTTATTTCCTGAGAGACAGCCTGCATAATAAGCCGCACCCTCCAATTCAAAGGTGCCCAGCACATACCGCTTTACCATCATGTAATCCCGCAACTCTACCCTACCGTCTCCGTTGACGTCACCGCGAACGCCAACAGTATAGGATCTTCCGCCGCAATTTACCGTGCATCCCGTCAAAACAATATCATCTGCCCCAAGCGACACGCCCTGCACATCCAGAAAAGATACCTCTCCGTCAAACATCGTCTGCCATTCTGCAACGGTCAATCCCACTTTTCCACCAAACAGGATACCGTTTACAATCTGCAGACCGGCATCCGGAAGCGGAAAAGCGTCCCGATTACCATTCCAGTTTTGCAACAAGGAAGGATAGTCTATATAGCAGACATCCAAATCCACCGTACAATTGATCCCCGCGACACGACCGGTTTCCGAATACTGATATAGACCGTAGCATTCACTCATATTCTGCGAAAGCGTTCCGCTTTCCGTCCACTTAGCAACCCAAAGGGCGTCCCGCCCGCCGAGCTGCTCCCGATCCAGCCAGTCCTCAAACCAGCTTTCACTGCTGTAAACGCCGCAAAAATACCCTGCATCCGTCATAAAGGAAAGGAAGGATTCCGCAAGCGCCCCCAGGGCACCATCCGGCAACAGACTCTGTTCTTCCGTTTCCAAATCCAAAAACACGGGAAAATCAAAGGTTTTTCCACTCAACCACTCGGCAAACAATACCGCATCCGCCAACACCGACTCCTCATCCAATGCATAGGAATAGAAGTAACTGCCGACATACAGACCTGCCGCCTTCGCACCAAGATAATTTTCTTCAAAGCGAGTGTCCTTGCCATTGGAAGTACCGGCGCGAAGGATCACAAAGCTGATTCCGTCTGCGGCAACTGCCTCCCAATCTACATCTCCCTGATAAGCCGACACATCAATCCCGAACCCGAAAAGCTCCTTTTCCTCCATCCATACCGCATAAAGGACCATCGTAGCATCTTCCCGATACTGTCCGCCAGGAGCGAACTCCGCCGAAACAGCGGACGGATCTCTGGACCAGCCCAAAAAACGGTATCCGTCTTTCACCGGAATCTCCGAAGCCAGCGTCAACGGTTCGCCGGCAATCTTATACTGTTTTTCCGGAGCACCAGTGCCCCCATTGGTATGATACGTGACGGAATACTGATCCTCGTTCAGACAGACGCAGTAGATTTCCGAAAGATCCAGCATCTGCAGCGCACACCAGCCATCTGCGGTTTTCCCCCAGAGATATCCGTCTGCCTCCGCCGTCTCGGAAACGGTAAACCGGGTACCGCAGGAATACACGCCCAAACGGTCATAAAGCAGCCCTGCGCCGCTCCGCACCCGAACGCCATCTGGCTCAGTAACCACCCAAACCGGTTCCCCCGGAATCACGGTTCCGGAATCTACATACTGCTCGTCCACTTCAAAAACCAGCATACAATAAAAGGTATACTCCGAAAGGCGGCTGCGGGAATACCCCGGATCGCAGATCATCACATCCCCGCCGTTCACATAATCCACCGCCACATAATGGGTTGCGCTATTGACACCGACAATGATGATATACTCCTTTTCTGTGTCAGCAAGCAGAGCGGAAATCGCTGTAACCGGACTGGAGGGCTGGGAAAACTGCACAAATCGGATTCCGGGAATCACTGCGTCAAAAGCCGTTGTATACCGCGTACCTCCCCCTTCGGTCAGATAGCGGCAGCTGCCGCCGTCATATAACGCGGTTCCCAGTGTACCGGGATCAATTTCCGTCCCGTCAGACAAGGTCAGTCCATAGGAACGTGCAAGGATCGCCATTGAGGAAATCAAGCAGCCGGCATGTCCGATCGTTTCCTCCTTATGTAGCACACCGTTGGAATCCGTCCACGGATCCACACCGATCACCACGTCTCCCCAACGGGAATCGAACTGTTTCCAGGATTTGTAAATGCCATCCGGCAGCGGAGTGGTAGCAGAATGCCCATACGCAAGCACAGAAAGGGGCAACCCTGTCAACACCAGTATCGCCGTCAGAAATACACATAAGAACCGTTTTTTCACCGGAAACCGCCTCCCGCTTTATTTAGTTTAGTATAGCACATACACCGATCAGCTGTCAACACCGCAAGCTGCACAAATCCGCATCACTTTTTTTAGAAAAAAAGTGGAAAAGACTTGACAAAACATAAAAAACATGATATTATAAATCCTGCCGCATGTATGGGGCTTTTCAAATCGCGGCAATTTCTCGCGGTTGCGGATCTGCTACCGCACGGAATTTGCTATCGTGCCTCCCAAGCAGCGAGACTTACGGAAAGTGAGGTTACCATCATATTATGTATGCAGTGATCCAAACCGGCGGAAAGCAGTATAAGGTTTCCGAAGGCGATATCATTTTTGTCGAGAAGCTCGGCGTAGAAGAAGGCACCACCTATACCTTTGATCAGGTGCTTGCAGTTTCCGGCGCAGATGGCTTCAAGGTCGGTTCTCCCCTTCTTGCGGGTGCTTCCGTCACGGCTACCGTTGTTAAAAACGGCAAAGGAAAGAAGCTCCACATCATCAAGTATAAGGCCAAGAAGAACGAAAAACAGCACATTGGTCACAGACAGCCCTATACCAAGCTGCAGATCATGGCGATCAACGGCTGAGTCTTTCCGGTTGCCATATGATCCGCGCAGTATTTGAGCAACAGTTTTCCGGCTTTTTCCTATCCGGTCATGCCGGTTATGCCGCCTCCGGCTCAGACATTGTCTGTGCTGCGGTCAGCGCTATGACCAATTTGGTCTGTAATGCGGCGGAAGCGTTCGGCGCGGAAGCGGAAATCTGCGAGAAGGAAACGGAGGCATTCCTTTCCTACCAGATCAAAAATGGATGCGCAGAAGCCGAACAGCTGCTTATGATCTTCTACGAGGAGCTAAAGCAGTTAGAATCCCAATATCCGGACTATATCCGGGTTCAAAAAAATGATAAAGGAGTTCGTTATCATGCTTAGATTGTCTTTGCAATTCTTTGCACATAAAAAAGGCGTCGGTTCCACCAAGAACGGTCGTGACAGCGAGTCCAAGCGGCTCGGTGTGAAGAAGCAGGACGGGCAGTCGGTTGTTGCCGGCAACATCATCGTTCGCCAGCGCGGCACTTCCATCCATCCGGGTGAAGGCGTCGGACGCGGCTCCGATGATACCCTGTTCGCTTTGGTCGACGGCGTTGTGAAATTCAAGCCGATCGCCGGCGGAAGAAAGAGCGTTTGCGTTCTCTCTGCCGACGCACAGTAATTTACAGAAACGGAAATCGCCCTTTCGTTCCTCTCCCTATATAAGGGAAATCGAAAAGGGCGATTTTTCTATCGAAAAAAGCGAGGTGATCGGGTTGTTTATTGATAAGGTTGATATTTTCATCAAAGCAGGCAAAGGCGGAAACGGAAGCGTTTCGTTCCGCCGTGAAAAATATATCTCCCACGGTGGTCCGGACGGCGGTGACGGCGGAAAAGGCGGCAATATCGTCTTTGTCACAGACGAAGGGAAAAATACCCTGCTGGATTTCAAATATCGCCGCAAATTCATCGCGGAAAACGGCAGCGACGGAGCTGCACGCAAATTCATGGGGAAATACGGAAAGGATCTGGAAATCCCCGTCCCTCCGGGTACTGTTATCAGGGACACAGAAAGCGGTTTGGTCATCAAAGATATGAGCGATTGCGATCGCTTCATTGCTGCCAAGGGCGGTAGAGGCGGATGGGGAAACACGCATTTTGCCACGGCAACCCGGCAAGTGCCGCGCTTTGCCAAGGAAGGATTGCCCGGAGAGGAGCGGCAACTGACGCTGGAGCTGAAAATGCTGGCAGACGTCGGTTTTGTCGGTTATCCGAACGTAGGAAAGTCCACCTTACTTTCGGTCATCAGTTCTGCCAAGCCGAAAATTGCCAACTATCACTTTACCACCCTCTCCCCCAATCTCGGCGTGATTTCCGTATATGACAAGACTTTTGTCGCGGCGGATATTCCCGGCTTAATCGAAGGTGCTTCGGAGGGCGCCGGCTTAGGACATGATTTCCTGCGGCACGTCGATCGCTGCCGTCTGATTCTGCACCTGTTCGATCTCTCTGCTTCCGAACGGTCAGATCCATTAGCGGATATCGAAACAATCAACGCGGAGCTGGAGCGCTACAGCCCTGAGCTCGCCGCCCGTCCTCAAATTTTGGTAGGAAATAAAATTGACCTCGGCTACGACGAAAAAAAGAAGCGGGAAATTGAGGCCTATGCCGCTAAAAAAAACTGGCAGCTGTTCCTGATCGCCGGGGAGATCAGCGAGGGTGTGGACGAACTGATGAAAGCGGTTGCTCAAAAGCTGGAGGAATTGCCGCCTATCCGCATCTATGAGCCGGAATATATACCGCCCGCCCCAATGCAAGAGGACTACCACGTGGAGGTCACTCGCAACGGCGACACCTTCTTCGTCAAGGGAGAATGGCTGCTGCGCCTGATCGAGCGTACGGACTTTGACCGGTATGAATCCCTGCAATATTTTCAGAAGGTGCTGCGGGAAAAGGGCGTTATTCAGGCGTTGGAAGATGCCGGAATCGACGAGGGAAACACGGTCAATCTCTACGATGTGGAATTCGATTTTCTGTACTGAACTTTAGAACACGGTCTCAATCAGCTTATCGCAGCAATCCGGCGAATACTGCCAGTAATCAATGTGTTCCGTATCCGGATACACATAATCGTTCATCAGACCGTCGCCTTCACAAACATCGATGATCGCGAGCTTCACTTTCATTTTTTGAGGGATAATATTTTTGATATAGACGGCAGCATGCTGACCGGGACGAATATCCGCCTTGCACTCCGCCAGCCCTGCAAGATTCGGTGCAAGCTCTACAAAAATGCCGTAGCTTTCCACACTGCGGACAATTCCCGCAGCAGTCTGCCCGGGTGCAAACCGTTCGGCGTTTTCCTCCCAAGTACCGAGCAGCTCACGATGCGTCAGAGTAATTCTCCCGAACTCATCTGTCGGATGCTTGATTACCGCACGGATTTTCTGACCGATGGTGAAGCGTTCTCGCGGATGATTGATTCTCGATACGGACATACAGTCGATCGGCATTAAGGAAATCAACCCGCAGCCGATATCACAAAAAGCTCCAAAGGGATCCAGATGTGTAACCTTGGCATCAATGACGTCTCCGGCACACAGCTTCTCTGCAAAGAAATGCAGACATTCCCGCTGCGCCTCCCGGCGCGACAGTACCGGCAGCGGATTACCTTCCTCATCGGTTCGCAGCTCTGTGATCCGGAAGCAGACCGGCTTCCCCACCCGTGAAATGATCGCGATATCCTTGATATCCGCATCCCGCGCGTATACGCATTCCTCCCGCGGCATGATGCCTTTGAAGGGTCCGACCGAGATATGTAAGCTGCGATCGCCATCACAAAGGAAGCTGCGTCCCTCTAAAATGACGCCGTTTTCCATAGCGGTGCGCAGTCCCTCAATACTGGAGGTAAAATAACGGTTTTCCTCGGTACGTATAAATCCACCCTCGCAGAAGTATGCGTTTGCATTCTGTTTCATTTTAACCATTCCTTTCTAGGCTGATGAAGCTTACCTGTCTGGGAATTTATGTTTCAGCTTCAGACTTCAATCTTGCATGGAAGCCGCTGTGCCGCTTGCTCGCCCTGCGGCAGGCATTCACTTTTATTTCATTGTATGAGTTTGAGAGGTAGCGTATGATTGAAAAACTTCGCGAAATCGAAAAAAGATATTCGGAAATAGAGGTACAGTTATCCGACGCCGACGTGATCTCCGATTTGGAGCGTTACAAAGCGTTGATGAAAGAATACAAGGAAATTTCTTCGATTGTAGAGCCGTTTCGCGCATACTGCAAGGCAGAAAGCGAATTGCTGGAAGCAGAAGAACTCCTTTCCGGCGGCGACGCAGAGCTTCGCGAGCTTGCCGGAGAGCAGGCGGAAGAAGCACGGCAAAACATGGCACGTTTACAGGAAAAGCTGAAGCTGCTTCTGCTGCCCAAGGATCCGGACGACGATAAGGACGTAGTAATAGAAATCCGCGCCGGAGCAGGCGGCGAAGAAGCGGCACTGTTTGCCTATGTTCTATACCGCATGTATAAGATGTATGCAGATACGCACCGGTTTACTTGCGAATTGGCGTACTGCAACGAAACGGAGCTGGGCGGGATGAAAGAAATCTCCTTTCTGGTCAAGGGCGAGGGCGCTTATGCGCGATTGAAATATGAAAGCGGTGTTCATCGCGTACAGCGCGTACCGGAAACCGAATCTCAGGGACGCATCCAAACCTCCACGGCAACCGTGGCGGTGCTGCCGGAATCTGAAGAGAGCACCTATGAACTGAACATGGAGGAATTGGAAATCACCACGCATAAAAGCTCCGGTGCGGGCGGGCAGCATGTCAACAAGACCGAATCTGCCATCCGCATCCTCCACAAACCCACCGGCTTGGTAGTTGACTGCCAAAATGAACGCAGCCAGCTTCAGAACAAAGCGAAGGCAATCGAGATTATGAAAGCCCGCCTCGCCGCCATGGAAAAACAAAAGGCGGAGGACGCACAGTCCTCCAAACGTCGCAGTCAGATCGGAACCGGCGACCGCTCCGAACGCATCCGTACCTATAATTATCCGCAAGGACGCGTGACAGATCATCGAATTGGTTTTTCCCTGTATGACCTGCCCGGCTTCCTCAACGGAAACATGGATGAGATGATCGATGCGCTCGCGACTGCCGACCGTGCTGCACAGCTCAGCAGCGAGGAAAAAGCCTGAACAGCAATTTGACGAGGGAAAACCGTGTTTATAGATACTGCATTTTTGAGAAATGGTGAAATAAAACTGGTTTTAGAAAAAAACAGTTGACGGAAATAATGAAGAAGATTGGGTTCCGACATATCACTTTGCGATTTGCAGCCTTGACGGAATAAAAATGGGTAGGTGTGATTTGCGTATTGGTCACAACAACAAGTTATATTATGGCGGAAATATAGGCTATAGCATTGACGAGGAATATAGAGGGCATCATTATGCCGGAAAAGCATGTCTGCTACTATTCGAGTTGTCAAAGAAACATAAGATGGAATATGTACTCATTACTTTCAATCCGGACAATTACGCATCAAGAAAAACCTGTGCATATGCAGGGGGTACGCTTTTAGGAACGATAGAATTGCCGGACGATAACGATATGAGACACGATGGTCAAACAGAAAAATGTATATTCAGATTTGCATTATGACTTTCAGCTTGCGGTAGTAAATATTTTTGTGCCAAAAGTGCTGCAATAATAAAGACGATCGCACAGAGGACCGTACAAACTCAGTAAAAACGGAAAATAGAAAAAACGACCTCCTATGGTAGAATTATAACAACTATTCATAGGAGGAATTTTCATGCCAAGAGGACACGCAAAGAGGCAAAGAGCAAATCTTTGAAAACAGAAAACGAGTAAATGCGGAGTAGTGAGGACAAGCATACGGTATAACGCCGCCAATGTCAAGACTTGGTAACCCGTATGACAATTAACGCAGTCAGCTTAAAACAAAACTGACCTCACTTGAAAATGAAGTCAGTTCTTTGCTTAAAACTTAATTTATCCTTCTTTGCAGGTCGTATTCTGCCATCCGTATAAATTGGAGCAATCCAAACCTGTACGATCATTTCTTGATATCACGGAAAAGTCAAAGGCATTTCTTCTTTGAAACCTCCTCCACTCTCCCCTTCGTTATAATTCATATGTTCCCAATACAGCACGCTTCAGCATCATATAATCCTTTGCCGAAACGACATCTCCTCCGGTCAGGAGTGCCGCCTGATAATAGATTCCTTCCAGCTCATAGGTACCAAGTACGCAGCGTTTCAGCATCATATAATCCACTGCGGTAACCTTTCCATCTCCATTGACATCTCCGCGAACAGCAATCCATCGCGTCCTGACCAAGGTTGAACCGATGATATAACGCGCTTCGTCGCCAGTGGAAACGATATCGTCACTTTCCAGCATCACTCCGTCCGGGCGGTATACACGAACGTTGGCATTCAGCTTCATCCTAAACTCCGCATATGTGGTCCCCGGACTGACACCGGTGATGATCCCGTCCCCGACTGTATAGGGACTCGAAGGATCCGACGGCTCTTCCGAACCTGTATCTGTCACCTTGACAAATGCCGCCGCTGCATAGCCGTCATAGAACATACCATCCAAATTGAGATGGATATGATACCATACTTGATAAGTCTTTTCGGATTCTAAAAGAATATCTTCCCCAACGATCACCACCATAGTACCGTTATCCACGGAAATCAGCTTCTTACCGGAGGTTCCCGGCGTAGATCGAATATTCAAAGAAGAGCCATCGTCCACGGCGACTATCCCGGTACGCTCCTGCTCGGAAGGTGTAGGATCTACCGGTTCGGGGTGATCCGTCACCAGTTCGATATAAGTTGCAGAACTGTATCCCTGTACTGTTGTCCCGTCAATCAATTCGGCTTCTACATGATACCAGCCATTCTCCGGTTCACCAAGGAGAAGGATCTCCGTCCCCTCCGCAATCAAGCCGAGTTTCTCTGCCGAAAGATCGGGTGCTGCACGCACATACAGATTGGAAGTTGTCACGCCATAATAGGTGACGCTGCCGCCAACATGGACAGTGATATCCAGCGAAATCCCGCTGGCAGCAGTAACCGTTACAACCGCAGTTCCCACAGAATGTGTCGTAATTACACCGGCACTGTCCACACCCACGACAGAAGTGTCGGAAGAACGCCAAGTCAGCGTCTTATTCTCCGCATCCGCCGGCGCCACCTCTACTTCTATACAATAGGTAATTCCGACATCAAGATTCAGTTCCGTTTTACTACTCAGAACGGAAACGCCCCGAGAGGTAAAATATACCTGCTCGGCGACAACATAGCCGATCTGCAGCTTCCCGGTTGAAACGGTGCCGCGAACCCGATAGTAAGCCGTTCCGTCAGATGCAGTATAGACGCGGTTTTCTAACAAAGCAACCGGCATGCCGCGATAAATCTTTCCCAAAGAATCTGCCTCCGAATCAGGAGCGGAGCGGATGGAAACATCACTGTCGATTACAAAAGCGTTGGTACCGACACAAACCAAACAGGCAGCTTCTTTCCCGTTATAGGTAGCGGTGATCAGGGCAATTCCCTGTGCAATCGCTTTCACATTGCCCTGCTGATCCACGGTAGCAACAGATGGCGCATTGCTCTCCCATGTGATAGAAAAGGGAACGGCAGCTTCTCCTCCGACCGACCCGTCCGGCACATAGAGCACCGGCTCCGGATAAGCAGTTGCCTGCAGACGGAATGTCGTCCCGATTGAAACAACTGCACGTGCCTGATCCATGATCATGCCGAATACGCCATTGACGTCCGGCTCGACTGTATCCAGTTGATCCAAACCATAGTCTTCAATGATCTTAATCAGATTGGCAATATAATCATAGTTCGAAGTATAACCCGCACGGACAATCGCCTCCGCTGCTTCCTGATAGGTAGAGGCGGCAAGTACGTCCTCATATTTCGCTTCCGCATAAAACAGGGCAGAATGGTCCGCAACGCTCTCCTCCCAGCTATCGTAGGCGCGCCAGATGCTTCCGTACCGGGCATAAGAGGAGCCCTTGATCCGCACGAGATCATCATAGCTGTCATACAGCATGTAGGTATTGTTGTCAAATACCTTGCCGTCCCAATTGGAATACGCTTTGATTCCGTACTGATTATTGGCGATCACGGAAATCCCGTACCTTGCCCAACCACCTTCATAAAGAGCCTGTCCGGCAGTGATCGACGGCAAAACACCGGTATCATAAGCATCCTTAAGTGCAAGCGAGCGAATCACGCGGAGAAAATCCTGTTGCCATACGGTCAGGCTGTTGATATTGGATTCCACACTCGCAGATGCAGGCATCGAAGCGAAAAAGGGAAGCGCCGAAGCCAACAGCAAGACAGCCAGCAGCAGCGCCGCGCACCGTTTTCGCAATTTCATGGTTTCTCCTCCCTTATAAGTCAAAAATGGCAAAAAATATCCGTTTTCCTTATTCTTAGTCAGTATACCATATATTTCTCTCCCTGTCAAGTTCGGCAGAAGCACAGTCGATGCCGCGCGCAAAAAGGTCTCCGTTTTATCACAAGAAATCCCTATTCTTTGATCAAAAACAAACCGCTGCTGCACCTCTCTTGCGCAACAGCGGTTTGCCAAATACGGTAACAATATTACTTTGCAAATACTTTCTTCAGATGAACAAACTTGGGCAGACCATCCTCTTTCGGAAGATCCGTTTCGCCCTGAATCAGCGGAAGCGCATATTCTACGAACTTCTCGTTCATCCCGTCCTTGGTTTCATTGAACCAATCCGCCGGAATCTTCTTCTCAGTATTGGCGACAACCGTCAGATCAAACAGCTCATACTTGCAGGCATACTTTCCACAGCGGGTCCCGCGGACAAAGCCTACCATCTTATCAGTATAGCCCTCGACCGCCTTTTCAACCGCCGTCTTGCCGGCATTGAATGACTCGGTAATGTCCGTCTTGGAGGCACAATGTGCGGCGCATCTCTGCAGCAGTGAAAGCTCAATCCCACGAACCTTGGCACCAGTCGCTTTCTTCAGTTCATTGGCAAGATAGGAAGCTAAGCCGCCAAGCTGCGCATGACCAAACCCATCACGTGCATTGGAAAGGTCATTGCCGTATTCGGAGATATACTTGCCGTTCTTATCATGAATTCCTTCGGAAACTGCCACAATACACTTGCCATTCGTCGCATAGATTTCCTTAACCTTGTTGATGAAGGTTTCCATCTCAAAATCGTTTTCCGGACAATAAATCAGATCCGGTCCCTGCCCTTTCGCACAGGCAAGAGCAGCAGAAGCGGTCAGCCATCCGGCATTACGCCCCATAATCTCCACAACAGTGATCATACCGGTATCATATACACGAGCGTCATGATAGATCTCCATCAAAGACGTTGCGATATACTTGGCAGCGGAAGCATAGCCCGGGCAATGATCCGTACCGGCGAGATCATTATCAATGGTCTTCGGAATGCCCATGACGCGGCACTCATAGCCGTGTGCGAGCATATATTTGGAAACCTTGTTGCAGGTATCCATGGAATCGTTGCCGCCGTTATAGAAGAAATAACGGATATCGTATTTCTTAAAAATTTCCAGAATGCGCTGATAATCCGCCTCATCAACGGATGCATCCTTCAGCTTGTAGCGGCAGGAACCGAGCGCAGAAGACGGCGTCGTCTTCATCAAAGCAAGCTCTGCGGGATCCTCCTCATCCATCACGAACAGTTTATCATCAAGAAGTCCCTTAATACCGTTGCACATCCCATAAACTTTCGTGATATTTTCATTTTCCAGGGCTGTCTTGATACAGCCGTAAGCGGATGCGTTAATGACCGAAGTCGGACCGCCGGATTGACCAATCACCGCTGCGCCTTTGAGTACGCTCATGTGTTTCACCGTTTCCTTTTCTCATATTTTTTAGAACGCGTTTTTTGTTCAACTTCTTATCTTACCACAGTAAAATCGAAAAATCAACCCGTTTTTCTGCAAAATTCCCCGAAAGAAGTAAATATTTTTTAGTAATTGTTCACATCTCCTTCCTTGACAGACAGAGGAAAATCAATATAATAAGGAACAGATAGAGTAAACAGGAAAGGATTTCCAAAGCTATGACGGAATCAGAACGTATTGCTCAGTTGACAGCCAATGCGCAAAAGGGGGACACCGCCGCCTTTGAATCACTCTATGATACATACGGAAAGCGAATCTGGTATTTCTGCCGCTGCCTGCTCGGGGAGGATACGGTGGCAGTTGAAGTAACAAGGGATGTTTTTCTTTACGCATGGCGCAATCTGCGCTCGATGCCTGCAGGGCAAACCTTTTACCGCTGGGTATGCGGCAACGCTTTTTACTTCGGGAAAATTGCCATGGCAGGTCTGCGCGGAACCGGAATCACAGTAGAAGCAGGAGAAGAAGACGCAGCAAACGCCGCCTTATTTGATGAAATGACCGCCGAATCGGGACAAACCGCTTCGGACATCAATGTACGACGCAGCGATCTGGAAACAGTCACGGAGCTGTTTTCCGGGTTACCGGACGGCGAACGCATCTGCATACTGCTGCATGATTATGCTTGTTTCCCGGTTGAAGAGGTCGCAGGCGTCGCGGGTTGCTCCGTAGAGACGGTGAAAAGTCGCTTATATAATGGCCACACCGCGCTTTGCCAAGGGCTGGAAGCCCGCACACCGGGTTCCGGAGAAGCATTTCGCACTTTTCTGGGCAGACTGCTCAGAACATGCGGCAAAAATAGTCATCTGCCGGAAGAAGTTACGCAAAGCATCCGTGACGGACTTGCCCAAGGCATTGGAGAGGAATTCCCTCCTCCGTCCTCCGGCGCTCCGACACCGAAGCAGCCCTTCCTGACGAAAAAGCAATTGACGCTGCTGTATACACTGCTCGGCGTTTTACTGATCGGCGCATTGGCATATGTCATTTACTGGTTCGCCTCCGCGCCGGAAGCTCCTGACGGGGACACTCCCTCGCAGACACAAAGTGATGCGTCGTCAACGGAAAGCACTCTTTTGTCAGAGCCTTCGGCGGATCTCTCCGCCGCTTCCAATTCCTCGGAAAGCGCGACGGTCTCCGGCGATGAAAGTGAACCGGAGGAAAGCAGTCTTCCCGGAGTACCCGTTTCTTCGGGCACGAGCAGTTCCGAAGAAAGCAGCCGATCGGAAACCAGTACCGCTCCCGCGCCGCTCCCGCGCACCACGGATAACCTCCGCCTGCGCACATCACCGGACGCTTCTGTCTCCGACAATATAGTCACCACCATTCCCATGGGATCCCATATCGAAATTTTAGATACGGTTACTGCAGAGGACGGCTCTGTCTGGTACAAAGCAAGCTATACCAACGCCGCCGGCACGCGCTTTGACGGCTACTGCTCCGCCGACTATGTTAAAACGGAGGATGCAGCATAAGCAGACGCATACTCTGCGTTGAACAGACTGCCGCTCCAAAAAACTGAAATTCCCGAAAACCTATTGACTTTTGATCGGATTTGCAGTAAACTGAAACTTGAAAAGGAAAACAGTTCCAATAAGTTACTACCAAAGGAGAACCAAATATGTCACTCGTTACTTCTACCGAGATGTTCAAAAAGGCATACAGCGGCGGTTACGCCATCGGTGCCTTCAACGTCAACAACATGGAGATCGTACAGGGTATCACTGAGGCCTGCGCCGAAGAGAAGGCCCCTGTCATTCTTCAGGTTTCCAAGGGAGCCCGCGCTTATGCAAACCATACCTATCTGGTCAAGCTGGTCGAAGCTGCGGTAATCGAATGCCCGGATATCCCGATTGTTCTGCATCTGGATCACGGTCCCGACTTCGAAACCTGCAAAGCCTGCATCGACGGCGGCTTCACCTCCGTTATGATCGACGCTTCCTCCAAGCCCTTCGCGGAAAATATTGAGATTACCCGCAAGGTCGTGGAATACGCACATGCGCACGGCGTGGTGGTTGAAGCGGAGCTCGGCACCCTCGCAGGAATCGAGGATGATGTCAAAGTCGCGGAAGGCTGCGCTTCCTATACCAGACCGGAAGAGGTTGAGGAGTTCGTTTCCAAAACCGGATGTGACTCCCTTGCCATTGCCATCGGTACCTCTCACGGCGCTTACAAATTCAAGCCCGGCACAAAGCCCCAACTCCGTTTCGACGTACTGCATGAATGCGAAAAGAGACTGCCCGGCTTCCCGATTGTACTGCACGGCTCCTCTTCCGTCCCGCAGAATTATGTACAGATGATCAACGAAAACGGCGGTGCAATGCCCGGCGCGATCGGTGTTCCGGAGGATCAGCTGCGCGAAGCTGCAAGATCCGCAGTCTGCAAGATCAACATTGACTCCGATCTGCGTCTTGCCATGACCGGCACCATCCGTAAGTTCTTCAACGAACATCCGGACAAGTTCGATCCGAGAGAATACCTCAAACCCGCAAGAGCTAACATCAAGGAATTGGTTCGTCACAAACTGGTCGATGTGCTCGGCTGCAACGGAAAGGCCTGACCGAATTCCGTTTTTCATTAGAAAAAAGAGTTCCGCTGAAGCTTTAGCGGAACTTTTTCTTTTCCGGAAGGACTTGCAATATGCAGAAAAACGCGATATAATATCCTATGCAACAAGAAAGGATGGACATGCTTTTATGGAAAAGAAACTGCAAAGCAGGGATTTCGGAGCCGTTTTTACGCTTCTATTCCCGTTTATTTACATCGTTTTGGGAGCCCTGTTGTTGTTTGTACCGGACATCAACACGAAAGTACTCGCTGAACTGCTCGGCGCGCTGCTGCTGATCGCCGGTGCCGCCCTGATCATCCGCTATTTCCTTCGCCGCTCCTATCTGGATATGAAAGCTTACGGCTTCTCTGTAGGAACCTTGGCGGCGATTCTCGGCATCTGCACCATTCTCAAAGGGGATGAAGTTGCCGGAAGCCTGTCACTTTTTCTGAATATCTGCATCATGCTGACTGCGATCATCAAACTGCAAAATGCCATCCAATTAAAATTTATGAAGAGCCGGGCATGGATTCCGGTACTCTGCATTTCCCTCGTTTTTTTACTCTGCACGGTGCTGATAATCATCAATCCGTTTTCGGACAGCGTACGGAACACCTTTACCTATATCGTCCTGCTTTGCGACGGCATTGCAGGATTCGCCAACTCTATTTTGCTCCGCACTGTCTCCCGCAAGCGGAACAGAGCACTTGAGACGGGCGTCATCGAGGTATAAACCCATATGAAAACACCGGAAGACACACAGAAACAGCGGCGCTTTACCGAATTGGCGGAGCGCGCTTATGCCGACTGCAGATACACATTTACAGATTTTTTAGGTCTTTCCGAACGGGATCTTCTGCTGCAAATGAAAAAGGAGCTTGACTATGCCGGCATAACACTGTTCGGCGGAACAGAAGGCTGCGAACGGGTGATCGCCCGTTTTGGGAGCGAAGCATTCTGTTCATCCAACGGATACTTTCCAATCGTCTGCATCCGAGCAGAGCCGGTACAACAAAAATTTGCCGATCCGCTGACACACCGCGATCTGCTCGGCGCATTGATGAATCTTTCTATCGCACGGGAAAAAGTCGGGGATATCTACCTCGCAGATAATGTCGGCTATCTGTTTTGCACGGAAAGCGTCGCGCCGGTCATCGAAAAAGAGCTGGTGCAAGCGAAACATACCCGACTGCGCTGTAAGATTACGGAAACCGTACCGGACGGCATCGGCTGCCGAACGGAGCCCCGCTTTCTGCAGATCGCATCGGAACGGCTGGACGTATTGGTTGCCGCTGCATTCCGCCTTTCCAGAGAGGAAAGTCTGTCCCTCTTCCGGGAGAAAAAAATTTTTATAGACGGCAGGCTGACCGAAAACAACAGCGGCACCGCCAAAGAGAACGCGATCATTTCCGTGCGCGGATTCGGACGCTTTCGCTATCTTGGCGTACTTTCCGTCAGCAGAAAAGGAAAGCTGAACGTGCAGATTGAAACCTTTATTACATAAAGAATGCAGCACGAGGCAGAGGACATCAAAGAAAAGCTTTAGCTGCCCAACTGATACTTTCTTCTTTGAATGCTCGCATATATCTGCCATCACAGTGGATTTCAGCGATGTATTCTAAAAAACTTTTTTAAATTTGCGCTCTACCGATTGACAACGACATGGAAAAGGAGTATAATAGCTCTAAAGTTAGCGGTGACTAACCATTAGGTGGCGCCGCTTCTGTCAAACACATCAGTTAGCGATAGCTAACTGATGATATGGAGGGTTGCTATATGACGAAAACAACGCTTGATGTAGAAGGAATGGTATGTGGGATGTGTGAAGCACACATCAATGAAGCCGTCAGAAAAGCTTTTTCTGTAAAGAAGGTCACATCATCTCACAGCAAGGGAAGAACAGAAATTCTCGCAGAAGCGCCGATCGATGAGGATGCTCTGAAAAGCACGATTGAAGAAACCGGCTACAAAGTGACCGGCATCCATACCGAGCCATATGAAAAGAAGGGCTTCTCACTGTTCAAAAAATAAGCGGAGGATCAGACTATGCCCATCGTGGAATTCGAAAATGTTACCCGCGTTTATACAAGCGGAGATCACGAATTGAAAGCACTGGATGGCGTAAATTTCACCTTGCATGAAGGAAAATTCGTAGTCATCCTCGGACCGAGCGGTGCGGGAAAAAGCACCCTCCTGAATATGCTCGGAGGACTCGATAGTCCTACAAGCGGTAGAATCCTTGTCAACGGGAAAGACGTATCCAAGCTAAACAACAACGAGCTTGCCGACTACCGCGCCTCTACCGTAGGCTTTGTATTCCAATTCTATAACCTGATCCCGACGCTAACCGTTTATGAAAATGTAGCGCTAATCAAGGAAATCTCTAAGAATGCGATCGATCCGAAAAAGATGCTCGCAGAGGTGGGGCTCTCCGACCATCTGCAGAACTTTCCGTCCGAATTGTCAGGGGGCGAGCAGCAGCGTGTTTCAATTGCAAGAGCACTTGCGAAGAATCCGAAAATCCTGCTCTGCGATGAACCCACTGGTGCTTTGGACTCCGAGACAGGCGTGCTTGTGCTGAAGCTTCTGCTCTCTATGGCAAAAAATTACGGCAAAACTATTGTCATTGTAACGCATAACCAAAACATTGCAAAAATGGCAGACACGGTGATCCGCGTAAAGAACGGGAAAATTAAATCCTGTGAAGAGCAGCCGTCTCCCATGAGCGCGGATGAAGTAGAATGGTAAGCAAACGAAAGGTACGGTGATGATGATGCTGATCCGAAAACTGTTCCGCACTGCATGGAATTACAAATCACAATTCCTCTCTATGATCATCATGATCGCCATCGGCGTCGGCATTTTTCTCGGCTTCAATATCGAATGGAAAAGCCTCGAGCAGGATGCGCTAACCTTTCTGGAAGATACCCAGTATGCAGATTATCGCCTATACTCTGACATGGGCTTTACCGAAAACGACATAGAAACGATCCGAAATATCCCCGGCGTTGATGCTGCAACACGGTATTTCAATGTGAATGTCGGCATAAAGGATACAAAAAAATCCATCGCGCTCAATGTTTCGGAGAACTACACCGTTTCCACGATGTACATCACAGACGGCGCGGCATATGACGAAAATTCCGACGGCATTTGGCTTTCCGACAAATTTGCAGACGCCAATCACATCCGGATTGGTGACACGCTAACCGTCACTTACACCGGAATGGAGCTCAGCGGTGAGGTTGTCGGACTTGTGAAGAGCGGTGAAAATATGATCTGTGTCGCAGATAGTAATCAGCTGATGCCCGATTATACTGCCTTCGGTTTCGCATATATCACGCCAAAAAAGCTGGAAAATACGCTGGGCATGGCATTTTATCCGCAGATCAATATTCTTTCCGATCTGGAAAAAGCGGACCTCGAGCAGGCGATCAAAGACGCCACCGGCACAACTTTTCTGGTCACTGCAAAAGAAGATCACGTTACTTATGCGGGCGTGACAGGCGAAATAGAGGAAGGGCAGACCATGGGCTCCATTCTGCCCGTGCTGTTTCTTGCCATTGCCATTCTCACAATGGTCACTACGATGCTCCGAATCTCCGCCAATGAAAAAGTGCAGATCGGCACGCTCAAGGCGCTCGGCTTCCGCGACCGCAAAATCCTGCTGCATTATACCTCCTACGGCTTTGCCATCGGTATTGCAGGTCTTGCCCTTGGCATTGTTCTCGGGTACCTGATAGCGGCGCTCATCATCAGTCCCGGCGGCATGATGAGCACATACATCGACATTCCCGAATGGACCTTGGTTATGCCGAATTTCTGCATTCCCGTCATGCTCCTGATGATCCTGTTCCTTACCCTGATCAGCTATCTGTCGGTAAAGAAGATGCTGAAGGGAACGGCAGCAGATGCACTCCGTCCCTACACGCCCAAGGCGATGAAAAAAAGTATCATCGAGAAGCTCGCGTTTTGGGGAAAGCTTCCGTTCGGGACCAAGTGGAATATCCGTGATATTCTCCGCCACAAATCTCGCTCTGCCATGACGCTGATCGGCGTATTTGGATGCATGCTGTTGCTGGTTGGTGGTCTTGGTATGAAGGATACGATGGAATACTTTTTGGAAATGCTGAATCAGGATATCAGCAATTATACGACCAAGATCAACCTTTCCGAATCTGCCGTCAACGAGGATGCCATCGCGCTTGCCGAAGAAGTAGACGGTGATTGGCAGGCAACCACCGGTATCAGCTACGAAGGCAGAACAATGACGCTTGAAATTTATCATGCGGAGCATCACCGAATTGGCTTCCTGACAGAGGACAACGACTCTTTGAAATTGACTGGGGAGGGCGTCTATCTCTGCCTGCGTTTGAAGGATACCGCCGAAATCGGAGATATGATCGAATTTTCTCCCTATGGCAGCGACAGTACCTATACGGTTCGGGTAGCAGGCTATCTGCGTTCCCTTGTCAGCGAAAGCATCGTCATGACCGATACCTATGCCGACCGCATCGGTATAGAGTACCATATTGGCTCAATCTACACCGATGCTTCCTCGGAAGAACTGGAGACCTCTCTGAAAAGCGCATACTCCACTATGATCTCTGGCAAGCAGGATAAAGCTACGATCATGGACACTTATGATACCTTTTTAGAACTTATGAACCTTATGATTGCGCTCCTTGTCATAGCCGCTATCGTGCTTGGCATTGTCGTTCTTTATAACCTCGGTGTGATGAACTATGTGGAACGCTACAGGGAGCTTGCGACGCTGAAGGTCCTCGGTTTCCGGGATAAGCAGATCGGAAAACTGCTGATTATGCAGAACATCTGGCTGACCCTGATCGGCGTGGCAATCGGACTTCCCGGCGGCGTCGGTATCCTGTACATCCTGATCAAAGCGCTTGCCAGCGAATATGAGCTCAGCCTTACCCTCGGCTGGCTGACATATGTGATCAGCATCGCACTGACTTTCGGGGTATCCCTGTTTGTGGGCTGGCTGGTTTCAAGAAAGAACCGAAAAATTGACATGGTAGAAGCCTTGAAGGGTGCAGAATGACCCGACAGCATGGAAAGGAGTATCATGAACGATAATATACTCGGTGCCCTGATTGTCCTTTGCGTGATCGCCTTCCTGCTTGCGCTTAATCTCGGAGTGAAACACCTGTGTAAAAAATATCTGCACAGAAACAGCCGCTCCGAAAAATAGGAGAACAGCAAATGCCCGATTATCCGTGTATGAAAAAGCCTTGTGAAGGAAAAGAATGTCCGGAGGACAACGGAAAAACAGTAATACAGCATGCTGATGAAACCGGCCGGTATCTCATGACCGTCTATCAGGTATTTCCGGGTGTCGAATTGCTTTACAGCGACGTGCATATGCAGCTCGTCTGTCTCGAAGAAAGAAAGACCGCATCGGACACGATCTTTGAAATCAGTCACTGTCGGGAAGGTCGCCTTGAATGTCATGTCAACGGTGAATTCTGGTATCTTACCCCCGGCGATCTTACCATCGCACGAACCAACAGAATTTCCGCTACCTCCTTTTTTCCGCTTCGCCATTACCATGGAATTACGGTAAGGATCGATCTTTCCAAAACACCCAACTGCCTTTCCTGTCTGTTGGATGACGTTACGGTACGTCCACAGGCAATCGCAGACAAGTTCTGCGGAGAAAAAGGTGGCTTTATCGCCAGAGCCAACCCTTCCTTTGAACATATCTTTTCAGAGCTTTATTCTGTACCGGTCGCTATTCAAAAAGGGTATTTCAAGGTAAAGGTATTAGAGCTGCTGCTCTTCCTAAGTGCTTTGGATACCGGGAAGGATGAGTTGAATGAACGGACATACACAAGGTCGCAGGTTACCCTCGCGAAGGAGGTTAGTTGCTATCTGAACGAGCATATGAACGACCGCATCACCATCGAGCAGCTTTCCTCCTGCTTTCATGTTTCGTGCGCGCACATCAAAAACACCTTCAAAGGCGTATACGGCGTTTCCGTAGGTGCCTATATCAGAACGCAGAAAATGGAATCTGCTGCCTACATGCTGGAATCTACCGATAAGTCGATTCTGGAAATCGCAGGAGAGCACGGATACGATAACGGAAGCAAATTTGCCAGTGCCTTCCGCGCCGTAAAGGGAATGAATCCCACCGAGTACCGGCATGCCCAGTGCAAAAAGACATGCGGCTGTTAGCCGATCGGAGTTTTATTCTATCTTCTTGGAGTGGATAAGACAGCGTGCTTTCCGTTACAATGAAGTCAGAAAACAGAGAAAAACCGTTCCAAACAGCGGTTTTCCATTTTGATCAATGGTTAGCAAAGACTAACCGAAAACAGGGAGGGACCACATGAGTGTCGTGATCGTAGGCGGAAATGAATGCATGATCCGTCAATACAAAGATCTGTGCAGCGAATATAAATGTAAGGCGAAAGTATATCCGAAGATGACGAACGGACTGAAAAATATCGGAACACCGGATTTGCTTGTTCTCTTTACCAACACGGTGTCTCATAAAATGGTTCGGTGTGCGTTGAGTGAGGCCAAAGGGCAGAACATCAAAATTGCACGTTCCCACACCAGCTCCATCGCAGCATTGAAAAGCATATTAGAAGAGCATACATAAGGAGGAAAAGAGACATGTCCGAAGAATTGATCGTGCGGCATTGTTCTCCGACGCTTGCTGGAATGAAAACCGGAAGTATGTTCTCCTACCCGTTCACAGATAAAAACGAGATGCGCGACAGTGTTCGACGTTGGAATAAGCTGCTCGGAAAAAAGGGACTTCGCGTGCTTCCCCTGCGTATCCGCAATAACTGTGCTCTCGTCTATGTCTATCGCCCCTCCCGTCTTTCGCAGGATCTACAGCAGGATACCGCCTGTCGATTGCTGCAAGAACGGGGATATGGAACGGAAACGCCCGGACGCTGCGTTTTACAGTTGATCAAACGCTTAGGAGAATGCGAGGAATTTCCGCACGAAATCGGTCTGTTCCTCGGATATCCTCCGGAGGATGTTCGAGGCTTCATTGAGAACAAAGCGGAAAGATTCAAATGTGCAGGTCTTTGGAAGGTTTACGGCGACGCAGAAGCGGCGCAGAAAACATTTGCCAAATATAAAAAGTGCACAGATACCTATTGCGAACAGTTTGCTAAGGGAAAGCCTATTGAACGGCTTACAGTCGCAGGTTGACAGAAGCTATGACTACATAGATATAAAATACAGATATATTTTTGGAAAGGTTGGATACAACAATGAGTAAAATTGCAATCGTTTATTGGAGCGGTACCGGCAACACGGAATCGATGGCAGCGGCTGTCGCTGAAGGCGTCAAAGGAAAAGGCGCGGAAGCGGTTCTGCTTACCTCTGCGGAATTTGACGCATCAATGGTAGATTCTTTCGATGCCATCGCATTTGGCTGCCCTTCTATGGGAACCGAAGAACTGGAGGAGGGGGAATTCGCCCCAATGTTCGAAGCCTGCGAACCCAAGCTGAACGGTAAAAAGATCGCACTGTTTGGATCCTATGGCTGGGGCGACGGCGAATGGATGCGTAACTGGGAAGAAACCTGCAAAAGTGACGGCGCCGTCATGGCATGCGATTTCGTGATCTGCAATGACGCACCGGACGACGATGCAGTTGCAGCTTGCAAGGCTCTCGGCGCAGCATTGGCATAACGTTCTACAGATAATTAAAAACTGCGGGAGTTCCCCGCATAAGCAACCGCAACCGGACCGCTGAAACAGCGGTCCGGTTTTTCGTGCAAAAAA
>CAZJVB010000031.1:0-30642 GCA_964549435.1 uncultured Ruminococcus sp.
ATAATACATATAATCTTCCGACTTTTTAGTTTTATCTTGATACGGAGAGACGATGGCTATACGGGTACGAATTTTGACCGCCTGTTCCGCAAAATCTATGAGGATAATGTAAACGGGAAATCGAGTGATGAACGCTTTTACAGGCTGTCCGACGGATATAAAGCAGAACAGAAGCAACTGGAGTAGGAAATTGAAATGCTGACTGCCGAGGTCAGCGAAGCAGATACGGAAGTAACTAATATAGCGGAGCTGATAGCCGTTACAAAGAAATATACCCGTATTGACGCACTCACGCCCGAAATCCTCAATGCCTTTGTAGATCAAATCGTAGTCCATGAACAGGTAAAGCAGGACGGGAAACGGACGCAGGCGATTGACATCTACTATTCCTATGTCGGGATTGTGGACATTCCCACGGACGAGGAAATGCGGAAACTGGAACAGGAATATATGCGGCGTACCAATCTGCAAACTGCCTGAAAACAGGCAAAGGCAGGAGAAAATCTTTACTCCTGCCCATACATATCTATTTTTATCTCTATTCGGTTTAATTCATCATTATATTACATACATTTCCAAGATTGCAATCTTTAGCTGAACCCCTTTATTTTTTTGAAAATATATGATATAATATGCTATTAGGTATATCAAGTTCGCTTGGTCCGCGAATTGTAATTTAGGATCTGATTTGTCAAATATCTGAAATCGACTACTTTTTAGGTTTTGCAGAATACTTTTACCTGACGAATTGCTTGATCTATACTAATCATAGTACATAGTTCATATGAAATCAAATGAAGGGAGGTTTTGACGTGGACCACTTCAAATTAGTAGCTCCATATAAGCCGACAGGGGATCAGCCACAGGCTATCGAAAAAATTGTAGAAGGCCTGAAAAATGGCTTAAAAGAACAGGTTTTAATGGGTGTAACCGGTTCGGGTAAAACCTTCACTATGGCAAATATCATAGCACATTGGAACAAGCCGACATTGGTTTTAGCTCACAATAAAACCCTCGCGGCACAGCTTTGCTCCGAATTCCGTGAGTATTTTCCGGAAAACGCAGTGGAATACTTTGTGTCCTATTATGATTATTATCAGCCGGAAGCGTATGTGCCGGGGAAGGATATCTATATCGAAAAGGACAGCGCAGTAAATGACGAGATAGATAAGCTGCGTCATTCTGCAACAAGCGCATTGCTGGAGCGCAGGGACGTCATTGTAGTCGCTTCGGTCTCCTGTATTTATTCACTGGGCGATCCGGAGGAATACCATAACCAATTGCTTTCCCTGCGACCGGGACTTTGCGTTTCCCGCGACGATGTGATCCGGCGGTTGGTTGCCATGCAATACACCCGCAGCGATCTTGATTTTGAGCGCAATCATTTCCGTGTGCGAGGCGATGTGCTGGAAATCTTTCCATCCAACACCAATACGGATGCGATTCGCGTGGAGTTTTTCGGTGACGAGATTGATCGGATCTGCGTGATCAATGCACTGACCGGAGAGGTAACTGCCCGCCTGTCCTACGCGCCGGTTTACCCTGCGTCTCACTATGTAACCAGCGCCGAACGGCGGGAGCAGGCGATTTCGGAGATTTTGGCGGAGCTGAACGAGCGAATTGCTTTTTTTGAAAAGCAGGAGCGATATATTGAGGCGCAGCGTATCAAGGAACGGGTGCTGTTTGATGTGGAGCAGCTTCGGGAGATCGGCTTTTGCAGCGGAGTGGAAAATTATTCCCGTGTTCTTGCAGGCAGGGAGCCGGGCAGTAGACCGTTTACGCTGTTAGATTTCTTTCCGAAGGACTTTTTATTTCTGATCGACGAATCTCATGTGAGCATTCCGCAGGTGCGGGGGATGTCCGGCGGAGATTACTCCCGGAAAAAGAATTTGGTGGATTACGGCTTCCGTCTGCCCTCGGCATTTGATAACCGTCCGCTGAATTTTGAGGAATTCAATCGCCTGCGTGGGCAGACGATCTATTTTTCCGCTACGCCGAATGATTACGAGCGGCAGCTTTCCGCGCAGGTGGTGGAGCAGATCATTCGTCCGACCGGATTATTGGATCCGATGGTGGAGGTGCGTCCGACCACAGGGCAGATCGATGATCTTGCCGGGGAGATCCGTGTCCGCGCGGCTAAAGGCGAGCGCGTGCTGGTCACTACGCTGACGCGGAAGATGGCAGAGGATCTGAGTGAATATTTTGGCAAGCACGATATCAAAACGAGGTATCTTCATTTTGATATCGACACAATGGAGCGGGTTGATATTCTGCGAGGCTTGCGAGAAGGAGAATTCGACGTGCTGGTCGGCGTCAATTTGTTGCGTGAAGGGCTGGATCTGCCGGAGGTATCGCTGGTAGCGGTTCTGGATGCGGACAAGGAGGGCTTCCTGCGCAATGAAACATCTTTGATTCAGACAATCGGGCGTGCGGCGCGGAATGCGGAAGGCAAAGTCATTCTTTACGCGGATCAAATGACCGGCTCTATGCGTGCTGCGATAACCGAGACAGAGCGCCGCCGACAGATACAGGACGAGTACAACCGGTCGCATGGCATTATTCCGAAGACCATTGTCAAGGAGATTCGTGCGCCCATCGCTGTTACTACCCGTACTGATCTGCCGGAACAGGGAAAAATGACCAAGGCGCAGAGGCAAAAACTGGTGGATTCGCTGACTGTGGAAATGAAATGCGCCGCCAAGGAGTTGGATTTCGAGACGGCTGCGGCGCTGCGCGATCGCATTCGAAGGATTCTCGGCGAGAAAAAGTGAGGAGACATGTGCGCAGACAGCGAGGAACTGAAATGCGCGGCTGTCCCTTTCAGGAAGCTGTCCGGCGGGAACCGGGAAGGGCGCTGCAGGTTTTGGAAAATTCCGTTTTGCTCTCTTTTCTTTTTTCTGTCTATATGGTATAATAAATCCGGCATCACGTTCCGGCAAGCGGAAAGGTCGTGAAATCGGCTTCTTGAAAACACTTTCGATGCAAATGTTTTCCCAAAGCGGGTGCGGCGCGTGGGGCTGAACCACGTTCCTACAGGCGCATTTGCGGGAAAGTGAGCGGCCTGTTTTTATCAATTATAACGAAAGGGATAGCAGCAATATGGCATCGGCAGAGCTTATTGTCAGGGGCGCTCGCGTCCATAATTTAAAAAATATCAATCTAACCATCCCGCGGGACAAGCTTGTGGTGTTCACCGGGCTTTCCGGATCAGGAAAATCCAGTCTGGCTTTTGACACCATTTATGCGGAGGGGCACCGGCGGTTTGTACAGTCTCTTTCCTCTTACGCGAGGATGTTTTTGGGGCAGCTGGATAAACCGGATGTGGATTCCATCGAGGGGCTTTCTCCTGCAATTTCCATTGATCAAAAGACGACCTCAAAGAATCCGCGCTCCACAGTAGGAACGGTGACGGAAATCTACGATTACCTTCGGCTGCTGTATGCCCGTATCGGCATTCCGCATTGCCCGATCTGCGGGGAGATTATCAAGCAGCAGTCGGTAGACGAGATCGTGGACCGCATTTTGGAATTGCCGGAGGGCACCCGGTTTATGGTGCTTGCGCCGGTGGTCAGAGGGAAAAAAGGGATGCACGATAAAGTGTTGGAGGATGCGCGTAAGAGCGGTTATGTTCGAGCGAGGATTGACGGCAGTCTATACGATCTCGGCGAACGGATTTCGCTGGATAAAAATTTGAAGCACGATGTGGAGATTGTAGTGGATCGTCTGGTCATCAAGGGGAAGGATATGCAGTCCCGTCTGACTGACAGTGTGGAAAATGCCTCCCGCCTTTCGGAAGGGCTTGTGTTGATTGTAACGATGGGAGAGGAAGCGGAAGAGCTTCTGTTCAGTCAAAATTATGCCTGTAAGACGCATGGAACTTCAATTGGGGAATTGGAACCGCGCATGTTCTCCTTCAACAATCCGGTGGGCGCCTGCGAAGCCTGCAACGGGCTGGGAGAAAACTTTGTCCTGACTGTGGAAAAGCTGATTCCGGATAGAAGTTTGTCTTTGTATGGCGGGGCGATTATCTGTAATGGATTCAAAACTGTTGAACCGGACAGCTATTACGGACAAATCATCGATATGATCGGGGAAACATACGGGTTTAACGTGCATACGCCGATTGAAAAATACAGTCCGGAGGGACTTGATGTATTGCTGTACGGTAACGGGAGCAAACGCCGCACAGTCGGAGAACCCAAGTTTGACGGGATCATCAATCTGATCAAACGTCGGTATGATACCAACCCATCAATGGAAATTCGGGAGTATTATGAAACGTTCATGGAGAATGTTCCGTGCCCGGCCTGCAAGGGAAAGCGTCTGCGTCCTGAAGCATTGGCGGTCACGGTTGGAGAAAAGAATATTCACGATCTCTGCGCGCTTTCCGTGGCGCATGCGTTGGCTTTCTTGCGCGGGCTGCAGCTGTCTCAGACGGAGCAGAAAATTGCGGCAGAGATTCTGAAGGAAATTTATGCGCGGTTGAGATTTCTCTCCAGCGTGGGACTGGATTACCTGACGCTTGGCAGAAAATCCGGTTCCCTTTCGGGCGGCGAGGCACAGCGCATCCGACTGGCGACGCAGATCGGTTCCTCTCTGATGGGCGTTCTGTATATTCTGGATGAGCCGAGCATCGGGCTTCACCAGAGGGATAACGCTAAGCTGATTGCCACGCTGAAGCATCTGCGCGATTTGGGGAATACGGTCATTGTTGTTGAGCATGATGAGGAAACGATGCTGAACGCAGATTTTTTGGTGGACGTTGGTCCGAAGGCGGGCATCCATGGCGGTGAAATTCTGTATGCGGGACCGCCTGCCGGTATCGGGGCATGTGAGAAGTCGCTGACCGGTCAGTTTCTGTCCGGGGCGCGGCGCATTGAGGTTCCGCAGACACGCCGCAAGGGGAATGGGCAGGTGCTGACGGTAGTCGGTGCGACAGAGAATAACCTGAAAAATTTGACGGTAGACTTTCCATTGGGAACCTTTACCTGCGTAACCGGCGTATCCGGATCCGGAAAATCGTCGCTGATCAACCTGATTTTGTATCGTGCGCTTGCAAGGAAGCTGGGGCGCGCAGCAGTAGTGCCGGGAAAGCACCGGGAAATCCGCGGCATGGAGCACATAGACAAGGTAATTCAGATTGACCAGTCTCCGATCGGACGCACGCCGCGTTCCAATCCTGCGACCTACACCGGTATGTTCGGGGATATCCGTGCGGTATTTGCCGGAACGCCGGAAGCGAAGGCAAGGGGCTATAAGGAGGGGCGGTTCTCCTTCAACGTGAAGGGGGGACGCTGTGAAGCCTGTCAGGGCGACGGGACCAATCTAATTGAGATGCATTTTCTGCCGGACGTCTATGTGACCTGCGATGTCTGCAAGGGCAGACGGTATAACCGCGAGACACTGGAGGTCAAGTATAAAGGAAAATCCATTTACGATGTGCTGGAAATGACAGTAGATGAAGGGGTGGAATTCTTTTCGATTTACCGCAGTATTTCGCGTAAGCTGAAAACTTTGCAGGACGTAGGGCTTGGGTATATCAAAATCGGACAGCCGTCCAACACGCTGTCCGGCGGCGAGGCGCAGCGTGTCAAGCTGGCGACGGAACTCTCCCGCGTTTCTACAGGGAAAACGCTGTATGTGTTAGATGAGCCGACGACGGGGCTGCATTCCTATGACGTAGATCAGCTGCGCGCCGTGCTGCAGCGGCTGGTGGATGCGGGCAATACCGTGGTGGTGATCGAGCACAATTTGGATCTGATCAAAACCGCCGACTATCTGATTGACATGGGCCCGGAGGGAGGAGACGGAGGCGGAACCGTGGTTGCCGTCGGTACGCCGGAGGAGGTTTCGCAGGCGGCAGACAGCTATACCGGGCAGTATTTGAAGGAGATATTGAAACGTCCATGAAAGATGACAGATACGCTGCGCTGTTGCAGCATGTGGAAAAGCCGGGGCGGTATACCGGCGGCGAATTCAACAGCGAATGGAAGGATCTTTCGGAGGTAAACCTCCGGCTGTGTTTCTGCTTCCCGGACAGCTATGAAATCGGCATGTCCAATCTCGGTATGCGGATCCTGATCGGCTGTTTCAACCGGATGGACGGTGTATTCTGTGAACGCTGCTATGCGCCGTGGCCTGATATGGAAGAGCAGCTTCGGAGTCGGGGTGTGCCGCTGTACGCACTGGAATCCGGCGATCCGCTGACGGCTTTTGACGCTGTGCTGTTTACGCTGCAGTATGAGCTTTGCTATACCAACGTGCTGAATATGCTGGATATTGCAGGGATTCCGTTGTATGCGTCGGAACGCGGCGAGGCATGGCCCTTGGTGGTGGCGGGCGGTCCCTGCGCTTACAACCCGGAGCCGCTGGCGGAATTTGTGGATGTGTTTTCCATCGGTGAGGGAGAGGACGCGCTGCCGGAGCTTGCGGAACTGATCCGTACCTGTCGGCGCGAGGGCGTTTCCAAGGAGGAACTACTGTATCGCGTGTCCCAGCTGGACGGCTTTTACGTTCCTTCTCTTTACGAGGTCTCTTATCATGAGGACGGTACGCTCCGCTCTTTCCGTCCGGTGCGCGAGGGCGTGCCCGCTACCGTTCGCAAACGGATCATTGAGCATTTGGACAACGTGTATTTTCCGGACAAATCACCGGTGCCTTATTTGGATGTTGTACATGACCGTGTGATGCTGGAGGTCTTCCGTGGCTGTATCCGCGGCTGTCGGTTCTGTCAGGCGGGCATGATTTACCGCCCGTATCGGGACAAATCTCCGGAAAATCTCAATGCCTGTGCCCTTGCTTCCGTTCGCAATACGGGGTATTCCGAAATTTCACTGACCTCTTTAAGTATCAGCGATTATCCGCGCTTGCCGCAGTTGATCGATCAATTGCTGGCATGGACAGAGCAGCAGAAGATCGGGCTTTCGCTGCCTTCTCAGCGCATCGACGCATTTTACGAGGAGTTGATGGAAAAGGTGATGTCTGTCCGGAAGAGCGGACTGACCTTTGCGCCGGAAGCGGGTACGCAGCGCCTGCGGGATGTCATCAACAAGAATATTACGGAGGAGGAAATTCTTTCTGCCTGCGGGAAGGCGTTTGATGGCGGCCGGAACAGCCTGAAGCTGTACTTTATGAACGGGTTGCCGACGGAGACGGATGAGGATATCGTCGGGATCGCAGAGCTCGCGCAGAAAATCGTCGATCTGTTCTATGCCCAGAAACGAAAGGGGCGTTCCGTTTCGGTAACGGTCAGTGTATCCTGCTTTGTGCCCAAGCCGTTCACGCCGTTTCAATGGGATCCGCAGGATACGGCGGAGCAGCTGGAACGCAAGCAGAAGCTGCTCCGTGAGAGTATCCGTTCCCGCAAGATCGATTATAAATACCACGATGCGCGCGTGTCCCGGATAGAGGCGGTCTTTGCCAAGGGGGATCGGCGTCTGGGAAGAGCGCTTGCCGAGGCGGTTCGGCGCGGGCAGCGGTTCGATGCGTGGGATGAATTTTTCGACTATGACCGCTGGATGACGATTTTTGATGATCTCGGCATCGATCCTTCGTTTTATGCCAACCGTGAGATGAGGGAGGACGAGCTGCTGCCTTGGGATTTCATTGATATCGGCGTGACGAAGAGCTTTTTGCTTTCCGAACGTCGGAGGGCGCAGCAGGCGCAGACAACGCCGGACTGCCGGACCAAATGTTCCGGCTGCGGTGCCGTTGCGCTTTGCAAGGATCCCTGTTCCTGCAATGAAAGGAGAACTGCCGAATGACCTTTGTATTTGCGACGTTTGAAAAAACGGGCAACCTGCGTTACATTTCGCATCTGGATCTGCAGCGTGCCATGACGCGTCTGCTGTTGCGATCGGGGCTGCCGATCCAGTTTTCGGAGGGCTTTAATCCGCATCCGAAGCTGACGTTTGCGCAGCCGCTTTCCGTTTTTCAGGAAAGTCTTTGCGAAATAGCGGAATTCCGGCTGGAAGGCGGGCCCGATGAGGCGGGAACGCTGGAGGCGCTGCGCGCCGTATCTCCGGAGGGACTGTTTTTTACGAAGGTCACCTATTCCGACCGGAAGCTTCCCCCCTGTCGGGCGGCATCCTATGAGTTATCCTTTCGTACGGAACTGCCGCTGCCGGACTTTGCGGCGCTGTTTGACGGCGAAATGCCGGTGATCAAAAAGACTAAAACGCAGGAAATTACATTGGATATCGCGCCGTTGATCCGAGATAAGCGTTTCACTGCCGCTGACGGCGGCATTCGTCTGTCTTGTGTGCTTCCCTGCGGGGACGGATATCTGAATCCGAATTACATTTCCGCTTTTTTGGGCGAACGCGTGACGGAAACGCGGGTGCTGCGTACAGCGCTGTTTTTCTGAGAAATTTCCGCTTCCGTCATGAAAAAACAGTTGCGTTTGCAAAAGATCTTTGCTATAATAGTACTTGCATATATATCTATAGAGAGGGAGCAATTCTATGCAACCGAAATACAAACGCGTTCTGCTGAAGCTGTCCGGGGAAGCGCTGACCGGCGAGGGAGGGAAGATTCTGGACGACGGCTTTCTTCGTGCCGTTTCCGGTGAAATCGCTACATGCGCCGCAATGGGTGTACAGTTCGGAATCGTCATCGGCGCCGGTAATATCTGGCGCGGTGCGCGGCAGGGAGGTCTTTCCATCGACCGTGTACGCGGCGATCATATGGGTATGCTGGCGACGGTAATCAATTCGCTGGCAATGCAGGATTATCTGATCCGTGCCGGCGCAGACGCCCGTGTAATGAGCGCGTTCCAGATTCAGCAGGTGTGCGAGCCGTATGCACAGTACCGTGCGATAGAATATTTGGAGCAGGGGAAGATCGTATTGATCCCGTGCGGTGTCGGGTATCCCTACTTTTCGACGGATACCGGCATGATGCTTCGGGCCGTGGAGCTGAAATGTGACATTCTGTTGTCCGCCAAGCATGTGGACGGTGTTTATGACGATGATCCGGCGATCAATCCGACGGCAAAGAAGTATGAATCGCTGACCTATGAAGAGATCCTTTCCAAGGGACTGAAGGCGATCGATCTGACCGCTTCCGCCATCGGGCGGGAAAACGGGATGAAGGCACTGGTGTTCGGGCTTTCTGATCCCGCCAATATCACGCGCGCTGTGCAGGGAGAGCCGATCGGAACCCTGATTTACGGCGCATGAGTAACGATATATCCGAAGGAACTGATAGAAAGGAAGAATAGCAATGAAGTTTGACAATAAGCCTTATGAAACAAAAATGAAAAAGACCGTAGAGGTATTGGAATCCGAATTCGGAACCATTCGTGTCGGTCGCGCCTCCGCGAAGGTGCTGGATAAGATCACCATTCCATATTATGGCGTACCTACTGCGATCGACGGCGTCGCATCCGTTAAATCTCCCGATGCAAGAACCCTGCTGATTCAGCCGTGGGAAACCAATATGCTCAAGGAAATCGAAAAGGCGATCGCTGCGAGTGACCTCGGCATCCTTCCTCAGAATGACGGCAAAGTGATCCGTCTGACTTTCCCGCCGCTGACCGAGGAGCGTCGCAGAGAATTCACAAAAAAAACCGCGAAGATGGGCGAAGAAGCCAAGGTTGCCGTGCGCAATCTGCGCCGTGACGCGAACGAGGAAATTAAGAAGCAGAAAAAGGATGGCGTTTTGACGGAGGATGATCAGAAAGCCGCTGAAAAGGCGGTGCAGGATCTGACCGATCGCTATATCAAGCTGGTGGATGATGCGGTCGCGAAAAAAGACAAGGAGATCATGGAGCTCTGATGGAGGAGCAGTTTTCTAAGCTGCCGACGCATCTTGCAGTGATTATGGACGGAAACGGCCGCTGGGCGAAACGGCGGCTGCTTCCGCGAACCGCCGGACATAAGGCGGGACTGGACACCTTTGTGGAAACGGTGGACGTCTGCAGCGATCTGGGGATCCCGTATCTGACGGTTTATGCGTTTTCCTCTGAAAATTGGAAGCGGGAGCCTTCGGAGGTACAGGCGCTGCTCAAATTGATGGAGCAGGGGATCCGCCGCTATACGCCGGAAATGCACCGCAAAAATATCCGGCTGCATCTGATGGGAGAGCTGGAGCGATTCCCTGAGAGGGAGCGAACGTCTCTGCGTGCCTGCGAGACAGAGCTTTCCGGAAATACCGGTATGACGCTTTCCGTTTGCCTGTCCTACGGCGGGCGTCAGGAATTGCTGCATGCGTTCCGTGCCCTTGCTGCGGAGGGAAAGACGGAAATCACTGAGGCGGATATCGAACGCCATTTGTATTCCGCAGGGATGCCGGATCCGGATCTGATTGTCCGCACCAGCGGAGAATACCGGATCTCCAATTTTCTGCTTTGGCAGTCGGCATATGCAGAATACTACTTTACGGAGATCTGCTGGCCGGATTTCGGGCGGGAGGAGCTATACAAAGCACTTCATGCCTTTGAGAAGCGTTCCCGTCGGTTCGGAAAATAGCGGAAGAGGAGTGGATGCCATGGTTGTACGGATTGTTACCGCAATAGTCGCGCTTGCGGTTTTCGTTCCGATTCTGCTGTTTGCGCCCGCAGGGGCGGTCGCGGCGGTATTCGGCCTTTTAGCTGCGGTTGCGGTTTATGAGATTACCGGCTGTGTCGGATTGAAAAAGGAATGGTGGCTGACTGTTTCCACGATGGCGCTCTGCTTTGTAAGCGTTTCGTGCGGATACCCGCAGTCTGCAGAGAGACTGCTTTTTTCCGCAGAGCCGGTCTGCTTCCTTGCGCTGCTCACGCTGCTGTATGTAGTCGCGGCGGTGCTTCGGTATGAGGCTTTGCCTGCTGACCGTCTGATGCTGCAATTCGGGCTGGTCTGTTACGTTTGCCTTGGCTTTTACGCGCTGGGGCGGTTTGCTGCTGAGAAAACGTCCGTATGGCTTTGGACGGCGCTTTGTATCCCGTGGATTGCGGATTCTCTGGCATATTTCGTTGGGAGATTTCTGGGTAAGCGCAAGCTTTGCCCTGCCGTTTCTCCGAAAAAGACGGTTGCCGGTGCGGTCGGCGGCGTTGCGGGGACGGGAATCGTCGCGCTGCTTGTATATGGTGGTGTGTACGGATGGAATCGATCGCTTTCTCTCGCCCTCATTCCTGTTTTAGCGATGGTGTTAGCAGTTATTTCTATTTTTGGGGATCTGTTTGCTTCTGTTGTCAAGCGCAGGTTCGGCGTCAAGGATTATGGCAGGCTGTTTCCTGGGCACGGCGGCGTGATGGATCGGTTTGACAGCACGATTGCCGTGGCGATTACCATGCTCCTTCTTTCCATCTCCTTCGGAGGATTGCTGTTATGATTTCTTCCGTTTGCATTTTGGGCTCGACAGGCTCAATCGGCACGCAGGCATTGGATGTTGTGAAAAAGCACGGCATACAGGTGACAGCATTGGCAGCGGGCAAGCAGGAAAAGCTTTTGGAGGCACAGTGCCGCGCCTTTCGTCCGAAAACGGTTTATATCGACGAGGAGAGATATACGTCTCTTCGTACGCTGCTGGCGGATACCGATATCCGAGTGATGACCGGTAAAGAGGCGCTTTCCGAACTGGCGGCGGAGGATGAGTCGCCGGTTGTTCTGAATGCGCTGACCGGTATTTTGGGATTAAAACCTACACTTGCTGCCATCGAGGCGGGCAAGAAGATTGCTTTGGCAAATAAAGAAACGCTGGTTGCCGGCGGTGAGCTGGTGATGCGCCGCGCTGCGGAACGTAATGTTGCCATTCTGCCGGTTGACAGCGAGCATTCCGCGATCTTTCAATGTCTGCAGGGCGGTGGGAAGCCGGAAAAATTGCTTCTGACCGGCTCCGGCGGTCCGTTTTTCGGCAAGGACCGCAGATTTCTGGAAACAGTTCGTGCCGAGGATGCGCTCCGGCATCCCAATTGGAGCATGGGGCCGAAGATTACGGTGGACAGTTCAACGCTGATGAACAAAGGGCTGGAGCTTATTGAAGCGGTGCATCTGTTCCATGTTAAGCCGGAGCAGATCGAAGTGGTCATTCAGCGGGAGAGCGTCATTCATTCGCTGGTGCAGTTTGCGGATCATGCTGTGTTGGCGCAGATGGGCGTGCCGGATATGAGACTGTGTATTCAGTATGCGCTGACTTACCCGGAACGACTGGAATGTTCTGTTTCGGAGCTGGATTTGTTTGCTGTGGGCAGACTGACCTTTTTCCGTCCGGATACCGAGACGTTTCCCCTGCTGACACTGGCACGGGAAACGATCACGAAGGGCGGAAACCTTCCGGCTGCCATGAACGGTGCCAATGAAGCTGCCGTTTGGCGATTCCTTCGCGGAGAGATCGGGTATACGGATATTTTTTCTTCGGTCATCCGCGCGACGGAGCAGATTCCGTTCTGCGAAGCGCCCGATCTGGAAGTCATTTTGGCGTCGGACGAGGCGGCACGCGCTTCTGTTCTGTCCTATCATCGTTGAAAATCGCTATCATGTACCATTGTCTGTCTTGTATTTCGGAAAGGAAGAATCACCTTGATCGTTGTCACCATTTTGGTCACGCTGCTGGTGTTTGGTATCCTGATTACCATCCATGAATTAGGACATTATCTGGTAGCTCGCGCCTGTCATGTCGCTATTATAGAATTCTCCATCGGCATGGGGCCGAAAATAAAAAGCTGGGAAGGGCGTGTCAATACGTTTTCCCTGCGTGCTCTGCCGATCGGCGGATATGTCCGCATGGCGGGGGAGCCGGGGGAAGAAGATGATCCGGAATCCTTGGCTGCCTGCATCGGGCGGCATGCGATCAATGAAATTCATTTATGTAAACGCATGCTGATTGTTCTTGCCGGGCCGGCGATGAACATTTTTCTTGCTTTTGTGGTCATGCTTGTGCTGGTTTGCAGCAGCAGTGCCATCGGCAGCACGCAGATTCACCATTTGATGGAAAACAATGTCAGCGGACAGTACGGACTGCAGGCAGGGGATATCATCCGGGAAATCAACGGAAAAACCATTCGCTGTTATCCGGATCTTTCCTATATGATCCTATCTGACGGGGCGTATCCGACGGATATTGTTGTCGAACGGGACGGAGAAGAACTGCTGTTGGAGGATGTTTGCTTTGCGCATACGGAGGAAAGCGGTATCAACTATGGCGTGATTGATTTTGTCGTTTGGGCGCGTCCGAAAACGCCGCTGATCATTTTGTATGAGAGCTTCTGGCAGGGCTGTGGAACTGTTTATATGACTGTGGACTCTCTGATCGATACCTTTGCCGGGAAATACGGTTTGGAAGCGGTCGGCGGTCCTGTAGCGATCGGGGAGCAGATCGGAGAAGCGATTGAGCAAAGCGACGGCGTTGCGGATACATTTCGGAATCTTGGCAGTATGACTATGATGATTTCCGTTTCACTGGGCATCTGCAATTTGCTGCCGCTGCCGGCGCTGGACGGCGGTCGCTTCCTGTTGTATGTGCTGGAGGCGATCCGGCGGAAGCCGCTCTCCAAAAAAACGGAAACGGCGATCAATACGGCTTGTATGCTGCTGTTGTTTGCTTTGATGATTCTGATCTTTTTCAAGGATCTGATCGGGTTATTTTAGGAACGTTTTTACGGATTGGTAATAGAAGGAGATCGGCACATGATGCGGAGAGCCTGTAAAACGGTGACAGTCGGGGCGGTTCCCCTTGGCGGGGATGCGCCTGTAGCCGTGCAGTCCATGACCAATACGCCTACGGCGGATCGGGAAGCAACAGCGGCGCAGATCCGTGCGCTGGAGGATGCCGGCTGCGATATCGTGCGGGTGACGGTCAATACGCCGGAGGCTGCGAAAGCAATCGGATATCTGCGGGAGCATACGCTGGTACCCTTGGTTGCGGATATTCACTTTGATTATCGGCTGGCGCTGGAGGCCGCGGAGGCGGGGATCTCAAAGATTCGCATCAATCCGGGAAATATTGGTTCTGAGGAACGAATCCGTGCTGTTGCGAGGACCTGCGCGGCAAAGAAAATTCCGATTCGAATCGGCATCAACGGCGGCTCGCTGGAAAAGGAACTGCTGGCGAAATATGGCGCGCCTACACCGCAGGCGCTTTGTGAGAGTGCTCTGAAAGCGGCGCAGGCGTTTGAACGGTATGATTTTGACGATCTGGTGCTGTCGGTCAAGAGCTCGGATGTGTCTTCGATGATTACGGCGAACCGGTTATTGGCGGAGCGCTGTACCTATCCGCTTCACCTCGGGGTAACGGAAACCGGTACGCTTCGAAGCGGCAGTATTAAGTCTGCTATCGGGATCGGCTCTCTCCTCTGCGATGGCATCGGCGACACGGTGCGTGTTTCTTTGACGGCAGATCCGGTGGAAGAGGTTCGCGCAGCGAAGGAGATTTTGCGCGCCTGCGGAAGGATGGACGGTATCAATCTGATTTCCTGTCCGACCTGCGGGCGAACGCAGCTGGATTTGATCCGTTGCGCAAAGGAGCTGCAGGAGCGGATTGACCGGCTGCGGGTTCCCCGCGGAACAAGTCTGACAGTCGCATTGATGGGGTGTGCTGTCAACGGACCGGGAGAAGCGCGGGAAGCGGACTTCGGCGTTGCCGGCGGAAAAGGAGAAGCTGTTCTGTTTCGCAAGGGCAAAGTGGTTGGAAGAATTGCGGAGGAGGAAATCGTACCGACGCTGTGGCAGGAGATCGAAAGGATGATAAGCGGACATGAATGAGGTATTGGAACAATTCAAAAAGAAATTCAGCCGCCTTCCATTGAGCAGCCGAGATGTCGAGTTTATCGGACGCATGCAGACGCTCGCGGTTAAGGTAGATCGTGAAAACAAGCGGGTAGAGCTTCATTGCGCTTTCGAGAAGCCGGAGGATCCGCGCGCGCTGTTTGCGCTGGAGGATCTGATTCGGAGCACTTATCAGCTTACCGCCGCGCGCATTTTTCCGAGGTATCCTGCGGAGTGCTTTTCCGAAGCATGCGTACCGGGGCTGATTGCGTTGTTGAAGAGGGTTGCCGGTGCAGGTGTCAGTTACGGCTTTTTTGAGGACAGCATCACCAAATATGATCGCGTCACTGCCAGACTGGAGATCCGTCTGCGTCAGCATGTTTCTCCTTCTCTGGTACAACGCAGTGGCGCTTCCTGTTTTTTGGAGGAGTGTATCTCCGGCCAGTTCGGACTGTCCGTTTCGGTTTCCATTACCGGGGAGGAAGTGGATCCCGCCACCTATGAAGCGGTGGGAGTGCATGCCATGCGGGAAAGCGCTCGGACGGAGCTGCTTGCGGAAACAGAAAAAATCCGTATGCAGGAGCAGAATGCAAATAAGAGCATGGCATTGGAGCGGTTCGCACCGGATGCGGTGAGTACAGAGCAGACGGAGGATGGAAAAACGCTCCTGCGTGTCGGCAATTTAACGATGGATATTTCTGAGCCGCAGGTTTGTTACGGTACGCTGAAAAACCGTGAACCGTTGATTCCGATCAAGCAGATCCGGCAGAACAGCTTTGTCGCTTTTGCGGGCAGGCTGTTCGAATGGGAAGAAAAAGAGAACTACGACAAGCCGAAGAATACCTTCAAGATGTTTGTCACGGACGGCGAGGCCTCGGTCATGCTGCGCTTTCAGGCGGAAAAAGGAACCGCATTTCCCAAGGCGCCGGCGTATGTGATTGTGGAGGGAAAAGCGCAGTATTCCGATTTTGACGGTGAGCTTGTAGTTCGCGCCAGCGCTATGGCGACGGTACGGGGGATCTCCCGGAAGGAAACGCATCCGGAGCCGCGCGTCGAGCTGCACTGCCACACCAATATGTCCGCTATGGATGCGTTGACCGATCCGGCGCTGCTGATGAAACGCTGTCAGGAATGGGGCTGTCCTGCGATCGCCATCACCGACCACGGCAATTTGCAGGCGTTTCCGGAAATCATGAAAGCCACTAAGAAATGTCCGGATGTCAAGCCTTTGTACGGAATGGAGGGCTATTTGGTGGACGATACCGCGCGGGCGGTGTTCTTCTATTCCGAGCAAACAGATAACAAGAATTTCCGTGAGGATCCGTTTATCGTATTCGATATTGAAACGACCGGGCTTTCCGTACAGAATTGCGGGATCACACAGATCGCTGCCATCCTGTATCAGGGCGGACAGATTTTGGATACGTTTGAGACATTCGTTGATCCGGAGATGCCGATCCCGCCGAACATCACGGAGCTGACCGGGATCACGGACGAAATGGTAGCCGGCGCGCCGAAGCGGAGGGAAGCTGTCGAACGGTTCCTGCAATTTGCTGACGGGCGGATGCTGGTCGCGCATAACGCTTCCTTTGATGCTTCTTTTATTCGAAAGGCGGCGACGGACTACGGCTTGAAATTTGACAATCCCTGTCTGGATACGGTGGCTCTTTCCCGGTATATCAATGCGGATCAGCGCCGTCATACGCTGGACGCCTTGGCAAAATATTATAAGCTGGGAGAGTTTGATCATCACCGCGCGAATGCGGATACGGAAATGCTGGCGCGCATCTTCGATTGCATTGTCAGGAAGCTGGCAAATAACGGTATTTACACGACAAACGAAATGGTCACGGCGATGGCGGAGAACAGTGATCCGAAGAAGCTGAAAAAGACCTATCATATCATTCTGCTTGCCAAGAATGAGGTCGGCCTGAAAAATCTGTATAAGCTGGTATCTTTCTCCTATTTGCAGTATTTCAATCGCCATCCGCGGATTCCCAAGACGGTTCTTAAGGAATACCGGGAAGGGCTGATTCTCGGCTCCGCCTGCATCGCAGGAGAGCTGTATCAGGCGGTGCTGGAGGGGAAGCCGTTCGGCGATCTCTGTAAGATTGCGGAGCTTTACGATTATTTGGAGATTCAGCCATGGACTAACAACTGGTTTCTTTTTGAGGAAGGAAAGCTGGGGAACGACCGTGAGCAGGCACTGAAGCAGCTGCAGGAATATGACCGGACGATTCTTCAGGTCGCAGAAAAACTGAAAAAGCCGGTCTGCGCGACCGGCGATGTACATTTTTTAGAGCCGGAGGATGAGCTTTTTCGGCAGATTCTGCAAATCGGACAGGGCTTTTCCGACGGCGGGCGGGAGACGAAGCTGTATTTCAAGACTACCGGGGAAATGCTGGAGGCATTCTCCTTTCTCGGTCCGGAAAAGGCGCATGAAGTAGTGGTCGAGAATCCAAGAAGGATAGCGGACAGCATCGAGTTCCTGAAGCCGATTCCGGATGGGCAGTACACCCCCGATATTCCGGGGGCAGAGGAGGATCTGATCCAGACCTGTCATCAGACGGCACATGATATGTACGGTGATCCGTTGCCGGAAATTGTGCAGGCAAGAATGGATAAGGAGTTGAATTCCATTATCCAGAACGGCTTCGCTGTCCTGTATATCATCGCGCGGAATCTGGTTCGTAATTCGGAAGAGCATGGATATTATGTCGGCTCGCGCGGATCGGTCGGATCTTCCTTCACCGCTACGCTGGCACATATTTCCGAGGTCAATCCGCTGCCGCCACATTGGCGCTGCCCGGTTTGTAAGCACAGTGAATTTATCACGGACGGCTCCTACGGCTCCGGCTTCGATATGCCGGATAAGAGCTGCCCGGACTGCGGCACAAAAATGGTCGTGGACGGGCACGATATTCCATTTGAAACCTTTTTGGGCTTTCACGGGGAGAAGGCGCCGGATATCGACCTGAATTTTTCCGGAGATGTGCAGTCCGCAGCACACAAATATACCGAAGTGCTATTCGGCAAGGAGAATATTTTCCGTGCCGGGACGGTCAGCGCCCTGCAATCCAAGACCTGCTTCGGCTTTGTGAAACATTATCTGGAGGATAAGGGAAAGAACCTGACCCGTGCGGAGCAGGAACGCCTGATTTGCGGCTGCGTCGGCGTCAAGCGGACCACCGGGCAGCATCCGGGCGGCATCGTCGTGATTCCGAAGGATCATGAAATTTACGATTTCACGCCGGTGCAGTATCCGGCGGAAAAGGAATCCTCCGGGGTAATCACTACGCACTTCGCCTTTGAATATTTGCATGATACGCTGCTCAAATTGGATATTCTCGGACATGATGTACCGACGTTTTACCGCATTCTGGAGGAGTATACCGGAAAATCGGTAATGGCGCTTCCGATGAACGATCCGAATGTATACGAGCTGTTCAAATCCACAAAGCCGCTGGGCATTCAGCCGAAGGATATTGATTGCCGCCTCGGTACATATGGACTGCCGGAGTTCGGCACGCGGTACGCGATTCAGATGATCGAAGATGCAAAGCCGCAGAACTTTTCCGATTTGCTGCAGATTTCCGGACTTTCCCATGGAACCGGGATTTGGCTGGGCAACGGGAAAGATCTGATCGCCAATGGGACCTGCTCCATTCATGAGATCATTGGAACGCGCGACAGCATTATGATCTATCTGATGCAAAAAGGTCTGGATTCCTCAGTTGCCTTTGCGGCGATGGAGCGTACAAGGAAGGGCAAGGGACTAACTGACGATCTGATCGCGGAGATGAAAAAGTGCAATGTGCCGGATTGGTATATTGAATCCTGTCAGAAAATCAAATACATGTTCCCGAAGGCGCACGCGGCCGCCTATACGATTGCGGCGCTGCGGTTGGGCTGGTTCAAGGTATATCAGCCGGTTGCGTTTTATGCGACCTATTTTACTGTGAAATCGGATACGTTTGACGGTGCATTGGTAATGCAGGGGCTGCCTGCGATCAAGGCGCGGCTGAGAGAGTTAAATGCGAACCAGAATCCGACGGCGAAGGAGGAGGATATGATCGTCATTCTCAATCTGATTGCGGAGATGTATGCCCGCGGAGTGGAATTTCTGCCGGTGAACATCTTTCAATCCGATGCGTTCAAGTTTTTGCCGGAGGACGGGAAGATCCGCCTGCCGTTCACGTCTCTGTCAGGATTGGGGCGCAGCGCGGCGGAGCATATTCGGGAATCCATTGTGACCGGAAGGGTGACGACGGTAGAGGAGCTTGCCAATGAGCCGGGCGTCGGGCGCAGTGTAGCGGAGCTGCTTCGGCAGTACGGCTGTCTGGAGGGACTGCCGGAGTCCAATCAGCTGACGCTGTTCTGATCCCGGAGAAAAAATCAGAAAAGAACGGTGATTTTTATCAAACGTTATGATTATCATGTGCATAACCGTATCTCCTTTGACGCCGCTCCGGAAGCGACGCTGGAGGCGGTTTGTGCGGCGGCACTGCAAAAAGGCGTGGCGGAGCTGGCGCTGACCAACCATTACGAATTGGATCTGGTGGTGTCCGGTGAGCTGCCTCCTACAGATTTTGCTTCGGAGGAAGCGGAGCTGATGGAAGCGCGGGAACGGTATGCGGGACAGCTGACCGTATTGCGGGGGATCGAATTGGGGCAGCCGAACAGCTATCCGGAGCAGGCAAAAACGCTTTTGGCGGCACGTCCTTACGACGTCGTGCTTGGTTCCGTGCATAATCTGCCGGGTGGACTTGATTTCTATTATTTGGATTGCGAAAACCTGTCAGATGAACAGCTGCGTGCTTATTGGGAGATCTATCTGAGAGAGCTGTACGCACTTGCATCAGAAGCGGAGGTGGATGTGCAGACGCATATCTGCTATCCGGTTCGTTATATTCCTGTGGAGCGCCGGGGACGGATTACGGGACTTCCGGAGCGCGGCAGAGTACAGTATGAGCCTATTTTCCGGAAGCTGATTGAACGGGGGATTGCGCTGGAAATCAACACGTCCTGCATGCGTACCGCCAAATTGCCGGAACCGGATCCGGGATTGGAACTGCTGCGGTTTTATCGAGAACTGGGCGGAGAACTGATCACGGTCGGAAGTGATGCGCACTGTCCGACCGATTTGGGCGCGAACCTGAAGGATGCCTGTTTGCTGGCGGAAGCGGCGGGCTTCCGGTTTTTGACTACGTTCCGCCGGAGAAAAAAGAATTTTGTTTTGCTTTCGGAGGTTTTGGAATGAAAATGAGCGATAAGAATACCATTCTTTCCTATTTGGAAAACGATGCGCATCTGGATGCTGCGGCGCTGGCTGTGATGTTAGGAAAGCCTGAAGAGGAGATTCATAAGGAAATCGCAGCATGCGAGAAGGACGGCACCATCCTGTCCTATAAGACGGTGGTCAATTGGGAAAAGACCGACCGGCGGATGGTGCGCGCATTTATCGAACTGAAAACCATTCCTCAGCGGGATAAGGGCTTCGGTGCGGTTGCGGAGCGTATCGCCCAGTATCCGCAGGTCAAGAGTGTGTTTCTGATGTCGGGCGGCTTCGATCTTGCACTGTTTGTGGAGGGGGAGACGATGCGCGATGTGGCGCTTTTTGTTGCGGAGAAGCTGGCGACCATGGAAGGCGTAACCTCTACGGCGACGCATTTTGTGCTGCAGACCTATAAGGATAATGATGTTGTCTATCAGCCGGACAACACAGATAAGAGAGGCAACAGCTGGTGATGTTTGATCCTACGACACGTCTGAATAACCGTATTACTGAAATCCGTCCGTCCGGTATCCGCAAATTTTTCGACTTGCTGGATGAGATGAAGGACGTCATCTCTCTGACCGTCGGTCAACCGGATTTTGTCACCCCTTGGCATATCCGCGATGCGGGTATTCGCTCGCTGGAGGAGGGGCGTACTTACTATACCTCCAACAATGGGCTTTTGGAGTTTCGCGCGGAAATCGCCGCTTATCAGAAGCGCCGCTTTTCTCTGACGTACGATCCGAAAACAGAAATCATCGTGACGGTTGGCGGCAGTGAGGCGATTGATCTTGCTGTTCGTGCGATGGTCAATCCCGGCGATGAAGTGATCGTGCCGGAGCCATGTTTTGTCTGTTATGCGCCGCTGGTTACGCTTGCGGGGGGGACACCGGTTGCGCTTTCCTTGAAACGGGAGAATAATTTTAAGCTGACGGCAGAGGAGCTGCAGGCTGCAATTACCCCGCGTACCAAGGCGTTGGTGCTGGCGTTCCCGAATAATCCGACCGGTGCGTGCATGACCAAGTCGGAATTAGAGGAATTGGCGAAGGTGCTGCAGGGCACCGAGGTGTTGGTGATCTCAGATGAAATCTACGGTGAACTGACGTATGACTTCTCCCATACCTCTATCGCGTCCCTGCCGGATATGCGGGAACGTACCGTAGTGGTCGGCGGGTTCTCCAAGGCGTATGCTATGACCGGCTGGCGGTTGGGCTATACGCTTGCACCGGAAGTCTTTACCCGGCAGATGGCAAAAGTACACCAATACGGTATTATGTGCGCCCCGACAACCAGCCAGTACGCTGCGATTGAAGCGTTGCGCAATGGAGATGAGGATATTGAACGGATGAAGGCGGAATACCGCGCCCGCCGGAATCTGATCGTTTCACGCCTGCGGGAGATCGGATTGGATTGCTTTATGCCGGAGGGAGCATTCTATGTCTTTCCGTATATCGGTGGATTCGGTCTTTCCAGTGAGGTGTTCTGTGAGAGGCTGCTGTATGAGAAGGGTGTTGCCATCGTGCCCGGCAGTGCGTTCGGCGATTGCGGAGAAGGATTTGCCCGTCTGTCCTACGCCTATTCCATCCGCCATATTGAGCAGGCGCTCAACCGGATCGGTGAGTTCCTGCAGACGCTGTGAAAACGTCGGCGTTTGCCAAGATCAACCTGTCCCTTGCCGTTACGGGTGTGCGCTCCGACGGGTATCATACGCTTCGCACGGTGATGCAGAGCATATCACTATGTGATACGGTTGATGTTACACCCGCGACCACTCTTCACTTTTCCTGCTCGGATCCTGCATTGGATTGTGAAAGCAATCTCTGTGTCCGTGCGTACCGGGCGTTTTATGCGGCCGTAGGAACCGAAGAGGGAGCGTCGATCCATTTGGAGAAAAGGATACCGACCGGTGCAGGCTTGGGGGGTGGCAGCGCGGACGCGGCGGCGGTGCTGCGATTACTGAATGTTTTATGCGATACGCCGCTGACCGAACGGCAGCTGTTTGCTGTCGCGGAAGGCTTGGGAGCGGATGTTCCCTTCTGCCTGCATGGCGGTAAGTGTCTTTGTACCGGGATCGGAGAAAAGCTGTCACCGCTGCCGGAGGAGGAACCGTTGTTTTTGGTGGTCGCAAAAGGAAAAACCGGACTTTCCACGCCGGAGATGTACCGTCGGCTGGATGAACGGCGGAAACGGGTTGCTGAAGAACTCTTTCTGAATGCGTTTGAACCGGTTGCAATGGAGGTATTGGCGGATATCGGCATGCTGAAGCAGCGTCTTCTAATACTGGGCGCCTCGGAGGCGCGGATGACCGGCAGCGGAAGCGCGGTATTCGGGATATTCCATACGTCGGAAACGGCGGAGCAGAGTGCTGCGATATTGCGTCAGGAAGGCTATTTTGCCGCTTCCTGTCGGACGATTTCGCGTTATTGATTGGGTTTTTGGTCCATACTGAGTTTGTAAACAAAACAAAAAGGATGGATCAATCACATGAAAACGGGTACATGGAAGTTATGGGAAAAGATGCTGTGCGCCATCTGCGCTTCGACGCTGCTGCTGTTCACGGTAGACTTGGCGGTTCCCGCTGAGGAAGCGGAGATTTATGATACCGTGATCCGCCTGCACGTGCTTGCCAATTCTGACAGCGAAACGGATCAGGCGGTCAAGCTGCTGGTCAGGGATGCGATTCTGGCAGAATGCAGTGCGTTGTTTTCGGAAACGAAAACGACGGAGGAGGCGCTTTCCCAGATTGAGAGCGCGGCAAAGCAAATGGAGCAGATCGCCGACCGCGTGCTGGAGGAAAATGGATTTTCCTATCGTGCGACGGCAGTATTCGGTACGGAAACCTATCCGACGAGGGAATATGACGGTGTGACGTTCCCTGCCGGGGAGTACCGATCCCTGCGCATTTTGCTTGGAGAGGGCGGAGGGCAGAACTGGTGGTGTTGCTTGTTTCCGCCGCTGTGCATGTCGGCATCGACGGCGGAGGACAGCTTGGATTCCGTCGGGCTGGATCCCTCATCCGGCAAGGTGTTTACTGACAGAACCTATCGTTTTCGCCTGAAATTATTGGAGTGGTTTTCGTGCTTTACAAGGTGACAGGTCCTGCAGGAAGCGGGAAAACGGAAGTTCTTTATTCCGAACTGGAAAAGGCATATCGCGCGGGGGAGCGCTGCATTTGGATTGCGCCTGAGCAGCAATCCGTGCAGGCGGAGCGGGAAATTCTTGCCCGCTTGGGCGACGGCTGCAATCTTTCGGTGGAGATTTTGAACTTTGAACGGCTGCCGGAACGGATCGCGCGGGAGTATGGCGATCTGGCGGTTATCTATCCGGATCGGGGCGCTTTGTGCGCCCTTTTATCCGTGCTGGCGTACGAAAATCGTCGTAAGCTGAAGGAATACGCTGCCTGTGTCGAGGATGGGGCGTTTATCGACAGTCTGTTCCATCTGTTTGGGCGGCTTCGTTCAGAGATGATCCGACCGTCCGGTTTGCGGGAGGCGATTCGAAGCGGCTTGCTGGAAAGTGAGCGTTTGGAGGCAAAGGTAGAGGATATTGCTCTGCTTTACGAAGCCTATGACGCGTACTTTGATGAGACACGCCGGGATGCAAGGGATGCGTTGACCGTTTTGACGGAGGAGCTGGAGGACAAGCCCTTCTTTGTCGGCAAGACCGTATTTGTGGACGGCTATTACACCTTTACCGGGCAGGAATATGCGTTGCTGGCCGGAATTCTGCGGCAGGCGAAGGCTGTTTTCTGTAGCTTTACATATGACGGGCGGGAGGTCTTTGCAGGGAACGAAGCCTGTGCGTTCCGGCTTTCCAAGTGTGCAGGTGCTTTCCGCGATCTTCCTGTCGGGGTGTACCGTCGGAGTGAAAAGGCTGAGCTTCGGTTTTTAGAACGGTTTCTTTGGGCGGAAGAAGCAGTGCCGGTTGCTTTTTCCGGCGAAACTGGAGCGGTCAGGATTCTGCGGGCGGAAACTGTATTTGGGGAGGCGGAGGCGGTCGCTGCGGAGATTCTGCGTTTGGTGAGAAGCGGCTATCGTTACCGGGAGATTACAGTGCTTGCGCGTCATGTGCAGAGCTATGCAGGGGTGCTGGATACGGTATTCCGGCAGAACGGCATTCCGTTTTTCTTTGCAGAAAAGGATGAGCTTCCGACCAAGCCGCTGTTTTCCTTTGTCTGCGCAGCGTTGGAGCTTGTGAGTTCGGATTTTTCGCTGCCGGCGGTTCGGAAATATCTGAAAAGCGGATATGCGGGGCTGTCTGCAGAGGAATGTGATCTGCTGCTGCGTTATGCAGAGAGCTGGAGACTGCGCGGGAAAGACTGGTATAACGGAGAAGAGTGGCTCCGGAACCCGGACGGCTATTGTGAAGGCGGTATGGACGAGGAGCAGAGTGCGATGCTGGCGGCGGTGAATGCCGCGCGCAGGGCATTGCTTCCCGGATTGCTTTCTTTACGGGAGGCGCTCTGCCGAAAGAATTTGAATGGACGCGACCTTTTGCAGGCGCTGTACCTGCATTTGGAACAGGTTCATGCTGCAGAGCGGTTCACGGAGCAGGTCAATGCCCGTCTGCAAAGCGGAGAAACGGAGCAGGCGGCGAAAGACAGCCAGCTTTGGAATCTGCTGATGGATATTTTCGATCGGTTGGACGAGCTTTGCGGCGATAAACCGATGACGGCAAGGCGTTTGCTGTCGTTGCTGTTACTGACGGCGCGGCAGTATCATCTGGGTTCGATCCCGTCCTCACAGGATTCGGTCACGGTGGGGGACGCGGCATTGCTGCGTCCTGATCGCGCGAAGGCGGTTATCGTGATGGGCTGTAATGACGGGGTGTTTCCTGCGTCAGTCGGAAGTGATGCGCTGTTTGACGATGCAGAGGCGGTTCTGTTAGAGGGTGCCGGCATGACGGTGGTAGAACCCCGTCTGTCCCGTTTGCAGGCGGAACGGTTCTATTTCTACTCGGCGGTGGCGGCTCCCTCGGAATTGCTGATTCTGACCTATCCGGTCGGGACACTGACCGGGGAGGAGCTACGACCTTCTCCTGCAATCGTCCGTATCTGCACGCTGCTGCCGCATGTCATCCCGGAGCTTTACACGGGAGCGCGGGAGCAGGCGCTGTTTTCGGCGGAAAACGCAGCGGCGGTTTTTTGGTCCCTGCCGGAGGGCACAGATCGGGAGCGTCTGCGTGAATTGCTGCTGGAAAAGGGCGTCCGGATTCCATCCGTGCGTGTGCCCGTTTCCGATCGCGGAGCGCGGATCCCCTATCGCCCGGAGACGCTGCGGCTGTCTCCGAGCAGTATTGAGCGATACCGCTACTGTCCGTTTTCCTATTTCGGAAGCGCAGTGCTGCATCTGAAAGAAAAAAAGACCAATCGGTTTGCCACGCCGGAAATCGGTTCATTTATCCATAAAATCGCAGAGCAGTTTCTTGCGCATCATGTTCATCCGGAGAGCGGGCGCTTTGTGCCGCCGGTCTCCAGACAGATGCTGGAGGAGGAGACGGATGCGCTGGCGAAGCAGTATTTTTTGGATGTGCTCGGCGGTCTGGAGGGGAAGAGCAAGCGATTCCTTCATACCTATCGGAACCTAAGAAAGACGCTGCTATTGCTGTTGGAGCATCTGACCGATGAGTTCACCGGCAGCGATTTTCTGCCTGCCGGATTTGAAGTCAGTATCGGCTTGCGAAAGGGAGGTCTGCCGGCAGTAGAGTTCAGACTGGCAAATGGAAAGCGTATCTATCTCTGCGGTTCGATTGACCGCGTGGATCTTTATGAGAAGGACGGCGTGCGGTATGTGCGCGTGGTAGATTATAAAACCTATGGCAAGGAGCTGCGGCTGGATTACGCCCGGGAATACGGTCTGGATGAGCAGATGCTTCTTTACCTGTTTGCCTACTGTCGGTCGGCGTCGGACGGGGAGGTTTTTCAGCCCGCCGGCGTGCTGTACGACGCGGCGGTGCTGCCGTTTGCAGAAGCGCAGGGCGGCGAAAGCGAGGAGCAGATCCGGAAAAAGCTGGATGAAAAGCTGGTGCGGACCGGCGTGATATTGGAGGATACCGAGATCGCATTGGCAATGGACCGTTCCGCAAGCGGGAGATTTCTTCCGGTCCGGTTCGATGCGGACGGCGCGTTAAAGCCCGGAAAGGGCACGTTGCCTGCAGTGGAATTTTCTGAGCTGGAAGTGTTGCTGGAAAAGCAGCTTCTCACGCTGGCTTCGCAGATATTTGGCGGAGAAATGGACGTTCGTCCGCTGCGACTGGATCCGGGGCATGACGCCTGCCACTATTGTAAATTCCATGCCGCATGCCGGTATCGGGAGGAATGATTCCGGAGTTGGGAAAGGATGTGAAAACCATGCCTGCATGGACACCTTCACAATCGAATGCGATTCATGCAAAGGATCTCAGCCTGCTGGTTTCCGCCGGTGCGGGCAGCGGTAAAACTACAGTGCTCACGCAGCGGATCATTGAGCGGATCCGGAACGGGGACTCTGTCACCGATTTTTTGGTTGTTACCTTCACCAAAGCGTCTGCTTCCGATCTGCGGGGGAAACTGTATGAGGCGATCGTTCGCCTTTCCGCGCAGGAGCCGGGGGAAAAGCGTTATCGCACACAGCTGTATCTGTTGCCGAATGCGCACATCAGTACCATTCATGCTTACTGTCTGGAGGTGGTTCGCGCTAATTTCCAGATACTGGGGCTTTCTCCTACCGTCCGTATGGCGGATGAGGAGGAGAGCCGCATGCTTGCTTCGGATGTGATGGAAACTGTCACAGATGAATTTTATGAGGCGGATGACGAGGCGTTCGGGTTACTGGCAGATACGTTTTCCGGAACCAAGGACGATGGTCCGCTGACGGAAACCATGCTGGAACTGTACGGTCGTTTGCGCGCTTATGCCGACTATTTCGGCTGGCTGGAGACGCGGGGAAATGCCTTGCTTGCCGACGCAGCACGGATGCGGGAGGGTTTGTTCGGTACGGAAATCGGCAAGAAGCTGCAGGGAAAGCTGATTGACTGGTTTACGGATTTGGCGGATGCAGCGGATGCGCTGTATGCTTATGTCGCTTCGGCGGCAGATACGCCGAAATGTCTGGAAACGGCAGAGCTGTGGCGGCAGCAGACGCGGTTGCTTGCAGAAAGCGTGAAAAAGAGTTACAGCGAATTTGCTTCGGCGGCGGAAGCGTTCCGCGCGGTTTCCTTTCCGCGCATCTCCTATGGGAACCTGTCAGCGGAAGCCAAACGCTTCTATGGCGCGGAGCGCGATCGCATTAAGAAGGAAGTCGAACGGCTGCTGGAACGCTTTGCGGTAGGAACAGAGGAGGAATTTGCGCAGCAGTTTGCGCTGACTGGCAGAGTTTTGCTTGCGGCGCGTACATTTTTGCAGCGTTTCGAATCGTTGTACGATGCTGCCAAACGGGAAAAGGGTGTGATGGACTTCCCGGACGCGGAGCATTTTTTACTTCGGCTGCTGGAGCAGAACGGTGAACCCACGCCGCTCTGCCTGTCGCTGCGCGGAAAGATCAAGGAACTTTACATCGATGAGTATCAGGATGTTTCTCCTTTGCAGGATCGCCTGTTCGCCCTGCTGTCAGACGGGAGCAATCGGTTTATGGTGGGCGATGTTAAGCAATCAATTTACCGGTTCCGAAACGCTTATCCGGATATCTTTCTGGACTATAAGGATCGCTTCCCTGATTTCCCGCCGGAAGGGGGCACCTGCGCGCGCGTGTTCCTGCGGGAAAATTTTCGCAGCGGTGAGAAAATTCTGCGGTTTGTCAATCTGCTGTTTTCTCACGTGACTGCGGGAACAGCTTACGAGCGTGAGTATAAGGGCGAGGAGCTGCTGTTTGCGAAACAGACGGATGCGCCGCAACTGCCGGTAACTGTCGCCGTAGCGCTGCATGACGATCGCTCTAAGACAGAAGCGACGGAGCAGGAGGCGGAGTATATTGCAGAGGAAATCCTGCGCTTGTTGGAAAGCGGAAAAAAGGAGACGCCGGACGGTCCTGCGCCTTATCGGTATCGGGATGTCGTGCTGTTGTTCCGCGCGCTGAAAAATGCGACGACGCCGTATGAGCGTGCGCTCAAAAAGCGGGGAATTCCCTATACAATCACTACGCTGGAGCCGTTTTTTGAACAGCCGGAAATCCTGCTGATCCTTGCAGCGCTTAAAGCGATCGATGATCCGACGGACGATATTTCCCTGTTTGCATGGATGCGAAGCCCGATGGCGGGTTTTTCTGCGGAGGAACTGTACGCCGTGCGGCAAATTTGCGGAAAGGGACCTCTGTACCGTGCTGTACAGCACGCGGCGGAAGCGGGAGACGCGCTTGCCGAAAAGTGCGCCGCATTTCTTTCCGAACTCGCTTTCTACCGGGAACGTGCGGAAGGCAGTCCCTGCCATACTTTTCTTTGGGAACTTTATACCCGGAGCGGGCTGCTGCATCTTTGTACGCGGAAAGAAAAAAACGGTCTTCTGATGCTCTACGAGTATGCGCGCAAGTTTGAAACCACCGGCTATAAAGGGCTTTCCGGGCTGCTTTCCTACCTGAAGGCAGCAGAGGAGAAAGGTGTCGAGCTGCCCGGCTCTGGCGAAGCAGGCGACGGTGATCGCGTAACGCTGACCACCATTCATAAATCTAAGGGACTGGAGTATCCGGCAGTATTCCTGTGTGGTTGTGATCGCGCACTGTTTCCGAATCTGCCGAAGAAATATATTCTGCTGCGCGGAGAAGGCTTGTTTTTTAAGCTGCGCGATTATGACCGCCTGACTGTGACGGACACCCTGCCCCATCGGTATGCGGCGCTTGCCGAGCGGGATGCGGAGCTGGGAGAGGAACTGCGGAAGCTGTACGTTGCCTGCACGCGTGCGCGGGAGAAATTGTACATCACCGGTGCTGTACAGCGAAAAGCATATGAAAGCGGCAGCTTCAACCCGCGCGCGCCGCGATGCCTGCTGGATTTGGTGCTGTCTGCAGCACAGTGCCGGACGGATGACTGCTTTGAACTGACCGAGATCGCAGCGGAGGAAGCGGGCGTGCACCGTGCCGCTCCTGCGGTACCGACCGGCGAAGGCGCAGTTTTTCTGACGTCGGAAGCAGAGGCGGCGATTCGCTTTGTATATCCGTTTCAGGAAAGCGCGCTGCCGGCGAAGATTTCCGTTTCGGAACTTAAGGAGCGGCTTTCATCCGGACGGGCGGAGGTCGAATACGGCATTTCGCAGTTGACGCGGGCGCCCGCCTTCATGGATCAGGTATCGCGTGATGCTGCGGATGCGGGGACCGCGAATCACCTGTTTTTGCAGTTCTGTCGCTTCGAACAGGTGGAACAGTACGGCATTCATGAGGAGGCAGACCGCTTGCTTCGCCGCAGAATGATGAAGCAGTCGCAGGTAGAGCTTTTGGATTTCAAGGGACTGGAAGCGTTTTTCCGAAGCGATCTGTATGCGAGGATGCGCGCAAGTACCGCTCTTTACCGTGAGCAGCGCTTTTCCGTGCGCGCACCTGCTGCGATTTTGGGGGCGAACGGCGGGGATGTGCTGCTGCAGGGTGTCATCGACTGTTTTTTCGCCGGACCGGATGGAACGATGACGGTGGTGGACTATAAAACCGACCGCGTGAGAGAGGCGAGTGAGCTGAAAACCCGACATGCGCTGCAATTGGCTTGCTATCGATACGCAGTGGAAGCTATTACGGGAAAGCGGGTTGCCGGTACGTCTATTTGGTCGTTTTGCCTCGGACGTGAGGTTTGGGTTGCAAATGAGTCTGTATGATGCAGGCGGTTCCCGCCTCATGGCAGGGAGCTTTTGATGAAAAAAAGCGGACAGCGCTGACTGTCCGCTTTTCTTTTTTCTATTTTACTTCCTGCTCAAGGCTTCGAAACAGAGGGGAATGGAAAAATTCCTCGATACCGATCTCCAAGCCGTCGCACAGCTTCTTGATCGTTGAGACCGTCGCGCTGTTGTTTCTGCCGGAGACAATGTTGTTCAGGGTGGATTGCGTGATGCCGCTCAGAGTAGCGAGCTTGTTGACCGTGATATTCCGCTCCGTGCATAACTGAAGGATGCGTTCCCTTGTCGCTTCTCCGATCGTCATAGCAGACCTCCTTTTTTCTTTACAGATACATAGTATAGCCGATTTTTTGCACGAAACTTAACTCAAAAGAGTTGACATCAAAGAAAATCAATGATATAATAGGACAAATGTTAGGGAAACGGATAAGAACATGAAAAAGGAGGCTTTTGGACGGGTGAAACGGTGGAATCAAGGGTTTTCGCTTGTGGAACTCATTGTTGTGATCGCGATTATGGGGATTCTGGTCGGCGTCGCCGTGCCGGTTTACACGAGCTATATTACGAAATCGCAGAAGGCGGCGGACACCCAATTGGTGGACGAAATCAAGCGCGCGGTGGAAATCAAGCTGATTGCCGATGCGCCTGCGGACTTTGCCGGCGGGGTAGTGATTACGCTTTCCGAGGACGGCGCTGCGGTTACGGGCGGCAGCGAGGCTGATCAGGCATGGATCACCCAAGCCCTTTCCGAAACCTTCGGTGACGGTTGGGCGGGGACTTTGACATTGAAATATGACGGCTGGGAATCCGGAACGGCGTCTGTCGTGTCCAAGCAGTACAGCGGCTCCTCTTTTGAAGGCAAGGAAACCGAGCTGCTGGGGCAGGTGCAGGTCCTG
>CAZJVB010000032.1:0-28930 GCA_964549435.1 uncultured Ruminococcus sp.
TGGAAGGACGATAATGAGAAAATTTTCTGTATTTCATTTATCTGATTTGCATATTACTTGCTATCGCAGTACATATCCTCCTGTATTAAAGAAACTGATTGAAGATATCGCCAAAGAGACTAAAAAAATTGATTCACTAATTTTAGTAGTTACAGGAGATATAATTGATAAATCTGAATATGATGCATCAGAAAAAGCAGTTGTATCTTTTTTTGCAGATTTAACAAAAGCATTGGGTAACAAAATTGCTCGTATCTATTTTACTCCAGGTAATCATGATAAAAAGCGTGTTGGGTGTCATGAATTAATGCAGAATTATTTCAAAGGAAAAAAATATGACGAATTAAATGATAAATTCGATGCAAGTGATTGGAATAATTTATTTAGACACCCTTTTGATAATTATGTTGATCTCCTCAAAAAAATTGCAGAGAAAACTGATATTTCAATACTAACAGATTTGTTCTACTGTGATGTATTCGAGATAAATGGTTGTTATGTAAGGATTAATTCAATTAATTCCTCGTTAGCTTCTTTTAATGATAATGATTATGGTTTTCTGCATATAGGAAAATTTCAAATAGAAAAAATTGAACAAGACTTTGATAAGAAGAAGGTAATTATTGGTGATAATAATATTGATGTTTCATTAACTATTATGCATCATCCAACATTTTGGCTGTGTAAAGAAGAGTATGATGATGTACAGTTTAGTATTGCATCTCATGATTCTTTATCTACAGATGTGTTACTTAGAGGACATACTCACGATAGAAATTTAGAAAGTTATTACAGCTTGTATAATTCTTTTTCTACTTTAGTGACGGGAATTGGTTCGTCTAAAAATACTAAAGATCATCCGCAAAGATATTCATTATATACATTTATGTGCGACTTGAATTTGGTTGAAATAGTTATGAAAGCTTCATCTGAAAAGGGGTTTATTCCTGACTACTCAGCGTATGTTAGTGAGGCAAATGAAACTCGGAAGAAGATTCATTTCCCAATTCATGTTCATGAGTTTATTTCAGATGTGTATTTAAAGTTACCTCTTGTAGAAAGTGATTATCAGCCAATTTTTCCATCTAAAAAGGTTCTGGAAAATATGTCTGACTGTAGTATTAGATTATTAAGTATTAAAGAGAGATTAGCCAACATTTTATTTACATATAAAGAAGAATTTATAATATTTTTGACTGAGAACATAGATGAGTTAGATTTAGGTGGACACTTAGAAAGTAAATATGAACGTATTTCTGAAATGGAACACTATCTTTTAAAACAAGGCAATTACGAAATTGTTGACTCTGCATTAAATGATATTGAGAAAATTTTAGTAAAATATAGTGGAAAGATTCTTGAATTAGTTAAAGGAATATTATATGAAGCATGCTTGGCATTTACAAGTAATTTCTTCTCAGAGTCCCTTAATGATAACGAACAAGTACGAGTGCAATTTCGAGTATTAAATACTAAGACTTCTTCTCATGAGGGATTAACAAATCACTCCATACAAGGGAGAACACCAATTTTATCGACTAATATTACTCCTGTACCTTGGGGGAAAGGACTTATTAAAGAGTCATTTGCAAAGAATGCTCCATTAATATTTTCTATAAATCAAGGAAATGTTTCTGACAGATTAGATGAAACTGTTTGGAAAGATTACATAACATATGCTCCTAATATTTTAAGCAATTCATATTATAATAACAAGAGTAAAGAAAAATATCCTATATTAACATTTGGAATTAATTGCAATTGCGAAGACTGTTATACTTTTTTTGAAACATTGTCCCTTTTGCCCATACAGATGATTGTTGACGATTTTCTTTTGGATATTCACAACTCTTTTAAATTCTCTTTTGAGTCTTTAATTCGAAAAAAATAACGAAAAAATAACGATCAATTATGCATAATAAAGAAAGGATTGAATAATTATATGACAAAGACTCAAGTTGGAGGATCAAGCATTGTGATGAAAGTTCACAGCGACAAATTAGGGGATTATGATGAAAATACGCCTATATTTGTGCCAAGATCAACGATATCCTTTGAAATTGTTAGATTGCAAAATGATGGAAAGAAAACAGATAAAAAAAATAAGCAATTGATTTCACTAATTAATACTTTATCTTCGGAGACGAATGACAGTATTCAAAAGCGTCGTTTTGTTCGCATGAGCGTGAAATCAGTTCGCGAGTGTTTTAATGATAAAGTAGTGACAGTATACGTTGATGATTAATTTCGTGATTAGGCAGAGGTGGGAAGATTTTTTCCTGCCTTTGCTTTTTTACAGTCTAAAACATAAATTAATCCACAAAAATTATTTAACCTTGTATCAAAAATGTCGAACGTATAATTGAGCGTATGCTAAAGTTATTATTGTATGCAATGAGCAAATCAAAACGGTTTATTATTTATCTTTACTCTTATTTAATTGTATAATTGTCAGTTGCTTTACCAATTAAGCTAACATTATCCGTATTAGTGCCCGTATCTGTGTTCCCTCGTTCGTCTTTAGAGTCAGGTGCAGCTGCTATCCTTTTGGATGCTGTAATCATGCAGAGTATTAGAACATTCCCCGCAAATATTAAAATCTGCTTATCGGGCGAAATACTTTCTTTTTCCTGAATTTTCGCCTTGATATCCACGATCCAGTCCGTCGGTTCGACTTCCAGCGTAATATGCTTCCCGGAAGCTACCTTAACAAACAACTGCATGGCAGAAACCTGCATAGGGAGTACAAATACAGGAAAACTTAGAGTAAATAACCATGTTAAAACTTTCCACTTCATATACCTTTTCTACCTCCGTATAGTTAAGATGGCCATTTCCAAAAAGGATATGCAGGAATTGCTGCTCATTTACTTTTTACTGTCACCAAGCCAATCGTTTGAAGAAAACGGTTGGCTATTTTTTATTTCAAGAAAGGAACACGCAACTTATGTTTTACCCGAAAACCATTCCTCGGCAGGGGCTTGTACGAATCATTATGAAGAAAGCGAGGATAACCCTATGAACTACCGAAACGATAAGCATCGCGCAGTTTTCGCCGAAGCAATCGAAAAACTGGACAAAAAGAATTACGCGCTTATGGCGGTACTGTATCTGCTGACAGCAGATCATCACTTGTGGATGGCTGCAAAAAGTTATACGGAGAAAAATGTAATCCGAATAAACAGTATAAAACTTCCCAACTGTACCGAAGAAGCTTACACCTTATGTTGTGCAGCGAAGGATCTATATCTCGGCACAAAACCTCTTACGATCAGCGATCTTTCCGACTTGAATCTGATCTCCCCCAAGCTGTTCGCTCTCATCTGCAACGCTATGGCAATCCGCCGTTTTGGACTCGGCGTTATAAAATACAACGAAAGGACAGATTTTCAATGATCAACGCAATTATTCAGAACAATAACGGAGAAACCCTCGTATGGGAATTCCCCGGCAACATCTACGAGCTGTACCATCAGTTCCGATCCATCGGAATACAAAAACCGCCGTCCGGAGTCAAGCTGACAGACGATGAAGATGCCCCCATTCGAGTGAAGCTGTATGCCGAAAGCGAACTCGGCAATCATCTGATCCGATTGCTTTCGGAAAAGCATAATCTTGAAGATGTCGAGGCAGTTACCTCTATAGTAGAAAATGCGAGGGACATCATCAAAGAGGATCTGGAACAGGAAATCATAAATGACCAATACTCCACACCGGATGAGCTGTATGATGACATCCGACAGATGCTATATGACGCCGGTTCGGTTTCGGTAACCTTCTACTTTCCTCTGTCCGGTCGCATCTACGATGTGGAATATGGCGAGGACTATCAGATCAGCAATGCTCACCTGCAGACTTTTGAAAGCGAGATTCGTGAGAAATTCGAAATATATATGAAACGGGATGCGCAGAACATGGCTGAATATTTTGACGGTTCCGGTAAAGAAAAAATGCTTTTAGCAGATTGGGGTTTTGTATATATCGGCGATGAGCTGTACGGCAAGGTAGATGTACGCCTGACGGAATCGATGACGCCGGAAGAAAAAGAGAATCTCAAAGATTGGATCTGCGGACAAAATTCTGACGGCCTTGGAGAAGGCTTTGAGCAGCAGGACATTGAAACCGAAGACGGCACACTCTATGTGTCCTTCTGGGATAGCGGAAACGACTATTTTATCTATGACCAAGAGGAAATGAATCTACACATAGGTGGTCAGCTCGGACAGCAGTTTGGAGGGGTGGAAAGCAAATACCCGCTGTTAATCGGACGTTCCGTGAAAGGCAATAAGCGCCTCCACAGTATTCAGGAAGTGGCAGATTTCATCTGTACGCATGGTCAGTACGGCGATCTTACGATTACGCAGGAGGACGGTACACCTTTCCTTGATACCTTTGGTATTTATATCAACAGAATTTCCGATATGGAATATCGGGAAGAACTGCTCAAAGTGCTTGTTCCGATGCAGATGAGGTTTGAAAATGAAACATTCGACCTTGACTGCAATGATGAAGATATACAGCAAGAGATGGGAGGGATGTAAGATATGGCGGTGTTGTTTTCCGCGGTAACCGCTGCCGCAGGCAGTGATCAAGAACTATTTGAAACGGAGATGAAAGGACATGAACGAATGGGATCGCCTGCATAGACAGGCAGAACACTACAAATCAGCATATCCTCCCGGTACTCGAATCATGCTTCTGAGCATAGGAAGCGATCCACGGCCGGTCGAGGGTAATACAAGAGGAACGGTTATGGATGTCGATGATATCGGCACTCTGCATTGTGCATTTGACAACGGCAGATCGCTTGGCATTATTCCCGGCGAGGACTCCTTTCGTAAGCTGACGGATGAGGAACTCGCAGAGGAACAAAAGCAGACAATGGACGAGAGCGAAGTTCCCGTTATGATAATGTGAGGTGAACTGGAAAAAGAATAACAGGAAATGTTCGGATGCATTATGGCTATCCGATTTTTTGATATGTTCGCGGGGATCGGCGGTTTCCGTTCCGGCTTGGAAGTGGTAGGAGGATTTGAATGTATCGGTTACTGCGAAATAGACAAGCACGCAAGTGCGGCATACGCTGCCATGTATGAGACGAGAGGTGAATATTACTGTGAGGACGCAAAACAAATCAACCCTGATACAATGCCCGACTTCGACCTGCTCTGTGCAGGATTTCCTTGCCAGAGCTTCTCGGTTGCGGGAAAGCGGCTCGGATTCAGCGATACAAGAGGCACTCTCTTCTTTGAGGTTGCCCGAATCGCTGCAGAGAAACGGCCTGCATTTTTATTATTGGAAAACGTCCCCGGTTTGTTATCGCATGACGGCGGCAGGACACTTGATACCATCTTCTCCGCGCTTGCTCAGCTGGGGTATCATCTCGAATGGTGCGTGCATAACAGCAAATATTTCGGAGTCCCCCAACAGCGGCGCAGGCTGTATATTGTCGGACATCGTAGAGCAGAATGTGCCGGACAGATATTTCCTCTCAGCTGCGGCGATGCGGAAGATCTCCGGCAACTTATCGGAGGCCCGCAGGGACAGCGAGTTTACGATCCCGAAGGAATAGCCTGCACCCAATGCGCCGGATCAGGCGGCTGGGGCGGTAAAACGGGATTGTACTTCATCGATATGAACGTCAATCCCAAGATCACGGATGTTGCGAGGTGTATCACCGCACGGCAGGATTCGGGAATCGGCAATCGAAAAGGCGAGCATTCCGCAGTGCTGATCGAGGACGCTCCGAGAGCAATCCTCACACCAGACAGAGAAAAAGTTAGACAGCAAGGCAGACGGGTCAAAGAGCCGGACGAGCCTATGTTCACGATTACTGCCCAAGACCGGCACGGGATCATCCACAAAGGCAGAATCCGAAAGCTGATGCCGATAGAGTGCTGGCGTTTGCAGGGATATACTGATGAACAATTTTATAAGGCGGCCGCTCTCGATCTGGCAGACGGTCACCTATACAAAATGGCGGGAAACAGCGTGTCTGTTCCCGTCATTTCCGCTATCGGGCGGAAAATCAAGGCTGTCAATGAGAAATACAAGATAGTAAAGGAGTGAAAACGGAATGCCTAATCATGTAGAAAATATCGTCAGAATTAAGGGCAATGAGCAGCTAATTCGTAAAATGTTCGAGGCAATTCAAAACGATGAATATGGCCTCGGGACAATAGATTTCAACAAAATCATCCCTATGCCGAAATCTCTGGAAATTGACGCCGGAAGCAGAACGGATAAAGCGCTTAAAATATATCAGGGTTTTATCGAGGTTTATACACTGGCAAGTACCATAAAGAATCTTGATCTGCTGAACGTCCCTATTGGAAGTGAAGAAGCGTTTCTGCGTATGAGAACCGATATTCAGCCGGAAGAGTGGGAGCTTGGAAAACAGGCATTTCAAAATATTCAGAAGTACGGATCCCCCCACTTGGTACGAGTGGAGTATAAAGAACTGGGGAACCAAGTGGAATGACTATGGTTATGAGCCGGGGATGGATTATAGCGGAAATGATAGCCTGATGTTTCAGACAGCATGGTCAGCTCCGCATTCTGTTTTGCAAAAACTATCCGAAATGTATCCGAATATCTCCTTCGTTCACCAATGGGCGGATGAAGATCTCGGTGTGAACTGCGGAGAAAGAACCTATCTTGACGGCAAGGTGATCGATGAATTTATACCGGAGGGTGTTCGTGCCATGCAGTTTGCGATGGATGTATGGGATTACGACCCCGAGGATTTGGGTCTGGCTCTGAACAAGACCGGAACAGGATATATCTCTATGACCGAGGATGAATATCAGTTAATCGAGTTATTCGGTAGCCCCGCGTTGTTTACCAACGAACGGCTCACCGATGCGGATATTCCCGAAGGGCTGTATTGCTACCATCTGCGGACATCCGATGACGGTGGCAGATTCGGCTCCATAGAACCAAAGGTCGTTGTCAACCACGGCGGTTCGATTATCACAAGCTCACCGCTTGATTTCGGCGAAGCCGGGTATATATCTTTGACCGATGAGAACTATCCGAACTTTACAGGCGGAGAGGAAATTACGATAGCCGCGTATATGCGCGGAGAATTTACGCAGGAGGAAGGTCAGGTGATGCAGATATGATTGCATTTATTGTCGGTCTGTTGGTCGGCGGCGTGTTTGGCGTTATGATTATGGCGCTCTGCACCGCAGCTTCTAAAGCAGACGATGAAATGGAAAAACTGAATAAGAAATAATGGTAAGGGTATCAATCGCTCTGTGAACGATTGGTACCCTCTTTTTTGTTTTCAGGGCGATTGAACCCTGCCGAAAGGCAGGTGATGAATATCAAATCCCCGGTATCTTGGGTAGGCAATAAGTCGTCTATCCTCCATATCCTATATGCGCTCTTTCCGCAGGACTATGACCGCTATATCGAACCCTTCGGCGGCAGCGGGTCGGTGCTGCTCGGAAAACCGTGGCAGGATAAATTCGAGGTGTTCAACGACTATAATCAGAATCTCATCAACCTGTTCCGCTGTATGCGGGACAGACCTTTGGCGTTTATCCGCGAACTCGGATTCCTGACGCTGAACGCCCGAGACGATTTCAAGGCGATAAAACGCTTTTTCGAAAAGCAGGAATTCAGCGATGAATTTCTCGAAGAAGAATTGGATCTGACCGAGATCCTTCTCCCCGAACCGAGTGCAGAGGAAATCCGAGAGCTTTGTCGGACGGCACGGCAGGATTACGATCTGCGCCGTGCCGCTATGTTTCTAAAGCTGATCCGATACAGCTATTCCAGCGGCGGAAAAAGCTATGCCTGTCAGCCGTTCACCGTGCGCAGCCTGTTCGGGCTGATACAGGAGTTCAGTAAGCGGTTCGAGAATGTTGTCATCGAAAATCAGGATTTCGAGATCTTAATCAAGCACTACGACCGCCCTGGTGGTTTCATTTACTGTGATCCGCCGTACTACTCCAGCGAGTATATGTATGACTGCGATTTCACATGGCAGGATCATCTGCGCCTGCATAATACGCTTGTAAATGCGAAAAGCCGTTTTCTACTTTCGTATAACGATTGCCCGGAAATACGGGAGCTGTATTACGGCTGTACATTCTTTGATTTCAAGCGGATTCATAGCATGGTACAGAAATACGAGGCGGGCAGGGAATTCCCGGAACTACTCATTGCCAACTACGATGTTTTTGAACGGGAGAAAGCCAAAGCACAGTAACTTACGCTGTTTGACATCTGTGGCGAAGATGCAGATAAATCTTATGAAAAAATATTAAAGGAAAGTATAATCTCATGTCGAATTCAGAACTGAAACCCAAGGAATATATCCTCTTATCCGTACCGACCGAACTGCTTGCAGAGGCGGGTATCTGTGAGGGGAAGCCGCTGCAGATGAGCGCGGCAGACGGAAAACTCATCATTGAACCGGTGAACGATCTCTCGGATTTTGTGTGCGACGGTGATTGCGACCATTGTCCCATCAGCGAAACCGACTGCCCCGGCGATTGCGAGAGTTGTCCGTGCGCAGACGAATGTGACGGAAGCGAGGTGGACTAATATGGCGAAGCTGTTCCGAATTCTGGGAAAGCGGGGACGGGTGACCATCCCTTATGAAATCCGGCAGAGAGTCGGATTTGCCTATAACGATGTTCTCTCCTTTGCCGAAAGCGAAGACGGTAGTTCGGTGATCGTGAAACGGGAGAAGATCTGCGATAACTGTAAAGGAGCGCAGCCTGCGGTCAATGGTGACGAGGTTACGCTCTTTGATTTTCTGAACAGCCTTTCCGCTGATCAGCAGAGAGCCGCCCTTGTTCATCTCTCTATGAATGTAGGAAAATTGAACCCGAATGGCATAACGAAGGGAGGAATGTAGGTTGAGAACAAAAATCTATCAGATCAATACTGACAGGGATCATGACCGTGTCAAATTTGAGGATTTCGACAGACTGCAACGACTTCAAAATTCTGAAAAAATCGATCCTTCCATCTACGATGAGGTATTCAATGCCGAAATTGACGAAACCGGCTTGGAGGACATCTACCGCCGCTTCAATACGGTCGGATACCCTCTGTACCGCGGTCATTCGCTTTCCGTTTCGGACGTGGTAGTAACCGATCAGGGCGCATTCTACTGTGATACGGTCGGATTCCGAAAAGTGGATTTTGACGAATCCCTTGCGCACAAACCGGACGATCTCATGCGGGTGGTGTATGTGGAACCGAATCGACCCGCATATGAAGCGGAGATCGCAGACGATTGGAAAGCGGGACAAAAGGCAGTCGGGGGACTGATTGAGATGGTGGTCAACGGAGACGGAACCTGTATTGTATGCAATGATGAGGGCAAGCTCATCGGTATGGAAGGGAACCGTCGCCTGGATAACGGTTTTTCCATAATCGCCGGTCCGTTCTTCATCTGCGGTATGACCGAGGAAGATTTCCGATCGCTCACCGATGATGAAACCGCAAAATATCTGAACCGATTCGCAGAGCCGGAACAGATTTCACAGGAAGAAGTGGAAGCCGATACCGGCTTTACGATTATTTCTATGTAAACGAAAGGGAAACAAAATGAAAATCCGCCTTTGAGCAGAAAATGTGACTTTACTGCTAACTTTTCGCCTTTTCGCTGGACTTTTTCAGTTTTAGAGGTATGATTATACAACAAAGGAATACGAAGGGAGCAGACTATGATCAAAAGAAAATTGCTTATCATTCTACTTTGCGGGGCATTCTTAACGGGACTTGCCGGATGCGTAAACCCAACGGAACCGATACAGACAAAAGCAGATAGCGCATTATATTCAACAACCACAGAGCGGGTTGCTAGTATACCAAGTATCGAATCCAGCGAAACAGCGGCTGTCGGTTCTACAGTTGTTACACCGGCAACAGAAGCAAAGACGGCAGAGGAAGAAATCATGCCGGAAACGAATCAGTACGACCCGATAGAATCTGATAGCACCCAGCAAACGACCAATTCGGATGCAACCATGACTCCCAGTACGGTGCAGGAAACCGAACGCACACCTGTGACGGATTCTCCGGTGAGCAATCAGCCGCCGTTAGAACCATCCACTTCCCCGCAAACATCCACTACATCGAAGATCCCGGCAACATCTAATACTCCAACGACGTCGAAAATGCCGGAAACCTCCGAGACACCGACTACACCTAAAGCTCCTGTAACGTCCAACCCCCCGGAAACGTCCCAAGCTCCAACACCGCATACGCATAACTGGAGCGAATGGAGAGTAGCGCAAGCCGCCACCTGCACCTCTGCAGGCAGCCAAAGGAGAACCTGCAATGGGTGTAGCGAGGTACAGACGCAAACCACTCCTGCTACCGGGCATAGCTTCGGAGCGTGGAAAGTGTTATCAGAGCCAACCACCGAAAAAACAGGCGTGGAACAGCGTACTTGTTCTTCCTGCGGGGTGAATGAGCTGCGCAGCTTGGAGAAATTTCCAAAGCCCGAAGGAACATTTACCGATACCGAATGGATGGCGCAAAGATTTCTGGAACTTCTGAATGAGAACCGTGCTAAGGTCGGAGCGCAGCAATTGGTGACAAGCGACAAAATGCACGAGATGGCGCTGGTGAGAGCAGAGGAACTGACGGTATTCTTCAGCCATTACCGCCCCAATATGGGACCGCAGGTAACCATAGGAACTGAACAATATACCACAATATTCGATGATTTTGAATACGGTATATTTGACGGTACCTATAGTGAAAACCCTGCAACCGGTGAGCTAAAACCACACTACCGCCGAGAGCATTCCGGCGAAGACATCGGACAGACCGGAATCAGCGAAGACAGTACGGCCGAGGAAGCAATCCAAAATATGATGGAAGGCTTTCGCGGAAGCCCCGGACATTGGAACGATTTGATGGATACTTCCTACGGGGCGGTCGGCATAGCGGTCTCCGTTGAAAGAATCGACATGGGAGAAGGTTTCCCGGCTCTATACCGATACTATTTCGAGGTACTTTTGACAGATCGCCTGTACGAATAACACAACCGAATACAGATTAAACAGTCCTGAAAACAGGGCTGTTTTTTCTTTCTAAAATATCAGACCTGTCCACGCAGGTCTGTTTTATATAGATCAATAAACATTTTAGGAGGAAAACATGAAGCAATCAATCAAAATCTTTTCTATCGTTTCTGTTTTACTGGCGCTTGCTCTGCTGTTCGGTGCAATACCGACGTCCATCTTTGTAAGTGCAGCCGTAGAAACCGCAGAAACTGTGGAAACTGTTCAGATGAGCGAGGGTGACATCCAACCCCTGGCAGACGGAAAAACGATCACCCCGCTGACAACGATGATGTACTATGTACACGGAAGCTACACAACATCGGGCGGCGTTTTCCCGCTGCGGAAAGGAACCGACCTGACCCTTCTTGGGGACGCGGCGTTTTGTTCGCAACACGACAAGCCCACCCCGTATAACGGCGTCGAGATGACCTACGACGGCAGGCTGTCGGACTATCTTGGAGATGATCTAACAGAAGGGCTGACGGCGTTGTGGGCGTACCGGGTAATCAAGGCGGCGCAAAGCCTCATGAACAACAGCGAATACTCTGCTTTGACGATTTATCAGAAGCTGCAAGCCATCCAGATCGCAATCAACTATCCGGAAAAATTGCATAGCAGTTACAGCAACGGCGTCGAGGGTGGAAGTTATACAGCTACCCAAGCTAAACAGATGTATGCGTTGTATGCGGCCATTGATACAGCAGCCAGAGCATCCAATCTGCAGTTACCCACCGAAACTCCGTTGACCTACACCCGAACCGGCGGCGATTATTTCAGCGGATCGAATTACGTCATTGCCACCTATCGGCTCAATTATTCGGGGGTAACCGCAAGAAGCGTGAGTTCGTCGCCGGACGTTACCTGCTCGGTAAGCGGAACGACGCTGACGGTATCCATCCCGGCAGACAAGATTCAGTCGGGCTGGAGTGCGATCTACTACGGGATTTCCGCAGCCGCTCCGACGCAGACCATCGGTACGATTGATCTATATGCGGAGGGAACCGGAAAACGTCAGAAACTGCTTCTGTATGATGAATACAATTACTCTCCGACCGCCGGCATTAGCGGAACGATTCAATTTGCAAACGGCGGCGTTGAGATTAGAAAGGTCGATGAAGCCGATACGAATAAGGGGCTGGCTGGAGCGATCTTCCGCATCACAAACAACGATACCGGATGGTCGGACGATTTCCCTGCAACCGACTCGAGCGGATACACGAGATATACGGACAATCTGCCCATTGGTCGCTACACGATCAAGGAGAAAACTCCGCCTGCGGGTTATGCGCTTTCGAATTGGTCACAAGATTTCGAAATTACCGCCAGCAGCACGACCACGCTCCGTTATACGGTAACCAATCCCGCCAAAACTGGAAGCTGGACTCCCACGGCAACGAAGCTACTGGAGGGGGCGGATCTGACTGAGGGGCAGTTCACCTTCATCCTTTCGGAAAAAGGAAAGGAAATTCAGCGGACAACCAATAAGGCGGACGGAACGGTCACTTTTGAGCAGATTAAGTACACGCCCGACGATATCGGGGAACACACCTACACGATTACCGAGCTTAACGGAGGTGCGCCGGACATCACTTACGACTCGCATACGCTGACCTACGTTGTTACGGTATCAAACACGCAAAGCGACGGACTGCTTGTCTTCGTGGCGGCAAACGGTTCGACCACCTTCACCAACAGCGCAGATAAGGGTACCGGTGTTACGGTTACGAAGGTATGGGACGATAATAATAATCAGGACGGACTCCGCGCCGACGTGCATCTGACTCTGACCGGCTCTGACGGCAGCAGCTACAAGGGTACGATTAAACTTGGCGAAAGCTCGTACATGTGGAACGATCTGCACATGTACAAAAACGGCGAGTTAATCGTCTATACGCTGTCCGAAGCAGCCATCGAAGGGTATGATTCCGAGATCGCGGAGGATGGGTACAGTTTTATCGTAACTAATTCCCACACGCCGGAGAAGACATCCTACACGGTACACAAAAAATGGCTGGATAACGGTGATCAGGATAGGGTCAGGCCGACGCGGATCACCGTAACGATCAAGGGATCGGATGGTAAGACCTACACGGAATCCTTCGACGGTTCCGGCGACGATTGGTCGTACACTTTTACGGATCTGCCCAAGTATCACGACAACGGGAAACTAATCACCTACATGGTTGAGAGCGAAAATGCGGTTCCCGGATACTCCTCTTCAATTGACGGTGACACAATCACCAACACTCATGAGCCGGATGATACGACCTTCACCGTGAGCAAACGATGGGTAGATAACAGCGATCAGGACGGCATCCGTCCATCCGAAATAACTGTTACCATCCGTGGCTCCGATGGGGAAACGTATACTCACACATTCGACGGAGAGGGTGATAGTTGGTCGTACACTTTTACGGATTTACCCAAATATGCCGATGGTGAACTGATCACCTACTCAATAGTAAGTGAAAATGCCGTCCCCGGATACTCCTCTTCGATTAATGGTGATACAATCACCAACACGCATACGCCTGAAGAAACGGATTTCACCGTGTACAAAAAATGGATTGACAACAGTGATCAGGATGGTATCCGTCCTTCCGAAATAACAGTCACCATCCACGGTTCTGATGGAAAAACGTATACCCATACGTTCAGCGGTGAGGGAGACAGTTGGTTCTACACTTTTACTGATCTCCCTAAATTTGCCGATGGTGAACTGATCACCTACTCAATAGTAAGTGAAAATGCCGTTGAAGGGTATATTTCTTCGATTCACGGCGACACAGTCACCAACACGCATACGCCTGAAGAAACGGATTTCACCGTGTACAAAAAATGGATTGACAACAGCGATCAGGATGGCATTCGCCCTTCTGTGATCACGGTCACCATTCGAGGTTCCGACGGGAAAACGTATATCCATACGTTCGACGGAGAGGGTGACAGTTGGTCCTACACTTTTACCGGCTTGCCCAAATATGCGGATGGCGGACTTATCACCTATACCATCGTAGATGAGGCGGATGTGGATGGGTATGCTTCGTCAATCGAAGACAATACCATCATAAACGAGCATACGCCGGAAGAAACCACCTTTACGGTCTATAAGCGATGGGATGACGAAGATAATCAGGACGGTATTCGTCCCTCTGATATTACGGTCACTATCCGTGGTTCAGACGTCAAAACCTACACCGCAACTATCGACGGCAGCGGTAACGATTGGTCGTACACTTTTACGGGCTTGCCCAAATTTGCGGATGGTGAGCCTATAACCTATACCATTGTTGATGAGGCAGACGTGGATGGATATGCTTCGTCAATCAAAGACAACACCATAATAAACGAGCATACGCCAGAAGAGATAGAGATCACGATCCATAAGATATGGAAAGATGACGCAAATTATTGGAAACTCCGCCCGGATGGGATCAAGCTCACTTTGACCGGATCGGACGGATCTGTTCGTACCGTCACATTGACCGGAGAAGACGATTCGTGGTCATATACCTTCAACAATCTCCCGAAGTACAGCCATGGGGTTGAGATCATCTATACTGTCAGTGAAGAATCGGTAGTCGGCTATTCAACGGCGGTTGACGGATATACAATCACCAACACGCTGCTAAAGTGGTCGTTGAAAATCGTCAAGATCGATGCCGACAGCGGAAAGACTATCCCTTATTCAGGAGCAGGTTTCGAGTTGTACAGACCGGATGGAAGCAAAGTCATTCTGCCTGACGGTCAGGATGTTTTCTATACTGGCGAGGACGGAAGTCTGACGCTCTATGAAATGCTCCCCTATGGAAAAGGCTATTCCCTAAAGGAAGTTCAGGCGCCGTATGGATATGTTCTTGACAGCACGCCTGTTTTCTTTGACCTCACAGGAGAACTCACTACCGTAACGGTGACAAAATCGGACAGAGCGCAGAAGGGTGTGATCCGAATTCAAAAGACCGGCGAAGTGTTCTCCTCTGTCGTGGAATCTGATGGCATGTATCAGCCGGTATATGAGAGAAAAGGACTTGCCGGAGCGGTGTTCCAGATCATTGCTGCCGAGGATATCTACACGCCGGACGGTACGCTGCGCTATGCCAAAGGAATGATTGTGGATACTGTGAAAACCGGTGAATCGGGCTGGACGGTCAGTAAGTACCTGTATCTCGGAAAATTTGAAGTTCGTGAAATCCAAGCTCCTCACGGTATGGTTTTGAACAGGGACTCTGTTATAGTAGAGTTGATCTACTCTGGACAAGAGGTTCAGATAACCGAATCTTCCGCTTCGTTCTATAACGAACGCCAGAAAGCGGCTGTAACGCTCACAAAAATTATGGAACAGGATACCGATTTTCAGATCGGTATGAACGATAAGATTCTGTCCGTAAGATTCGGACTGTTTGCCGCCGAAAACTTGACAGCCGCAGACGGTTCCGTCATTTCGAAGGATGGACTGATCGAGATCATCAGTTGCTATCCGGATGGCTATGCGATCTTTCAGACGGATATCCCCGTTGGCGCAAAGCTGTATGTGAAGGAGATCGCCGTTGACAGTCACTATGTTCTCTCGGATACAAGATATTCTGTGGGATTCGACTATGCAGAACAGGACACCGTTCTGGTGAAAATCGAAGTAAACGGCGGGGAAGAGATTGTCAACGAAATTCTTTACGGTACGGTCAAGGGACTGAAGATCGACAGGGAAACCGGCAAGTCCATTTCCGGTGCGCTGTTTGGACTCTTCAGACCGGATGAGCTGTTTTACACGGAAGATACTGTTATTCTGATCGCCGAATCCGATCTGAACGGAATTTTCACTTTCGATAATGTCCCCTACGGAGATTGGATCATCGTTGAATTAAAACCGGCAGAAGGCTACCTCCCGTGCAGCGACATCCATCATATTCAGATAAATACGGACGGGCAGATCATTCGAATTACAGCAGTCAATGACCATATTCCCGAAATCGGGACAACTGCAACGGCAGAAGGAGAAAAGCAGGCGCATCCCAATGATACGCTGACTATAGAGGACGTGGTCGAGTATAAGCACCTGATTCCCGGTAAAGCTTACACGCTCAAAGGTGTGCTTATGGACAAAGCAACCGGATTGCCGTTCCTGGTGAATGGTCAGGAGATTCACTCCGAGATCACGTTTGTGCCTGAATCGCCGAGTGGCGCGGTTGTGATTTCCTTCACCTTCGATGCAAGCGGTATCATGGAAAACACCGAAATCGTAGTTTTTGAGGCTCTGTACAAGGATGGTATAAAACTAACCGTCCATGCAGACATCGACGACGAAGGTCAGACCGTGACCGTGCTGGTGCCGGAGATCGGTACGCAGGCAAGTGTTGACGGCGAGAAAGAAGTGAATGCGACCGAGGTATATGCCCTTGAAGACATGGTTTCCTATGAGAATCTCATTCTCGGCAGAGAATACACGATCAAAGGTATTCTTATGGATAAAGCTACCGGTATGCCTCTGCTGATTGATGGTAATGTGGTATGCTCTGAAATTACGTTTATCCCCGAGGAATCCTGCGGTGAGGTAACCGTTACCTTTACCTTTGATTCGAAATTCATTCAGGCAGACACCGACATCGTTGTGTTTGAGAGCCTGTACAAAGACAGTTTGGAACTAGCCGTCCATGCAGACATCGACAACGAAGGTCAGACTGTGACCGTGCGTGTTCCCGAGATCGGCACACAGGCAGCGATAGGCGGTGAGAAAACCGCGGAAGCAAGCGGAGATATTACCATTGAGGACACGGTATCCTATAAGAATCTCACCCCCGGCAAAGAATATACCATCTACGGCGTGCTGATGAACAAATCCACCGGAGAACCGTTCCTTGTAAACGGTGAAGAAATTCACAGCGAAATTACGTTTGTCCCCGAAACTTCGGATGGAGAAGTAATCGTAACCTTCACCTTTAACGCCGATGGCATCACGCTTGAAACAGACGTTGTGGTTTTCGAGACTCTCACCCGTGATGGGGTCGAAATTGCAGTGCATGCGGATATTGAGGACGAAGGACAGACGGTAATCCTGCTTTCTCTCCCGCCCGACGTACCGCAAACAGGGGATGAAGGAAATCTTAGTTTTTGGATCGGACTCGGGGCGATTGCGCTTGGCACTTTTGCCTCGGTTATCGTTGTCTATTTCATCAGAAAGAACGATGAGGACGAGTGATGAAGAAGGTGTATATCTGCGCACCCCTTGGCGGGGATACTGAATCAAATATCGAGCAGGCGAAGGGGTACACCGAATATGCGCTGAAATGCGGGATGGCTCCGGTCGTCCCGCATTTCTATGCCCTGTGTCTTGACGATAACGATCCAAAACAGCGCGAAATCGGCAGGAACGCGGGACTCGCTCTGCTGTGGTTCTGCGATGAACTATGGGTTTTCGGGAACGAGATAACCGAAGGAATGACGGCAGAGATAGAGTTCTGTAAAAATCTGAATATACCGATTCGCAGAATTCGTGAAAATGAAATACGAAAGATTTTAGGAGGATAACATGAAAAAATATATGAAATATCTGACCTGTGCAATTGTTATGTTGATTCTGTGCAGCGTATTTGTTCTGCCTGCTTTTGCGGCAGAAGGTACTACGGCAGGAGATGTTGCGGGAGCAATTGAAAACACATGGAATACTGCAAAAACGCAGATTCAAACCGTGGTAGATAACGTGGTGTTCCCGGTCATTGACATGATCCTTGCGATTCTGTTCTTCGTAAAACTGAGTACAGCTTACTTTGATTACCGGAAACATGGACAGTTCGAATTTGTCGCCCCGGCAATCCTGTTCGCCTGCCTGATCTTCACGCTGACGGCGCCGCTGTATATCTGGTCTATCCTGTAATATGGGCAGAGGAACGGAAATGAGGTGACTCTATTTGGAATGGCTGAAAGAACTACTTTCGCAGCTTGGCGAAACCATCGGAAACGCAATCACAAGGGCTTTTTCTACCCTCGGAACACAGATATCCAGCGCCATCTGGAATGCTATGCTCCAATGGTTCTACGAAACAATCTATGGAGCCGTTGGGGACTTTTTTAGTATGATGGGCAGTATGGGCGCGGATATCTTCTCCCTTGAATGGGTGCAGGCGACGATCCGTCTGTTTACGCTGTTCGGCTGGGCGCTCTTTATCGCCGGGACGGCTGTCGCAATCTTTGACGTAGCGATAGAATACCAGAACGGCAGGGCAAATATAAAGACAACTGCGCTCAATATCTTAAAAGGATTTTTCGCCTGCAGTCTGATCGGGGTACTTCCGGTGGAACTCTATAAATTCTGCATCTCTCTGCAAAACACCTTTTCCCACGATCTATCCCGTATTTTTGCAGGCGGACGAACCATAGATATTGCCGGAGAGAGCAGCACAGTCCTTCGGGGCAGCTTTGCGTCCCCCGGTAATGCCTCTCTTCTTACGCTGCTTGCGCTGATCGCCTTTGCCTACTGTGTGATCAAGATATTTTTCCAGAATATCAAGCGCGGCGGCATCCTGCTTGTGCAAATGTCGGTAGGCGCACTGTATATGTTCAGCGTACCGAGAGGTTATTCCGACGGATTCAATCAATGGTGCAAACAGATAGTAGCGATCTGTCTGACCGCGTTTATGCAAACGACGCTGTTGTTCCTCGGTCTGCTGACTTTCCCGGATCATATGCTGCTGGGACTCGGCATCATGCTGGCTGCCAATGAAGTCCCCAGAATTGCGGGACAATTCGGACTGGACAGTTCCGTTCGGGTGAATATGATGAGTGTCGTGCATACAACCTCCACGACGGTCAATCTGACCCGTACCGTGGCGAGAGCTGCAGGCAAGTAATAGGGGGGTAATGAATCTATGACGCAATATTTATATCCGCAGAATCTGAAAGCTACGGCGAACCTGTGGCTGTGGGGACTCAAGGATTTTGCCATTTTGGGTATAGCCGCTTTGCTTTCCATCGTTGCGCTGGTTCAGCTCGGATGGGTTATTCCTGCCGCAGTCACGCTATGCTACGGCTTTCTCACGATTCGCATGGATGATACGACTATGCTGGATTATATCAGGAATGCCGTGCGGTTTTTTATTTCCACACAGCAATACTTCGAATGGAGATGATGCCTATGAGCAATTCAAAACAACAGAAAAGAAAAAAAGGTCAGTCGGTGCAGGAGCTGATCGGAATCAAGTCCTTTACCAAATACGGTTTGCTGACAAACAAAGGGGAGCTGCTATTCTATATGGTAACGCCGACCAACATCTCGGTACTTTCCCGTGCGAACATTGAGATCAAGATCAGAAATCTGATGACGGTGCTGTCAGCCGTGCCGGATGTTGAGATTACCTGTACCGATTCGTCGGAGTGTTTCGATGCCAACAAAGCCTATCTGAAGGGTAGAATTGAGCAGGAGCGAAATCCGAAACTGCGGGAGATTCTGAAAAAAGATGTGGAATTCCTCGATCAGATCCAAGTCGAGATGGCAACTGCAAGGCAGTTCCTGCTTACGGTACGGTTTAAAGGGAAGACTCCGGGGCAGGTGTTTCATGAAGCCAATCATATGGAGAATGACATCTTTCGGCAGGGTTTTGAAGTAAAGCGAATGAAGAAAGCCGGCATCAAGCGGTTCCTCGCCATCTATTTTGAGGCGAGCATGAGCGGGGAGCAGATGCCGGATGCAGACGGCGAACAGTACTTTGAGGGAGCGGCCGTATATGAAGAAGATTAGTCTGCTCATTCTCTCTGTTCTGCTGTTGGCGGTGGTCATTCTGGCATCCGTTCAAATCGGGCGGTATCTGTATCAAGAGAAAAAGGAGCAGGATGTGTTTGACGATCTTGCGGAAATCGTAAAACAAACCGACATTCCGTCTGTTTCATTGGAGAGAAGTTCGTCTCCTGTTTCTGTTACAAGCCCGCATACCAGTCCCAACACCATTACGGATGATGCTTCAACTATGCCAACCGTTTCCGAGAAAATAAGCGATACCGATACAGTTGTTGTTATCTCCGAAATTACCGAACCGCAGAAAGAGGAACCTATCTCACCGAAACGCAATCTTGCACCGTTGTTTGACGAAAACCCCGACTGCATCGGCTGGCTGTCCATTTCGGGAACTGTGATAGACTATCCCATCATGCACACGCCCGATGATCCACAGAAGTATCTGCACAAAGATTTCTACGGGAAATACAGCTCATCCGGCGTTCCTTTTCTCGATGCACGGTGCGAGGCGGCCAGCGATAATCTTATCATATACGGTCATAACATGAAGAATGGTACGATGTTTGGCACGCTCAAACGGTATACCGACAAAAGCTGTCTTGCCGAGCATCCGATCATTGAATTGGAAACCGAAACAAGTTGTGTGCAGTACGCAGTATTCGCGGTAGTCTCCGTGAAGAAGACCGATGAATGGTACAGCTTCATTACCGCATGCACGCAGGAAGACTATGACCGGCAGATCTTCTATCTTCGGGAGAAAGCTATGCTGACAACGGACGTCATGCCTGTGTTCGGACAGCAGATCCTTACACTTTCAACCTGTTACGGTTCGAATAAAGACGGCAGACTGCTTGTAGTAGCAGTCAAAATTTCTTAACCCTTACTAAAAGAATCAGTCGTTTTGCAGACAGCAAGGCGGCTGATTTTTTCTGCCCTCTTTCGTCTGCGAAACGACAGAAGGAGGAAAAATGCAGAAACGAAAACCAAAGATACTCACGCCGGAACAGATGGAGGAAATCCGCACAAAGGACTTCTTCGATATGATCCTGCCCAGCACGGTCAAATTCTTCTCCGACCATTATCTCGTCGGAGATTCCTATCGCTGTGTATGGGCGATCCGGGAATATCCGCCGTCCACAGAAGAGCAGGCGATCCTTGCACAGCTCGCCGACCGCAGCGGCGTGACGCTCCGAATCTACCACCGCTTGGTGGAGCCTATGGAACAGCGGAAGATCATTCAGAACGCAACCCGCCGCAACAAGATGAAAAGCGGGGGCAACGACGTCAACGAAAGTATTGAAGCGGAAGGCAATTTGCAGGATGTCATTGAGATGCTGGCGAATCTGCGGGTGAACAAGGAACGGCTCCTGCATTGTTCTGTGTTTATAGAGCTGAAAGCACGGAGCATGGATGCCCTGCGGGAATTGCAGAGCGAGATCGCCATGGAGCTGACACGCTCAAAAATCTCCGTAGATCGGCTAACGATCCGGCAGAAGGAGGGCTTTCTCTCTGTTCTGCCCGTGGGCTTCAATCAGTTTGGCGAACAGTATGAGCGGGTTATGCCGGCATCAAGTACAGCCAATCTATATCCATTCAACTTTTCGGGCAAAACCGATCCGCAGGGGCTGTATATAGGTCGGGATAAATTCGGCAGTAATGTTCTTGTGGACTTCGACAGAAGGGCGGAAGATAAGACCACCTCCAATATCCTGATCCTCGGCAACAGCGGTCAGGGCAAAAGCTATCTGCTGAAACTGTTGCTGACGAACATCCGTGAATCAGGCAAATCGGTAATCTGTCTGGATCCCGAAGCGGAGTACGAGGAACTGTGTTCGGCGCTCGGCGGCTGTTATATAGACTTCCTCTCGGGGAGATATACCATAAACCCGCTGGAACCGAAAGCGTGGAATGACAGTACGGATGACGTCGCTCCCGATGCGCCGCCTGCTTTCAAAAAGGTAACACGGCTCTCACAGCATATTGCATTCCTCAAGGACTTTTTCCGAGCCTACAAGGATTTTACTGACGCGCAGATCGATACCATCGAAATTCTGCTCTCCAAACTGTACGCCCGCTTTGGCATCACCGACAGTACCGATTACAGTACAAAACGACCGACAGATTTTCCCATCATGGAGGACTTCTACAATCTGTGTGATGAAGAGTTCATGACCTACGACAACAAGCGGAAGTATCTCTATACCGAGGAAATCTTGCAGGAGGTCTGCCTCGGCATTCATTCCATGTGCGTGGGATCCGAATCCAAATATTTTAACGGGCATACCAATATCACGGATGATGCCTTCCTTGTGTTCGGCGTGAAGGGACTGCTTGACACCAATAAGCGGCTTAAAGACGCTATGCTGTTCAATATCCTCTCGTATATGTCGAACCAACTGCTGGGCAAGGGAAACACGGCGGCATCCATAGACGAGCTGTATCTCTTCCTTACGAATATGACGGCAATTGAATATATCCGCAACGCCATGAAGCGTGTGCGAAAGAAGGACTCCTCGATCATTCTGGCAAGTCAGAATATCGAGGATTTTCTCATTCCGTCTATCCGGGAGTTTACGAAACCGCTGTTCAGCATCCCTACGCATCAGTTTCTGTTCAATGCTGGGCAGATCAATCCGAAGGAGTATATGGATGCTCTGCAGGTGGAGCCGAGCGAGTTTGAGTTGATCAAATTCCCCGAAAGAGGAACTTGTCTCTACCGATGCGGAAACGAGCGGTATCTGCTCCAAGTGATCGCACCGGAATACAAGTCCGCGCTGTTCGGGAAAGCGGGTGGAAGATAATGAGCGCCACCGTTGCCGCCGCTCTAAAAAAGATCGCCGTCATGCTGGTTACGGATAAACGGGTTCGGAAAACAATCGGCGGTATTATACTCGGGATCATTGTTATAATCATCATGCCAATTATAGCGATTATAGCTATTTTTAACGGCGACTTAAAGATCGACACCGACAGATTCACCGATCTGGTAATTGAAAATCTGAACGAGGGTGATCGGGAAAAGCTCGAACGTGTGGATGAGACATTGTCTGTGATTGAAACTAAAATGACGGAGGCAGGCTATGAGTCCCGTTATAAGGAGGCGGAAATCTTATACCTGCTTGGTCTTGTCGATCACGCCTCCGAGAAAGATTTTGCGGATAAGCTGGTCGGCTGTTTTGCGGAGGATCAGACGGATGAACAGCTGGTCGAAGCCGTGAATGATGCTTTCGGAACAGATATTGCCGTCGAAGATTTCGCCAGATTTATGGAACAGTATCGCTTTTGATAGGATGAAAGGAAAAACGATGCAGGATAACAGAAGTAAATTGAAACAGAAAATCCGCTCTTGCTTTGAAGAATACAAAGCAGGGTGGCTGCAAATGACGCCCGCAGAACTGATCGCACGGTGCGAAGAGATCGAAGCGGTTACCCGCATGGCACAGGTGCTTCCTTCTGCCGTTTCCGAGGAAGAAGCAGAATATCTGATCCGATTCAAGAATCCGTTAGAGGTCGTCAGCGATGAGTGGATCAGCCGCAACGGTATTGACGCTCTCATTGTCGATGATGAGATGAGTCATATTTTATTGTATTTGACCGAAGACAGCGGAGCGGAAGATTTCTATGAATTGGAACCGGAATATTGCAAAGACGTGTCCGAAAAAATTGAGCAATCCATGTGAAGGGAGGTGCGAGCATGAAGAAAGCAACAATAACCCTATCCTACGATGAAGAAAAACTGTCGGCTCTTCGTTTGTATCTTGAACAGAAAGGACAGACGGTTGAGAGCGAACTGACTGCTGCCACGGAGAATCTGTATACGAAAACCGTTCCCGCCAATGTGCGGGATTTTATTGATCTCCGTGCAGGAAGTCCCAAACCCGCGGAATCGAAAAAGAAGCACAAGCCGCCTGTCCCTACAGAATCCGTTCAGGACGGGAGTGCGGACAAATGAGAAGCCAACGCTTTGGAATTGAGATTGAAATGACCGGCATCACAAGAGCGGCAGCCGCCGCGGTGATCGCCGGTTACTTTCATACAACGGCAGCTCATGTGGGCGGATTTTACGACGCCTATGCTGTGCGGGACGATCAAGGTCGGCAATGGAAAGTGGTAAGCGATTCTTCCATCCATGCTGAAACAAGGCGAGGAGCGTCAAGAAACGGGGACTACAGGGTAGAATTTGTTTCGCCCATCTGTCGGTATGAGGATATAGAACCTCTGCAGGAGATCATCCGTAAACTTCGCGCAGCAGGGGCGAAAGTAAACCCTTCCTGCGGAATTCATATTCATGTGGACGCATCAACGCACAATGTCAAGACGCTTCGCAATATCGTCAACATCATGGCATCCAAAGAAGATCTGCTGTATAAGACACTTAAAGTGGATGTGGCGCGGGAGAACTACTGTAAAAAAGCGGATACAACCTTTCTTGACAGGCTCAACGATAAACGTCCCGGAACTATGGATGAATTGGAGACGCTTTGGTATAACGGAAGGAGCGGCAGAAACGATCACTACGATAACACTCGCTACCATGCTTTGAATCTTCACAGCGTATTTTCCAAAGGTACGATTGAGTTCAGGCTGTTCAATTCCACTCTTCATGCTGGCGAGGTAAAGGCGTATATCCAACTGTGCCTTGCCATCAGCCATCAGGCGCTCGTACAGAAAGGCGCGTCCCGGAATAAAACGCAAAGTTCAAACGAGAAGTATACCTTCCGCACATGGCTCCTGCGGCTCGGTCTGATCGGTGATGAATTCAAGACCGCCAGACAGCATCTGCTGAAAAATCTGGAGGGCAATATTGCATGGCGGGATCCGGCGCAGGCAGAAGCGCAGAAGGAACGCTTGGCAGCGAAACATCTTGCCGAAGAACAGGCAGGGCGGCAGATTGAAGAAACACCTGCTGCGGAAAGCGCCATCGAGCAACGGGATGAAGAATCCGATCAGGAGCAGGACGAGACGCCTGCTTTTTCTATGACGATGTAAATTGTGAAAGGAAGAAGATAATGAAAAAGCGACTTTACGTTGCCTATGGCAGCAATCTGAATTTCGGGCAAATGAAATACCGCTGTCCGACTGCCAAACTGTATGGGATCGGAACAATCGACGGCTATGAACTGCAGTTCAAAGGATACCCGAACAGCGCCTATGCGACGATAGCTCCGAAGGAAGGTTCTTCCGTTCCCGTCGCCGTGTGGGAGATCCAGCCGCAGGATGAGCGGTCGCTGGATCGCTACGAGGGATACCCCTCCCACTATTTCAAACAAAATGTACCTGTGCAGATCGACGGCGAAGAAGTGACCGCGATGGTATATATCATGAATCTGAAAATGAGGTTCGGGATGCCGTCTACAAGTTACTATTTGACTGTGCATGAGGGGTACAATGACTGCGGACTGAACACCGACGTACTCGATCAGGCGGTGGGGGCAAGCGCACAAAAATTTTATTCCTCTGCCGTGCGGTTCTCCGAGCAGCAAAGTCTTTTTGATCTTGACAGCGACGAGGATGATGACTTGGACGAGGAAGAAACCGAAAGCGAAGAAGATGAAGAAATCGATGAAACCGATCCCTTCTACTTTTCAGACGGCATGAAATTCTGAAGGCGGTGTTTGCATGAAACGAATAAAAGAATTGAAAAAGGAACTCGGCGACCGATATGTTTTTGAGCAACTGCTCACCGAGCGTGAGGTCAGACGGATTATAAAACTGAATTCGGCACAGTTTGAAATGCAGGCGGTTCAGTCTCTGACTGCTGGCTGTGTAAAAATTGAGCTGTGTCTCTATTCGCAGAGCGGTAATCCGGTGCTTGGCTATGATGTTTTCGTCAAGGACAATCCGGAATCTCCGGAATGGATTTGCTATGAGAGCATCGATGCCCCGAACGAATCGTTGAGTTTCCGAGAAGACGAGCTGCTGGCGGTTCTCGACCGAACGGTTCGGTCAAACGGTCTGTCCTATACCGAATGCTTCTTTGAGCGGATCGAAGGAAAGGTGAAACAGGACGCAACGGAAACGCCCCGTGAGCCAACGTGAAGCCCTGTGTGGCAATTTTTACGGTGAGGGCGAAGAAGTACTCGCATCCGTCAAATTAAGCGTAATTCGGCGAAATTGGCGGAACTGTGAAAGAGCGGATATCTCGAATCTTCGGAAGATTTTCGAGGGTCGAAAATCAAGCAGGAGAAAGAGTCGGGGTCGCAGAGTGCCCCGACTCGGCTTACAGCGGACGGCAATGCCTACCGCAGGCGGGATTTTGAAGGGGAAAAGGGCAGATTTTGCGGAAAATATTGCCGATTTCGCCTTTTCGCTCCTATGGGTCGGTTTGGAGCGAATGGGGGCGGGCTGTGGGTCAAAATGAGCGAAACTGCCGACCGTTCCCCTAAAATCCGTGGGTCAGGGAAGGGGTTACAACAAAAAGAAGGGAGAAATGCCTGATATGGCTGAAAGCGACAACCGAAAAGAAACCAAACGTAAATTTGCGCTTTGGATCAAGGAATCTTCGTTAGATTTAGTAAAGAAACTTCACAAAGATAATAACTGCTCGTCGCAAAGCGAGTTCATAGAGAAAGCGATACTTTTCTATGCAGGCTATCTTTCTACAGAAGACAACAAATCCTATCTGCCGAATGTGGTCACCTCCACCCTCAAAGGGATCGTTGCGGAGAGCGACAACCGCATGAGCCGGATGCTGTTCAAGCTGTCGGTTGAGATGGCAGTCATGATGAATGTCCTTGCATCCATGCAGGACATTGATAAGCTGTCCCTGGAAAGACTGCGGGGCGAGTGTGTGAAGGAGGTCAAACGGCTGAACGGAAACTTTTCTTTCAGCGATGCGGTGGACTGGCAGCAGGGAAATTAAGCTATGGCAAAGCTCGTTACGAAGTTTAAATATCTGAAACCGAATGCCCAATCCGGACGGGGCGGCTATGCAAAGTATATCGCCACCCGTGAAGGGGTAGACAAAATTGACAATACCCAAAAACTGGCTCCGGCAACGGTAAAACAAAAGCAGCTGATTGAAAAAATCCTGCGGGACTTCCCCGACAGCAGAGGGATGCTGGAGTATGAGGACTATCTGAAAGAGCAAACGGCAGGATCAGCGTCGGAATTCATCACCCGCGCCATCGAGGACAATGCGCATACCGCAATGAACGGCAAGACTTACGCCGACTATATCGCCACCCGACCGAGAGCAGAGCGTTTCGGTTCACATGGGCTGTTTACCGATGACGGTGTGCAGGTACAGTTAAGTAAGGTGTCCGAAGAGCTAAATCTGCACGGTGGCAATGTGTGGACGGCAATCATCTCTCTGCGCAGAGAGGATGCGGAACGGTTGGGATTCAATACAGATACTCGATGGCGGGATATGCTGCGAACGCAGACGCAGGCGCTCTCGGAAAACTTGAAAATTCTAATGGAGCATCTGAAATGGTTCGCCGCTTTTCATAATGAAAGCCACCATCCTCATGTGCATCTGATCGCATATTCGACGGTTGAAAACGAAGGCTATCTTACAAAACAGGGTGTGAATGCCCTTCGTGCTTCTTTGGCAAAGGATATTTTTGCGCAAGACCTGCTCTCTGTTTATGAGAAGCAGACCGAGCAGAGGGATGAATTGAAATCAAGCAGCCGTGAACGGATAGGAGAGATTGTAAGACAAATCCATGCGGGCATCTATGACAATCCGAAACTGGAAGAGTTGCTTTTGCGCCTTACCGACAGACTCTCAAAAACAAACGGCAAGAAAGTCTACGGCTACCTGAAAGCGGACGTCAAAGCCATTGTAGATGCTATCGTGGATGAACTGGCAACAGACGAGCGGATCGCTGCCCTCTATGATTTGTGGTACGAACAACGGGAAAAGGTCATTCGCACATACACGGACGATTTACCCGAAAGGATTCCGCTGTCGAAAAATAAGGAATTCAAGTCGGTACAGAACATGGTGATTGCCGAGGCAATGAATATTGTAGCCGACCGCACTCCCGTAGAGGATGCAGAGGAACAGCTTGCGCCCGATCCCGAACCGACCGACAGCGAAACAGAATCAATACTCACAGACAAAGAGAAAACATCGCTTATGTGGAAGTATTACAGCGATGCAAAAGAACACCTCGATAAAGAGAGTGAGTCCTACAATCCAACCAGGGCTGTTGAACTTCTTATTGAATCGGCAAGGCTCGGCTGCGGCGCTGCAAAATACCGTCTCGGCAAACTGTTTCTCCGAGGTGATGAAGTGAAAAAGAATGTGGACTACGCTCTGCGATGGTTGGAGGAAGCTGTGTCGGAAGGCAATCCATACGCAGAGTATCTGCTGGGCAAAACTTTGCTAAAAGGCGAAGATGTAGAACAGGATTTGCTTCGTGCGGAAGATCTGCTCCGAAAGTCATCAGTACAGGGCAACAAGTATGCCAAGTACACACTCGGAAAGAATCTGCTTGACGGGGAGCTGTTCACGAAGAATGTCTCCGAAGCGTTGAAACTGCTCGCCGAATCGGCTGACAAGGGATTCACTCCGGCGCAGTATCTTCTCGGCAAGCTGTACTGCAAAGGCGAAGTGTTGACGCAGGATTTAGAGAAAGCCATCGTCTATCTCGAACGGGCTGCCGCACAAAATAATCCTTATGCCGCCTACCTTGCAGGAAAACTGCGTCTGACCGAGAATAATATCAAAGACATCGGGAAAGCGATCCTCAACTTTGAGATCGCCGCCGAGGACGGAAATAATTATGCAGAATATCTGCTCGGTAAACTCTATCTCTACGGTAAAGAAGTGGAATGGGATTATGAAAAAGCAATGGCATACCTCACCGCTTCCGCCGAACACGGCAACCAGTATGCAAAACAGTTATTACACAGTATTAAATCCAACCGTAATTACTCGGCGGCATTGGGATCGCTCCGCTTGCTCGGACAGATCAGCCGTGCGATACAATATCGCTTGGAGGATGAACGGGGCGGCGGTCATGGCAGCATCGACTGTAAGCTCAAGCGGATTATTGACGAGAAGAAGCAGGCACACGGACTCAAGCAGGGATAAGAAAGGCGTTTCGGCTGATTTAATATTGAAAATTAAATCAGCCGAATTGAATGTTTGTAAACTATTTCTCTTTGCTCGGACAGATCAGCCGTGCGATACAATATCGCTTGGAGGATGAACGGGGCG